>CAZVZS010000085.1:0-10611 GCA_964631535.1 uncultured Leptospiraceae bacterium
TTCTAAGGAGACGGCGACATGGGGAGCACAGGATGTGCGAGTCATGTCGCCCTATAGAAAATACGGCACGCGCGATGCAAATCGCGCGGCGGGCTCAGCCCGCCCGGAACGCGTAGCGGACCGGTGCCGTGGGTTACCAACCCGCAGCGAGGACAGGAAGTCCGAGCGTCCCGATTTCTAAGGAGACGGCGACATGGGGAGCACAGGATGTGCGAGTCATGTCGCCCTATGAAAGAAGATGAAAGTACGCGATAGTGGAATGCCGGAAGAAACATACTGGGAAACTCTGTTCGACGTTTCCCTGATCCTCGACGCAATGGGCATCGACGCGTCGATCGAGACGGCGCTCGAATTCGGTTCGGGATACGGCACTTTTACGCTTCCCGTTGCTCATCGTATCGGCGGTCGCCTGATCGCGATCGATCTTGAGCAAGAACTCATCGACCGCGCCCGCCTGCGCGCCACGCAGGAGGGGTTACACAATATTACCTTCGAATTTCGCGACTTCGTCGCCACGGGCACTGGCTGCCCCGTTGATTCCGTCGATTACGTCCTATTGTTCAACATCCTGCACCACAGCGAACCCGCGGCGCTTCTCGCGGAAACGCGGCGCATCCTGAAGCCGGGCGCACGAGCGGGAGCGGTGCACTGGCGAACCGATATCGCGACTCCGCGCGGACCGGATCTATCGATTCGACCGCGACCGGAATTCATCGAGAATTTATTTCGCACAGCAGGGTTTAATCTCGAACCTGTGCGAATTTTGCCCCCGTACCATTTCGGCCTGATCGCCGTGAAACCGGAATAGCAGTTGGGGAGCGCAAAAATTCGCGAGTCATGGCGCCATATGAATCAATACGGCACGCGCGACACAAGTCGCGCGGCGGGCACAGCCCGCCCCGAACGCAAAGCGGTCGGGTGCCGTGGAGTAGCAACCCGCAGCGAGGACAGGAGGTCCGAGCGTCACTAATACGAAGGAGACGGCGACATGGGGAGCGCAGGGATGCGCGAGTCATGGCGCCCTATAAATCAATACGGCACGTGCGACGCAAGTCGCGCGGCGGGCAGCGCCCGCCCCGAACGCAAAGCGGTCGGGTGCCGTGAAGTAGCAACCCGCAGCGAGGACAGGAGGTCCGAGCGTCACTAATATGAAGGAGACGGCGACATGGGGAGCGCAGGGATGCGCGAGTCATGGCGCCATAAAATATGAACACACTATTTATTCTCAATGATCCCCCATACGGAACGGAACGAAGTTACAACGGACTGCGTCTGGCAGGTTCACTCGCGAAGCAGGAGGGAGCCAGCGTTAAAATTTTCCTGATCGGGGACGCGGCCGCCTGCGCGAAGGCCGGCCAGAAAGTCCCCCAGGGTTTTTACAACATCGAAGTCATGCTCAAAGCGGCGGGGCGTCGCGGGGCCGAGATCGGGGTTTGCGGAACCTGTATGGACGCGCGCGGAATCGCGGACGCCGAACTCGTCGAAGGTACGCGGCGCAGCACGCTCGATGAATTGACCGGATGGACCGACGGCGCGCAGCGCGTGCTCGTGTTTTAATCGCAGCGGGAGCGAAACGATGAAAAATAAAAAGACGATTTTGATTCTGGGCGGGGGTACGGGCGGGGTGATCGCCGCGCGCGAGTTACGCAAACGGGTGGGCCGGTCACACCGGATCATCCTGGTGAACCGCGAACGCGACAATCTTTTCGCGCCCTCTCTGCTCTGGCTGATCACCGGGCATCGTTCACCGGGTGCGATTCAGCGACCGCTCGATCGATTGAATCGCTACGGGATCGAAATCATGACCGGCGAAATCGAAACCATCGATCCGGCGCGACGAAGTGTAATCTGCGGCGGGCAGGAGATACTGGCCGACTTTATGATCATCAGCCTCGGCGCCGCGCTCGCACCCGAAACGATTCCGGGGCTGGTCCAGGCGGGGCACAATTTTTATTCGCTTGCCGGCGCGGACGATCTGCGCAGGGCGCTTGCGGGTTTCAATTCCGGCCGGCTGGTGATTCTGACGGCCGCGCCCGGTTACAAGTGTCCGGCCGCACCGTACGAAACCGCGCTGCTGATCGAAAACTATCTAACAAAACAGAACAGGCGCAATTCAGTTTCGATCGATCTGTTCGCGGCGGAACCAGCGCCCATGGGCGTGGCCGGTCCGCATGTCTCGGAGGCGGTTCGAACTCTCTTACGCGAGCGGGGCATCACCTATCATCCCGAACACCAGATCGAATCGGTCGATCCGGGCAACGGGCAACTGCGATTCGCGAACGGAAGCACCGCACCGTTCGATCTGCTCGCGTACGTGCCGCCCCACCAGGCGCCCGCGGTCGTGCGCGCAAGCGGGCTCACCGACGCCGGCGGCTGGATTCCGGTCGATCGTGAAACCCTGGCCACGAACGTTCCCGGTGTTTTCGCGATCGGCGATGTTACGTCGATCCCGCTCGCCATCGGCAAGCCGCTACCGAAAGCGGGAGTTTTCGCGCACGAACAGGCACTGGTCGTCGCCCGGAATATCGCCGCGCTGATCCGGGGCCTTCCTCAAGAGCACAAATTCAACGGACACGGCGCGTGTTTCATCGAAACCGGCGCCGGTCGGGCCGGGTACGGCGGCGGGAATTTTTTCGCCGAACCGCGACCGGAAATCCGACTGCGCGCACCGGGCCGACTCTGGCATCTCGGGAAAATCTTATTCGAAAAATACTGGCTCCACTGGATTTTCTAGCCCGGATTATGCATGAAACGAAAATATGATGCGCCCCACAGGCCTACGCAGGCCGGCTGTACGGCCATCCGTGGCCGAACAGCCGGCGCTTCGCCATCCCTGGCTTCGCAGCATTGCATAAAAATTCATGCAGAATTTCATGCATAATCCGGGCTAAACGCTCCGGGTCCTCTGGAATCGCTCCCAGAACACGGGCGCGGCCAGCTCTTTTAGAAAATTCGCGGGAATCGGATTGTTCGCGATTCCCGGGTCGTAGGCGGGGAAATCGTCCGGGTGAAAATACGTTCCGAACAGGATGTCCCAGACGGGTAAAAGTCCGCTGAAATTCCCGTTGCCGAGGCGCTGATCCTTCGCATGGTGCAGGTGATGAACGCCCGGCGTCACGAACAGTCTGTGCGCCAGGGCGGGAAAACGCAGGCGCAAATTCGCATGCGCGAGATTGCCAATCGCGTTATCGAGAACCGCGTACCAGAGCAACACCGTTTTCGGCGCTCCGAGCAGGGCCAGGGGAGCGTAAATCAAAATGAAACGGATTACGACCTCGCCCGCGTGCAATCGCGCGGACTTCAATACATGCATTCGCTCCGGATTGTGATGCAGGGCGTGCAGGCGCCAGAGCGCCGGAACGAAATGAAACATCCGGTGCTGCCAGTAGAATACGAAGTCCACGAGCGCAACGGCAAGAACCATCTGGCCCCACAACGGCCAGTGGGCAGGCCAGAGATTGCCGCCGGCCCGGTCCGCGAGCAAGGCAGCCGCACCGCCCAGCAAGAGGGTGCGCAGGAAATTCCCGATGTTCGCGCCAACCACGCCCGCCATCAGCGAGTGTCCGATATCGTTGATGGACTGACGATCCTTGAACGCGTTCCATTCCCTGCGGAGCGGCAACACCTGCTCCATGGTGACGATTAAAATCAGATTCAAGGTCGCCAGACCGAGAAAAACCAGATCGTTGGGGTAACCCAGGCTGAAACCCCAATCTGCGAAGAAACAAAAAAGAATGATGAGCCCGGGCCAGAGAACCCAGGACAGGACGTCGCGAAGATTTTTCATTGGTTTGCTCCGCTTTCCGTTTCGAGAGTCAAACTGCCATGGTCCCGGGTTTCCGCCCGATGGCGGCCGGTTAACTCCACGACAAGTTCACGGTACCGTGGGTGTTCGGTTTCCATCCAGCGGTCCCACCAGGTAAAATAAAGGCCAAAGTTGGTTTTGCTCGTCGCGTGGTGCAAATCATGATGGGTGGTCACGGTATTCCAGTTCAACCACGGGCTCCGGGTAAACCAACGGGGCGCGAGTTCATAACCCAGGTGTCCCCATACGTTACGCGCAATCATGTACGTGATAAACACGAACAGGGCCGCGGGATGAAACGGTAGCAATGCCAGAGTCACCGGATAAAAAGCTGCCTGGACCAGGGCCTCCAGCGGGTGAAAGGAATAGGCCGCCCAGGGCGAAGGACTCGTCGAGCGGTGATGGACCAGATGCGCGTGCCGGAATACCGTTTTGATGTGCAGGAGCCGATGACTCCAGTAAAAGTACGCATCATGCAACAGGATCAGAATCAGCGGGCTGAGCAGGAAATACATCAGCCCGTATTCCCGAACCTCATCGTAGATCGCCATGAATCCGGCTTTCTTCGCCATAAAAATTCCCGTGCCGACAAAGGAAAAAATTACGATGGTTGAAACAGAATAACGAAATTCCATCCAAAACTGTTCTCGTTTCACCGGCTTCGCCTGTATCCGCCTGTGTTCCCACTCCCGGCTTTTCCAGACCCGGACGATTAAAAAAGCCGGCAGGACGAACAAAAAGTAGCGCAGGGCATCTTGCAGAAGAACGAAGGGCCAGGCATCCAGGGCCTGGCGGGCAAATTGTGAAACATCCATTTCTAACTCCTGTGCGTCGCGGTCGGCACACACCACCGGACGAACCGGAGTAATGATACGGATCGGGAAGGTCCGATTCTCATCAAAGTTGAAAATTTCGCGTCGATTTCGAAATTGATCGGTTTTTTTTGGGCACTCTGGACCGTCCGGACCTGCGCCAGCGCCTCATGCGCCGACTTCAGGGTTCGAGTTCCGCCACGGTATTTATTTTTTCAAACACCAGCCGCGTCAGGGCCAGAGTTTTAAGATCAATTTCCGGGTCGCGGAACCAGTGATCGAAACCAATCGCCAGGACCACATGGCCATTTTTCAGTATTTGCTCGGGAAGCAGTACGATACCGTCGTTCGGACCGAACTGTCGCATGTACTCGTACGGTTCGCGGACCTCTTTGATCACAGAGCCCGAAAACGGAACGGATACGTAGTGCAAAATGTAGATATGATCGGGAATGGTCTGCCGCTGGAACCGGGTTTCGCTCTGCTCGATGGTCATGCTGCGCACCAGGGCCGGAACGTCGATTCCCTTGAAAAAACCGTAGAGCCGAAGGGGCCAGTATTCAAGACCCTGTCTGGTTTTGTCGGCAAGACGGGATCCGTGCAGTGCGCCGCCCACACTGACCCAGGCACGAACGTGTGATGCTTCGTGCGCCATTAAGGCTGTTCCAAGAGCGAAGGCAACATCGGGGCCGCCCTTGCTGGTACTCACGAGAATCACGCGCGAAGTTCTGTGTTTACGAATCGCGTCGGCAATGATCCGGCCGTTTTCTTCCACCGTTCCCGCTTCCTTGATCTTCACGAGTTCTGTCCGAAAACCTTCCTCGCTCAGCGTCCGGCGCGGACCCGCCAGGTCCCCCTTCGTTTCCGGTTTGCTTTCATAGAGCAGGCCTGGCACAAACAGGATTACATACGACTCAGGTTCGACCGGATCGCGTCCGGGAACACGCACCCGGGCGCTTGGGTTGCGAATCTCTTGAACGGTTTCGTAAAAACGTTTCTGTAAGGCCCGTTGCCCGGAGTTTTCCCAGACGCGGTGGATGAAGTACGCGGCGCCAAAATCAACCGACGATTCGTCGGCCAGTTCCTTGAGTGTCGCGCTATCGACCGGCCGGTCCCTGTATTTCTCCAGTAAAAAGCGCACCCGGGGGGAGTCGGAGGCTTCCGTACTACCTTCGATAAATTCGCGTACCAGGGAAGAGTCCACCGTGGTTCGGATCGGTTCGCCCATAAGTGCCGCGTTAACGGCGAATTTTTTTCTGGTTGTCGCGCAACCAATTAAAAGTCCGGACAGAAATATCAATCCGCTGATTTCGATGTGTGTGTTCATTTCAAACTCCTTCCGCACTAATCCAGGCGCAATGGAAGGGCAGCGAAATGAAATCGTTTCATGCGCGGCCAGACAACCGACCATTGGCGACGGCGATCGCGACAGATGAAAAAATTTAAATTCTGGAATTTCGAAACCGCCAGCGGATGTCGGACCGTCCCCGCGAAGATGACCGTCCCGAACATTTGTAATAACTCTTCGCGTTCGTACCCGTACGCCAGAATGATTTCGGCCTGTTCCGGCGGCGGTCCCCAGAGATAATAGGTCATGTGCGGGGCGTAGGCGCGCGGGAGACGATGCGCCTTCCCGAAAAAGTTGAACGCGGAGGCGGTGGCGTACGCCGGCGTTAAAATCGCCGTGCGGGCGCGGTCCTCCGGAGGCATGTCACCCATGATGCGGTCCGCTTCCCCGGCGAGTTCACGCCAGCCGTATTCCAGATGCAAATCGAACGTCAAATCCTGGGGTTTAATGATGGCGCCCAGTAAGTGTCCGATGGCCCGGTCCATTACCGGGAGCGGCAGGATCGGCAGCGAGAGCACGGCGAAGAAAAAACCGACTGCGGTCAGGGCCCCCCCCGCGCCGGAGAGCGCGATTTTCGCGCGGCGGGTCGCGACGCGCCAGCGATCCTCCCAGAACACGCCGCCCGCGGCGCAGAACGCCGGGTAGACCGCCGCCGCATAGTACGGTTTGCCGCCGGTGAGCAATAGCGTGCCCAGCACGACGACGAACAGGACCGCGAGAAAACGATACGTCCGCCCGCCGGCGCTTACCAGCCACACGAGACCGCCAGCCCAGATCGGCAGCGCGAACGGACCGATGTACAGGACCTGGCCGAGCAGAAACAAAGACCGCGGAATCGCCGCGAGAGTGGTATCCCGCAAATTTCGCGCGAATTCGATCGTTGGCCATTCATGCGCATATTGCCAGATCAGATTCGGCGCGAAAATGAGCAGGGCCAGGCACCCACCCGCGTACGGACGCCAGTCACGCAGGAGCAAGCCCCGGCCCGTCAGGATCAGGCCGATCAACAGACCACCCGCCCAGAGCACGATCGTAATTTTCGTGAGCAGGCCGAGTCCCAGCACCAGCCCGAAAAGCAGCCAGTCGCGAAGAGCGGGCCTCACCCCGGAGTCAGCGTCTTTCAGGATACGCACGACGATCCAGGCGCCGAGGCCCCAGAACAGGACTTCGAAGGCCGGAATGTGCATGATCTTGTTCATGCGCAGATACGCGGGAGCGAGGATCATCGCCATGCCCGTCAGCACCAGCGCCAGCCGGCCGCCGCCGAATTCTCGCACGAGACGCAGAGTCACCAGCAGTGCGAGTCCCCCGGCCAGCACTGAAAAAACTCGCAGCCCGGGCAGGTCGTATCCGAACAGCAGCCCGGACAGCCAGGTGAGCCAGACGACCAGGGGACCGTGATCCACGTAGCCGGCCGCGAAATTGTGCGCGCATTCGATGAAATACAATTCATCCACATGGATGCCGTACCGAAAAATCAAAATCCCGTGGAGCAAAAGTTTCACGAATACAAGCGCACCGGTTAAAATTCCTGCCTGCGTGGGTTGACTCATATTGTTTGACTGCCAGATCGATCGCATGTGGGAAGTATAAACGGATTGGGTCAGTCAATCCGCGCGAATCCGAAAAAACCCGATCGATTTCGAAATCGATCGGGTTTTTATTTATATGCGGAGAATCATGACGTTATTTATGCGATCCTCTCCGCATGAAACATTTCAGCAAAAGTCTCGTCTTCCGGGCCAGGTTTCTCCGCAACGTTCGAATGACAGCGCTCTTGACCGCAGCCGGGGCCCTGGCCAGCAGCACGGTCAGCTCCTACCAGGCGAGCACCCTGGGCCCGGTCACCTGGGGCAGCGTGGCCAACGGGCTGGTCGATGGCGGCTTGATCTTTTTTCTGCTCGGTTTTTACACCCTGATTTTCGTTGAATTAATCGCCCATCGCTGGTTTCACCGGCGTTCCTTCGCCCTCGTTCTGGCAGTCAATACCCTGGCCTATCTCTTCCTGATCCTGTTCGGCCGCGCGCTCGGGCGGGCGATCATGCAGGAAACAAGGTTTGAATTGATCCCGCTGGAAGACGCGGCGGCACGCGCTGTCTGGCTCCAGTCCGTATTGCTGGGGATGATCGCGTCCTTTGTGTTGAATTTTATGTACCAGAACGGCCGCCTGCTGGGCCAGCGCGTGCTTTTTAATTTTATTACCGGACAGTATCACCGCCCGCGCACCGAAAGGCGGATCGTCATGTTCCTGGATCTGGCCGATTCGACGGGCATCGCCGAGCGTATTGGCGACGCACGGTACTTACGTTTTCTCGAACGATTTTTTCTCGATATGACTCCCGCGATTCTGGATACGGGCGCGGAAATTTACAAATACGTGGGTGATGAGGTCATTCTCACCTGGTCGCCCCGGCAGGGCACACGGCATCAAAATTGTTTACTTTTTTATTATCGTTTTCTGGCGACGATCCAGGAACACAGGACCGAATACCTGGACGAATTCGCGGTCCTGCCGCGGTTCCGCGCGGGCCTGCACATGGGGTCGATGGCGGTCGGAGAAATCGGGGATCTGAAGCGCGAAATCGCCCTGATCGGGGACGTGCTCAACTCGACCGCGCGCATTCTCGAACAATGTAGAGTGGTGGGAGCGCCCTTTCTCGTATCGGGCGACCTGGCTCCATCTCTGGAAGACCAGGGACCTATCGCGCTGCGACCGGCCGGCAGTTTTACCCCGCGCGGAAAGGAGACGGAGATGCGGATCTTCATCCCCTCGCTCCCGGACGATGCGGATCAGGTTCCCTTCGCGTCCGGGGCGGACGCGGCTTCGTCCTGACCGGCGGCCAGAGCGCGGGCACGATACTCGGTTGGGGTGCTGCCCGTCACGGTCCGGAAGGCCCGGTTGAACGTGGCGAGTGAACCGTAACCCAGATCCATCGCGATCCTGAGCACGGGCGATTTTTGCGCCGGGTCGGCCAGGAGCGCGCAGGCTTCTTCTACCCGGTAACGATTCAGGTAATCGTTGAAGTTGCGATACCCGAGTCGTCGATTGATCACGCGACGCAGGCGGTATTCGGGAGTTGCCAGGCGACCGGCCAGTACGCGAATGGTCAGACCTTCCTCGCGAAACAATGCTTCGCCCTGCATGAGCGCGGTCAGACGCGGGACAATTTCCGCTTCGAGCGGATCTTCGGCGGCGGGTGCGGCCGGCGCGGAAACCGGCGCGGTAGGCGCGCGTGGTTCGGAGGCTCTTTCCCAGAACAGATCATCGCGCGGCCCCAGTATCCGCAGAGCGAAGAATACGACCAGGCACAGGATGACGGTGGAGTTGACCAGCTCGAGCATCAGCGACGGGGGTCCGCCCCGCGCTTTCAAAAACACTTCAGTCAGCAGCACGACGCCGCCGTACAGGCCAATGGAAATTACCATACCCGTTCGCAAAAGACGTCGGCCTTCAATAAGATCGGACTGGCGATCTTTCAACGCGGCGAAAACGGCCAGCCCGACGAAGACCAGCGAAAACACCTGTGGAAACAGGCCCTGGAGGACCGCGCCGATTTCGGGAGACCAGGCGCGCAGGAACGAATGAGCTGAAGAGGCGTGGTTTGCGAAACTCAAAATTTCCACCGCGAGCAGAATCGCGAAGTGCGTGAGTCTGAACTGAAACCTGTCGTCGAAGAGTGAACGACTGAAAACCCAGAAAAAAAACGGAACGGCGATGGCCCCCGCCACGAAGATGGCGTGCGGCGAATGGTCCGACCAGACTCTAGTCAGCGTGGCCGCCTGGTAGGCGGCGATGCTGAGAGCGAAGCAGCCCGCCAGGACGAAGACCTGCCGGCGCCCCCACAGAAAGCAGTGCGACGCCAGAAAAACGAGCAGCGTAATCGTGGCCGTCTTTATAACCGCGAGATGAACCGGGTCGACTGACACCGAACCCTTAATTCCGGGACGCGTTGAAGAAATCGTTCACCTTGCAATTGCCCTGCCCGATGTCCGTGATTTCCCGGGCGGAGTTCAGACAGAACAACTGCCACCAGTCGGCGGTCTGCGCCGGGCCTGCCGTATAACTGCGCACCAGTCCCTGCGATTTAAAGACCCGCACGGTCGCGCCCGAAGCCCCGATGCTGAGCAGGGTGTCACGATTCACCGCGCGCGACCAGTTATAAATACTGTAACCCAGACGCGGCTGATTCCAGGCGGACGATTTGAGCGTCACGGTTTCCGGTCCGCGTCCCCAGGTGACGTCGATATCGAGGCTGATATCGCCGCGCGTGAGATTCGCGCCGGATGGCAGCGGCGTACGATCGTTCCACACAGCCTGCCAGGGTTTCGCGGCGCCGAACTCCAGATGCGAATCCAGATCGCGCGGTTGATCATTCCAGGCGAGCACGATGCGCACCTCGCTCGCCGCGAGGGTCGGCGAAATCAGGATGTCCTGGGCCGCTGGCGTATCGGTCCCGGCCGAAATCACCGTACGATAGGTCGTGGCGAAGCCCGCGCCAGAAACTTCGAGCGTATAATCGCCCGGCGGAACGTTCGCGATCCCGTACGTTCCGTTCGCGGCCCCGGTTGTCACGGCGGCGATTTCTGAGCCGTTCGCGTCCAGCGCGAAGGACCCGGTCGTGACATTGACACCCGGCCGCAGGCGC
>CAZVZS010000085.1:10621-11163 GCA_964631535.1 uncultured Leptospiraceae bacterium
ACGAGATCCCCGATGGGCGCGTTGGTCAGGGCGTTCAGGGCCCGCCCGCTGACCGTGGCCGGCGGATGCGAACCCGGCACCATGGTGATGATGTCGAAGGTGGTCGTGGCCCCGCTCTGGATATTCACCAGACCTTCCACGGTTTGAAATCCAGGCGAAACGAAGCGGATTTTCCACTGGCCGGGCGTCAGGCCAAAAACCGAGTACTGCGGGGCGCTGGAAAATTGCGCCGGACCGCCGGTGAGACTGGCCGGCTGCACCCCCGCCAGCGGACGATTGCCCGAGGTCGGATGGGTCACTTCCAGCGTGTACGTTTCCTGAAAGAAAAATCCGCCGGGCAGCTTGATCCACCCGGTCAGATGGCCCGGTTCCCCGTCCACGACGAGTTGCGGGTTCACCGGACCCGGATCGCCCGCTTCCGGCACGACGACGAGAATTTCGCCTGAAACATAATTTCCTTTGCTTACGCGTAGAATGTACGTGCCCGGATCGATGTTCGCGAACGTGTACGCGCCGCTCGCCCCGGTCGTCACGGCCGCCAC
>CAZVZS010000085.1:11173-18496 GCA_964631535.1 uncultured Leptospiraceae bacterium
GGAGAGCCGGGAAACGACGCGCAGGGGCACCGGGTCCATCCGGGCCGGCAGGAAATCGACCACGGCCGGATCGGGATTCGTGTCCACGCCCAGCTCAACCGTGGCGCCCACGAGCGGCGCGGTGGACACCGCGTCGGAAACGACACCGCGCAGAGTCCGGCGCGGGTGATGCGCCGACCGACCGGTCACGTCGAGCACGGCGCCGCCGTACGCGGGCGTTCCCTGCGCGTCCGTGCTGGCGGCCAGGGAGTTATCGGCCGTGGCCAGAGCCGTACGGATATGCGCGCGCGGATCAACCGCGAAAATCGCGTAGGTATTGACTTTGAAATAAATTTTCTGTCCGTCGCGATACAGCGTCGCGTCGGTGGTATCGCTCGCGCTGGCGATGCCGCTGGCGTTATCCGCCACGACCTGGGACGGGCGACCCTCCAGATATTTCAGGTACTCGGCCGCGGCATAGTCCACCCGTTCGTCATCGGCCTGGGTGTCCGCGGGCAGAACCACGTGCAGATCGGTCATGGTATATTCGCCGTTCGCGTCGGTTGTGGCCAGGTGCGCGACGGAGCGGCCATTGTGCGCGTTGCCGAGCATGACGACGAGCATACCCGGGATGGCCCCGCCCTGCCGCGTCGTGCCGGCCACGGAGCAGTCATTTCCAAGAGCTTCCTGGCAGTACGCATGTTTCGCGCCCGGTTCGTCCAGCACGGTCACCCGACCGGTGATGCGGCTGCGCGCGGTGTGGGCGCGCAGTACCAGGTTTTCCGTGCGCGGCTGGCCGTTCAGAAACATGACGGCGGCCGGTTCGTCGCCGCCGGCGGGGTCGGACGACGGGAAATAACCCGCGGCCGAAACGTAATAACGCCAGCGCCCCGGCGCGGCCGAGAGCGCGAGTTCGCCTGATCCGTTATCGGTGTACGATTTCGTGAAATAGGTGGAGTAGGTCCCGTCGCAATTCCCGGTGAGCGGGTCCTGGTCACCGCATTTTTCGGCGATCCAGACCCGGGCCGCGGCCGCGAGCGTTTCGTCGTCCAGCAGGTACATCAGTTTGGAGGCCGGTTGTTCGGCGGCGGGACGAAAACTGAAAACGGCCCCGGTCACCGGGCGCGTGCCGTCGGTGACGCTGCCGCGTACGGACGAATCCTCCGGGCGAATGCCGAGGTCCGCCACGCGCACGCTGCGCGCCCCGGTGCCGGTGGGATCGGCCACGAAGGTTACGGAGGTCGTGACCGGCAGGTACGCGTCCGCGTCCGCTTCCACGGTATACACGCCGGATTCGATGTTCGCGCGTAACGAGTACGCGCCGCCCGTGTCGGTCTGCGCCGAAGCGACCTCGTCGCCGGCCGCGTCTTTGAGGACGACCCGAATGCCACTGAGGTCGCCGGTGTTGGCCAGGTTGTAGAGTGACCCGCGTACAATCGCTTCGCCGCCGGTGGCGTGTTTCCAGGCGGAAACGAGCGGGCTCAGTACAAGCGTCGTGGCCGTCGCGCGGTTCTGTCCTTCGAAAATAAATCGCACGAGCGCTTCCACATCCGAATACGATCGCCCGAAGGCCGGATCGACCGCGCCGGAGCCGAGAACACGAATCAGATAATTGCCGTTCGCAAGGTCCGCGTTTTCAAACACGAAATTGCCACGTTCGTCGAGGGTCGTGCGCCCGATTTGATCGCCGCCGGCATCAAGGAGCAGGACCACCGTGCCGGCTGGCAGAGCGCCCGCGGCAACCAGGGCGGCGCCGTTTTCGCCCAGGAATCCGTCAGTCAGCGCGCCGCCGCGCAGCACGGCGGGCCCGGAAGTATAATGGAGACGCTGGGCCACCAGGGGCGGCAGATCGACGCGCGTGGTCCCGGCAGTAGGATCGAAGACAAAATTAAAATCGACATGGGCGTGATTCGCGCCGTTGCCGTCGGGGATGAGTACGCGATAATTGTTATTGTGGAGCTCGCCGATTTCGAAGCGGAAACTGCCGTCGGCATTGACCTGCGCGGTGGCGACGGTTTCGCCTTCCGCGTCCACGAGTTTGACCGTCACCAGCGAAAGATCGAAGCCCGGGTCCGCGCTATCGCCATCCAGGACAAGCAGCGAACCGACAATTTGCGCCGCCCCTTCGGTGGCCACTTCCTGTTCGGCTTCGGGCAGCGATTCGGGCAGGGCCTCACCGTTTTCGTCCGCGGCGCCGGCGCTCCCGCCACTTCCGCCGCCGCCACCACCACCCATCAGGGCCAGCGGCCAGAGCAGGAGGCCTTTTTTTTTCTGAGAACAATTCGCGCTCAGAAGCAAACAGGGCAACAGGACGAGCACAAACAGGCGCGTCAGACGATTGGTCAGGTTCATTATGGTCCCCCCGGGGGTCTGGTTGCTCGCGGGCAACCGGTCGCATGATGGGAGCGGGGTAAAACCGCTCAATTTCCAATTTTTTTGGGAAATTATTGTCTATATATTGTTATTTAAATTGTTGATCCGGTAAATATAACCGGGATCGATTTCCCGCCGACCATTTTACCCGTTTCGGCCCAAATTGCAAGCACTTTCAGGCAGGCTCAGAAGGGCCTGTTCCGGGCCATTTTTATCAGATTTCGAGATGGTTCGTCGATGCGACGGCTGAAAAAGTCCATGGAGGGACTTATTCAGCAACCTGTCAGTACCGACCGAATTCGGGATGATCGTCGCTGGCGGCGTTGTTCGAGAAATTGACCGGGGTCGTGGAACCGTCGACCAGATAGTCCGAGTAATAAATTTCGTTGTTGCCGCTCACACCCGACGAATACGCGAAGCGCGCCGAGACGCGCGAAGCGGCCACGCAACAATCGTCGTTGCCCGTGCTGACCTGTTCCGGGCTGCCGCTGCCGTCGGCCGGGGCGCGCCAGATATTGTTGCCCATGCCGCCGCGGTCGGAATGCCATAGAACGTAGCGCCCGTCGTACGAAAAAACCGGATAGGCGTCGTCGGCGGGATCAACCGCGATCGTATACGGGGACGAACCGTCGGCGTTCATGATCCAGACGTCGTTGCTGCCGCCGCGATTCGAAGTGAAAGTGATTTTCGTCCCATCCGGAGAGTACGAGGGCGCGAAATCGGTCAGGCCGTTGTTGCTGAGATTCGTCTCCGTACCGGTCCCGTCAGCGGCCCGCGTGAAGATCTGGTCGGTTCCCGTTCGGTCGGTCTGCCAGACGTAGTTGAGCCCGTCAGGAGCGATGCAGGGTCCGGTGTCGGACGCGCCGTCCGTCGTGAGCTGCGTCAGGCCGCCGCCATTCGTGTCGATCCGCCAGACATCGGAGTTCCCCGAGCGATCGGACTGAAACGTAATGAACGTTCCGTTCAGGGCCAGCGCGACCCAGGAATCGCCGGCAGGGTCATTGGTGAGGTTGGTTGGTTCGGCATCCGTCAGTCGTTGCGAAAAAATTTCAGCGTTCCCGGTCCGATCCGACTGCCAGACCAGGATATCGAAATACCGCCGCCCGGCATGAGGCTCGTGCCTCTGTAACAGTAGCAGCGCGGCGGAAGGATTGCAGGTTCCGTCGTGAGCGACACAATCGGTGGCGACGATCTGGCAGAAACATAAAACCTGAAGCCCCAGAAGGAGCGCGAGAACGCGGGCATGCATGGGCCGATCCTACCATGAAGGGAGCCGGGCATCGACCGCGCTCGCAAGGCTGGACCAATTTTCGCGCCTGCCGGGCGAAAAATTTACCGCTGCCGGGTGCGCGCGCCGGTCAGCATCAGCGTACGTTCCAGTCTTCGACCACGTTGCGATGATTGAGTCCCGTTCCCCGGATTTTCAGGTTTACGGTCAGTTGTTTGGTGCCGTCCATCAGAAAGGCCGAATCCATCAAGGCCTTGCAGGGCGAATCCGAACCCATGGATTTAAACTTGAACCAGGTTTTATACACCCAGTCGGACTTATCGTTGAATTGCCAGAGTTCCACCCGGTTGCGGTCCGTGAACACTTCCACATCGTCTCCTTCCGCGTTTTCCACTTCGATCTTCGGTTCCACTCCGCAGCGGACAATCAATTTGTGCATACCGGGGGTGAATTTCAAATTATAACCCCAGAGCATCCCGGGCACTTTTTTCTGAGCCGGATACAACTCGACTTCCTGGCTGTTCAGCCGCGTGTTCTCGACGGATACGAATTTGATTTCCTGCTCCGACTCCGCGAAGAGGGGCAGCACCAGCAGGCCCGCCAGGATGGATACGATTAAAAAAGGATTCCGGGTTTTCATTTGTGTACCTCTGACTAAGAACTACCGCGTGACGCGATGATGATATTGCATGAGACGAAACCCGGGCGCGCCGGGTTCACTGATTTTGTTCAAGCCGCTTCCTGCTCCATGGGCTCCCGGTACTGTCCGCTCCTGGCCAGACCGTTCAAGCGGGCGCGTTTCAAGAAAGCTTTCTGCGCCGCGCCCACCTGGTCGGGTTTGCCCGCCCAGATTTTGAGCGCCGTGGCGATCAGGGCCCGGCCGTACGAGAAGCTTAAATCCCAGGGCGCCGCCTGGGCCGCCGCGTTCATGGCATTGAGGTGGGCCGTGGCTTTTTCATCCGACTGCCCGCCTGAAAGGAAGACGATACCGGGCACGGCCGCGGGAACGACCGAACGAAAACAGGCCAGGGTCCTGGCCGCAACGGTGGCCACATCCGCCTGAGCGGGACATTTTTTTCCCGAAACGACCATGTTTGGTTTGAGGAGCATATTTTCAAGCACCACATGCTGATCCAGAAGAGCGGCGAACACTCTACGTAACACGGCATGGGTCACATCATAACAACGTTCCAGATCATGGTCCCCGTCCATTAGAACCTCCGGCTCCACAATGGGAACCAGGCCGTTCTCCTGGCAGAGCGCCGCGTAACGGGCCAGGGCATGCGCGTTTACGTCCAGACAGTAATCCGTCGGCAGCGGTCCGGCGATATCGATCACCGCCCGCCACTTGGCGAAACGCGCCCCGAGATTGTGATACTCCGCCAGGCGTTCGCGAAGATTGTCCAGCCCCTCGGTAATTTTTTCACCGGGCGCTCCGGCCAGATCCTTCGCCCCGGTATCAACTTTGATGCCAGGTACCAGGCCGGCGGAGGTCAGGACTTTTACGAGCGGCGTACCATCCGCGCCGTTCTGCCGGATCGTTTCATCATATAATATGACTCCGCTGATATGACTGGCAATGCCGGGCGCGCGAAATAACAACTCCCGGTAATCACGGCGATTGGTCTCTGTGTTCCCGGCACCGACACTTTCGAGGCGTTTGCCCATCGTGCTCGTGCTCTCGTCCGCCGCCAGAATCCCTTTGCCAGGCGCTACCAGGGATTTCGCGATTTTGTACAACTCCGCGGAGTATTTCATGCGTTAAGACGCTCCAGAACTTTTTTATCAAAGGTCAATCCGGAACCAATCCGGGATCATTTCGGGACGCACGCGATCCCGTCTGAACGCCATCCGGCGACTGAATCCAGATTCTCAATCTTTTCCAGCGGCCGGTAATTTTAAAGCCTTTTTTAACGGGGCTGCCGGCCCTGCCCGTCCGGTCCCGGAACGGGTACCCGTGTTTATCCGTTCGATTTTTTTCTGAATCGTTTTACGAGCAGCACGATATTCCCGGACTCGTTGTACTGCACCAGATCGAAAATGCTGCGCGCGAGCAGGATGCCCCGGCCGTGATACAAATCTCCACCGGGCGAGCTGTCGCGGTGTTTTTCGTGATCGAACCCTTCCCCCTGGTCGCGGATCAGAACGCGCACCCGGTCCGGGTTGAGCGAATAACGCAGGAGCACTTTACGGTCCCGGAAACGCGGGTCTTTCTGACGCGAGGCCAGGAAGCCGAAGTAGTCATCTCCGCGCGTCGCCTCGGTTTTTTCGTCGAAGGAAATATTCAGGTTCCCGTGTTCGATCGCGTTCACGAGCATTTCGCGCAAACCCATGCGAATCGTGGCGGCGTCGTCCGCGTTACAGTACTGTTCGAGGCCGGACGTCACGCGCGAGGTCAATTGTTCGGCCACCGTCAGAAAATTGCCGATTTCGTATGAACGCACCTCGGATACCAGGTACTTCGCCAGCGAGTCCTCGGGAATCGCGTACGCCCGGCCCAGGAGCGTGGCTTCTTCCGCGCCGCCGTGGACGTCCACGAATTCGAGGGACACTTCCAGTTCGCGGGGTTCCTGCTGGGCCGTACGAAATTCCACTTTAAATCGAACGTTGCCTTTCTGCTCCAGCAGCTCCGCGAATTTCTGCCGAAACAACTCGCGGCGAATCAGGTCCGTGTATTCCCCGCTCGCGTACAGAAAATGAATCAGAGGCGATCCGATGACATCCTCTTCGCGGAATCCGAGCAGATTACGCACGGCGCGGTTCATATGCAGAATGATTCCCTGGGGATTCATCGAAAACGTCATGTGTCGCGCGCTGTCCACGAGCGAACGATACCGCGCCTCCGAATTGCTCAGTTCGATTTCGCGGCGCTGTACGTTGCGCGCCATGTCGTTGACCCCGCGGATCAGGGCGCCCATATCGCGCTGACGGCCGGGCTTGAGGCGGAAATTATAATCGCCCCGGGCGTAGTGTTCCACGCCTTCCAGGACGCGCCCGAGCGGCCGACGCAGCAGGCGCCGCATCAGGTAAGTCGTGGCCGGAACGGCCACCAGAAAAACGACGAGCCCGACGAACAATCCGTAAAGTAAAAAGCGCCAGCGCATCTCGTGGGTCGTTTCCGCGCGGAAGGTCACCTCAAGGTGCGCGGGCGACCGGTCAGGCAGGCGAAACATTTTGCGGACGACGATTACGGCCGCCGGATTCGTTCCGGGCGTGCGGTATCGAAACAGGCGCTCACCCGCAGTGATGTTGATGCCCACGATATGATCCGAATGCAGGTGCGCCCACGCGATTTCAGCCAGACGCCCTTCGTCGTTTTCGGCCAGGGGCCGGGTGATCAGGCGCGTCAGGGTTTCACTCATGTCGCGCGCGAATTCGTCGCGCCGGTTGCGTTCGCCCGTGATTTCATACACGAAGGTGAGCGCGCCGACCACAACCAGCAGAAGGGCGAAGAGCACGAGCATCCCGGTCCCGAGATCGCGCGAGAGGGTACGGGGACCGACGAAAATTTTCCAGAGGAGATTACGTAAATTCACGGATTTCGGAATCGGAGGGGAAACGTGACCCGCGCGGGCGTTCCCCATTCCGGCTGAGGGTACCGGGGACTGGTCCCGGAAATCAAATGATTTTTTCGGCGCGCGGCGTAAAAAACGCGTGGACGGACCCCGTCGACCCGGGGCGACTATAGCCCGGATTATGCATGAAACGAAAATATGATGCGCCCCACAGGTATACGCAGGCCG
>CAZVZS010000086.1:0-14937 GCA_964631535.1 uncultured Leptospiraceae bacterium
CTGCGTATGCCTGTGGGGCGCATCATATTTTAGTTTCATGCATAATCCGGGCTAAAAATAAAATTCGCCCCGTTTCTTAGAATGGCCTGTTTTCGCCTCCTCATTTTGCTCGCGGTGTCCGTGTCGCTGTGCGGTTCCTGTCTGCCGCGTTTCTCCGGCCCCAGGGCGCCCGTTCCCGCGGACGGTGTCCTGGATTTACGCGCCTGGGACTTTTCCCGTGATGGTTCGCTTCGCCTTGACGGCCCCTGGCAGTTTTACTGGAATCAGTTATTAATCGGTGACGATTTTAAGTCAGCCCCCGGTCCGTCCGGTCTCCTCAACCTCCCCGGCAACTGGAACCGCTTCATGGTCGCGGGCCAGCCCATCGGCGCCGACGGATTCGCCACCCTCCGTCTGGTCGTATTGCGAAGACCCGGTCCGGAGGTGCTGGCCCTCGGCGTTTCCGATATCTTCAGCGCGTATTCATTATTCGTAAACGGCCGCCGCGTGGGCGGGCGCGGCCAGGCGACCGACCGCCCCGAAACCACCCGCCCGCTGGTGGCGCCGGATATTTACGAATTCGCGGGGGAAGCGGACCGGCTGGAAATCGTATTGTTTGTCGCGAATTTTCACCATTTTCGTGGGCTGGTCGAATCGATCACGCTCGGCCAGGCCGCCCAGGTTCGCGAATCCCGTGAACGGCGCATCGCCTTCGAGATGTTCGTGATCGGCGCCCTGATCATCATGGGCGTGTACCATCTGTTTCTGTACCTGCTGCGCACGGAGGACCGGTCGCCGCTGTACTTCGGGATTTTCTGTTTGATGGTGGCCACGTACACCCTGCTTACGGGCATGCGCTACCTGATCCACCTGATACCGGAAGCGGGCCACAGGTTCCACTGGACCCTGAACTTTCTCGGCTTCACGATCGCGCCGGGTGTATTTCTTCTTTTTCTCCGATCAATTTTTCCAGGCGAAATTAAGAGGGGCATCGTGTGGGGCATGGCCCTGCCGGGGGCCGCACTGGTACTGCTGACGTTTTTTCCGCCGCGCCTGTTTACGGAGGCTCTTGCCGTATATTCGTTGTACATCGCCCTGAGCGGCCTGTACGGGATCTACGGCCAGGTGCTGGCCATCGCACGGCGGCGCGAGGGCAGCTTTTTGTTTTTTCCGGGTTTCTTGATCTTTTTCGCCGGAATCATAAACGATTTATTATACGCGCAAGAATTTATTTCCACCGGTTATTATTCCGGGTTCGGCCTGGTCGTATTTATCTTTTTCCAGGCAGCCATGCTGTCCATGCGCTTCGCGCGGGCCTTTCGCACCGTCGAAAACCTTACCGGGGAACTTGAAATCAAAAACGTGGAACTCTCACGGGTGGACCGGCTCAAGGACGAATTCCTCGCCAGTACGTCCCACGAATTGCGCACGCCGCTCAACGGGATCATCGGGATCGCCGATTCGCTCCTGGAGGGAGCGGCGGGACCGTTGTCGGACACAGCGCGGCGTAATCTCCAGCTCATCGTCAGCAGCGGCGATCGCCTTTCCGGGTTAATCAACGACATTCTCGATTTTCAGAAATTGCGCAACAACGAAATCCAGCTTCTGACGAGTCCGGTCGACCTCGGCCAGGTCGTGGATGTGGTCCTGTCGGTTTCGCGGCCGCTGATCGGTCCGGGCAAACGCCTGACTTTACGCGGCGAAATTCCCGCGGATCTGCCCCCGGTGGAAGCGGATGAAAATCGCCTGCAGCAGATTCTGCACAATTTGATCGGGAACGCGATCAAGTTCACGCCCGAAGGCGAGGTCGTTCTTTCGGCGGGATGTTCCGGAGCGAACGTTCAAATCAAGGTGCGCGATACGGGCATCGGGATTCCAGGGGAGTCCCTGGACCTGATTTTTTTATCCTTCACACAGGCGGACTCTTCCATCGAACGCGAATTCGGCGGCACGGGTCTGGGCCTTTCGATAACGAAAAAACTCGTGGAATTACACGGCGGCACGATCGGGGTCGAGTCCCGGCCGGGCCAGGGCAGCACGTTTTATTTCACGCTGCCCGCCGCGACCGGCCGGGCGGACGGCGCGCGGACCGGCCCGCACAGAGAACACCTGGCACCGAACATCGAGCCCTCTGTACTCTTCGCTCCGTCCGCCGCGAACGAAAGCGAAACTCCGCCCCCGGGGCGAACGATCCTGGTCGTGGATGACGAACCCGTCAATCGCCAGATTCTGGTGAACCTTCTGAGCGTACGCCGTTACCGGGTGCTGGAGGCCGCGGATGGGGAAGCGGCCTTGCGAATCCTGGAGCGGACAACGCCCGACGCGGTCTTGCTCGATATCATGATGCCGCGCATGAACGGCTACGAAGTCTGTCGCAAAATTCGCCAGTCGCATTCCGCCGTGGAGTTGCCGGTTATTTTTCTGTCCGCGAAAAACCAGGTAGAAGATATGATCGCCGGACTGGAAAGCGGCGGCAACGACTTCCTTTCCAAACCCTTTTCGTCCCTGGAACTCCTGGCGCGCGTCCAGACCCAGACGAACCTCAAATTCGTGCACAGGGAAGCCATGCGTCTGCGCAAACAACTCCTGGACCAGGAAAAGCTCGCCGCGATCGGATCGATGGCCGCCGGGATCGTGCATGATTTCAAAACACCGGTAAGTATCATCAAAGGGTACGCGGAAATGGCGGATGACGATCTGATCCGCCGGGAGGAACGTTCTCAGTTTCTGCAGATCGTGACGCGCCAGGCCGATCTCCTCGCTGATATGGCCCAGGACGTGCTTGAATTTTCGCGCGGTTCCTTCGAAATCAAACCGCGGCCCATCGAAGCAGGGGAATTCCTCGCGATGGCGCGGCAGGCCCTGCTGCCGTACTTCGCGGCCAGAGAGATTGAATGCCAGGTCGCGACCGACCGGGCCGGCCGGTTGCTGATCGATCCGGAGCGTTTTTTGCGGGCCGTCTTGAACCTTGCCTCGAACGCCGGTGATGTGATGAAACCAGGGGATTGTTTCAGTGTTGAACTGCAGGCCGCGGGCGATCGGTTTTTGTTAACGCTCCGGGACAGCGGACCTGGCATTCCCGAAACGATTCGCGAGCATGTTTTCGAACCGTTTGTGACCGGGGGCAAGACGCACGGAACCGGCCTGGGCCTGGCCATTACCCGCAGCATCGTGCAGGCGCACGGTGGAACGATACGATTCGAAACCGAAACCGGCCGGGGAACGACATTTTTCATCGACCTGCCGGGGGAAAAGAGGGAGGAACGCGCCGCCGTACAGGCTTGACGGCCCTTCCCCCCGCCTGATTTCTATCACTCATGGAGAAACGATCGCTTTACTTTCTCGTACGGGATACCGTGGC
Source organism: uncultured Leptospiraceae bacterium (assembly GCA_964631535.1). Taxonomy (GTDB): domain Bacteria; phylum Spirochaetota; class Leptospiria; order Leptospirales; family Leptonemataceae; genus CAZVZS01. The sequence continues at coordinate 3,341 of CAZVZS010000086.1, forward strand.
CACGTACGCCGAACGACCCTGCTACTGGGTCAAAATGGATGGCCAGGAGTTTTCGGCCGTTTCTTATTTCAACTGGCGGGCCGACATGAAACGTTTTTCGGCCTTCCTGGTTCATAAACTCGGGGTGGCGCACGGGGACCGGGTCGGCCTGATCTGTGACAACCGCTACGAATGGAATCTTATCAGCATGGGCATCACCACGATCGGCGCCATCGACGTGCCGCGCGGATGTGACGCCACCGCCGAAGACGTCAAATATATCCTCAACCACACCGAATGTTCGGTCGTGGTCGTCGAACACGAGAAAGCGCTGCAGACCATTCTCGGCGTGCTCCCGGATTTACCGCGCCTGAAACATGTCATTTCGATCGAAGGCCCGGATAAATACAAAAAGTTGAACGACCGCGTCGCGGCCCTCGGCAAAATCAAATTACACTTCTTTATCGATTCGCTGACAACAGGCGAAGAGATGATCGAGCAGAACGGCGAAGGCACCCTGCGCAAGCGCGGCGAGGCGATCAAGCCGGACGATCTGGCCACGATCATCTACACCAGCGGCACGACCGGCCAGCCCAAAGGTGTCATGCTGGATCATCGTAATTTCTGCTGGGAAGTTTCCCAGGTTCAGATGGCCTATCCGATCAACGAACACGATCGTGTGGTGATCTTTCTGCCTCCCTGGCACATCGCCGAACGCGTCCTGGAAACGACGATCATCGCCTGCGGCGGCAGCATGGCGCCCTCCAGTATCATTTCGCTCGGCCTGGACCTGGCCACGATCAAGCCGACCTTCCTGGTTTCCGTCCCGCGCGTCTGGGAGCAGCTGTACAAACGAGTCTTCGATAATGTACGCAAACAACCGGAGAAAACGCAGAAGATCTTCAATTTCGCGCAGAACGTAGCGCTCACGTATTCCACCGTAACCGATCACATCCTGGACCGTTTCGCGGAAACCGAGGATGAACAACCGAGGGAACGAATCGCGCGCAAGGGGATCGCGCTCGGTCTGCTGCCAGGTTACTTCCTCCTGAACGTACCCGCGCAGATCATCCTCAAAAAAGTGAAAAACATCCTCGGCGGAAAAATTCGATTCGCGATTTCCGGAGCCGGCGCTCTGCCGGAGCACGTGGCCGTTTTTTTTCGGGCGATCGGAGTGCCCATTCTGGACGGGTACGGCATGACGGAAACCACCGCTCTCGCGGTCGGATCGCAGTTGCCCTGGCCAAAACGCGGTTGCGTGGGCAAACCCCTCCAGGGCGTTCAGGTGCAGATTCGCGATGAAACCGGACGCGTGATTACCAGGCCCGGTGTCAAAGGCGAACTCTGGCACAAAGGGCCGCACGTCATGCGGGGATATTACAAGGAGCCGGAAAAAACCGCGGCCATCCTCAAGGATAACTGGTTGAATTCGGGAGACCTGTTCATGTGGACCACCACGGGAGAGGTTAAATTCGCGGGCCGCGCCAAAGACACGATCGTGCTGGCCGGCGGCGAAAACGTGGAACCCGAACCGATCGAAATGGTCCTCAAAGAAAGCGAATTCATCGCCCAGGCGGTGGTCGTCGGCCAGGATAAAAAAACGCTCGGAGCGCTCATCGTACCCAACTGGGATCGTTGCAAAGAGGAATTCACGGCCCAGGGAATCACCGCTCCCGCTGACCACGGCGCCTGGAACGACGACAAAAAAATCCGTAACTTCTTTCAGGAGATTATCAAACACAAGGTTTCATCCGCGAACGGTTTTAAAGCCTTCGAAAAGGTCACCGGGTTCCACATCATGCACAAGGAATTCGAAAAAGGTAAGGAAATGACCGAGACGCAGAAAATAAAACGACCGGTGGTCTTCGATCTGTACGAATCCCAGATCGCGGGGATTTTCCGCGACTGAGCCGCCAGGGTTCGGAAAAACTTTACACTGTACGATGGCGGTCGTTTGCGAAAAGGGACATACGTATCTTCAGCTTCCCCGCGGGGGGATCTGTATTCGCAGTGAGAGCAATCCCAATCCCGGGGATCCGAAATACCTCAATCTCCAGATCGGCAGTCCGCCGGAAACGCTGAAGGATACCCTGCACAATCACGCCTGGCCCCCGGGCGTGCCGCGTGATTTCGTGGTACCCGAACGCCTGGTTGATCCGCGTTCGATCGTCACCCTGGCTGAACTTGAATTCACCGGGTATTACCATTTTTTCGTGCGCCCCGAAAAACAGCCGACGCGCATCTACGTCAACAACCCCGCGCAACTGGAAATGGTCACGGCCATGCTCAAGGAGGCCATCTTCGGGCCCGGCCTGAGTCGCGAGGAATTCAGCGGCGATTTCGCGCGCCCGGCGGAGGCCTTTGATATCGCCCGGGAATGCGGCTATTTCAATAATTTCTCCTTCGAAGACGTATTTCAAATTCGCACACGCATGCCCGACGAACGGCGCATTCTCCTGCCGAACGGATATTCCATGACCGTGCTCCAATCAGGGGGAATTTATTACTATAAGCTGTACGAACCGAACAATCCCGCGCCGGTGTTTACCTGTAGCGAACTCGATCTGTTTTCGCGTAAACGCGCGATCGAGAAAAAACCGACTCTGGCGCGCCGTCCTGATTTCGCCATCGCGGCCATCGGCAACTCCACCGGGTTCGACGAAAACGGCGAAACCTCCGGGTTTTTACTGTGGGTGGGCGGGAACGGGATCATGGTCGATCCGCCGGCGAACACGCGCTTCTGGTTGCTGGAAAACCAGGTGCTGGCCGAGGAAACGGACCGGGTCATCCTCACCCACTGCCACGCCGACCATGACGCGGGCCTGCTGCAACGTTTGCTGGAAAACGATCATCTGGACGTGTATACGACGCGCACCGTCTGGAATTCGTTCATGCGCAAGTACGGTAGGCTGCTGGAAGAGTTGAAACCGGCCTACCACTGGCACGAGATCAAAATCGGACAGCCGGTGGAAATTCTGGGGGCGCAGTTCGATTTTTTTTACTCCCTGCACTCCGTGCCCACGATCGCCTTCACGGTACGGTATCACGACATCAAAGTGTTTTATTCATCCGATATGCGCTTCAGCGCGCGCACGTACGAAACAATGCGCGCAGCCGGCAGCCTCGAAACCGCGCGCTACGAATATTTTATCGGGCCGCACCGCCGGCGCATGGACGAAGCCCAGTTCGTCCTGCACGAAGCCGGCGGCGATCCGCTGCACACATCCATGGAAGAACTGGACACACTGGACCTGGCGCTCAAACGAAAAACGTTCGTGTACCACCTGTCCCACGCCGAATACGAACAGGCCCGCAAGGCCGGCATCACCGATTTTTCGATGATCACAGTCGGCATGGACCGCCAGAACATCAAAGTGTTCTCCGCCGAGGAAACGATCCCCGCGGCACCCGACGAAAGTTTTTTGAAATACTGCCCTCTGTTTTTCGAGATGAAAATGCGCGACGTCAAGGACATCCAGAACGCGTGCGAAGTAAAAAAAATTCCCCGGGGCACGGTTTTTCTCAAACGAGGCGAAAAGCCCGGATCCGATGGATTCGTGTACCTGATCCACTCCGGGCTCGTCGGCGTTCTGAATGACCAGGGAAAAAAAATCAAAGAATACCACAAGTTCGACTTCGTGGGCGAGTCCGCCGTTTTGCTGGAAAAAATCCGCAGCGCCGACGTGGTTGCCCTGGAGGACACGGTCGCCTACGCCATCCCCGGCGAACGATTTCGCGAACTGATGAAACCGTACGACGGTCTCTTCGCGCGTCTGGAACAGAATCGCGATCCGGCGGTCGAAGCGGCAATGGGACGTTCGTACTTTACCTCCACCCTGCCCTGGCGCGGTCGAACCGATCTGCAACTCATCGCCCGTTTCAAGCGCTACGAAAAAGGCAAAATCCTGATGGGACCGGGAGACGAACGTTTCCTGGTTCTCGTGGCGGGCAGGGCGCAGGTTGTCCATGGCGCGACGACGATCGAGTACCCCATCGTACTCGGCAACCAGCTGGAAATCGATCACATCGGCCTGCCCGATTCGGACGGGGCCTGGGGCATCGAAAGAGTCACGGCCCTGGAAGCCTGCGTCGTCCTGGAAGTGCGCAAGCTGGATTACATCGGGTTCGCGCGTCGCCACGGCGCGTTGCGCTGGCGCTGGCAGTACCTCAAGAATTATTTCCCCAATTACGTTTTAATTCAAAATTAAGCGAATCCGCTTTTCGTTTTTGCCGGCGATCCTGCGAAATTCGGCGGAAATCCGCGGATCATCGCCGACACGTCTCCAGAATTCGAGAGCCATCGCCCGCGCCCGGGTGAATTCCGCTTCTTGCTCCGGCAGTCCGGGGGGCAACCTGTGCGGCTCGTTGACAATCTGGCCCTGGGACCCCGGCGCGTACCACATCGGCAGAATATCATAGAGCGGGGCCAGAAAAATCCCGGTCTCGTTCCAGGAGAACGAAACGTTACCGAAATGTTGGTCGGTATTCCCGATAAAATCACCGAAGAGGGAAGTAGTGACGATCGTTTTACGATCGCTCTCATCCAGCAGACCGGCCCGTGTGAGTCGCGCGGCCGATGATCGAATATGGTCGCGATTGCCGATGAACTCGTCGTCCAGACAGCCCATGGAAATGTACGGCCGTCGCCCTTTTTCACCAACTCGATCAAACCGTTCAATCTGGAGAAAGGCCCGCCCTTCTTCCATCAGGAGCTCCACCCTGGATGCCGGCAGATCGTTTTCCGCGAGCACCCTCAGGGCAAAAAATTCCGCGATGAGCAAATCCCGCCAGCGGAGCGCGACCTGTGATTTTTCAGAAGGCGAAAATTTAACGATCGCGTGAAATTCGCGTTTTTTCGCATCGCCCACAAAAACGGTGAATTTGGGTTGTTCGCCGCCGGCGGAAGAACCAGGCGTCTCCCCCGCGAGGGCGCGGTCCGCGAGAACCCGGTACAGGCGCGCCTCCGCCGGGACGCTCTCAAACTGTTTTTCCAGAAAACGTTCCAGCGACTGTGAGCCGACGATACAGGCTCCCGGCAAATCTTCGCCGGCGCGAGTCAGGAACAGGAGCAGGTTGTCTTCGGTCCAGTCGCGCGCGTTTCCCGGAAGCGATAAAGCCCCCACGACGCTCTGCACCAGAGCCCGTCCGAGAAATCCTTCCGGTCGCAGGTATTCAAGGAAAAAAGGCAGGGAATTGTACAGCCTCACATTCCAGGGAAACGAAACATCCCTGTCCGCCAGAACCGCGGAGCCTTCCGGGACGAGCGGTACCAATTCGGCCCGTTTGTGTGGTTTTCCCCCGGGATCGATTTCGTACAGCGGGAGTGGTTCCCGGGGAATTCCAGGGCCCCCCCGAACCAGGCCGTACGTGGTCGCGCGAGCCCGGCCGATTTTTACAACCTGTCCCGCCCGGAGCAGGGGCGCCAGCCGGCGGGAAAGCGTGGCCTGACTGATCGAAAGGCGCGCGAGCAGGTCCACGGTCTTCCGGGGCCCGCGCCTGAGGGCTTCGACCGGGCCCGCATCAAGATCCTGCATAGATACTAAATAGATACTTCGCTCTAAAATCGTCCACTCTTATCCAGGGAAATGGCCAATCCCTGATTTTCAGAGAACTTCCTGGCTTAAATTCGAATATATTCTAACTATATTCTGAATAGATACTGGATTGATATCCCTGATCGGAAAACCGGGTGCTACGCGAAAACCGCCCCCCGCGCGTTACGCCCGCACGCGTTTGGCTTCGAAGCGGGCGATGATCTGCTTTTGAATCTCGGACGTGCCGCCGCCGATTTCGGCCAGTTTTACGTCCCGGTACAGGCGCGAAACGCGGTACTCGTCCATATAACCCGCACCGCCGTGCAACTGAACCGCCAGATTGGTCACCTCCCGCGCGTAGGTTGAGGCCAGGAGTTTGACCGTGGCGCAGCGCGCGGTCAGATCGATTTCGTGCCCGTTATGCAGGAGTTTTCCGCGCCGCGCCTGCGCTGCGGCCGCGTGTGGCGCGTACGCCGGCGGAGCGTGGCGGTCCATGAGCCAGGCCGTCTCCATGAGCAAGAGCTGGGCCGCGTCGTACTTCGTGAGCATATCGGCAAGCATGAAGGCCACGCTCTGGTGTTTATGAATCGGTCTTCCAAATGATTTGCGCGAGCGCGAGTAGGCCCGGCTGTCGACCAGGCAGGCCGCCATCACGCCCACGCTGTACGCCGCCAGGGCCAGGCGTTCTTTGTTAAACGTGTCCATCGTGATGCGAAATCCGAGCCCGGGACGGCTGAGGATATCGGCCGGGCGTACCTTCACATCCTCCAGAAAAATTTCGCCCGTGGGGGATCCACGCAGACCCATTTTACGCATGGATTTGCCGCGCGCCACTCCAGGCGCATTCAGATCCACGATAAAATGCGTGAGACCGTATTCTTTCCCGTCCGCGTCCGTGTAACGCGCCAGAATCTGGGCGAAATCCGCGACCGGAGCGTTGGTAATAAAGGTCTTCTGGCCGTTCAGAATGATATCATCCCCGTGGGCCACCGCGCTCGCGCGCAAACCGTTCACGTCCGAACCCGCGTCCGGCTCGGTTACGCCCAGAGCGCCGATGAGATCGCCGCGGATGAGACCGGGCAGGTATTTCTGTTTTTGCGCATCGCTGCCGAACTTCGCGATGGGCCCGCCGAACAGACCCGCCGACGCCCCGCTCGAAAAAAACGTCGATCCGCAATGTTCGGCCAGGACCGTCTGCGCCAGGGTGGCCGTGAGAATGCTGGCCTCCTGGCCGCCGTAGCGGCCCTCATGCAGGAGGCCGAGGTAACCAACTTCGCCCAGCTTCGCGAACACGTCGCGCGGAATGGCGCCCGCTTCCTCGAACGATTCACTGCGCGGGCCGATTTCGCTCGCACAAAACGCGCGAAACGATTCGACGAAATCACGATTGTCCTGATCCAGTTCAAATTCCATACAACGCTCCATGACATTCTGGCGACGCGCGAGGTCTGGCAGAGCGCATTACATATTCGCGGCGATGATACTGCGCATTACTTCCGACGTGCCGGCTCCGAGCGTACCGAGACGCGCGTCGCGGTACGCTCGTTCCACCGCGTACTCCTTGATAAACCCGTAACCGCCGTGAATCTGCCCGATCTCGTACGAGGCGTGTACCAGCGCTTCGGTGGTATAAAGTTTCGCGATCGAAGATTCGATCGGCGCGGCTTTGCCCTGGTCTTTTTTGCGCGCGCTGCGGTACAACAAAAGGCGGGCCGCGTCAAGCTGGCAGCGCGCCCAGGCGATTTTTTCCATGATGGCGTGAAAACGAATGATCGGTTCATTGAACTGCACGCGGTTCTTCGCGTAACGGACACCTTCGTCCAGGAGGAATTGCAGACAGCCGATCCCCGAGGCCACGAGGACGGTACGCTCCCATTCGAGCGTCGCCCTGCCCACGCGCAGAAAACCCGAGTTTTCTTTCGTGAGCATGTTTTCCGCGGGCACTTCCATGTCCTGGAAGATGAGTTCGCTCGTCGTGCTCGTGCGCATGCCCATCTTGTCGAGCTTCTTGCCGACGCTGAAACCGGGCATGGTTTTTTCGACAATGAAGACCGAGATGCCCAGCGGCCCCTTGCGTTTGTCCGTGACCGCCATGATGACGAAGACATCGCCGATCGGGCCGTTGGTGATGAACATCTTCGATCCGTTGAGGAGGTAACGGTCGCCTTTTTTTTCGGCGCGTGTGAGCATCGAACCCGCCGCGTCGCTGCCCGATCCTGGTTCGGTCAGACCCAGGCCCGCGATCCATTCGCCGGTGGCGAGTTTCGGTACGTATTTACGTTTCTGTTCCTCGGTGCCGCAGAGCACGATCGGCATCGTCCCGATGATCGTATGCGCGCCCCATGCCAGGGTTACGCCACCGTCGCTGGCCCCTTCGGCGAACGCCTCGGTCGCCACGGTGGTCGTCAGGCAGTCCGCGCCCTGGCCGCCGTATTCCTCTGGAAACGGCAGACCCAAGAGGCCGATTGCGCCCATCTTGCGCCAGATTTCCGGCGACCAGGCCCCGGTTTTGTCGCGTTCCTCGACGGACGGTTTAACCTCCGCGGCCGCGAAATCGCGGATCATGGCCTTAAATTCAATCAGATCATCAGGAAGCGCGAAATCCATAGGCAACCGGGGGCTCGTTTAACTCAGGACAAATCACTCCTTTGTTGACTGATTTGTCAATCAATAAAGTGCCTCTTCCGAGGATTACGCAGGCCACGCTCCTGGTGGGTCCAGCGCCGGGTTTCATCAAATGAGCGGGTTGCTCCAGCTTAAGCCTTTGAAGCGCGCGAAATCGCCATCACTCGAAAAAAGTGTGGCGCCGTGTTCAATGGCCAGGGCGGCGATGTGGGCATCCATCACCAGGGGACCGTTCACTCCGCCCGACACGAGGAGGTTACGGAATATTTCCCAGTGCGATTCCGTCGGCTCCAGGATGACGACGCAAGGTTGAGAAAGCCATTCATCGACATAACCCGCGGCCTCCTCCGGTCGCAAAGGGTTTAACAGGACGCGCGAATTCGTTCCGATTCGAATAAAGCCGTAAGGCCAATCCACGAAAACCCGGTGGACTCGGCCGAGGAGAGTCGTTTTTCGAGAAAACCCCGGGCTATTCTATGCTCTGGCGCTGTCGCGTCCACCGCGTATAAGAGTATATTGGCATCGAGCAGAATCAATCGTGGCCCTCACCTTCAGCTCGCTCCAGTAAACTGGCGATATCGTCGTAACTCAAACCCGGACGGATACCGAGTTTGCGCGGTTTTAAGTGATACGGCTTCGCCACAGGCCGTTCCATGGCGGCAAGACCGAGCCGGGTGGGGCATGAGACTTCATGATGCCTTTCGAAATGGCGTCAAGATGTTTTCAGCTTTTGCGAAAGCTGCCACCCAGCAGGAAGGCCTTGACGATCTGTTTGATCCGGCGCGTTTCGCGCGCGTGGGCGGGAGCTTCGTACAGGCCGCTGGAAAGCGCGGAGAGGACCATCTCGACGCTACCGAAAAACATCAGGGCCAGCAGACGCGCGTCCGCGTCAGCGTTCAGCTCGCCGCGTTCGACGCCGGCCTGACAGATCGCCTCGATCATGCCGATGATCCGGCGCACGATTTCCATGTCTTCCAGATCTTCGATATTGCGCGCGCGCACGACTTCGTGCACGAGCAGGCGAATGAGGTCCGGACGCGCGATGTAGGTATCCAGCATGTACATTGCGATCATCACGAGCTTCTGTTCGACGGTTAGATTGCGCCCGGAGATATGTTCGATGCGCTTGCTGAAGCGTTCCCAGATACTTTCGAAGACGGCGGCCAGGATTTTTTCTTTGCTGCCGAAGTAGTGATACACCAGCCCGTACGCGACCCCGGCCTCTTCGGCGATGTCCGAGATCCGCGTCTGGTGATAGCCGCGCGTGGCGATGACGGTGATCGCCGCTTTTAAAATGTCGGTGCGGCGTTCTTCTTTCTGGCGCGAGCGCAAATTCCCGGACGATCCCGCTGCCTTTTTAGACGATGAGGGTGCCATCAGGGTCAGTCTATGCGAATCGCCCTGAATGTCAATGATTGATTTGTCAATCAGTCAACGCTGCGATTGCGGAAGATGAAGAAATTATAGACCACATAGTTGATCATGATCGCCAGGATCAAGGGCACGATCGTGGCCGGTAACCAGTGCCAGTCCGCCTGTTCGGTGAGCAGATCGAAGCCGATCTGGCGCAGCACGAAAGTCAGGCCCGTGGCAAGGTGGAACTGGAAGATCTTCACCCAGTAGTTGCCGTGTTCGGCGTTTTTCCAGGTCCACCAGTTATGAACGTGAAACGCGAACAAAAACGATAACTCGGTACCGATGGCATGCGCCAGGTTACGCAGCAGGCGGCTTTCCTCCCAGCCGAACGTTTCCAGGAAAATCGCCATGGACCCGAAGTTCACGACAAACGTGGCCGCTCCAGCGATCGCGTAGCGAACGACGGTTTTTTCCAGCATACGCCGGGCCAGTTGCACGAGGGAATCCGTCATAGTCCGCGACGGATCAGAGCACCAGGGGGAAAATTTTCGGGAGGATCTTGAAGTGTAACTGAAACCGTTTATCCGTATCGTACTTAGAAATTTCGCCGTCGATTTCAAGTGAAACCGGGCGCAACGGGGCGACGATTACTTCAGTCGCGTGGAATTGTCTGGCGCCGGGGAACTTATCGATTTTGCCGCCGTAGATCCGGTGGCTTTTCAGAATCAGGTTCATCTTGCCCGCGTCGGTCAGAGCGACCACGTCAAAGGCCCCGTCTTCCACGCTGCCGGCCGGGGCCCAGTTCATCCCGCCCCCGTTGAATTGTCCGTTGCAGACGAAAAAATTCAGGAGTTTTTCTTCCATCTCAATCCATTTGCCGTCCGGCTGGAGCATCCGCACCTTCACGCCCGGGGCCTTGAAGCTCTTTAAGATTTTGAGCGTATGATAAAAAAAGGCCACCGTGCCCTTCTGAAAGCCCGAACTTTTCAGACTGCGCACCACTTCCCCGCCCATGCCGAACGACGCGATATTGATAAAGTACTGAATATCCGGGCGATTTTCCTGCACGATCGTTCCGCAATCCACCAGGCGAAATTTATTTTCAATGATAGCTTCTTCGTACGCCGGGCTGTGGTTCTTGATACTGCGATAAAAATCGCCGCCGGTGCCGAGATTGATGACAGCAAGGGGAACTTTCTGGGACAGGATCTTCCCGTTTTCAAAATAACCATTGACGCATTCGTTGATGCTGCCGTCGCCCCCGGCCACGAGAATCTGCTGCACGTCCTCGCCTTTGAGCGCGGCGCGAACGCGGGCGGTGGCGTCCAGGGGGGCCCTGGTTTCGTACACTTCCAGTTTCCCCATGCGCTCCTGGAGGTTCGGATGCATCCGGTAGTATTGGCGGGCCGCTTTGCCGAATTTACTGTGGGGATTCAAAATGACGAGACGTTTCATAAGTGGCGGTACCGGACCCGATTCGTATTCGGGAAATCGCGGAAAAATTCCCATATCTATGAAATCGCGCCCAAAAGAAAAGCCATTTAAAAGCCAGGCCGGACGCGAGTGCGGAGAAAATTTCTTGATCGGCCAGGTCAGCGCGGGAACCTCTCCGCATGCTGGATACGATTCCCGACCGAATTACCCACGATGCCGCCACCCTCACCATCGTCTGGCGCGACGGGCGCGAATGTCGGTACAACCTGCTCGAACTGCGGCGCAACTGCCCCTGCGCGACCTGTCGGGGCGGGCACGGCATGGACGCCGTCCGGGTCACCGGCGGCATTACCGAAATCCGTCTGAATTCCTGGAAAAAGGTCGGCCGGTACGCCCTGCAATTTTTATGGTCCGATAACCACGACACCGGGATTTATCCCTATGACGGTCTGCGCCAGCTCTGCGAAGAAGACGCGTAAACAAAGAATTTTTCTCTCCGGAAAACCCGCATGATCGACATAACCGCCAAACCAATCACTCTGCGGTCCGCGCGCGCGGCGGGCCTCCTGCGTCTGCCGCCAATCGGACTGCAACGACTCGCGGCCGGGACCCTGCCCAAGGGCGATCCCCTGCCCGTCGCCCGCGCGGCGGGACTCCTCGCGGCGAAGC
>CAZVZS010000086.1:14947-18277 GCA_964631535.1 uncultured Leptospiraceae bacterium
CTGCCATCCGATCGCGATCGATCATCTGACGGTTGAGTTTGAAGTCCGCGGCGACGGCATCGCCGTCGAGGTCTTCGCGCAGTCGATCGGCCGCACCGGCATCGAAATGGAAACGCTCACGGCCTGTTCGGTCGCGGCGCTCACGCTGTACGATCTGTTCAAACCGGTGACGAAGGACATGGAAATCACCGGCATTCGCCTGCTGGAAAAAACCGGCGGGCGCAGCGCCATGGCCCGGCTCGTCCCCCAGGCGTTCGACGCGGCCATCCTCGTGTGTTCGGACGCGACCGCCGCGGGCCGTCGCGAGGACAAATCGGGCGCGCTGATTCAATCGACGCTCAGTCAGTACGGCGGGACGATCATCGAGTTTACGATCGTGCCGGACGAACCGGATCAGATTCGCGCGCGGTTGCGTGAGTGGATCGAACGAGGCATTCAATTAATTATCACCACCGGCGGCACCGGCGCGGGCCCCCGGGACCGTACCACCGAAGTCGTGCGCGAACTCTGCGAAATCGAACTGGACGGCGTGGGCGAAACGATGCGCGCGCACGGGACCATGCGCAACCCGCTGGCGATGCTTTCGCGCTCGCTCGGCGGGGTCGCGCGTCGTTCGGTCTTGCTGGCATTGCCGGGCAGCGTGAGCGGGGTGCGCGAAAGCCTCGCGGCGATTCTGCCGGGCCTCTTCCATGTGTTGAGCGTGCGCGACGGGGCGGGGCACGGCGACGCGAATGATTCAAATTCGCAATAAGGTTCCGCTCACGCAATCATGGCGAAACGACCCGGGTTATACGTCGATTCGCATCATCCACGGCAAAGACGCAAGTTGTCTCCGAGCGCGAACTCTCTGTGCAGGCGGAATCGGGTACAGCGGTGAAACAATGGCACGGAACGTTTTTCTTTCCCAGGACATACAGTCCCTCACAGGACGGTTCGGCCGGCTGGTCGATCGTATAAGAATGCCGCGCATGCCAGACACGCAGGATTTCCCGTGACTGCGGCAGGGCTAAAGCGGCCGCGAGCAGTGTTCGGTCAGCCAGATTGGGATTGAGAGCGCCCGGCGGACCGTTCAGGCCAGCCTGTACATCCGCCGCCAGGTCGTCAGATCCGCATAATTTCGCGCGCTGTCCCTCTGGACAGTAGTACTGCGCAGCGCAGCGTGAGTTCTCGAATGCGGCGAGCACGGCCGGGCAGGCATAGCCGGCCCGGGCCACCGCGAGGAGCGCGCCGGCAAGGTACACATTCGCTCCGCGTTTCACCTCACGCTCCAGTTCGTGGCATCCCAGTCTGGCGGCTTCGGCCGGTTCGGCCTTTGTTATGCTACGAAGCATAACATCCATCACGGTGTCGGTTTCAAAACCGGGCGGAGAATTCAGTATGGTCCGAACGCGCTCCTGCATGGCCTGTACATACGCTGGATCGCTCAGGTTTCCATGGCGCAAAGCGCGTTCCAGCGCGATGACGGTTGAATCCCCGAGTATGGCGGATCTGAACAGGGGCGAAAGACGATTTTGCCCGGAGCTCGAAAGTTTTAGATAAGCGTCGTCCCATGCCTGCAGCCGATCCATGGAAGTTTTTCGCGGCGCGCTCAGAGCGAACGTGGCAATCAGCAAGTCCGCAACCAGCCGATCGCCGCCATCAGCTTCAAGTTGCGCGGCCAGTTCCTCGAAGGCTATTCCAGGGCACCGGGCGACCAGACGCGGCGCCACTCCGGCAAGATCGGGCACGGCATCCCAGTTGAAGTCCCTGCCAGAATCAACTTTGCGACAGTCCGGAAAAGTGCGATTGCCTGAGCCAATGTAGACCACCTGCCAGGCTTCGGCGGAACCACAACGGTAAGCGAAACGGTCATGCCCCGCTCGCGTATCGGTTGAAATTTCTCCCCGTGGAAAGCCTGTCGTCAATGCCGGACACCCGTAACGGAATTCACGCGAGGAGAGGCCGTGGTGCACGACAACGATGGCTTCCTCATAATCGCAAGAGTAACCGGTTACGTTAAGACACGGATGGACCCGCACCTGACGTACGATCATCTCCGCCCGGAGGGGTTTGTCCGTTTCGCCAATTTTTACGGTATTGGTTGTTGTACAGGCCGCCAGAAACAACCAGCTCGCGACTACAGGCGCCACAGGGGATAAATAGCGATTCAAAGAATATCTCCGCATATTGCCTGCGGAATTTTCGCGCCATCGAAGGAGTGCCGTCAATCACATTTACCGAATCCCGGAGGGCCTTTCCTGTCGCAAAAAATCACTTCGACAAGAGGACCAGGCAATTGTTCTCTGGCGAATGCCTTTCCTGACCGCACATGCAAAGTTTCTCGCCGGTCTGGCCTTTTTTTGTGTTCTGTTATCGCTTCACTGCGGTAGCACTCCCGCTGAAAGGATCCAGCGTATCGAACGCGGAAGACTCGCCTGCAGCGAATTGGTTCAGCGCAAACAGGTAAACAATTACTGGTGGGAATTAGAATTTGAGAACAGGCCCTTTATCCCGGATGGTTTTAAAACCAATAAAGTAGGCGGCTGTCGAGCGAGCCGCAACCCGGAAGCGCAGGTTTTTGTTGCCCTCCTGCATGATGACATCTGGCGCTTTCAATTGAATCATGATAAGCCGATTTTTGTGCCGATACCGCGCGTGAACGGGCTCGGTTCCATCCAGCAATTCAAACAGGGGGTCTTTTCCGGCGGCGGGAGATACCTGGTATGGTCGAACCAGGTGACAATTCTTGAAACAGGCGCAACGATACAATTTCCAGCCATTGAAGGCGACATGATCGGCATTTCACCCGATCTGAAAACCGTTATCGTGCGCGGCGAGGACCGTCCGGCTCATAATACTCTCACCCTCAAGATGATCGATATCACGACGTCGCGCGGCATTGAAAGAATTCTGAATCGGGGAAAAAACCTCTGGCTGCTTGACTATACCAGCGGCGAGGAAGCAATTGAAGAACAATTGCGCTGGGAAAAAGATTCGGCTGGTCGTTATGTCTTGAGTTATCCGGCAAGATAAAATGGCCTGAGCCCGGGAACGGTGGTCCATGGGGCAGGACTCGCGTCCCCTGATATTCGTGAACCACCGGACTGGCCTTACGATGGAAACTGGCGCTTCAGCGGCAGTTTTTTTCCCGCATCGCGACCCGCATGGTTCGAATCCCGGGCTGGTTTTTCATAACAGTGTGCGCCCAGCAGGATTCGAACCCAACTCGCGACCCATAGGGAGCGAGTTGTTAGTCGCCGAAAATTTTCCCGGGAAAACAGGCCTGGAGGGTATTTTGCGCCCAGCAGGACAAAAGTCGAACCCGGAGGAGTTGTCGGTCGTGGAACAGGT
>CAZVZS010000087.1:0-11438 GCA_964631535.1 uncultured Leptospiraceae bacterium
CCTGCGTATGCCTGTGGGGCGCATCATATTTTCGTTTCATGCATAATCCGGGCTAGCCTACCGTTTGTTTCTCCGTATCCGCGAGCCTCGCGAACAGGAAGGCCAGCACCAGGACTATATGAAATAAATAGAAATAATTGGTAAAAGCCTGCTTTCCGCCCAGAACGAAAATTAAATATACGACGGCGAAAACCAGCAGGAAAAAACTGAGTCGCTGGGGTGCGAAAGGATCGCCCGGACCGGCCTTCCAGATGCAGAACGATCCGCCAAGGATTCCACCAATCAGGATGAAAAAAGAAATCGAATTTGGTGGCGCGTCGAACGTGACGAACCCCTCATTATGCAGATAAGCCAGAATCGAAAGCGAATCAGGACGGAAGGGCGTTTGCCGAAAATGTATGACGATATCGTGATACATTGCGGAAAAATCCAGCAGAGCGAAAGAGCCATACGTGATGGCCGAGAGTCCGCCGAATAGAATCAATTTTTTTAAATCCCATTTGCGCCAGTGGAACAGAAAAAAAGGCAAAAACAGAATCATGGTTTGTTTGAGTGCGATCGCGAATCCGGCGGCGATGAGGGCGGGGTTTGTTCTGCCTTCGCGCATTAAAAAAACGAAACAGGCCAGGGCGAGCACAATGTAGGGTTCGTTCCAGGATTGTTCGATGACGAAATGATTGAAGGGAACGGCAAGCGCCATACCCGCAATCGCAAAAGCTTCAATAACCGGCAATTTCCCGCGAACTCCGGTAGCGAATATTAATAGAGAACCCAGGAAGTGGCACCCGAGCATACCCCAGCGAACATCCCCGAACAGATAGCCGATTAGATTCGCGAAAATGGTCAACGGAGGATAGGCGTAAATATCCGCCTTGCCTTCGGGATAGCGCGGTGAGTCGGGGTACAGATTTGTATATTCGGTGGTGTATGGATTCAACCCGGCTAATAATTGCCCGGACGCCTCCTGGTAAATATACCAGACGTCGATATAAGGTTTCGGTGAAACGGGAATGACCATAACCAGGGGAACAAGCAGAAGAGCGAAGATCGCGCTGATAAATATCCAGGCAAACCAGGTAGGAATACGTTCCAAAAGAAATAAAAAAATGACAAGCCCGGCGAAAGGCAGGATCGCGACCCAACTGGACATGGAATACAACAGACCGACGTCCTCAGGATAAAGAATTCGGAACGATTCGGGCTGAAGTTGCAGATGGACCCAGAAGAGGGCAAAGATCGCGATTTTTCCCGCAAGCAAAGGTAAAAACTTCGCGCCGAGTTTGGTGAACCGGAATATTACGAAAAGACCCAGGCAGAGTGTAAGAAGGTACAAACCGACACCGGTTGTGCTGTAGGTCCCCCGCGATCTCGCCAGCGCATACGCTGAAAAAAATACGAGGACCAGCAGACCCAGGCTTCGTAACGTGAGTTTTGATTTCAAAACATTTTCCGCAGTGGAAGGAGTTCACGAAAACCGGCTTGAACCATTTTTATTTTTGAACCTGGGATAATCATTGGATCTGAGTTGTTCAGAGGCAGAGAAAGCCCGGCCAACGGCGATGGCAAGAAAAAACCAGGGAAAAAAAATCTGGCTTCCGTACATCCAAAAAAAATATCCGCGGGACCGTACGCAATACCCTCTTCGTAAAAGTCAGAATTTCCCCGAAAAACCCCAATAATCCCGTACTTTATCGCTCCCTTCACATCTCAAGACTCGGTTTACTTAATTCATGCCTCCGGTCCCGGGCCATTTGAGCGCGGCGATTCCGGATTATCGCGCTCCGGGGAAAATCCGACACACACTGGAAGAAATGCTGTGCCAGAAAATCTACGCTATCGGGAACGATGCCGGCCATCTGGCTGACGATCCGATTCACAAATTGCTCGCGGGGCGGGGCGCAAAGACGGCTCCCGCGCTCGCCTCCCAGTCGATGCTGTGTCGCTTTGAAAATGCACCGCGTACGACGGACCTCTTCCGCATGGCCGATGCGCTGGCAGAAAAAATCATCGGGCCGCGTACGGTTGAAAGGAAAGGCCTTGCGTATCACGCTTGAAGGACCCTGCTGACGATGCGACCCACGGCCAGCAGGAGTTAACTCTTTTCAGTTGCTACTACCATTCATACTGCTATCTGCCCTTGCTCGGTTTTATGAGCTTCGATGACGGGCCCGACCAGTATCTTTTCGCGGCCGTGCTACGGCCCGGAAACGCGCCAGCCTTTCGCGGAAACATCGGCTTTCTCAGGCGTGTTTTCCGGAAATTAAGAAACGCATTCCCGGAGGCGGAAATACTTGTCCGGCTGGACGGTGGATTTGGCTCGGGCGCAGGTCCCGACCATCATCGCGCGACTGAAAAAAATCGGTGTCGAGGTCGAGGTCGAAGTCACGGTCTCGGTTCGCCGCAAGTTCGAGTCACCGCGGACTTTTCCCGATCGCATCGCTTTTATTCAGATCGCCAGAGTACTGGCACTCGAATATTTTTGCAAGCGATCTCGAAAAATATCAAAGGCGAGGTGTCCGCTCATTTCCCCATCTCAGAAAAAACCAGCAAGCACCCGCGAGAGAACTCGTGGCTGCTGAGAATCGCCGCGTCGTTCATCTGAGCCCTGATCGATGCGAAGCGTCCATTTGTCGAAGGCGATTTTGCCCTCGTAGTCGCGATTGATCTTGTCCACCGGGGCATAGGCCATGCTGAGCTGGATTTTGTGGGAATGATTGAGTCCCCGTTTGAGGGTTCGCTCTGGAGTTGGTGGGCCGGGACACCGGCCGGCCCCGGGTGGGAGGGTGGTCCCACACAGAATATCGTACAGTCCCTCGCCTTACTCCGCGTGCGCGGGCTTCATCATGTTTTCTGGAGGTTGGACGCTGCTTGAGGTGCGGCAGATGGGGTTTTTGGTGGGTACAGGTTGGTAAACTATGATCATTCGCTGAAACTCGCGTCGTCGGACGCCGCGAGATTCGCGGGCGGGGAATTTCGGAGCCGCATCGTTTTTAGTCGGTACAGTACAGGCGACAACTTCGCTGAAATTTACCGCTGTTTTTAATAGTGCGCTTTTTGCCTAATTCGCAATCTCAATTAATTCATCGATGACGGCGTACGTTTCTTTGTCAAGAAGGCTTAAGCTCTGAAAAGTATCCTTTTCCTTCAAATAGAAGAAGATTTCCGTCGCATTGTCAATTATTCCACCAATGTTTTTTCCGAGATGTTTTTTTTGCTCCATAACTCTTTTTATAACTCCTTCGTCGCGAATTTCTCCGGTTTTGATAGGTTTTGTGCCATTTTTTTCAAAAACGCAGAATTTAAGCATACTACCTTGGTTATAGAGGAATGCATAATTCAACCCTCCTGCGACCAGAATAAAAAGTTCAAAATCATGAAATACCTTATCATTCGGAACCAGTTCCTCTCTCGCGAATTTGAAATATATTCTTTTTCTGCCTTCCGTACTATCCCAGTCAGCATGTTCAAGGCTTGGCATAATATTCCCCCCTCAATGAAGTCTGCGAATTTGTTTTTGATTAGCGATAATCTTTTGCATTAAGCGAAGTTGGTCACTGATATCTCCATTTGCAGCGGCCTTTTGCAAAAGTCTGTCCAGATTGTCGATATTCCTTAGTCCGCCAAAATGAATCGTCTCGGCCCCTGCAGGAAGTAGCCATGTCGATTTTTGTCGCATATTCCAGACTTGGGCTATGTCAGGCCCGGATAGAATATTTTGTAAACCGCCAGGAGGATGAGTATGTGCAATTAATTTATTCGTACCTTGGGGCAGAAACCCAGAATTAATTGCTTCGCCCAATTTCATTCGATATTGGCCGCCTTCGATCTTTACGAATGAAACTTCCCTTTTCGCCGCCTGTTGGATTTGTTTCATATCTTCAAAAAGAGTCTTGAGGCCACCACTATTTTTCAGGTCACTATATTTAATAGGAATGACACCATCGGAAGTTGCTTTCATCTGATCCAGGTACTTTAGCACCCGTGGTTCAGTTGCATGTCGGTAATCAATTGCTTCAGGAAATCTATAGGCAGGAGGTTTACCGCCGTCGGAGGCAATTTGCCGCATTCGATTGGAAAATAATTCATCAACCTTGTTGAGGGTATTTCGCATGAAATCGCCAGTAACGTCAACGACTTTCCCAAGAGTCTGCGTAACCTTGCCAATAGCCTGCCCAAGCCTTGATCCCTTGACCGCAGCCAGAGTCGCTCTCCCTGCGGAACCAAGTTTCGCAACCAGTCCGAGCTTGGAAACCGGCACCACGGTCGATGCGACTTCGAAGGCGGCCTGTCCGACGAAATCGGCGCCCTGCAGCCTGGCCTTGAAGCCCTCGGGTCCTGACATGGTGGCCTGACCGGCCCAGTTGGACAGATCGTCCCATTTTTTACCGAGCCAGTCAGCTAAAGCGCCAGCGTCACTGGATGGTTTGCCCTCCATTAAGTCGCCAGCCATGCCGTAGGCTTTGCCGCCCAGCGTCGCGAGCGCGCCGAGGGTACCGGCGGGATTGGCGACCAGTTCGCCGAGGCCGGTGACGAGCTTGCCCGCGCCGTGTAACAGACCCATGCCGTAGCCCGCGTAGAGCAGGGGGGCTTCGCTTAAACTACCGAGGGTCGGCGAAATCGCGTTGGCCTGTTTATTCCACTCCACGAGTTTTTCCTGTCCGGCTTTTTTCCATTCAGCCATCGTATCATTGGCGGCTTTAAGTTTGGGTTCCCACCATTCGCGCCACGCACCGGGCTTTCCATTCTGGTCGACGCTCCATGCATTGAGTTGCTGCCCGGCGGCCGTAAGCGTGTGCTGCATGGTGCGTACCGAAAGGACCTGCGCCTGGTTGATGGTTGTCGCGCCGAAAATGAGCGGTTGAACGTACGCGGTGCCGATCGCCTTTCCACCCTGCACGATTGAGTCCATTGCGCCCTGCGCGTTCAGATTAACCACGCTCGACGCCAGTCCGGTTACCGCCTGTTGCAGTTGGGCCGCCTGAACTTTGAGATTATTAACCATGTTCGTGGCATTGGTCTTGACGTTGTTGTAGGTGGCCGTGGCGGAAATGTCGATCTTCTGCGTGAGCTGGCTCTGGTTGTAAGCGTCCGTGAGCGTGCCCTGAATATTCGAATCGACCCCGATATATCGCAAACCCTTGTCGGCCCAGCCGGTTGCCGGGATGAAACCGTTCCGAATGACGCGCCAGTCGCCCCTGCCACCCTGGGTTTGAGCGGGCGCTGTTTGCTGCGTCTGGGTGCGTTGTGCGGGTTGATTGAGGGCGCGTTCAATATCGTTGGCCTGGTCCGTAAGAGCTTTTGTATTGAGCCCCAGGGTCTCCAGCGTTTTGATCTGCGCCCGCAAATCAGCCACGAATTTTCGATCGGGCGTACGATTGGCGTTCTTTTGCATTAAATCGGTCAGGTTTCCCAGAGCGGCCGTGCGTTTATCCTCCAGTTCGAACTGTTGAAACTGTTTATCCTGATCCTCGCGCCGGTAGCCGAGTCCGGCCAGAATTTGCCGTGCCTGCTCCTTGCCATTGTTTCGCTGCGCTTCGCGTGCGGCATTCATTCCGATTTCTTTGCCGCCTTTGACCTGGTTCAGGTCGATATTGTGTTTGAGCAATTCATTGGCAATCGCCAGCGGACTCTGTTTGTTGGCCTGCATCGTTTCGATTTTGGTCTTGAGGATTTCTTTGCCTGTATCGGATTTATAAACCAGATCCGACCCGAACTTCCCGAGCGTACCCGTCTCCGCTTCGTACGTGCTCATGGCCAGTCCGCCAAGACGTTCCATACCAACTTCGCCCATGGCGATGTACGCCGCGCGGTCGCGTTCGCTGCCTGTGATCTGCATGCGGCCATACGCGGCCATGGTGGCGATACCGCTCGAAGCCACGCTGGATAGCAGACCGCCGGCCGCCCCGCCAATGCCGGCGCCTTTGATGGCGCCGCCGATGCCGCCTTTGCCGTCCATCCCGCCCATGGCATACGAGGACGCGGCGTTGATCGCGATGTCGGCGCCGACCCGATCCCATTTCTCGCCGGTCATCTTCCAGCCGCCTTTCTGGTTGCCCTTTTCATCATAATCGAAGCCGGCCTGCGCGATGGTGAGCGCGGCCTGCGCGGCCACGGCCCAGATAAAACTTCCCGGGATCGCCGTGGCCAGCGAAGAGGCGATAACAGTCGCCCATTTCTGCGCGTTCATGCGGAATCCGCCGCGTCCCTGTTCGTCGATCTCAATGCCCTCCACGACTGTATTGGCGACGAGCGCGATGCCCACACCGATCGCCGCTCCGGCCACGGTGCCCGCCGGTCCCACGATCGACCCGACCGCCATGAGGGCGTTGGTGAGCGCGCCCGTGACGACCTTCACCGCGGTCTTGGCCGCGCCGACCACGGCCTTGCCCATTTCGCCGATGATCATCTGTTTGCGGTCGTAGCCCTTGAACGTGGCGTTGGTCTCGATGTTATACGCGGCGTTCGCCACCATCATCGCGGGATTGAACTGGTTGATCAGATTGGAAACCGGGTCGATGGTACCGACCATGTCGGCTTTGCCCTGGGCGTCGGCCTTCGCCACGTAGCCGCCCATGTGTTTGAGCTGGGGATAGAAGCCGAGCGCGGCTCCACCCGGTCGTTGGCCGATCGCGCCCAGTTCGCCGAAGCCAGCCTGGAGTATATCTACGCCGAAGCTGCGTGCCTGTAGATTTGAATCGAAGCTGCCACCGAGCAGGCGGTCGCTGTGTCCCTGGGTCTGATCTTTCTCGGGCGATCCCACCCACGCGCTGAAGAGCCCGATCACTTTCGCGTCGCGACTGGTTTCACGTTCTTCTTTGGTTCCGCGTCCCTGAATTTCCTGGATCGCCGCCTGCACCGCCAGTTTCTGAGTGTAGAAGTATGCTTCCACTTCCACTTCGTTTTTGTTTTCAAGAAAGCCTACGAGCTCGTCGCCGTCCATCGGCGTGAAGTTGAACGAACTAAGGCGTTCGTCCATCGCGCTGTCGACGTCATACCATTTGTATGCGTTGACGAATCCCAGAGCACTGGAGGTCTGGCCCTTTTTGACGAAGGTATCGCCCAGTTTTACGTATCCCTGGGCCATCGCCGCCGCCGCGGTCTGATTGGCCACGGCGCGGTTCTGGACCTCGATCTGCTGTTTGAACTGCACGATCATCTGGCGGTATTGTTCGAATACCTTGACGTTCGCCAGGATCTTCATGCTCTGCTGGTGCGCTTTCATCTCCGCGCGGAATCCCTGCGCAAGGCTGTTCACTTCATTCTGGAAGTTGCCTTTGATGAGTTCGGCGGTGCTGAGCGCGACGTTGAAGTTCGCGATGCCCGCGTTGATCGCTTTGAGTTTCTCGCCGCCCGATGGCATCTCGTTCCGCATTTTCTGGATGGCGTCGTTGATCAGGCCCTGTTCGTTAAGGGCGGGCATGTTCTGGGCCAGGGTGCTGCCCGCCGCGCGGATCTGGCGGTTGAGTGCCTGCACCTGGTCACCGAGTACTTTTTCAATCGTCGCCTCGCTTGCTTTCGCGCGCGTTTCGGTTTCCCATTCGTTCTTCTTTTTGAAATGATCCGCGATCGCCTCGTCCCATTTTTTCTTGCCTTCGGCTTCTTTCTGATCGAAGTCGCGTTCCCATTGTCGCCATGATTGTAAGAATCTGCTTTCGCTATCGTCCCATGAGCGGCGTCCGCGTTCCATGATCGTCGCGATGCGTGCTTCCCAGGCGTTGTAGCGGTCAACGAGTTCCTGTTCCCTCAGGGCCCATTCTTTTTCCTGCACCGCCTGGCGCTGCGTGAGTTCATTGGCATAGACTGCGTCCGCGTTCTTGCGGTAGTCGTCGTATGTCATCTGGTAGCCGGTGAACTCGCGGCCGCCCTCGATCTGGCCCGCGGCCTGTTCGAACAGGTTCTGATAGGTCTGGTCGCGTTCGGTGAATACGAACGTCTGGTCCTGTAAACTCTGCGCGATCGCGTTGCCGGCCGCCTGGTATTTGTTGAAGCGGTCGGTGCGGATCGCCTGGCCGTGCGGGACGGCGGCCTTCAACACTTCCTCCATGTTATAGACCGTGTGCAGGCCGGCGTCTTCAGCGATGACTTTCGCATAGCGGTAACGCGTGCTTCCGTCGTGAGCGAAGTAGCGCAGTCGCGTCCAGGCCTGGTCGCCGTTGTAGTAGTAACCGCCTTCGAGCGGGCCTGGTTGTCCGTCCTGTGTGGTCTTCGGATCGTATCTACGTCCGAACGCGTCGCGGTATTCGACTTCCTCGCGCACGTCAGTGATATCCAGTGCTTCGTTGCGTTGTTCGTCGGTGAGCGTTTGTGCGCTGCCATCGCGTTTCTGATACTGTGGATCGCCGGCGGCATTTTGATCGAACAGGTATACTAAATCTTCTTCAGTCAGTTTATAGAGGTCCGGAATCTGACCGCGTGCCACGCCCGGGTGATCGTTGGGGTCGTCCTTTTGATTGTCGCCGTATCCGATCATCCGGTCTTTGAGTGTCTGTTGATCGGGGATGCGCGGGCGCTGCGCGCACATCCGGGTCTGCCCATATCGCCCATCCATGGGCTCGATGGGCAGACCGCTCGCACTCCTGCTCGCTCCGGATGGCGCTTGTCGCTGGATATGTTGCCACAGTCGGATCTGTTTTCGTTTTCGCAGGGCGTTGCGGTCCGTAATTCTGTTCCTTCGCCGTCGGACCGCCGCGCTTTCGCTCGCCGGCTCGCTCAATCGCTAACGCGGCGTTGCTCATTGTATCGCGGCTTTCGCGCGTCGCGCTCCGCGCGGGTTCCGCGTTGAAAGTTGTACACGAAAAAACTTCACGGATGTTTCGCTTTTTGTTGACGGATTTAAAAGATCGTACTGCCGTACGAAAAATGTGTGCGGAGGTTTTCGTTATGGATGCAATAGAGATTGATTCGCGTATCGCGGAACTGGAAGCGAAGTTGAAATTAAAACGTGCGGGTGATCCGGCCGTCGTGCTGGAGTCGCTATCGCGGGAGATTGTACGGGAGTGTGCTGTCGTGACGGGAACGCCGCTGGGTACAATCCCTAAACCAATGGTGAACCATCTGGCGTGGAGGCTCGCCGCCGCGGAGCTAGTCTTGAAAGAGAATAAATGTTTTGAGGAGTTTCTTGAACTCGCGGATGCGGATGGCTTTCGCGTGCGTGAT
Source organism: uncultured Leptospiraceae bacterium (assembly GCA_964631535.1). GTDB lineage: Bacteria > Spirochaetota > Leptospiria > Leptospirales > Leptonemataceae > CAZVZS01. The sequence continues at coordinate 9,157 of CAZVZS010000087.1, forward strand.
TTTCGCAAATTCCGGGGAGGTCGGGCATGAGCAGAAGAGATATTACAGACCCGGATGATGATTTGGTCGATGAGGTCGTCGTGGGTTCGGTCGCGTTGATCCACGGCGTCATCAGCCACGTTGAAAAGAATACGCATGTCTATGACCGGGAAGACTGGTTTAAGCGGCCCTTTGAAGTCTGTGAGCTGCTTGGGGATCGCCTGTGTGCCGCGGAGTGGTGCCTGAAGGAGGATGTGTCCTTTGAAGGCTACCTGGCCATCGTGGAATACATGGGCATCAATACCCCACGGGATGGTGGGGGCTGGCCGTGATTTGGGGTACGAAAATTGGAGAAACCCGGCTCCGGGGCACGGCCCTCGGGCCGGGTTTCTTTGAAGGGAAATAAGTTTTCGTTCTCGGGCGGTTATTTTCTTTTTTACGTAAAAATCTCTTGCGCAAATTTTTGGGTCCTGTACCGTTTCGTTCGCGTTTGGAGTGGACGGGCCGTGTTCGCCTGAGATTCACCTGGCGAAAGCTGTGTCCTGAGAGGCGGATTCAAGCCGGGGATGGGGCGCCTAATGTTCCAGTCACTCGCCGGCATTACCAGTACGGCGGGTATAGTCTGATGTGCCATTGCCAAGCACAAATGACCTTGACACACTATGTCCTGCGTTTACGATGAGAATTTGTGACTGATTTAATTAGCATTTCCATTTCGATTGTCTCGCTTTCGATTTCGGCATTGGTTGCCTGGCGTTCTCTTTTTCAAAGAGGTGAACTCCGAATGACTCAGCCAACGGTGGTTTTTTTCGGCCCGGATGGCTCAAGCTTTGAGTCACAAGATAATAAGATATATATCCGCACCCTTCTATACAGTACAGCTCCACGGGGCACAGTGGTAGAAAGTCTCCATTTGAGCGTTAAGCGCGAAGAGACTCGGCAAAACTTTAACATCTGGGTATATGGCAAAAGAGGGGAGCTGTTTAGGGGTAGTGGTCTATTTGTATCCCGAGAGGGCGTAACCTTAGATCATCATTTTCTTTTACCAAAAGATGGTTCTGTATTCCAATTCTTAATGGGGCAGTATAAATTAGTAGTTTTTGCGAAATTGGTTCGCCAAAAACAGCCCCGTCCCCTATGCGAAATCAAGCTTACGGTTGATCAAGCGCAGGCAGAGCTTTTGAAAAAAAGGAATTGTGGATTATACTTTGACTGGGGCCCTGACCAGCAAAGATATCATGGGCACATTGATAATCGTCCAAAGGTTAAACCCCAGGCTTTGATCGATGCCATTCTGGACTTAAAGGAAACCGATTCAGAAGATAGCTAAGAGTCAGATAATTTGAAACGGCCTTCATAGGGCAATAATCGGAAACCCGGCTCACGCCGGGTTTCTTTGAAAGGGGATCAGGCCGCCCGGGGCTGGTGTTCAACTCCCCGGAACAGGTGGCTCCTCCTCCGGGCCGCTGTCACGCGTTCCTTCCGCCCGGTCGAGTCCCAGCTTCACCAGATCGGGCTTACGCCCTTCAAGGGCAATGCGGGCTACAGCCTTTAGTTTTGAAATCTCAACGCCCAGTTGATCCAGTTTTTCGTCGCGGGTTTTCGTGCCGCCGCGCGCTTCGCCTTTTTTCTCTTCCTGCGCCACGTCCAGAGCGGCGAGGGTTTCCACGAGTTTTTGTTCCGCCTGGAGTTTTTCGCGCGTATAACCGAAGTTCGCCATTTGTTTCAGGTGGGCTTCGCTTTTGAGGAGGTTTTCGTAGAAGCTGCGCGCCTGGTGAATGTAGCCCGGCAGACTTTTCGGTCGTGGTCCCGCCAGTTGCAGAGCGGTCCGCGCATCCACATTTTCATCCAGGGCGATCCGGGCCAGGCGGCGGGCAATCTTGTACACGGCGTCGGCCTGGCCCCGAAGCTCCTCGACTTCGGCGGTGGTCGCCTCTTGCTTGCCGTACCGGGCGTTTTTCTCCGCTGACAGAGTGCGCGCTTCGGTAAGCAGGGTGTGTAATTCCTGCAGACGGGGCGGTCCGTAGTTAAAAGGGGCAAGGGCATCCAGGATACTCTGGTTATTCTGTGCGCCTTCAATGAGCAGCTGGGCCTGAGCCAGGATGTTTCCAATTTTTACGGGACGGGTTGGCATGATTGATCGCTCCTGTTTAGTTCAAACATTTACACGCTGTTTCGGAACATCCCGGAGGCAGGACTCCGGGTCGTGTTCCGGGGGTTCCGGGCGCTGTTCCGGACCTCCTCCCTGTTGTTCCGGAGGCTGCCGGGTGATGTTCCTGGCCTCCTGCCTCGTGTTCCGGTGG
>CAZVZS010000087.1:11538-17932 GCA_964631535.1 uncultured Leptospiraceae bacterium
TTGTTCCGGAGGCTGCCGGGTGATGTTCCTGGCCTCCTGCCTCGTGTTCCGGTGGCTGCCGGGTCTTGTTCCGGGCTTCCTTACTCGTGTTCCGGTAGGAGCCAGGTCTTGTTCCTGGCCTCCCCACTCTTGTTCCGGGGTTGCCGGGCCTTGTTCCTGGCCTACTCCCTCGTGTTCCGGGGTTGCCGGACCGTGTTCCAGGTCAGTTCCCCTGGGTTCCGCTTTTTCGGAGCCGGTCCGGGCTCGGGCGGAACCTTCGCAAAACGCGACAGTTTCGCGTTCCCGCGAATTTATGGGAATTTCTTTTTTTCCGGGAGATTGTCTTTTTCAGGCACTTTTTCGTTCGGATGGTGTTTTGTTCGTGTTTTGCGATCGGCTGTAGCATTGTTCTCAGTGTTACCGTCCCCGTTTTTTCCCGGGAGATTCGCGCTCCGGTGTTCTGGTATGTCGGTTCGGGTTTGCGGGCTGGCGTTGTTGTTTCGTTATTGCGGAGCACGAAACTCCCGGGAAGGAGTTGGTAAACTATGATCGCCCGCTGAAACTCGCGTCGTCGGACCCCGCGCGATTCGCGGGCGGGAAATTTCGGGGCCGCGTATTGTTTTTAGACGGTACAGGCTCTAAAACATTTTAGGAGAGCGTTTGAGATTTCATATCTTCTTTTGCTGCTTCCATGATAACTTCAGCTAAAATTTTGTATGCTTCTATATCTATTGTATCATCAGCCATGACCTGAATCCTTCGCGCCAGTAGATGCGTACCGAGTCTTTGGTTAGTTATCTCGATACTATTTTGAATGGCTTCAATAATTTCTTGTTTTGCTGCCTCAAACTTAGAATTTTTCGGGCCAAGTATTTCAAACACGAGCGCATCTGCCCTAATATTCTGAAACTCAATACAAAGCAAATTATGCGAAGGACCTGTAATGCGGGCTGCCTTGTACATTCCTTGATCTTTTACAACCTTCATGTCCTTTACTCCTACCAATTCGGTGCCGGAAAAAGTTTGGATGCAGCATCATGCGCAGCCGAATAAGCTGGACCGTGACGACGCATAAACCATGCTTCCGCGATCTCATGTTTCAGAAGCTTAATATCGTCAAGCAGGTGATTCCCGCTGGATAGGCGCTTCCAAGCATTAGCCGTAGCCAGGTCACTGTCAAATCGCGCCATTTCCGCAGGAATGCCCTGCTTCACGTATCTGTCCAGCAGGTGTTCATTTTTGAACAAATGATCCTTGATCTTTTGAATATTTGCCGGTTTGAATCCGGTATTTTCGGCTATTTTGGCCACGTCGTCAGAACTTGCACGAATCAGGTCGTAAGCCTCATCCGCATATCCAGAATTAATTCCGCTACCAGTCTGAGCAAGAGAGCGCTCATAAGTGCGCGCTTTTGTCAAGCCAGCGACGACATTATCGCTAATTTTTGCCATTCCGCGCGCAATATCATCCCCGCCATGCGTAATCAGATTGGTCAGTCCCTTCGTAAACGACCCCGCGCCACGTGCGATGGCCATCCCGCCTCTCGCCAGCCCGCTGAAACTGCCGACCATGCCCGCGCCAATGTCCGCGACCTTGACCCAGGTTGGCACTTCTTCGCCCGGCTTCATGTTTGTAGTCCGTTTGTAGATTTCCTCGAAGTTGCCGCCCAGTCGGTCTTTTTGGTTACCCATGAAATTCTGACCGATATTGTACCCGCCCGCGGCCACATCAGCAGCACCGTTGGCGACCATGAAAGCGCCGACCGCCATGGCGGGCGCTCCAAGAATACAACCGACAACGGTCGCACAGCCGGCGGCTCCGGCAGCGATGACACCACCGCCCGCATACACCTGTAACGCGCCTCCGGCCATGCGTAACGCGTTCCAGCCAGCGTCCTTCCAGTCCATGTTCGCCAGACGGTTCTGGGTCCATGCGGCGGCGTCGTTAACGGCGGTGTAGGCGGGGTTGAAAGCCGCCACGTGCTGGTTGACGACGGTCTGGGCCACGTTCATGGCCTGATGCGCATACGGCGAAATCGCGCGGTCGGTGTTGGTCAGTCCGTATTTGTTGTACTGGTCCATGGCCGCGCCGCTGATATTGGTCGCTCCGGTGAATCCATCGAATGCCCCGCCGAGTCCTTGAATCAAATCGTTCTTGATGAATAAATGTTCACCGCCCCCCGCATTGCGGTTGTTCCAGGCGGTCTGCGCGTTGCTGACGCGTTCGTTGAGGTTCGTTCCGAGATTTTCGTCAAGGAAGCTGAGGCCTCTACGAAACAGACCCGGTTCGGCGGGTTTGTTCGTCGTCCGCGTGGCCGGGGTTTGCGCCATCTGTGCCGCTGCCGTGCTCTGTTTGGGTTTACTGGCGTTGGCCTGTTCGTTCTGGAGATAACCCAGGCTGCGTTTGAACGCGGGGCTATCGAGAACTTCCTGGGTCACTCCTTCGGACTCCAGGGCGGCCTGAAAGGCGGCCGGTGTTATGTTACCCTGTGCGTCCGCGCTCTCTTTGAGTTTGTTGAACAGTTCGTTCCAGCGTCCGGCGCCCTTGCCCAGCGCGAGCGTTCCCGCCGAAAGCGTGTTCGTCGCCTGGGCCACGTTGAGGCTTGGCGTGTTGGCCTTGATGGTCGCATCGAGTTCGGCGTCCGAATAGCCCGCCGCGATCAGAAGCTTGCGCGCCTCCGCTGGATTTTTCGGGTTCGCCCTGAGCGCCGCCTGTGCCGCCGTCAGACCCTCGCCGCGGATGACGCTCGTGGCGACGAAACGATCCCGCTCCAGCCAGTTGCCGAGCTTGTCGGTATCGACTCCCAGCGCGCCTGCACCGCCGAGCACCAGTTTGGTGAGAAAGGAGCGTCTGTCCTCGGCCACGGCCGCACCCTGGAGTACGCCTGCGGCTCTGCGTTTCTGGTCTTCGTCATTCTTTTTGTCCGACTCCGACTTCTCCGGTTGCCGCGCGAGCACTTCGTTGCCCGTGATACCTTCGTATGCGTGCAGCCCCAGCTTCGCGAAAGGCGAAAGCTGTCCGGCCACGCTCGTCACCGCGCCCATGGCGAAGCGCTCGCCGACGCCGAGTCCGGCCGTGGACGATTTCCATTTGTAGTTGGCGTTATCGGCGAGTCCCTTTTTCTCCTCGTTCATGAAGCCGACGTAGCTGTTGGCGATGGAACCGAAACTGGCGATGACGCGCGTGGGATCGGTGTTGAGCTGGCGGTTGCCCATCGAATATTGATAGGTTTCCTGCGCGAAGGTCGAACCGACCGCGCTGCCGACGGCGGTGGCCAGTTTGCCCCCGCCCATCGCGCCGCCCATTTCCGCGCCCAGTCCGGCGCCGATCGCGGAAACGGCGATGCCAGCCGCGCCCTTCTCGAACTTCTGCGCGTTCATCTTCCAGCCGCGCGACTGGCCGTCCTCGCCGTATTCCATGCCCGAGTTGAGCACAGCCACCCCGGCGGCGAGGGCCGCGCTGGCCACCGGCCCCACGCCGGGAATCGCGCCCACGAGCGAAGTGGCCGTGCTGATCGCGGCCTGATCGGTCATGCGGAAACTCGATTCGCCGGTGGTGGGGTTGACCTGGATCATATTACCCACGGCGATCATCGCCGCGCCCACCGCGATGGCGGCGCCGGGGAGAATCGCGTTACCGGCGGTCATCATGATCTGGCCGCCGGAGATCAGCGCCTGCTTGCCCATGTTGAGCACCTGCGCGCCGACGAGTTTGCCGCGGTCGCGGCCGTATACTTTGCTGCCGACCTCCACGTTTTCAAACGACTGGGCCATCATCACCATCGGGTTGAAGGCGTTAACGGTATTGGTGATCGGATCGACCTCACCCGCTTTCGCCACGCCCGCCGCGTCCTGTTTGGCCACGTAGCTCCCCATGTGTTTGAGCTGCGGGTAGAAGCCGAGCGCCGCGCCGCCCGGACGTGGACCGATCGCGCCCAGTTCGCCGAAGCCCGCGTTGAGAATATCCAGCGCGTATCCGCGATTGGTGAGGTTTGAGTCGAACGAGTTGCCAAGCAGTCGTTCTTCCTGGCCCTGCATCGAACTCTGTTCCGGTGATCCAACCCACGCGCTGAAGAGCCCGATCACTTTCGCGTCGCGGCTGGTTTCGCGTTCTTCTTTCGATCCGCGTCCCTGGATCTCTTCGATCGCGGCCTGCACCGCGAGTTTCTGGGTATAGAAGTACGCTTCCACTTCGACTTCGTTTTTGTTTTCCAGAAAGCCGACGAGATCGTCCCCGTCCATCGGCGTGAATCCGAACGAACTCAATCGTTCGTCCATCGCGCTGTCGACGTCATACCATTTATATGCGTTCACGAGTCCGAATGCTGAGGACGAAGCACCCTTCTTGACGAATGTGTCGCCCAGTTTCACGTATCCCTGCGCCATCGCCGCCGCCGCCGTTTGATTGGCCACGGCACGGTTCTGGACTTCGATCTGCTGTTTAAACTGCACGATCATCTGGCGGTATTGTTCGAATACTTTCACATTCGCCAGGATCTTCATCGATTGCTGGTGCGCTTTCATCTCCGCGCGGAATCCTTGCGCCAGTGAATTCACTTCGTTCTGGAAGTTGCCTTTGATCAGTTCGGCCGTACTCAGCGCCACGTTGAAGTTTTCGATTCCGCTGTTAATCGCTTTGAGTTTCTCGCCACCCGACGGCATTTCGTTGCGCATCTTCTCGATGGCTGCGTTGATCAGCGACCGCTCATTGAGGGCGGGCATATTTTCGGAAAGTGTGCTCCCGGCCGCGCGGATCTGACGGTTGAGGGCCTGCACCTGGTCGCCGAGTACTTTTTCAATCGTGGCCTCGCTCGCTTTGGCGCGCGTTTCGGTTTCCCACTCGTTTTTCTTCTTGAAATGATCAGCCACGGCCTCGTCCCATTTCTTTTTGCCGGCGGCTTCTTTTTGATCGAAGTCGCGTTCCCACTGCCGCCAGGATTGCAAAAATCTACTTTCACTGTCATCCCATGAGCGCCGTCCGCGTTCCATGATCGTGGCCACGCGTGCTTCCCAGGCGTTGTATCGGTCCACGAGTTCCTGTTCGCGGAGTTGCCATTCTTTTTCCTGGACCTGTTGTCTTTGCGTCAGTTCGTTCGTATATACGGCGTTCGCGTTTTTGCGGTAGTCGTCGTATGTCATCTGATAGCCGGTGAACTCGCGTCCGCCTTCGATCTGGCCGGCGGCCTGTTCGAACAGGTTCTGGTACGTCTGGTCGCGTTCGGTGAATACGAACGTCTGGTCCTGTAAACTCTGCGCGATCGCGTTGCCTGCCGCCTGGTATTTATTGAAGCGGTCGGTGCGGATCGCCTGGCCGTGCGGGACGGCGGCTCTGAGCACTTCCTCCATGTTATAGACCGTGTGCAGGCCGGCATCGTCCGGGATTACTTTCGCGTAGCGGTAATACGTGCTCCCGTCGTGGCGGAAAAAACGCAGTCTGGTCCAGGCCTCGTTGCCGTTGTAGTAGTAGCCGCCTTCAAGCGGACCGGGCTGGCCGTCCTGGATCGTCTTCGGATCGTATCTACGTCCGAACGCATCGCGGTATTCGACTTCGTCGCGTACCCCGGTGATATCGAGTGCCTCGTTGCGTTGTTCGTCGGTGAGCGTCTGCGTGCTGCCGTCGCGTTTCTGATACTGTGGATCGCCGCTCGCGTTCTGATCGAAGAGATATACTAAATCTTCTTCGGTCAGTTTGTATAAGTCAGGTATATCGCCCTGGGCCACGCCCGGGTGATCGTTCGGGTCGTCCTTCTGATTGTCACCGTATCCGATCATCCGGTCTTTGAGTGTCTGTTGATCGGGGATGCGGGTGAAATAATACAAGGCCGCCAGCGCATCTTCGTATTCGCGTTGCGCGCCCATCACGCGGCGGATGGAGCCGGTTTCGGCGGTGCTGGCCGCCAGTCCATACAGCAGCCACATGTTCTGCTGGGCCACGTCGCGTTCGAGCGAGGCCACGTCGATTTTCGTTCGCGCCGTGCGATATTGCGCGATTCCGAATGGGAGCGGCACGTTCATGAGTGGCGCCCAGATCGCGAACGTGATCTCGTACTTGAGTTTCATCTGATCGCGCACGCCCATCGCCATGATGGCTGAATAGTATATCCCCTGGAACATCCCGAACTCGGCGATGCTCCCGCCCGCTCCCATCCACAGTCCGATCGCCTGTTTGTCGCGGCCGTTGGTCATCGCGCTGCCCGCCAGTCCGATCGCCCCTTCGATGATCTGCGTCGGCCAGAACTTGGGTGCCTGTACCAGTTTGAGTGCCTGCTGACTCGCCCCGGAATAACTGTTGAACGCGTCTTTGGCGAATTGGCCGCCGCCCCAGTACCAGTTGCGGAATTCGTTGAAGATATTATACGCTCCGCCTTCCACCATGCCGGCGAGTCTGGCGTACGTTCCGTTGCGGGCGGCGGTGA
>CAZVZS010000088.1:0-16970 GCA_964631535.1 uncultured Leptospiraceae bacterium
ACAGGAGGTAGCCCCAATCGGCGAGCACCAGCGGAGCGGAGCCGATTGCGAGCGGGATTTTCTGTGCGCGGCGGGCGAAAATAAATTAGTTTCGCGAGACTTTTCCGATTGACGTTTTGAAGCAAATTCACAACCTTATGGTTGTGGGTAATCTAAGCCTTACCTTTACGGCCCTGGCCGACCCGACAAGGCGAGCCATCATTGATCGTTTGATGATTGGGCCAGCTTCGGTGAATGACCTGGCGGAACCCTTCGAAGTTTCGCAGCAGGCAATCTCAAAGCACCTTGCCTGCCTTGAAAAAGCAAATTTCATTAAGAAACGCAAAGACGGTCGACAGAACATCTGTGAGCTGAATGCCGAACCATTTCGTCAGGTCGATAGCTGGGTAAACAAGCACAGAGCATTCTGGGAAAGTGCTATCGACAGGCTCGATTCGTTCCTCCATGAAATGAAGAATGAAAGAAATGCGATTGCGAGTAAGCGAAATGCAAAAACAAAAAAATGAAGTGTCAAGTTCGACTGAACCTCAGCTCGTCATCAGAAGAATTTTGAACCATTCAAGAGACCAGATCTTTGAGGGGTGGGTCAACCCTCGCTATCTTTTGAAGTGGTATGCGCCAGAAGGCTGCACCATCAAGTTTACGAAGTGCGATGTGCGAGAAGGTGGATCTTTCCATTCCTGCATCAGTAATCCTACCTCTGGCGAATGTTGGGTGATCGGGGAATATTTAGAGCTAAAGCGGCCTGAACGAATTATGCAGACAATGATCATAGCAGACGAAAGCGGGAAACCAGCCATGCCCTCAAGTGTAGGTCACGATCCCGATTGGGCACACCGGACGACTCTTGTCATCACTCTCAAGGAACTTGGCCCGAATAAAACCGAACTGGTTCTTGAGCAGAACGTTTCGGAAAAACTCGCGCGTAAAACTGGAGCCCACGCCGGCTGGCTTGATATGCTCAACAATCTCGATGAACTTCTCTCGTCTGTTCTTACGAGCGGAGGGTTAAAATGATTTTTCGAACAATTGTTCTTTCTGCGTCTCTCCTTGCGTTCGTATCGGGATGCTCAACCTTAAAGAAAGTGTTTAGCGCGAATTCGACGAAAAATGAAAGTGAAAAGTTGAGTGTGCACGATTTACAGCCAAATGCAAGGGGCTATGCGCCAATCAATGGAATCAAAATTTACTATGAAACCTACGGAAAAGAGAGAGGCATCCCTCTTATTCTACTCCATGGCGGAGGTTCGACGATTGAATCAACCTTTGGGAAAGTGATCCCCATTCTGGAAAAGAACCATCGACTCATCGCCATTGAGGAGCAGGCACATGGGCGTACAACTGACCGAAATCAACCGTTGCGTTTCGATACTTCCGCTGAGGATGTAGGCGCACTGCTTAAATATCTTGAGGTCGAGAATGCTGATCTTTTTGGTTTCAGCAACGGCGCGAGTGTTGCGATGCATGTTGCGATCAAATACCCCGAGAAAGTACGAAAACTTATTTTCGCATCTTCTATAACCAGGCGATCAGGCGCATCGCCTCAGCTCTGGGATTTCATAAAGAAGTCCGATTTTTCGCAAATGCCCCAACCGCTCAAGGACGCTTTTCTAAAAGTGAATTCTGATCCAGCGAAGCTTAAAGTAATGCACGATAAAGCTCGCGAACGCATGCTCAACTTCAAAGATATCAGCGACAGCGATGTCAGGTCGATTAAAGCGGAGACTTTAATTCTGATGGGCGACCACGATGTGGGAAGGCTCGAACATGCCGTTGAGCTTTCAAGAATGATTCCAAAGGCACGGCTCACGATTCTGCCCTATGGTCATGGCGATTACATTGGGGAAGCTTCGTCGACACAAAAGGAATCGAACGTTCCCTTAATTACGATGGGGCTCATCGAAGATTTTTTGGCGGCTCCCTCGTTTTGAAAAACTTTAAAGTTGTGTTTCTCCCAGAAAAGCTCCATTGACGAGTCCCGGAGCGGAGCGGCTCATGCTAAGAAAAGGCCGCACAGGGGGCCCGCGTACCCGTGGGGCGCATCAATTGTTCGTTTTTACCATAATCCTGTCACGCGGTAAATTGACCGGCGCGCTGGGATTCGAGCGCTTCCATACGGGTCAGCAAACGTTCGAAGTCCTGCGGCTTGAGAAAATATTCCACGCCGGCCTGCGCCGCGTGTGTGGCCGTCTCGGGCGTATCGTCCGCGGAAAGGATAAGCACGCGAGCGTAACGCGTGTTGTCCTTCTGACGGATTTTTTCGATCAAATCAAAGCCGCTTTCGTCTCCCAGGTGCACATCCACCACCACGAGATGATATTCATTTCGATCGATCGCCGCGAGCGCGTCAGCCGGGCCGGTACAGAGGTCCGCTTTTAATTTTCGCGTGCGCAGCCGCAAATTCAATAAATCGAGAATCGCCGGATTATCGTCCACGATCAGGATGCCAGCCGCCCCCGCCGTGGGATTCGCCTCGCTGCCTTCCAGGACGGCGCGACAGCGCTGGATATGATACAGGGCCACAGGGTCCGCCGGACAGAGGCGCGAGGCGCGTTCGAACAGGTCGAGGGCGCCGCGGGTATCGCCCGCCTGGAAGAGGTCCAGACCGCGCAGGAGCGGTTCGCCCGAAGCGTGTTTTTCGTCCTTGAGCTTGAGCGGATCATTCTCGAAACATTCGAACAGGGTGAGCGGGGACTGTTTGCCGCGCAAGCGCACGACGGCCACTTTGCGAATGTCGAAAGCGCCCGGCTTGTGCAAAAGATCGTAACTTGCCTGGGTCAGGAGTATGGAAGAAAAAAAATCTTTGTTCAACTGCTCCACGCGCGAGGCGATGTTTACGGTATCCCCGATGACGGTCGTCTCCATACGATGAACGCTGCCCACCGTGCCGATGGTGACGGGTCCGGTGTGAATGCCGAAGCAGGTTTTGATTGGCACATATCCGCTTGAGATACGCTGTTCATTGTATCCGTTCAGTTCATAGATCGCGTTCACGGCGGCGATGAGGGCGCTGTCGGGATTTTCGGGAAACACCGCGAGCACGGAATCGCCGATGTGTTTATCGATGAAGCCACCGAAATTTTCAACGGCGGGGTTCAGGCGCGCGTAGTACGCGTTCAGAAATTTCAATAGCTCGACCGAGTTCATGGTGGCCGAAAGCCGCGTGAAGGCGCGGATATCGCTGAACATGACGGTCAGGGTCAGGTCAACGCTCTGGCCGAGCGAAATCTCTCTGAGATCGCGGTGCAGATAGCGAACGAACTCGGGCACGAAGCGACTGGAGGCCTCGTGATACTCCGAAAGTTCGCTCTCCGCCACCGTCGCGCTCCGGCGCATCACGTTGATCCGATCCGCGAGCGCGAGCGAAAACAGGAACATCTGAAAGAAAAAACCGATCTGCAGCGCGTGGTCGACCAGGGCCGAAGGCAGGAGCGCGAGATTGCGCAAAGGAGCCCCGAAGGCCGAGAGAATCACCGAAAACCAGGCAACCAGAAAAAAACGCGCCGTGCGATTTCCCCGCCTCAATAACACGAACGAAACGCTCAGCAATACAGCCGGCATTAGAATTCCTGTCAGCGAAACGAGAATCGAACCGACGCGGTAGTTCCAGAACCCGATCGGGATGCCAGGCAGGAGGAGCAACTGAAAGGCGAAAATGAAACGATCGCCGAGGGGCATGCTGCGAGGCGTACCCAGAAATGAACGCGAAAAACCAAGACCGGCGATTACCATCAAAAAAGCGAGCGGCAGCGACGTCCGGTTCAGGAATTCAGGCGCGTCCGGGAGGACGAATTGTAACAGGAAGCCGTTGAAGTGAAAGGCCCAGGCCAGCAGTGCGACCAAAAAAAAAACGTAATACAAATAGGTCCGATCGCGCGCGGCGAAAAAAATAAACAGATTGAACAGGACCATGATGAGTCCCGCGCCGTAAAAAACCCCCAGCAAAGTATGTTCAATCGTGCGCGCGCGCTCGAAACGTTCGTTTTCCCAGAGCGTCAGCGGTAGAATCATCGTTCCCTGGTTGTACGTCCGCAGATAATACGTGACCGATTCGCCAGCGGCCAGTTCTAAACGAAAAGCCACATTCCGATAATCGAGCGACCGCGTGGAGAAGGGCAGCAGATCTCCGCTGACAGCAAGAGGTCTTTCCAGGTTTTCCGCGCGGTACAATTCCGCGCGGTCCATCCAGGGTACGCCGATTTCAAGCCAGCGCACGAGGGGTGCGGGCCCGGGATTGCGCAGGGCCAGACGCGACCACTGCGGGGATCGTCCGTATCCGAGCGCCGGAACATCCACACCGGAACGGGTCCAGCGCTCCTCTGACAGGCTGAAAACCTCCCGGGGACCTTTTTCTGAATCGGACTTATTTAATAGATAAAGATCGGGACCGAGCGAGATCCGATTGGGAACGATGGAAATTTCGGCGGGCGCGGCGAAAAGAAAGGACGCTCCAACGGGAAGACCGAGGATGATAAAAAAGACAAAAGTACGTTTCCCCATGAACAGGACCGGTAAGGCCAGAATGGGGGATGGTCGCGCTCCCCGTCGAGGCAAAAAAGCACTACCACAATTCCTCAGAAAATGGACGGGCCAGAAACTCCGCGGCCGGGACGATGGTATACCCCTTCATCGTTTTCTGGCGACCTTCCTTCACGAGCAAAATCGTATGCCGGGGCCTCAGTTTTTCGCTGAAATAGAGCAGATTTCTCGGATCATCGGGCTGCAACTTTGCCTCCAGCAGGAGCACCGGTAGTTTGTTTTCAACAACAAGGAAATCCGTTTCGCGTTTTTCTTTGTCACGCACGAAATGCAGGCTGAGTTTGCGCCCCATACTATCTTCGAGAAACTGGATTCTTTTTAATAAGTGCGCGGCCACAAGATTTTCAAATCGCCCTCCGGCGTCTGTTTCCGCATCCCCGATATCGTAAAAATAAGTCTTCCGCGCTTTCAGCAACGATCGGGATATTTTTCGGGTGTACGGCGTGATGGTGAACACAACGTAACTCCGCTCCAGTACCGCCAGCCAGGCTGCCGCGGTTTTTGGGGCGATCTCAAGATCCCGTGCCACATTGGCAAGGACCAGCAATTGTCCGGCCCGTTCCGCCAGGCGGTCCCGGAATAATTCCAGCAGAGTAATATCCCGGATCTGTTCGATTTCCCGGATATCCTGGCGAAAGACCAGTTCCTGCCTGGTTTTGCGCCAGCGCGCGGTGAATGTGCTGTCCGCGGTCAGCAGGGGCTCGGGAAAACCGCCATGCTCCAACAGTTGTTCAAGAAGGGTTTGCCGGTCAGTATCCGGGAATCGTTCCGCGAGTTCAGATAGACAGAATGGATGGAGTCGCCAGGGAAAAAATCGCCCGAAAAGACTATCCTGGCCACGTCGGAAAATATCGAGCCTGGCGCTACCGGTAACCAGAAACCGATGGCGGTCCCGCTGCGAATCGTAGGTCCCTTTGAGAAAATTTTTCCATCGCGAATACTTATGAATTTCATCCAGAACGATCAATGTTTGTTCATCATTCCAGGCGCGTGCCAGAATGGTTTTGCGGTGATCCGGATCGTCAAAATTCAGATAGAGGCCGTTTTGTTCGTTCAGAATTTCCTGCGCCAGAGTTGTCTTGCCGCACTGACGCGGACCTGAGAGAAACACCATTTTCCGGGTCAGGTCACCGAGGATTCCAGACCCCAAATACCTCATCCGACCAAAATGACCTACAGGTAAAATTGGTCAAGACCAAAACGACCGCCAGGGAAAAATAGTCAGGAACAAAAATGCCGGGAACACCGCCTTTTCGCAGGCCGATCATCCAGGACATGATATTTGTCATAGCGCATAAAAATTTCGCGGCAAGGTGATTTTTTTTCGCGGTAAAATTTCGCAAAACATCTGGAGACCCGAAAAAACGGGGAGCAAAAAGAGTTTGCCTGAACTCATCGACCGTGGTAGGTTTGACACCCGGTTTTTTACCGACGGCCCCCGCAGCATGCAAACCAGAACGAAAGCGATCGGGATTTTACTGGCCTTATCCGGGTTTGTATTCGGAATCGGCCTGTTCGCTTTTTCGTACGCCAGGGGCGCGTCCTATCTGGTGGACGATCCCCAGGCCTGCGCCAACTGTCATGTCATGAATGACCAGTACTTCGGCTGGCAGGCCGGGCCACACCGAAATGTGGCCACCTGCAATTCCTGTCATACGCCGGCCGATTTCGCCGGTAAATACACCACCAAAGCACTCAACGGTTTTTTTCACGCGTACGCTTTCACCACCGGGCGTTTCCCGGATCCAATTCGTATAACCGAACGGAATCGCAAAATAGCCGAAAACGCCTGTCGCAATTGCCATCAGCCGATGACGGCGCTGATCGACCACGGCGGCCAGACGGAGTGCCGGCACTGCCATGCCGATATGGGGCATTAACTTGGAGTCAATCTCAAAACTGCATGGAGGCAGTTTTGAGATGAACTCTTAAAGAGGGAATCGATGGACACACAACGTAATTTGCAGGATCGTTTAAAAGACCTCTGGACCAACCACCCGCGCGCGACCCTGATCGCGTTGTTCAGCGTCGCGCTGTTGTTCGGCCTTGTGATCACGGGTATTCTCGTGAGCATCATCGAACGGAAACAGGAATCACGCCGACCCTTTCCGGACGTCACCGAGATCACGGACGAAACGTACGATCCGGCGGTATGGGGCCGTAACTTCCCGGTGCAGTACGAAGATTATTTAAAAACAGTGGATAGCCACCGTACGCGTTTCGGCGGCAGCGAAGCCGTGCCGCGTACACCGGGTGACGCGGATCCGCGCTCGATCGTCGCGCAGTCCAAGCTGGAGGAAGACCCGCGTTTGAAAGCGATGTGGGCCGGGTACGCGTTTTCCATCGATTTTCGCGAAGAGCGCGGCCACGCTTACATGCTGGAGGATCAGACCTTCACGCAACGCGTTAATGTTGTCAAACAACCCGGCACCTGTCTGAACTGCCACGCGTCCACGTACGGCGTTTATAAAAAACTCGGGCAGGGGGATCTGTTTAAAGGTTTCGAGGCCATGAATAAAATGCCTTACCACGAAGCCCGCAAAGAAGCCAGCCATTCCGTGGCCTGCATCGATTGCCATACGCCCGTCACGATGGATCTGCGGGTGACCAGGCCCGCGTTCATCGAAGGTATGCGCGCGTTCAAAGCGAGCCAGGGCGTCAAGGACTACGACGTGAACCGTGACGCGAGTCGCTCCGAGATGCGTTCGTACGTGTGCGGACAATGCCACGTCGAGTACTACTTCAAGGGCCCGGAAAAACGCCTGACTTATCCCTGGGCGAACGGCCAGCGCGCCGACCAGATCCTGGACCATTACGAAACCATCGGCTTCACCGACTGGAACCACAAAACCTCCGGGGCCCCCGTGCTCAAAGCCCAGCATCCCGAATTCGAAATGTGGAGCCAGGGTGTGCACGCGCGTTCCGGCGTGGCCTGCGCCGATTGCCACATGCCCTTCAAACGCGTGGGCGCGGCCAAAATCAGCGACCACCACGTCCGCAGCCCTCTACTCAATGTGGACGCCTCGTGTCGCACCTGTCATCCGATGCCCGCCCAGGACCTGCTCGACCGCGCGCATCTGATCCAGACGAACAACTACGAAATGCGTTCGCACGCGCTCGACGCGCTCGTGGAATTGATCACGGACATCGCCCAGGCGGACGGCAAAGTCGCCGCCGAAAAAATCGCCCGCGCGCGCCTTGAACAAAAACGCGCGCAGTTCCTGGCGGACTTCGTCGAAGCGGAAAACTCGATGGGCTTTCACGCTCCGCAAGAAGCGATGCGTGTGCTCGGACTCTCCATCGATCACAGCCGGCGCGGGCAGCGCGAACTCTGGAAACCCTGAGAAAACCGCGGGGCCGTGCGCGCCGTCGGCCGGGTCAGCCCCGGCCCCGTGCCGGTCCGATCGCGTGAGCCACATTTTCCAGAAACGTGATCTTTTTGCGCAGTTGATCCAGATCCACGCCGCTGAGTTCTTTGCGCACGGAGGCCAGGAATTCACCGCGCCCGTCCAGGTATTTCATACAAAACGCGTTGATACGCTGACGCAAACGTTCGCGATTGTGTTCCAGATACGAATGCGGGATGAGCACGCGATCGGAACCACGCAGCGGAAGTTCGCGGTATTCGGGTCCGAGTTCGCGTTTGATCGCTTCCAGCGATTCTCCGAAAATGCCGGGCAATTCGCGCGTGACGGGAATTTCCCAGCGATCCGATTCCCACCATTCGATCAATTGCTGGAGATACCGCGCGCCTTTGACTTTTTGATCCGCGCCAGGCCGGGCACGGTCCGGGCCACGTCGCTCCGTCAGATGTTCGCCCGGATGCTCGGGGTCTATCAACTTGCTCAGGGCGATCCGGCGACTTTCGGCTTTGCGATCGGCCCGTTCGAATTTTTTTTGTTCCTCGTCGCGCCGCGCGAGCACGCGCTCCTGGTTATTTTCCAGCTCCGCCAGGGACAGATGTTTGCGACGGGTGAGCCAGAACCAGAAGCGCAGCCAGAGTCGCACGAACAGTGGCATGGCGCCCCAGTACAGCAGTTCCTGATTTTTCTTGTAGTGAGCCGCCACAGCGTGGTGTAACACTTCCGAGGACCGCGCGGGATTTTGAATCGACTCCAGGTACAGCGCCTGCAGCGGCACCAGCCAGTGCAGATCCCCACGGCGGGCCAGGTGTTCGGCTTCCGTCTGGAGTAGCGCGAAATTTCTTTCGTGCGCGGCGAGCGTGGTAATACGCCGCCCGTCCGTGGAACGCAGGAGATGCACTCCGGTGCGCGCGGATTCGCCGATTAACAGCGGCAGATCGGGACAGGCTTCCAGGTCTTTCGCCTCGATCACGTCCTCCAGAATGGCCCAGCCGTTCGCTTCGGCGATCCTGCGCGCGCAGTCCATGACCAGAGCGCCCCGGCGTTCCACTTTTTCTTTTTCGGACAGATCCTCGATCGTACGCGCGTGATCGAACATTTCCAGCGCCACATTGCGAAAAAACTCGAACCGCTCGCCGTGAAAGGACGAACCGAAAACGCGAAACAGGGCCGCGATCAAGTTGCGGGTCAATCGCGGGTCAGGCGTGTCGGTCCCCAGGTACGCGCGATAGGCGTCCTGAAACTCCCTGTTTTCCGTCACGCCGAAAATCGAATCGAACTCGTTCAACTTTTTGCGAAAGGCCGCGCCGAGCATTCGGTATACACTCAGGTGATCATTGATGGCGCCGGTCGCCCAGGCGTACGGATGATGTACGAGATTTTTTCCGGCCAGATCGATCGTCAGCGCGCTTCCGCCCTGCACAGCATTGCCGGCGATGCGGTGATAGACATGCTGTAAAAAATATAGACCGTACCGATCATGAATGGTCATGAACGCGCGGCCCGCGTCCAGTTCCTTTGCGGCAACCATCCGCGCGCGCAGCATGGTTTCATATGGCGTGCGGTACGCGTTCATGATCTGGTAGTACGGCAGATACAGAATATAACGGGGATTCTCAGCTTCCAGGTCCTTGCCAACGCGAGTCATATCGACCCGGTACGACTGGCGCGCCCAGACCTCCGCGGCGCGTGTGCTTTCAGACATCGCTGTGCGCAGGTACCCTTCCAGCGGCAGAGACACGTTCTCATTGCGCGCCTGAATCACGATGTACTCCGAACAGAGCAGGTCGCGCCCCTCCGTGGCCAGCATCGGCACAATTTCCACCACCCCGGCCTCCCGGAGCGAATCCAGGTCCTCCAGAAATTCGCGCTGGAGAGCTTCGGGGGCCATGGGCGATTTTCGCAAATCCTCGTGGAGTTTCTGGATCGCGTTCGTGATGCGCGGATACCGATACAGATCGACATGATCCGGATCGATTTTTGGTCGCCCCAGGATATCCAGCAGAAAGTCGTAGGTCTGGCGAACGCGATGACCGGTACCCAGACGACCGGCCAGGGTATCGTTGTAGCCGGCCACGGCCGCATGCAGTCCCCGGCCCACCAGAGAGCGGGTTTCGATCGGCGCCGGAGCTTCACGCGACGCGGGAGGCCTCGGATTTTTTTCGCCTGTTTTCAAGGGAAACGAACCTCGGACGAATTTCCAGATCTGGCCAGACGCAGGCCCGCGCGAACCAGGGCCATGCGCAGGGGCCGCGGTCCCGGAGCGAAGTCGCCGCGGGCGTACAATTCCTCCAGGCGCGATCCGAATTGGCGCTCCAGGATCGTACGACGCAGTTTCAAGGTGGGCGTGAGTTCACGCCCGGGCACGAAGGGCGTGCCGACCAGCAGAATCCGTTGCGGCTGTTCGAAAACGGCCAGATCAGACCGTTCACAGAGGCGCTGGACTTCCGACTCGAACAGAGCGTGCACCGCGGGCAGGCGCACGATACGTTCCAGAAACTCCGGCCGCTGCGCGAAACGCGTATTCCAGCCGGGATGAAACAGGGGCCGACCGCGTTTCACGCGCGCGACGGGCCGCAAACGGCGGCGGAGGAAAAGCACAAGTTCTTCCAGGTCGGGGACGATCAGAGCGTACAGGTACGGCCGGTCACGCCCCGTCACCAGGGTCTGTGAAATAAATTTACTGCCGCGCAATACGTTCTCAACCCGTTCGGGATAAACGATTCCGCCTCCGGCCAGGCGAAAACGGTTTTTTTCGCGCCCGATGATACGAAGAGTACCCCTGACATCCAGTTGCCCCATGTCGCCCGTGCGATAAAATCGTTCGCCCTCGAATTCGAAAAATTCGGGCGTCTCGGTGTTCCCCGGTCGTTCGTAACCCGCGAACACGGCCGGCCCGGCGACCGCGATACGTCCGGTGGTGCCCGCCGGCAACGGAACATTTTGTTCGCCCACGATCAAAAGCCGTGTTCCCGGCAGGGCTGTACCGGCTGTGGCCAGCGCGTTACAACGCGGAGAGCGTACGGCGCTCACGTTCTGTTCGGTCGAGCCGTACCCTTCCAGAACGCGAAACCCCAGGGCGCGTAAATTTTCGTCGATGAAGCGCGGCAGCGGGGCGTCGCCAATCACCGCCAGACGCAGACGTCCGCCGAAAACGGACCTGATCCGGCGATACAACAAAAAATCGGCCAGCCGGTGGGGTGCTTCGCAGAGGGCCCAGACCAGTCCACCCCCGAAACGCCCTGGCAGCTCCCGCACGGTGGCCGGCGTCGGACGCCAGCCGCAACCAAGCAACGTTTCACGCCCGGCGTACCGCGCGCGCGAAACGACCAGGCACAATCGAAATAGAGTTCGCACGGGCGCCGAATGGCCTTCCAGTTCCGAGAGGATCCGGTGGTAGGCGCGCTCCCAGATTTCCGGAAACCCGGGAAACAGAGTCGGACGAAAATCGCGCAGGGCGGTACTGATTTCCGGGATCTGGCAGTAGACGATTTCAGAGCCGGCCAGAAAGCCGGTGTACTCCACGATGCGCGCGTACAGATGCCAGGCGGGCAGACAGGACAGAATCCGATCGGTGGGGCCCAGGCCGACGCGCCCGGGCAGGGTGCGCATATTCGCCAGAAAATTTTTATGGCTCAAAGGAACGAATTTCGGCTCTCCGGTGGTCCCGGAGGTGCGAATCACCGCGGCGGTATCGTCGGGGCGCACCCGGGCGGAGCGTTCGCTCACGCGCACGGGCAGGCGGTCGCCCTCCGGCAGCGAACTGCCCGGCCCCAGGCGATCCAGTTCGATAACCTCCCATCCGGCGGGGGGAGCGCTGTGCGGATCCGCGGGCGGTTCCATTAAAAGAACCGTGCAACCGGGCCGTGAACTTTCCGCGACCGCCAGGCGGCCCAGCATCGCCTCATTCTGAACGAACACAAGGCGAAACGTGTGCAAGTTGAGGAAGTGACGCAATTCCTCCGTCTCGATGGTACATTCGCGCGGAAATTCAACCGCCCCCGCGGCCTGCAGGGCCAGCGAAACGAGCGGCCAGGCGAAACTTTTTTCCGCGAACACGGCCACAGCCTCTCCGCGTCCGAGCGCGAATTCTTCCATCAGAACACAGGAGAGGTGGCGCACTTCCTCATGCAGGCGGCGGTACGTCCAGACCCGTTCCCCTTCACGAAGGGCCGGCCGTTCCGCGAAGGCCTCGGCCGCAGCCTGAAAGGCCGGGTACAGTGTATCCCGCTGAATTACGATTTTTTTCACGCGACCCTCGCGCCGGACGAGACGGGAGCGGGTGGCGTTCTTTCGCCCGTTTTGTTATTTCTCGGATTCAGGCGCAGACGCTCCGGGATCACGAGCGCGTACAGGAAGTACATCAGCATGAAGAGCACCGCGCCCACCGCGAGCCCGCTCAAGGCAGCCGCGTCCGGGGAGGCCGTGCCGAAATACGACCGGAGCGGTGTAACCAGAATCAGAGCCTGGATCGCGACCGAAAACACCAGCGAGAACCACAACCAGCCATTGGTCCAGAACGGCACCCGGTATTCGCGGCGAATAATGAAGACGAGCAGGAGTTCGTACAGCACGACGAAATTGAAGGCCATGGTCTGCGCGTACGTTCGCGCGGATTCGTCCCGCGCCTCCCCTCCGTACAGGAAAAACAAACCCAGCGAGATCATGGAACCGACGAATCCCAGAAATCCCAGCAAAGTCAGGTGCGCGCGTGGCAGCAGACCCTGGCGCGGCGGGATCGGCGGCCGGCGCATGAGGGCTGTACCGTACGGATCCACGCTGAAGGCCAGGGCGGGCGCGCCGTCGGTGACGAGATTGATCCAGAGCAGCATGATCGCCGTCAGCGGGAGATTGAGCCCGAAGAGCACCGCGAGAAAGATGATGAGCACCTCGCCCAGATTGCCGGAAAGCAGCAGCATGATCGATTTCTGAATGTTGTCGTAGATGCCGCGGCCTTCCTCGATCGCGTCGACAATATTGTTCAAACCGTCGTCCAGCAGAATAAAATCGCCCGATTCGCGCGCGACTTCGGTGCCGCTGCCGAGGGCCACGCCGATATCCGACTTTTTCAGAGCGGGCGCGTCATTCACCCCGTCCCCGGTCATGGCCACCGTATGCCCCAGGTTCTGTAAGGCCGTGATAATTTTGAGTTTATGTTCGGGCGCGACGCGCGCGAATACGTTCACGCCTTCCTCCGCCAGCACGCGTTCTAATTCTTTAATGGACATGTGTTCCAGTTCATGCCCGTTCACGACCCGCGCGTCGGCGGTCGTGATCCCGATTTCGCGACCGACCGCGCGCGCGGTGGCTTCGTAATCGCCCGTGACCATGATCACCCGGATCCCCGCGGCCTTCGCGCGGCGGAGCGCGTCGGCGGCCTCGGGCCTTGGTGGGTCCAGCATGGCCTGCAGGCCCGCGAACACCAGGTTTTCTTCAGAGAAGTTTTCGTCCGCGTCCAGACGCCGGTAGGCGAATCCGAGCACGCGCAGAGCCAGCGCGGCGCGCTCCTCAATCGCGGCGCGAATCGTTTCGCGCAGTTCGTCCGTGAGATCGATTTCCGTGTCCCCGCGCAGGGCATGGGTACAATGATCAAGCAATCGATCGGCGGCGCCTTTGGTGTAGGCCATTCGGCGGCCGTCCACCCGGCCGACCACGCTCATTAATTTTCGCCTGTTATCGAATGAAAATTCGATTTCGCGAACGAACGCCAGCGAGATGTTCGCTTTCGCTGCGGACACGAGCAGGGCCGCTTCGGTGGGATTGCCGCGGATTTCTTCGCCCTGGAGGGCGGCGTTGTTACAGGCCAGGCCCGCTTCAAACACGACGCGTCCCGGGTGGCCGGAAACAAATTCGACCGCTCCCGCTGGAGAATACCCCATCCCGCCGAGACGGGCTTCCCCGTCCAGGGACCAGACCGAGCGAACCGTCATTTCGTTGCGAGTGAGCGTACCGGTTTTATCGGAGCAGATGATATCACAACTGCCGAGGGTTTCCACTGAGGAGAGCCGGCGCACGAGAGCGTGTTTTCGTAAAAGGCGTTTCACGCCGATGCTCAGGGCCACGGTGACCACGGTCGGCAGGGCCGTCGGCACAGCCGCCACCGCGAGCGAGACGGCCACCAGCGCGAAAGCCAGCGCGGTGCTCATGGAAAAACCGCCGTCGAGCCATTCCTTGAGCGACATGGCGACGTACACGATCACGCAAATGACGACGATCGCGGTCCCCAGCCGGCGCCCGAAACTGTCGAGCCGCTTCTGGAGCGGCGTCAGTTCTTTTTCCGCGGACGAAACCATGGCGGCGATTTTGCCGATCTCCGTCGTCGCGCCTGTGGCCACCACGACCGCCAGGCCCGACCCCTGCACGATGGACGTGGATGAGAACACCATGTTTTTTTGATCGCCCGCGAGGCATTCGCCGTCAATCGGCCGGGTCGTCTTGGAGACGGGCAGCGACTCGCCCGTAAGACTGCCTTCCTCGGCCAGAAGGCCCCGTTCCCCGGTCAGGCGCGCGTCCGCGGGCACGCGGCGACCGGCTTCCAGGACCAGCACATCACCCGGCACCACATCCTCCGCGCCGATCACCACACGCGTCCCGTCCCGAATGACCAGGGCTTCGGCGGCCCGCAGACGTGAAAGGGCTTCAAGCGATCGTTCGGCGCTGTACTCCTGGAAAAAACCGATCAGCGTATTCGTGACCAGAATGAGTAAAATGATTACCGCGTCCGCGACTTCCCCCAGCAGGGACGCGAACACGACCGCGAACAGTAAGACGTAAATGATGAAACTCTGAAACTGCGCGAAAAAAATACGCCAGGCGCTGATGGAACGGCCGGTATCGATCCGGTTCGGTCCGACTTGAACCAGACGCCGCGCGGCCTCCGCGGCACTCAGGCCATCGGGTCCGACGCCCGCCGCCTCTAAGACTTCCGTTACACTTTTTTGATACGCATGCATACGAGGACTGGTGAACGGCGGATTTCCGCCACCCTGGCGACCCGCCGTCAATCCCTTCTACTATACAGACGAGCCTGCCCGGGCGCAATGATAATTGTCAGCGCCCGAAGAAGGCGCGCCTGACGTTGCCGTACGCGCGCGCCTGGGTCAGGCGATCGATCAGCGGGCTGAGCCCGTTGGCGATTAAAATCGCGTACATGACTCCTTCCGCCAGACCGCCCCAGACCCGGATCACCATCACCAGTGCTCCGATCAGGGCCCCGAACACCCAGACGCCGGCGCGCGTCAGCGGCGATGTGACCGGGTCGGTGGCCATGAACCAGGCACCGAGCATCAGTCCGCCGGAAAATAATACCGTCACCGGAGCCGCGAAACGGACCGGGTCGATCAAATTCGCGAATAATCCGATGAGCCCGGAACTGGCGAAAATCGCCAGCGGGATGCGCCAGTTCAGAACGCGCCGTGCGGCCAGGTACAACCCGCCCGCGCAGAGCAGAACGCCGCTCGTTTCACCCAACGATCCGGCGTGCGTGCCCAGCAGCAGGTCCCGCAGCGGCGTCGCCAGGGTCTCCCATTTGCGCGCCGCCAGGGGCGTGGCCCCGCTCAGACCGTCGTACACGGGCATGGCGAACGGCAGAGTCAGGGTCGCGGCGAAGGGTTCCGTGAACCGCGCGGGCCCCAGGGGCGCGGACCATGCCCCGAGCGCTTCCGGGAACGTCGATTGTAAAAAGACCCGACCGACCAGCGCGGGGTTGAACAGATTCGCGCCCAGCCCGCCGAAGATCAATTTGCCGACGAGCATTGCGAAGACCGCCCCGACCATGGCCATCCAGAGCGGACAGGCCGGCGGCAGGGTCAGGCCGAGCAAGAGACCGGTGAGCGCGGCCGAAAAATCCCCCACGGTACTTTTTTCGCCACGCATCCGACACCAGAGCATTTCAGCGAAAACGCAACCGGCCGTGGTCACGGCCAGAACCAGCACGGCCGAGAGACCGAACAAAAAAACGGCCGCGAGAATCGCCGGGGCGAGCGCGTAAAACACCGAGCGCATCATCCAGGCCGTACCCGGCGCGCCGCGCAGATGCGGAGCGGGCGTAAGCTCCAGCGCCTTCATCCGGTTCGCTCGCTGTCCGCCGCCGCGCGCCGACGTTTCGTTTCGCTCATTTTGGCCATGCGAAAATACTGCACGAGCGGGATGCGCGACGGACAGACGAAGGCGCAGGTTCCGCACTCGAAACATGTAAAAAGATCGTAATCGCTCGCCATTTCCTGGAACCGTTCGTGCCGCGCGAGCTTACCAAGGCGCGAAGGATTCAGAAACAACGGGCAGGCGTCCACGCAGAGTCCGCAGCGAATACAGGGCAATTCGCGCTCGTCGGATTCGTGCCTCGGGAACACCAGGATGCCCGTATCGGCTTTGGTGATCGGCACATCGAGCGTGGACACAGCCCGGCCCATCATCGGTCCTCCGAGCACAACGCACAGGTTCGAGTCGCCGGGGTTTACACCCACTTCCTCCAGAATAAATCGGAGTGGCGTTCCGAGCGGAATCAGGTAGTTGCCCGGCTTCGGCACACCGGGTCCGCTCACGGTCAGCACACGTTCGATCAGGCCGCGACCGGCCGGCAGGAGTTTGCCGATTTCAGCCACGGTGGCAACGTTTGATACTTCCACGCCCACGTCGTACGAATGCCCGCCGCGTGGCACCTCGCGCCCGAGCAGGGACTTGATGAGAATATGCGCCGCGCCTTCGGGGTATTTCGTGGCGACAACTTCCACGCGCACGCTCTTCCCGGGGGGAATCGCCCGGCGTAACACGTCCACCGCGTCGGCCTTGTTCGCCTCGATCGCGATTATCGCACTTTTAGCGCATACCGCGCGCATCAACAAATCCAGTCCACGGAGGATTTCGTCCGATCGTTCGAGCATCACCCGGTGATCGGACGTGAGATACGGTTCGCACTCGGCGCCATTGACGATGCACATCTCGACCGGTTTCTCCGGCGGGCTTTTCAATTTCGCGTGCGTGGGAAAACCGGCGCCGCCCATGCCGACGATCCCCGCGTCCTGTATTTTCTGGATGACCTGGTCCCGGTCGAGGGCGGCAAGATCCGGC
>CAZVZS010000088.1:16980-17823 GCA_964631535.1 uncultured Leptospiraceae bacterium
GTTTCGATGTAGATCGTCTGCCCGAGTTCGCCGGACGCGGTTGGGCCCGGACCGATCCGCCGCACGGTTCCCGTCACCGGCGCGTGCATCGGCACCGAACGAAACCCGTCCGCGCGCGCGATGAGTTCCCCGCGCCGCACATCCTGGCCCGCGCGTACAATCGGAACGGCGGGTTTCCCCGCGTGTTGCGCCATCGGCACGAGCACCAGGGGCGCGAACGGAAACCGCCGCACGGGCATGGCCGCCGTCCACTTGTTCTCCGGCGGATGCGCGCCATGCGCAAAAGAGGGAAAAAATTTGATCATGGACATTTTGTTTTTAAGTTCCACGAAGGACACAAAGGGCACCTGGCGAATCCGATCCTTCCCGGAACGCTCGATACTTTCAACTCAACCAATCCGGCGTTGGGGGTCGAAAAAAGGCGTTTGCTCCCTATGGGTCGCAAACGCGGGAAAAAACTCCTCGATTGCGCTCAGAGTTGAATTAAGGCATTGCTCCCGAATGGTCGCAATGCGGGAAAAAACTCTTCGCTCACGCTCAGAGTTCAGGGGGACCGCACTGTCCCCCTCAATCATTGTATTTCGCCGCGCGTTTGATCAGGGCCGCCATGCCGGGGGCCGCCGGGTCGGCGGGCAGGCCCGGGTGGATCACGCTCGCCGTACAACGTTCGGCGGCCTTGACCAGATCGGCGTACGGTCCGCCGCGCGGATCTTTCACGTAGGCCTTTTTATTCGCGTCATACGCGAAAATCTTTCGATTCAGTTTGGTACATTCGTCGCAGGCCGTGCAGTGTTCGCTGTCGATGCGCGCGGCGACGAAATTGTCCGCGGGGTGCGCGGCGGG
>CAZVZS010000089.1:0-17809 GCA_964631535.1 uncultured Leptospiraceae bacterium
CTCCGGTATTTTCCCCGCCGATTTGATTCGCGACCAGGTGCGGGCCCGGCGTTTTCCGCGGTTTGAATCAGCCCGTGCCGCGGCCGAAACCTTCCGGCAGGAGCTGAATCTCCCGCGCGGCGTGCGCCTGCATCTGCCACCGGATTTAGAGGCGACGCATCTGCGCCTTGAAATCGAATTCCAGTCGGTGGCGGAACTCGCCGAACTCCTGGCGATGCTTACGCCCGGTCGCCGGGAGTTTTTACAAAAAATTCTGGAGTTGATTTAAGAGGCCGGGGAAAAAGGCCAGGGAGGGACTTTTCCGCAACAACAGAACTCAGCCAGGGTGGATTTTCACGTGTTACAATTGTTTCGACATTCACGCGCATATAACTGGCAGGCGACGCCGGAAGAAACGAAGTTTACGTTTCCGTGCGACGACTACATTCCCGAACCGGACGATCTATTGTTTCGCGCGGTCACGATTCGCGCACGGGCGGAGCGGGTTTTCGACTGGCTCTGCCAGTTGCGCGTCGCCCCGTACAGTTACGACTGGATCGACAATGGCGGCCGACTCAGTCCCCGCACGCTCGACCCGGCCCTGGGGAATCTACGCGCGGGACAGACGTTCATGGAAATTTTTACTCTCGTCACTTTTCAACAGGACGAACACATCACATTGTTGACGAAGAACAATCTTTTTGGTACGATCGCCGGCAGTTATCTGATCCGGCGGGTTTCCGACAGCGAGGTCCGGCTCCTCGTCAAATTACGCGTGCAAAGGTCCAGGAATGCTGTGCTCGGCTTGCTGGGACCCATCCTGCCCTGGGGGGACTGGATCATGATGCGCAAACAACTGCTGACGATCAAGGAATTGGCGGAGTCGTCTCCGTGAGCAATCCCTACGACAACAACCCCGGGTCCATGCCCACGGACCGCGCGAGTCTGGACGCCGATCTCGTCCCCGCGCCGGGACGCGCGAGCGCGATTCGCCTGGCCCTGTACGCCGGGCTTTTCCTGTTTCCGGTCGCGCCCGCCCTCCTGCTGACCGCGGCCTTCGCGACCTCGGACGGCGGTTTCGCGGACGGTTTTTTCGCTCTGGCGATGAGCGTTCTCGCGGCGGCGGTCGCTCTGATCGGTCTGTTGATCTTACTCGCGGCCTCGTTTCTGCTCCTGATCTACCGCGGCCAGGATCTGGACGAAGCGGAAGTATTCGGTTCGCCCGCGCCGGCGGCTGTACGGCGGAATGCCTCGGGGGTGGAGGCGCGTTCGCTTGATCTGCGTTTTTTCTGGGGCGTGGCGTTCCTGTACCTCCTGTTGTTCTGCCTGGCGCAACTGGCGCGACCGTTCATCGACCTGGAACCGGCCATGGAGTGGGGCCTGATTGAACTGGTGGGCGGGATCGTCAATGTCGTGGCTCTGCTGCTCTTTTTTTACTTCTGGACCGCCGGCTTCGTGCGACTCAACCGCGCCGGCTTGCGGATTCATCATCGTTTTTTTCTCTGGCCCTCCCTCGCCGTATTCTGCTTTTTCCTCCCGGTGATTTTGAATTAGCAGGCTGCTGAAAGCGTGAAACAGCGTGGGTACCAGTTTTGCGAGCATCGGCGAATTAAGTCCGCCGATGCGACATCGGAAATGGTCCAGGGAGGGACTTTTGTCCGCAAACTGTTAAAGTGACCGACACAAAAACAAACCCGGCGCCTGTTTCCAGAAACGCCGGGTGATTGGCCACGCGCAAAAGCGCGACCAAATTTCGGAACGCGATTTATTCTTGCGGGAGGATTTCTTCGGGAATCGCGTCGCCCGCGGGAGCGGGTTTCGGTTGCATGGCGGCCTTGCACGCGGCGCCGAGCTGCCCCTCATTCTGTTTCAGGCATTGCAGCACGCGTCCCTGCCCGGGTTTGGTAGCGGCGCAGAATTGTTTCACTTCGGCCTTACAGGAAGCGTGCACCTGTTTCATCCGCGCGCGTCCCTGATCCTGGCGCTGTTGTAATTTCGCCTTACACGAAGGTTCGAGTTTGGCCTCATTCTGCTTCAGGCATTGCCCCAGGCGACCCTGACCTTTTTGCACGCCGGCGCAGAATTTCTGCAAATCAGCCACGCACGGCCCTTTGCCTTTCTGCATTTCTTTTTTTTGCCCATCGCCCTTCGGGCCTTCTTTCTTCGGTCCGCCACCTTTTGGGCCTTCCGCGAGCGAAGGTCCGACCAGGACGGCAAACAGCAGGAGCACCTGCCACGGTACGAATTTAACCTGTTTCATACGAAAACCTGTAGAATATGGAGTAGAGTATTGAACGCGCAAAGAACGCAGAGCGCTCATCCGCATCCAACCCGATTTCCATGCTCGCATCGCGAACGATACGACACAAGGGCTATTTTTTTCTCAAACACCCGCTTGCGGTTTTGATATGAATTCTTAACGCGAACCCAACAAAACCCGCAGACCAGGTCGAAATTACGCGGAGGGCCGTCCCGTTCTGAGCGGCGGCCAGGGCATCAAGATCCGGTATAATCGCAAAAATCCTTTCCGGGGAGATCATTTTTCGGTTCTCAAAATATGGGCATTATGTCCAATGAGCAGACACGGTCGGCTGGCCGGGACCCGACAGTTTTCCCTTGCAATTTCCCGTTCGGGAGGACATATTGATGTCAATGCTGCGCGAGCGACTTTACAACCTCAACGTCCTGCGGGCGTACCGGCAGTTATTCAAAACGGTCAAAAAAAAGAATCCCGCCGCGGACCTGCCCCTGATCAAAAAAGCCTTCGAATTCGCGGCCCGCGCGCACCAGAACCAGACCCGCCTCTCCGGCGAACCGTACATCATTCACCCGGTGGAAGTCGCGCGGACGCTCGCCGAACAGGGACTCGATACGTCCACGATCACCGCCGCGCTTCTGCACGACGTGGTCGAAGATACCTCATTTGGGGAGGATTCCATTCGCCAGGAATTTGGCGAAGAAGTCAATACCCTGGTCAAGGCCGTCACCAAAATTTCCCTGGTGAAAAACAAAGGGGCCGGCTCGCTCTCCGGAAAGGGTTATCGTCGCCTGAAAGAAGAGGAGGCCGCCGAAAACATTCGCATGATGCTGCTGGCCACCGCGCGCGACGTGCGCGTCATCCTGATCAAACTGGCCGACAAACTGCACAATATGCGCACGATCGGTTTTCAGAAACCGGATAAGGTGCGCCGCATCGCCGCCGAAGTGCTGGACATCTACGCGCCGATCGCGTCCCGCCTCGGCATGTTCCGCGTGAAATCAGAGTTGGAAGACCTGGCCTTCGCGGCCATGGAGCCGGACCGTTCGCGCGAACTCGTCGCGGATTTGAAACGTTCCGGCCTGGAACGCGACGAGGTACTCAAGACCTTTCCGAAAATCCTCAAACAACGCCTGGGGGAACTCGACATCAAGGCCCGCGTGGAAGCGCGCGCGAAACATCTGTACTCAATTCACACGAAGATGCTCGAACAGCACAAACGCCTGGAAGAAATCTACGACCTGCGCGGCGTGCGCATCATCGTCGCGGAAATTCGCGATTGTTACGGCGCGCTCGGGGTCGTGCATACCATCTGGCCGCCCGTGCCCGGTCGCTTCAAAGACTACATCGCAACGCCCAAATGGAACGGCTATCAATCTCTGCACACGACGGTCATCGCCCCTGACGGACGCCCCGTGGAAGTACAGATTCGTACCCAGGAGATGGACGACCTTGCCGAACAGGGCATCGCGGCGCACTGGAGTTATAAAAGTAAAACCGGCCAGGCGCCCGAGCCGGGCAAGCTGCACTGGTTGAAACGACTCAACCAGCTCATGGAATCGAACCTGAACGGTAAAGATTTTATGGAGGACCTGCGCCAGGATCTGGCGCCGGATCAGGTGTACGTGTTCACTCCGCGCGGGGACGTGCTGGAACTCGCCCAGGGCGCGACCGTGCTCGATTTCGCCTTCGCGATCCACACCGAAGTCGGTTTCACCTGCCGGGGCGCGAAAGTAAACGACAAGAACGTACCCCTGCACACGAAGCTCAACAGCGGCGACCGCGTGGAAATTCTCACGGACAAAAAAAAGAACCCGTCCCCCAACTGGCTGCGTTATCTGAAATCCCCCGGCGCCCGGCAGAAGCTGCGCGCGTATTTTCGCAAAAAAGAGGAAGACGAACAGGGTTCGCGTCCAGCGGAAACAGAAAAACGCGAAGACGGATCGCAGGTCACCGAGATCAAAGAACTGCGCATCCGCCGCCAGAAGACGAACAATCCCAAGGAAGTGCCGATCGAAGTGGCCGAGTCCACTGACATTCCCGTGCGCTACGCGGGTTGTTGCAGCCCGGTCCCTGGCGACCGCATCATCGGTTTCATCACGCGCGGCCGCGGCGTGACCGTGCACCGGACCGATTGCCCCACCCTGCCCAACAATAAGGAGTCGGACCGTTTCATCCAGGTCCGCTGGGCCGGGCTCACCGAAAAATATCCCGTGCGCATCGAAATTCGCGCGCGCGACCGCCAGGGCCTGTACCTGGATCTGGTCGGCGCGATCACGCGTACTTTTACGAATATCCTCAAGGCCGAGGCCGATATCCCGCGCGCGGGCGGCGGAAACATGAAAGCCGAGTTTTTAATCGAAGTCGAACACGCCGATCATCTGAACGACATCATCGAAACCGTGCGCGAAGTGCCCGGCGTCGTTTCGGTGCAGCGCGCGCAGTCGCCCGGCGCGAAACCGGCCAGCGCGTGAGTGGGCGAGGAAAAATAGTTTTCCGGAATGCGCGAAACATTCCGACAGAGCCATTTTAAGGGGAATGCTCTCAGTGAGAGCTTCATTTTTTTCTTGCCCTGCGTTTGAAATTTTTTATTTCTGTAATTTATGAAAGTATTTCTAAACGGCCTGACACGCGGATTTGGATTCTCCGCGGGAATTTCGATATTCGTCGCCCTTGCTGCACTTTTAGCCCAGTCACTCAGTTCGTTCGCGAGCGGAGATTTAGTTTCCGCGAGCACGATGAACGCGAATTTCCAGGCGGTAAAAACGCCCGATGGGGCAATTATGGCTTTTTATTTATCTGCCTGCCCGACCGGCTGGATTCCCGCGGATGGCAGTAACAGCACACCGGATTTGCGCGGATTGTTCATCAGGGGGCGCGACGATTTTGGAACGGGTGCGGCCGGCCGGGACCCGAGCGGCGTCCGGGCAATCGGAAATATGCAGAACCATGGGTTTCAAGATCACGGGCATGGAATGAGCGGTGGACAGATTTTACGAAGCGTAACTCCGGGAGGGTCTGACCTTTCTATTCAAGGCGGGCCACGTACTCTGAGCTACGTCAACGCCACGGAAACCATTACCTCCGGCAATAGTACAACTGAAACCAGACCGAGTAATGTGGCTCTGATTTATTGCATGAAAACGGGAAGTTGACCGAATTCGGGGGCGCACAATTGCGATTTCCGATACGATACAGCCATATCGTCCGAGGCTATTTCCGCCCCCAATGATCGACGATTTGACGCACACCATTTTCGGCGTGCTCCGGATCCGTGGCGTCGCTGGCATACGGGAGGCACTTACCTCCAACTGGACAACCTCGGCGGATAATCCAAAATCCGGAGAACTCCGCGCGCCTTGCCGTGATGGCGATCAGATTGCGGTGCTTTGCGAGCGCGAGCGCGATCTCCCGGCCGATACCGGATGATGTTCCCGCAATTAGAATCGTTTTGTTTTCGTACAACCCTGCGCGTCAGCCGCTCCTGCTTTCAGACGGGCCAGATCCGGCCCCAGCACCGGGCCGCGCCGGGCAGAACTCGGGCAGATAACCACGCAGGTAAGCCAGGGCGGCTCGCTTCGCCTCCGCGACCATCCACTCCGTGATGGCACCCTCCGTGCGAAAAGACAATCGCAGGATGGAATCGATGACCGCGAAGCCCACGGCAAAGACCCGGTCTCGCTCCGGCCACACGGGCAGGACAAACCGCCGGTCCATGCCGTCCAGCGCGAGTCTGGCCAGCCTGGCGTCAGTCGATCGACCGATCTCCCTGGTCTCGCTGAAGTTCGGGCCAGATCCGTACAGGAGCGGCGGGAACGCCGGCTCGTCGGTGGTTGCCTTCACGCCCACATCCACGAGCCTGAAAAGATACTGTGGCCAGGTGGCGAAGGTCTCCTCCTGAAGTTGCAGTCCCGCCTCGATCACGCTCTCCGCATGCAAAAGGCGTAAGCCCAGGAAGATGGCCTTGATATCCGGGAAGAAGTGGTAGGCGGACGGCCGCGGAATCTCCGCCTTCTGACAGACGTCCGCGAAACTCACCGCTTCCGGGGGATTTTCCCTGAGTAGTTCCCTGGCCGCCGCAAGCAGTCTGGCCCGGCGATCCCTGCCCTGGCGGCTGGTAAATTTGAACGGCCGGGTTGCCAGTTCGGGGGCAAGGGAAGCATCGAGGAGTTTTGAATTCATGAGCGGCAATGAAAGACGGTCCGGCCAGAGTCAAGAAAAAAGGAAAATTTAACCGTCTTTTGTCTGTTTTTTCTACAATATTATGGCAATTATCCGCAAAATATCCGAAAAATCCTATTTTTAACAAACAATTGTTGACTTTTACAGGTGTCCGTTAATTTCTGGTTTGTCTCCGTTTAAGTGAGGTTCATCAAATCGCCATGGGTATTGACTCAATCAAAAAAGAAGTCGTGCGCGCCTGCCGCAGACTGCACCGCATGGGTTATCTGGCGGGGATCGGCGGGAACATCGCGGCGCGCATTTCTGATCGGTTAATGGCGGTCACTCCGTCGGCGGCGGATTACCTCTCCATGAAACCGGAAGACATCTGTATTCTGGACCTGCATTCCCTGAACGTCCTGGAAGCCGCGGGGTCGCCCACGACGGAAAGCGGGCTGCACGCCCTGGTCTTTCGCGCAAGGCCTGACTTAAACGCCAGCGTGCACACGCATCAACCGGTGGCCAGCGCCATGGCCATTCTGAATCTGTCCATTCCGCTCGAAGAAAAAAAAGAAATCGATGCCCTGGGCGATTGCGTTCCGATTGTTTCGTACCGTCCTTCCGGAACCGGCATGCTCGTCCGGGCTCTCGCGCGAACGATCACCGCGGACCGCAACGGATACCTGTTGCGCAATCATGGAATTATCTGCGGCGCCCCGTCCATGGAACGGGCCATCGCCAACCTCCAGTTGATCGAAACCGCGGCCGCACGCGCCCTGGCGGCGCGGATTCAGAAAAGCAAAACCGCCCAGGCCCATCCTGAAATAAAAAAACTGGCGCTCGCGTCCCTGTTCGATCGCCGGTAAAAAAGGTAAGATCATGGCAACCGCATTGCTCGAAAAAAAAGCTCCCAAAAATGCTCCCTTTGAAACGAAACAGTACAGCATTTCCGGGTGGCACGATACAGCGGACATCCTCGCGCGGCTCAAGGAATTGCTGAAAGCCCCGCCGCTGCCACTGCGCCGGGAGAAGATGGCCGAAGTTCTGAATTATTTTGAAACACATTGCCGCAAATCGAAGGCGATGTCCCTGGAAGCGCAGGAGTTTATTCCCGGCGGCGTGCAGCACAATCTGGCCTTCAACTATCCGTTTCCGCTGGCGATGAACAAAGCCTCCGGGGCGCATCTCCGGGACGTGGATGGCAATCAGTACATCGATTTTCTCCAGGCGGGCGGCCCCACCCTGCTGGGCTCCAACTACCTGCCGGTTCGTAAAAAAATCGTGGAGCTTCTGAATGACTGCGGACCGATCACCGGACTTCTACACGAATACGAATACAAACTGGCCGCCGAAATTCGTCGCCACATGCCAGGGATCGAAATGTTCCGGATGCTCGGCTCCGGCACGGAAGGGGTGATGGCCGCCATCCGGCTCGCGCGCGCGTACACGGGAAAAAAGAAGGTAATCAAAATCGGCGGCGGGTACCATGGCTGGAGCGATTCCATGGTTTACGGCATGCGGATTCCAGGGTCCGGTCGCCGGGAAGCCACGGGTATTCCCCGGGGCGCCACCGCCTCCACGCAGGAATGTTTTCCCAACGATCCGGGCGCTCTGCGGCGCATGCTGATGTTCAATCGCCTCCGGGGCGGAACCGCCGCGATAATCGTCGAACCGCTCGGTCCCGAGAGCGGAACCAGGCCCGTTTATTTCGACTACAACCAGGAAGTGCGCAAACTCTGCGACGAATTCGGAACCCTGTTGATTTTCGACGAAGTCGTAACCGGATTTCGCGTCGGCATGGGTGGAGCGCAGGGATATTTCAACGTGAGACCGGACATTACCGTCTTCGGGAAATGTCTGACTGGCGGATATCCCATGGCCGGCGGTATCGGCGGCAGGAAGGACATCATGATGCTCCTGGCCGGCGGACTCAGCGCCCTCGGGAAACGAGCCTTCGTGGGCGGCACACTTTCGGCGAACCCCCTGTCCTGCGCGGCCGGTTATTTTTCGATTCGAGAGTATGCCCGAACCGGGGCGGCGGTGAAAGCCGGCCGGGCCGGCGACCGACTGGCGGCCGGTTTGCAGGCAATCGTACGTCGCCTTGGCCTGCCCTACGTCGTTTACAACCAGGGCTCCATCGTACATCTGCAAACTTCCGCGGTGCTCTTGCTGAGTATGCGCAACCCCATCAAGGTCCTGCGCGAAGTGAAAGCCCGCAAGCACATGATGGAAGAGATGGGCGCCGCTTTCATGGCCCATGGGATCGTAACGCTGGCGGGAAGTCGCTTATATACCAGCATGGCCGACACGGACACAATCATCGACGAAGCACTGGACCGCTTTGAAACGGTGCTGCGCATGGTCTGACCTGGACAGTGGGAGGCCTGGCAAAATGAAAACCAAAAACACAACCGGACAACGAAACGCCCGCCTGCGCCCCACCCCCGGCGATGGCCGACTTGAAAAAAAAGCCAGTCTGAAGGGCGGCATGCTCGCAAAAGCCAGACAGCTTCACCAGGCCGCCGGAAGGCTGGAAGCAAAGGGCCTGACAGGCCGAAGTTCGGAGAGCCTTTCGATTCGGATTCCCGGAACCGGGCAATTTTTATTGCTCGCCGCGCAACCAAAGAAACCAATCACCTCGGTCGACCCCGCGAAGGCGCGCCTTCTCGCGATAGCGAAAGGACCGGAATCCGGAGGGGCGCTTTCGCCCGAGCGATTGCACGCAACCATTTATGCCAGGCGACCGGATGCGGGGGCGATCTTCATCGGCCGACAGACCTGGGCCAGCGCCTTGAACGACCTGGACAGGCCCCTTCCGCCCATTTTTGACGAACAGGTGCGGCAGCTGGGCCAGACAGTTCAGAGAATCGCGACTGAAAATTCCGCCGACGGTACGATTGAAACCGATCGCGCGTTGAACAGCGGCGCCAATGCGTATTTTGCGGGGGATTCGACGATTATTCTGGGAATGATCCTCGATAAAGTCATCTTCAACGCGGAACTTCTGGAAAAATGTGCCCGGGCTTACATCCTGGCTTTTCTGACCGGCGGCCCGGTCCTGAACGTCCCCCTGTACGTTCGTTTGATCGCCAATCAAAGACTGAAAAAGGACGAGGCCCGCGCCGCCGCCTGCTACGCCCGCGGGGAAGTTCCTGGCGGATTTACGGCGTATTAAAAGAAAAGCCAGTGAGTGCGCGAGCCCATTTAAACGATCCTTAAGGCCCATTTTCGCAACCCGCATTTCAATTTCACCCGCCCTTCTCACGTCGTTTTCGCGCGATGATTGCTCTGTACAGCTTCGCCTGCCGTTTTTCTTTGACGCGTTTTTCGCGAACGGTCATTTCGAAACGCCGTTGTTCGCGTTTCATTTTCTGAAAATTTTCGTACGCCGCCGGATCGATCCGACCGTCGGCAAGGGCTTCCCGGACCTGGCAGCCCGCTTCGTCGGCGTGTGTACAATTCGTAAACTTGCAGGCCCGTTCCAGCGCGGCGATGCGATCGAACGTGGCTTCCAGGCCCTCACCGCTTTCCGTGATGCCCAGCTCGCGCATGCCCGGCGTATCGATGAGAATGCCATGGTGATCGGTCACGATCATCTCCCGGTGCGTGGTCGTATGCCGCCCTTTGTGATGGGACTCGCTGAGCGCGGCGGTTTTTAAATCCGTCGATTCGGTCAGGCGATTGATCAGGGTCGATTTGCCCACGCCCGACGAACCGAGGATGCAAAAAGTCTGCCCGGGCCGGAGTACGCCCCGCAAATCGGCGAAACCATCGCCGGTCACGTTGCTGACGCAGACAAACTCCAGGTCCGGCGCGCGGGCCCGGACATCGCGCTCAATGGCACGGCGCGCGTCCGCGTCGATTAAATCGATTTTGTTGAACACGCCGACGGGCCGGATCCCACCGGCGTTGCAGATCGTGATGTATCGTTCCAGACGATTCAGGGAATAGTCCTGGTCCACCGCCTGCATGAGCAGGGCCGTATCCACGTTCGCGGCAATCAACTGTTTTTCGCCAGAGCGGTCGACTGCCTGTCGTTCCAGGATGGAACGGCGCGGGGCGATGACCTGGATGATCGCGAGCGATTCGTCGTAAACCAGAATCGAAACCCAGTCGCCGACAGCGGGAAATTCCGCGCGGTTTTTCGCCGAAAAGCGCATATTTCCGGTTATTTGCGCATTGAACCGGCCGCGTTCCGTTTCCACGACGTACGCCTCGCGGTGTTCGATGACCACCCGACCGACAAGAGTTCCGTCGACCGCGTCCGCCCGCGCGAAAAACGCGGCGGTGTCCGCGTCCAGTCCGAGTTTTTCCAGTACCGATTTCATCTTAGAGTTCATCGGCTCCTGGCTCTTACAACATTCGCTGCAAAAAAACCAGGTCCAGCCAGCGCTCGAATTTATAACCCACCGCGGGCAATCGACCGACCGCGCGGAATCCCGCGCGTTCGTGCAGAGCCAGGCTGACGGCGTTGTCGGCGTCGATGCCGGCGATCATGCTGTGTTTTTTCCGGACCGTCGCTTCCGCGACCAGGGCCTCCAGTAATTGTCGACCGATGCCCTGACTCCGGTGCGGGGCGTCCACGTACAGCGAATGTTCCACCGTAAACTGATAGGCCGCCCAGGGTCGAAACACGCCGAAGCTGCCGAAACCGACGACCTCGCCTTCCCGATCGGCGACGATGACCGGGAGCCCATCGCCCTGCTTCGCTTCGAACCAGGTCGTAACCGTTTCGAGCGAACGCGGTTCGTAGTCGTACACGGCGGTGGTGTGAACGATCGCGTCGTTCAGGATCGCGCGAACCCGGGCGATATCCTCCGCCCGGGCCGCGCGAATGACCGCGTTCATACGGGACCGGCCGCACGCCCATTCGATATATTCTCTGATTTCATACGAAAATGCTCCTCCCGGGCTGTCGGTCTTTACTCATGCCTGGCGCGCGACCCCCAGTTGCGTCATCCAGAGGTCGGCGTACGCTCCGCCGCGCGCGGTCAGCCCCTCGTGGTCGCCTTCTTCCACGACCCGGCCCTCGCGCAGGACGATGATCCGGTGCGCGTGGCGGATGGTCGAGAGCCGGTGGGCGATGATGAGCGCCGTGCGCCCGGCCGTCAGACGCGCGAGATTGCGCTGGATGGCCCGTTCGGTCTCGGTATCCACGGAGGAGGTCGCCTCGTCCAGCACGAGAATCGGGGCGTCTTTTAGAATGGCGCGCGCCAGCGAGAGGCGCTGTTTCTGGCCGCCGGACAGCCGGATGCCCTTTTCGCCGACCTGGGTATCGTAGCCTTCAGGCAGACCGGACACGAACTCGTCGAACTCGGAAAGTTCAGCGGCGGCGCGAATTTCGCGTAAAGTTGAATGTTTACGACCGTAGGCGATATTTTCCCCGACCGTGCCGTGGAAGAGGTACACGTCCTGGCTCACCAGGGCGATCTTCTCTCGCAGATCGGCGGTCCCCATGGCGCGCACGTCGACTCCGTCGAGCAGCACCGCCCCGCCCGTTACGTCGTAAAACCGCAACAAAAGTTTCACGAGAGTCGACTTGCCCGCCCCCGTAGTCCCGGCGATGCCGAGCGTTTCCCCGGCCGGGACGGTAAAACGAAGGCCCCGCAACACGGGCACTTCCGGGCGATAAAAAAATTCCACGTCACGAAACTCGACCGTGCCCTCGAACGGGTCGATCCGCACGGGGTGTTCCGGCTCGCGGACCTGAGTGGTCGCCGCGAGCAAGGAGAACGTTCGCTCCGCGCTGGCCCTGGCGCGTTCGTAATCGTCGAAGGTCTGCCCCAGGCGCGTGAGCGGCCAGAGCACGCGCTGGATCAGCATGGCGAAGAGGACGAGTTCGCCGACGGAGAGTTCGCCGGAACCGGCCAGCACCATGCGGCTGCCGAGCAGCAGCACACCGCCGAAACCGATCGCCACGGCGATGCGAATGGCGGGCACGTAAAGCGCGCTGAGTCGAATGGCGACCTGATTGGCCTTGCTGTAGGCCAGTGACGCTTCCGCGACGCGGGCGGCTTCGAACGCTTCGGCCGTGAAACTTTTGATCACCTGGATGCCCGAGAGATTGTTTTCGAGCCGGCTCGCGAGTTCGCCCACGCGCTGGCGGACAGTGGCGTACGGCACGGCGATCCGCTTCCGATAGTAAAACGATCCCCACACGATCAGCGGCAGCGGCGCGAGCCCCACGATAGCGAGAGTAAGGTTCGAAGACGCGAACACGACCGCGCTGAACACGGCGAGCACGATCAATTGTAAAAGGTCGTTGAAGCCGGAATTGAGAAACCGTTCGAGCTGGTTCACGTCGTCGCCGAGCATGGACATGGTCTCACCCATGCGATGGTTCTCGAAAAAAGCCATCTCCCGCGCCTGCATGCGCTCGTAGGCGTCGGTGCGCAGTGCGTGCTGGACCTTCTGAGCGAGGGTCATGAAACCGTACTGGTACATCCACTGGAAGACGCTTTCGAACAAAAAAATCCCCACGCCGAGCAGCGCGAGAAACGCCGCCAGGCCCGCGGGGTCGTCGCGGCCCGGTACCCCGGGGAGCGCGGTCATCCAGGCCGGCGGGGCGCCACGCAGGGCGTCGATCACCCAGCCCACGAGCACCGGGGGCATGAGATCGAGAATCTTGTTGAACACGCTCGCCACGGACGCGAACGCCAGGCGACCGTAGAACGGACGCATATATCGAAAGAGTCGTATCACCGTAATTACCGGACACCGGTCGATCTGTACAGGCGCGCGAGCGTATGCCGGGTACGATCCCAGTCTTCGGCCCCCAGAACCGCCAGCAATTTTTGGTGGGCCTGTTCACGCAGCGGCACGGCGCGCACGAGCAAATCGCGACCGGCCGCGGTCAGGCGTACGGTGCGACTGCGCGCGTCCGCGCCCCGTTCCACCAGCAGCCAGCCTTTTTCCTTTTCCATCGGTTGCAGATTGCGCGTGAGGGTCGTCCGTTCTTTAGAAAGAATGTCCGCCAGAGCCGAGATGGTCTCGTTTTCGTACAGGGCCACGGCCACCAGCAAAGAAAACTGCGACGAAGTCAGACCCAGCGGTTCGAAGACCTCGTCGTACAGCCGGGTGACGATCCGGCTGGCGCGACTGAGGTTGATATTGATACAGGACAGGCCGATGCGTTTCAAATCCCCGCGCGTCAGATGTTTCGGTAGATTTTGATCCGCACCGGCGACTGCCATGTCAGGCCACCTTCTGTTCCTCGTTCACACCGCCCGCGCGGAACGCGATTTTTATTTCACGGGCCACGGCACTGACGCGCTCGTCGAACTCGGCCGGCACGTACTGATACGAGGTGTAGCGTACATTGTCCACAAGTTCCTGCCAGGCGGGCGCGTGCGCGCTCGGCCGCCCGGTTTTGATGTCGATACTGGAAAATTCGACCCAGGAGAGCGATTTGAGCCGGCGGGCGTCTTTATCCAGCATCAGGGCCTCCACGACCACGCCGTTCCCCCGCACGTCGATCAGCCGGGTCCGAATCCGGACTTCCTCGTCATACACGGCAGGAGCAAGATAGGCGATGCGGGTCGTTTTGACGACCCAGGTTTTACCGAACTCGCGCGGCGCGTCGGCGAAACGCATGCCGTAAAACTGCCCGACCTGTTGTTCGCGGGCGTTGAAAAAATAAAACAGATAGCGGGCGTTGTTCAAATGGCCGAGCGGGTCGCAGTCCTGAAACTGGATCACATGCTTCGATTCGAGTTCTAAAGGCAGAGGGTTGTTAAGCGACATAAAGTTCTCCTTGCACGAGCCTTCGATCAGGTGTATTTACACTCGTGTAACTACACATAAACATCCGTGCGGATTGTTTGCAAGCATTTTTAGGTGTAGTTACACTTTTTTTTTTGGGGAGCCGGGAGGCAGACGCCGCACGGCACCTTTTCCCGTCTGGTAATTCATAAATCAGGGAAGTCCCACAGTTCGAAAATTTTCGAAAAATTCTCCTTATAGCTCCTTCACCATCGGAGAGCGGTTCCCGCTTCCAGAGTTGTGACTACTGAGCGACGTTGTCGGATCCGGCTGGACACGGACAAGGACCTGTTATGTGGGTCTTGCTTTTGACAACGCCTCTTCAATAAGAGGTGTCACTTCCTCAAGGGTTTTCGGGACATGGGCCAGCTTTTCAACGGGAATCCCACATTTCGCCAAAACATATGTGAGTGTTGTCGGCAGTTCGCTCAGTGATTTCCCGGTACGTGACCCAAATGAAAATCGTTTGCCCTCACCGAGGAGAATTTCCCAATATTTTAAATTTGCATTTAGGAACGGAATATATACTTCGTCATCATCAACGCAAGCACTGTTATTTGGCCCTAAGACACCAAGTAAGCCCCAGGCAGTTTCGAGAGAATTCAGAAAAGCATCTTTTTCCAGTTTTTTTGATAATTTTTCATTTAAAACTCCATTGAAACAGGTTCGCATAAAAAGGTACATGTGGAATTGCGGATCTGAACCCAATAATGAATGGGGCCCGTCCAGCACGAGCAACCCATCATGATCCTCTGTGTTAAAGAGGTTATCTGATTCGACAATTTCAAAAAGACTGGCTCCTCTCCTTAATGCCGTAAAACCTTTTTTGGAACGTCGTTCCACGTCGCGTGTCAGGCCGTAAAAGAAGGCAGGAATTTTCATAGTTGTTTGCTATGGGATGGGGATTGCATTTCTCGGTGGAAACGCTCGCGAACCTTCTGACACTATTACGTATATCACGAGGGCGGTCCCCGTCAAGCCGGTAATGGTGGCCATTTTTTTCATGAATTCACTGTCTGTCCACGGTTCTTCTCTTTTCGCCGGGACGGGTTTTTCGGCCAGTTCCGGCTTTGGTTGTGGTATGCGCTGGTATACGATTACTCCGGGGATCTCGCACCAGAAAACATACCAGCCG
Organism: uncultured Leptospiraceae bacterium; assembly: GCA_964631535.1. Taxonomy (GTDB): domain Bacteria; phylum Spirochaetota; class Leptospiria; order Leptospirales; family Leptonemataceae; genus CAZVZS01. The sequence goes on from CAZVZS010000089.1 coordinate 15,294, forward strand.
GCCGGTGCTTCAACCAATCCCATTGTCCCAGGTTCGGCAATAGACCCAAGGGAAATCGGGACGCCGGCCTTCTGGAAAATTGCCTGGTATGATTGTGCCTGGAAAAGGCCCAGATTTTCCGAGCCCTTCGGTTTGATTTCGAACAGATGGTTAAGGTCTCCGTTCAGGATATCTGGCTTCAGGTTTTTTTCGACTTCCGTCAAATTGTTTTCCTTTACCGCTACGCCCTTCATTCGAAACCACCTGAGGATGGCCATAATTGGGAAGTTATTTCCAAAAACCCAATTTCCGGGATGACTCTCCCTGTAAAACAATTCAATTGCCCTATGGGCTTCATTCCCCAGATAAAACGGTATCGGCTGATTCCCGGGAGGATTCCAGGGTCCGGGGGGAACCTGCCTGCTTACGACCTCTCCGTCCCCTTTCTTCCCGCCCTGTTGAACAGTATGCGTCAGCTCGTGCGCGATGAGTTTTTTCCCGTCACTCGATTCCGGCCGGTACTGCCCCTGCCCGAAGAACACATCGTTGCCGATAGTAAGCGCTTTCGCGTTGACCTCCGCCGCCAGTTCGGCCGCTTCCCCGTCCCGGTGAATGCGCACATCGGCAAAGTCAGTCTGCATCCGCGGCTCGAAGAATTCACGTTCACTACCTGCGAGCGGTTCACCCTTCCCGCGCTGCGACTGAATGCGGTCGGCCGTGTCCGGGTCGGCCTGCGCTGCGCCATTGCCTTTTCGCTGGAGTTCTTCCTCATCCGTGCGAAACGCTTCCCGTTGAACCTCCTCCTCCTCGCCCATTTCCGGCGCGCGCAAGACTTTCTCAGCCATGCGGTCCGCTTCCACTTCGAGCGGATCCCCCGGACTGCTCAATGAAAGCGCTTTTTTCTGGAGGGCGAGTTCTCGTTCGGCTTTGATTTCCTCCATCACGCCGCGCCAGTAAAGGTCTGATTCTTCACTTCCCAGGTACAGGTAATACCCGGGCGGGATGATCTGCTCATAGGGAGCTGGCGGCGGAAGCGGTCGGCCGAATCGATCATACTTTTGAGCGTTTTTATGATTTTGCCGCGCGAATTCGGAAGTTTCACTGGCTCGCTCAGGCTGTGGCATTTCGAACGTGCGAATTTTACGTTCGTAGGCGTAGCCGTTATTGCGCCGGGTGGACCCCGAATCGTCGGGCCCCTGTTTGCTGGAATTGTTCGATTTGTTTTCAGCCATGATCGTCCTCGAAGGTATACGGCGCGAAATCCACCGCCATGAACGCCATACTTCCTTTTTTGTACTCACGCTTGACGGCCCGCAGAACGTGGCGCATCGCAATCGAATTGCTTTCAGCGCGCGCGTAAAAGGCCGCGTTGATGACGATGTTCTTGATGCCGCCACCGGTCATATTGATCTTCTTCGCGAGAAAATCGAAATTGACATCCGATTCAATCGGGGCTTCAGGTGGGAAAAAACTGGCCCAGAGCCTGCGCCGGTGCGTTTCGTCCGGGAACGGGAAATCGACCACAAACTGCATGCGGCGCAGGAAAGCTTTGTCCATGTTCTCCGAAAGGTTGCTCGCCAGGATGGAAATGCCCGGGTAGCGTTCGATCTCTTGCAAGAGATAACTGGTTTCGATGTTCGCGTAGCGGTCGTGTGCGTCTTTGACTTCGGTGCGTTTGCCGAAGAGAGCGTCGGCCTCGTCGAAAAACAATATCGCGTGCGAGTTTTCGGCCTGCGCGAAGATGCGTGCCAGATTTTTCTCCGTTTCGCCGATGTACTTGCTCACCACCTGCGAAAGATCGATGCGGAACAGTTCCAGTCCCAGTTCGCGGGCGATGATGCCGGCGGCCATGGTCTTGCCTGTGCCGCTCGGGCCGTAAAATACGGCGTGGGTGCCGCGACCGTATGGCAGCTTTTTGCCGAAGCCCCAGTGATCGAAGACGCCGGATTTCTCGCGGTGACGCACGCAGATTTCGCGCAGGTGGCGCGTCTGTTCGGCGGGCAGAATCAAATCGTCCCAGTCGAATCCGGTCGTTTCCTTGCGCGCGAGTCCGGTGAGTTGCGCTCCGGACGTGATTCGACTGGCTTCGATCAACTCCGCTTCAGTGACCTTCCCGTCTTCATGGCGCGCGGTGGCGACCCAGCCGGCCATGCGCGCGGCGGTCTGGATCTGGCCTTCGGAAAATTGATACATGGCGGCGACCTGTTCCAGTTCGAGCCGCCCGTTACCGCTGCCGTTTACGCTCGCGCGCCAGAGCGCGAGACGTTCGGTGTGGTCAGGCTTGCGGACATGCAGAGTGAGTTCGTCTCCGTGCGCGTCGTCATGGGGCGCGGCGCCGGCGACCACGACCGGCAGGTCGTGTTCGCGCAGCACGTGTAACAAATATCGCCGCAGACCGTGCGACTCCGCGCCGGCCAGCGTGTCGAAGCCGCTCACATACAGGCACCGGCCCAGCAGGCGCGCTTCACGCAGGGCGGCGTCGATAATCCCGCGCGCGTCCTCGCGCGGATCGGCCGTAACCACCGCCAGATCCAGAC
>CAZVZS010000090.1:0-17785 GCA_964631535.1 uncultured Leptospiraceae bacterium
CCTGCGTATGCCTGTGGGGCGCATCATATTTTCGTTTCATGCATAATCCGGGTTAGCGCGGCGATCAGGCTCCGGTCGCCGCGGCACGACGACGCCGACGAATCAGCCAGGCCAAACCCCCGGCGATGGCCACCACCGGTGCGATATAAATGAGACCGTACAGGAGCGCCATGAGCCAGTTCAGCATGCCAACCAGGGCGTTCTCAAAACGGGGAACTTCGATTTTCGCGGGAGCCTGGGGACCCTGGAGGGTAACCGAAAAATTGGCCCAGGCCACGCGGTCCTGGATTTTCCACTTTTCGTGGGCCGCCTGATCCAGAGTATCCTCGCTTTGCGAAATCAGGTTTTCGCGTTCATCCCAGGAAGCGGCCGTAACCGGACCGGTCTTGCGCCGTTCGGAGCGAACCGCCTCACGGCGCGCGCGGCGTTCCTGCCAGGCCATGTTCTCGGTATGATCGGTGGTGGTGATCGATTCAGATTCGAGTTCGCCGACGGCTTTTAATTGATCGATGACTTCAAGGAGATCCGTGGCCCTGACTCGAAACTGAGAATTATGCGTCAACCGGTCGGATTCGCCGGTGCTGGACTGGTTCAAAAACCCGTAGCGCGCGATAATTTTATACAATTCAGACCTGGATTGACTGAGGTCACCGGTTCGGTACTGTAAATTGACCGTGTATTCCAGCAACCGATCGCGACCGATGGTGACCGCGGGAAGTTCCGCTTTACCGGGGAAGGCGGCGGGGCCCGCGGGTTTTTCGGGACCGGCCGGCTGGCGGGCATCCAGGGGAGCGTTCTGGGCGCCGGCCTGGGCAACGGGTGCGGCGGCCCGCGCCATTTCCGGGCGGGCATCCTGTTCAAGATCGTTTACGGCTTCCGAATGCATGGCGAGTCCGTCCATGGCAATTCCCGAACTTTCGGTGGGAGTTTCCGATTCCTTTGAACAGGTCATCACGAGGAAGACCGAAGCCAGACTAAACATGATGGTAATAAATCGATAGCGCATACGCATTTGGACGGGCAGTTTTGAAACAGCGTTCGAAAAAACTTGAAAAGAGTTGCCCTGCTGTTCCCCCGGGTTTTTTCGGCGGGGATGCAGCCTTTCATTGCCCCGCGGCTAAACCTTCCTCTTACCTGGGGAGTCGACCTCTGTTTTCCCCTCCTGATCAAAACAATCTTCAATCTGGACGGCATCGACATTACCGAAGAAGACGGGCGCTTTTTGCGAACCCTGCGCGCTGATCGCCTTTTACATTTCAGCAACCACCCTTCCCACGCCGAACCGGCTGTGGCCTACGCGGTGGGGTCCCGGATGAACGCGCGCTTTCACTATATGGCCACCCGACCGATATTCGATTGGGGCCTGGGACTCGTCGGCGAGTTTATCCGTTCGCTCGGGGCCTTTTCGGTCCTGGCGGGCGCGGCCGATCGCGACTCGATCAAGACGGCCCGCGGCGTCCTGGCCGTTCCTGGCGGCAAACTGGTGCTGTATCCAGAGGGAATGAACAGCGGGGAGAACGACAACCTCCTGCCGTTTCAACCCGGCGCGGTGCAGATCGCGTTCTGGGGTATGGAGGACGCGCGCAAGCGCGATCCGGGCGCGGACATCACGATTCTGCCTTCATTCGTGAAATACGTCATGAGCGGAACCCCTGCCGCCATCCAGAAAGACCTGCATGAATCGACGTCCCGTCTGGAACGTACGCTCTCTATTCAACCCGGCGAAAAAAATCTACTCCGTCGAACTCTGACCATCGGGCGCCTGCTTCTGGAACGCAAAGAAGCGGAATACAAAATTCCACCCGGCGCGCGGGAGGACTACGACTACCGCGTGGGCCGCGTGCGCCACGCGATTCTCGACGGCGTGGCCGAGTCGATTCGACTGGAGAGTTACAACCCGCGCGTGGACGCGATCACCAAAATCCGCCATCTGTTCGCCATCACTGAGATGCTCGAAGTCGGGTTTCCGGATCCGCGTCTGCCGGAGGTGACACCGTCCGTATTGAAAGCGGCCATGCGCGAAATCCGCCACGCGTACGATTTTCTGGTCATGAAGCCGGAGTATCTGCTGGCGCGTCCCACCCCCGAACGATTTTACGAATGGTTGTATCGTTTCGAATCGCTCGTCTTCGGCGAAGACCGACCGCGGCCGCGGCGCGCGCGGGTCCTGTTCGCCCGGCCGTTTAAAATGTCGCAGTATTACCAGGAATATAAAAACAACAAACGCGGGACGGTGGACGCGCTCACGGCCAGGTTGCGCAACGATCTGGACGATCTCCTGGCCCGCTCTCGCGATCTGACGACGACGATCGCGCGCCCGTACGACGCGGGCGCGGACCTCGCGCATCTGTACGAACGAGCCGGCGGGTGATGCCCGCGCGGGACACGGATGGTTACGGATGTCCCGTACCATTCGCCGCCGGCGAATGTGACTTCAGAGGCCTTTAATTTCGCCTGGAAGACGCAACTGCGAGTATTTGCGTAAACCGTGTTTTTTAAACCAGCCCTTGCTCATTTCGAGCGCGTACAGGGCCGGTTCGGCCGAACGGTAGGTTTGTTTCCCGTCATCCGGCTCCATCGTGTGGTAATTGATCAGGAAGCCCTGTTCGTCAAAGTAGGCCACATCGAGCGCGATGATGGTGTTTTTCATCCAGAAGGACTGGATGCGCGGAGCGGGAAACACGAAGAGCATGCCCTCGTTTTCATCCAGAGCCGCGCGATACATGAGCCCGCGCTGCCGATCTTCCGGCGTGACCGCCAGTTCGGCGCGTACATGGATGCCGTCCAGGTGCAGATCGGCGACTTTTAAATGCTGGGTGCGGAGTTGATCGCAGGCGACCGGCAGGGCCACCAGGAAGGCGAGCGTCAGCGTCCAGCCGCGCGGATTCCAGGACCGAACGGTTTTTTTAATCAGTAAATTACCCACCGACGCGAATCCTCGCTCTTTTGTCACCGAAAGGAGACATGTATTTCACCCCGGCGCACCAGGTCCACATGGATCGTTTTTCCCGAGCGGGCCACGACGGGGAAGATGCGCGGGTTATTCGCGTGGAACGCGAGCGTATCCGCCAGGGCGAATTCACGTCCTGGGTAGGTGACTTCGAACTCCGCCTGGTCGCCGGAAAAATTCAACTCATCCACGTTGCGCACGGCCGTACGTTCTTTGAGGTCGTCGCGAAACCAGCCCACCTGGTCGCGGTTGAGTCCACTGATTTTCATGATGATGATGTTATTGCGCGTGAGCCGACCCCAGGTCTGGGTCAGGCGCGAATGGAGCTGCACCACGAGCCGCCCCGGGTTCCGCTCGGGATCGCGCGCGGACCCGATCGTGAAACGTTTGATCGATTCGCGCGCGGCGCCCAGGTCGGTGGTGGAGGCTCCGCCCACAGGGGAGCGTTCGTAAAACTGACCGAGCACCTGGCCGCGACCCCAGAGGGCGAGCACGGTCACTCCTCCCGTGGCCTGGTAAGATTTAAATCCGACGGAGTTCGCGTCCGGATCGATGACCGCCAGGTTCTGCGGGTTGCTCTGGATTTCCCCGATGACAAGTACGTCCGCGCCGGCCTTCATGGCGCGATCTTTGAAATCGGAAAGTCCGGGGATATTGTCCGTATCGCCGGTGGCCTCCTGGAGCTGGCTCACCACGCCCGGCGCGAGATTCGCCCCGCCGGCGCGCGCGGGGTCGATGATGTTATAGCCGCGTTCGACCAGAAAATCGCGCAGGGTGATGCCGGAGACGCTGTTGCGATCCGCGAAATCCGTCACCTGGCGACCACCGCGCAGATTGAGCACCTCGCGCATCAGGATCATCAGTTTCGGATTGCCGACCAGCTTGAGCGCTGTGTCGATGCGGTCCTGCATTTCGACTTTCGCCACTTTGAAACGGTACGAGACCTTGATCATGTTCACATTGTCCAGGTTGTAGGTGGACTCATCCAGCAATTCATGATCGCGGCAGATGGCGGATGACTGGGTGAAAATTTCGTTGGCGATCGATTCGCCGTCCATGACCCCCGAGGTCCCGGCGACCTGGACTCCGATACATTTTTCGATGGCGGTGCGGCAGGCGTCCTCGCGCGCCTTGTTGCGGGCGGTGGCGCGGTCCGTGTAGATCGGCGCTTCCCCTTCCACCACGATTTCTCCGCGCAGACACTGCCCAGGAGAAACACCGGATCCACGGCCCCCGCCGCCCGAACACGCGGTGCCCAGCCCGGCCACCAGACCAAGCACGGCGCCGATCTGAAAAAGCCGGTTCTGAATGAGTAAGTATCGCAGCATGGTAGCTTCCTTCCCGATCCGCGGGTCTTTGAAACTTCGAAGCCAATCACCGGACAGGGTCAACTAATTTCGGGCCGGACAATGGCGTATTTTGCCGGCTTCACGAAACCAGCAACCTGTTAGACGGGCCTGGCACTGTCGGCGGGCATTTTTTTGGAACGAAACGCGGCCTGAAACGGAAAATCGCTCAATAATTCGGCCAGGTGACCGATCCACAAAAGGAATCCTCCCACGGAACCACCACCATGCTTGCTAAACTTTTCCAGATTCTCCACCAGGAACTCCAGCTCTACCGGGCCGCCCTTGAGACCGAACGCGAAAAACGCCGCGCGATTCTCGCGGCCGACGGCCGGCGGATGCAGGAATATACCAAAAAGACCGAGGCCCTGGTCCGCGAGGCCGGCGCCCTGGAACAAAAACGCGAACAAATACTGGACGAGCTGGCTCGCACGGGGGTTGCGTTTGTGAACCAGCGGCCTTCCCTGCGCGAACTGCTTGTCCTGGGCGAAAGCGCCGCGGATCTGGATCCGGGACTCTTCGCGCTCGTCCGCGATCATTTTAGCGCGACCGTGTCGCATCTGAAAACGGAAACCGAGGAAAACCGTCGCCTGCTGGGGAATACCGCGCGGTCGCTCCATAACGCTCTCACCGATTTACAGAATCGCGTCGACCCGCGCGACGAACGCTACCGCCCCGGAGGCAGTCGCCAGGCGAAAGTGAACGCGCCCGTGCTGCTCAACGCCAATGCCTGAGCGCGGGTTTCGTTTTTTTTTACCCGGGCTGGCATTGCTGTGGCTGGGGGGATGGATCTCTCTTGCCGGTGATCCGCCGCCGGATGTGGCGCAACCGGGAGCAGGTCGCGCCGCCTATTTAAGAAAGCACGTCGAATTTCTCACGAACACCCAGGGACCGCGCAACCACGAGAACCTGCCTGCCCTGAACCGATCAGCCGAATACATCGCCGAAAAAATGCGCGAAACCGGGGCCGCTGTCCGTTTTCAGGAATTTCCGGTGAAGGGCCAGGCGTATAAAAACGTAATCGCCGAATTCCCGGGCAAAGCGCCCGCGCGCCTGATCATCGGCGCGCACTACGACGTGGCCGGCCAGGGACCCGGCGCCGACGACAACGCGAGCGGGGTGGCGGTCCTCCTGGAGCTGGCTTTTTTGATCAAGGAACGCGGCCTGGACCTGCCGCACCAGGTGGAACTCGTGGCCTACAGCCTGGAAGAACCGCCGTATTTTCGCACCGAATCGATGGGCAGTTATATCCACGCGAAAAACCTCTCGGAGGCGAAAACACCGGTGGCGCTCATGATCGCGCTGGATTGCGTCGGGTACTTTACCGACCGACCTGGGTCGCAAAATTTTCCCGCGCCCGGCATGGCCCTGTTTTACCCGGAGAAGGGCAATTTCCTGGCCGTCGCGGGGAAAACCGGCCAGGGCGACATGGTGGACGAGGTCAGTAAATTTATGGCCCGCCGCATGAAGCTGCCGGTGGAGACGATCACAGCACCCGCGTTTTTAACCGGCATCGATTTTTCCGATCACCTGAATTACTGGAAGTTCGATTTTCCCGCTGTGCTGGTATCTGACACGGCGTTTTATCGGAATCGCAACTACCATCGCCCTGGCGATACTTCTGATACTCTGAACTACGCCGGCATGGCCGAAGTCGTGGAAGGCCTGTACGGGGTCCTGATCGACTGGCGTGAATAAATTTTTCCCGGAGGAATTCCAATGAGCGCACAAAAAGGCCGTGTCACCGGCGTGGGCGGCATATTTTTTAAATCGACCGATCCGAAAACGGCCCGTGCCTGGTACGGCGAACACCTCGGCCTGCCGCTCAACGAGTATGGCGCCCTGTTCGAGTTTCGCGACGCGCACAAGCCGGAACGCAAAGGATCCCTCCAGTGGGGGCCTTTTCCCGAAAACACGAAATATTTTGAACCTTCGCGCAAAGAGTTCATGGTCAATTTCCGCGTCGAAAACCTGGACGAGCTGCTGGCCAGCCTGCGCGAGAAGGGCATCCAGATGGTGGGGGAGGTGGAGGCGTACGACTTCGGCCGCTTCGCGCACATCATGGACCCGGAGGGTAATAAAATCGAACTCTGGGAACCGATCGACGAAGTATCTACAGATAGCAACGCGGGCGAAACGACGAATTGAGGCGGGTGAACGGGCACATCGCTCAGGCGATAAAACAATCGTGAAAATCGTCAAAGGACAGGTGAAAACGTTTACAAATGAGATTCAAATCCGATATACCCATCACGTTGCCTGTAGCAATCTGGCCACGAATAAATCCCCCGTGAATCAGATTGTTTTCTTCATCAAATTCCTCGATACGAAGGGTCAGGATTTTAATCCCGGTTTTTTCGATGTGCCAGACTCGACCAATACTTGAGGCTTCCCGGTCCATTCTGACTTGAACCCCCTTCGATCGTAGCATAGTGACAACGCAACCAAGCCAGCGATATTTTCGGGTTTCACCCATTCAAGACGCGATGGTTCTGGTTTGAAGTGGTCCAAATGCCCCACGTTGGCGTGCCTGCGGAAGAAAATAAGAAGCAAGTCCCGGTTTGTAAACCCGGCCGATTCTTTTCTCGAAATACCTCTTATTTTCGGAAAATTCCCGTTCGATTTCTCGCGTCTGTTGGAAACCTAAACCATATTCATTGAAATCGACATGGTCATATACCTGATCGAGCTGGCCATTTTCCACAAGGGCAATGAGGTGTCGTGAAATGGTTTCAATGAGTTTGGTCGCAAGTTCGATAACGGCGTGGTCCTGAGGCGTTCGGCTCGTGCATTCTGAGATTTCGAAATCAGGACAGAACCCATGAAACAAGGTTTTGCCAACATCGGTTTTTTCCTCGTACAGATGGAAATAAAAACCGTGAAAATGTTCCTGTTCGGTTTCAGCAAGTTCCGCCGGCTCGGCTTTAATTAAGGCGATTTTTCGCATACTTGCCCCCTTATAATACAGTATACCCCAATTCCGTCGGCAGTACCAGCAAATTTTATCCTGCCCCGGTGCGGCGCTTACTCACAATCGGGCGCGAAAACCTGAACCGCGACAAACGAAAAACTGGGAGCGTGATCCACCGCCACGCCGGTACCCATACATCCCCAGTTCGGGCTGGTCAAATTCAACCAGTGCCCGCGCGAATTTTCCCACATATTCAGGGCGATTTTTCCCAGTTCGAGGTGCGTGGTCGCGTGGTTCTGCCTGACAACAAAAATATAGGCAACCCGTTTGTAATGCTCCGCGAAAAGCCCGGTGATGTTCTCCCCTCCGCCCAGGTATCTGTGTCCGGCGAGGGTAAGCCGGTCGCCAAAATTTTGGCGGCCGGGTACGGGTGAGACATGGCTGAAAAAGCCGTTGTGCACCATATCGTCCGCCTGCATCTGGGCGGCGTCGCGGATTTTGGCCGAAAAACGTAGAGGATCCCGCTTCAGTCCCGCCCGCCGTACGTTCGTTTCGTAAAATACCGAAGCCTCCAGCAATCGAATATCCGGCTGTTTCATATCGATAAAGGCACCTGCCGGTTCGTAGGCGGCAAACTGTTCGGGGGAAAACTGAGTATACAAATCGTCCGACCAGGTTCCTGGGATTGTGCGCCAGAACTCCGTGGGGGTTCCGATCGTGGCACACCCGGAAAGCGCCGCGAGGGTTGTGAGCAAACAGAACAGACGGAGTCGCTTCATAGATTTTCCTCGAACGCAATGGGGCCAGAAAACGCTTTTACGTCAAACACGAATCCACCCCGGTTCGCCCGGTTGAAGCGAAGCGTGACATAAGCCCAGAAAAAGTTCCTCACGGAATTCCGGATTCTGCCGACCCTGAAAATAGTAAGAACCTGGCGCCCGTCTGGCGGTTTTCCGGGTTGGAGGCAAGTATGGGCTCGACATTCGGCGGAATGGAAATCAGCAAACGTGGACTTTCGGTCCATCAGACGGCGATTAATACCACCGGTCACAACATCTCCAACGCGGACAACGATCAATACGCCCGCCAGCGAGTGGGCATGAAATCGATGGATCCGATCTACGATCCTGCTCTCAACCGGGCGAGCGGGCCCGGACAGATCGGCCAGGGCGTGAGCGTCGCGCAGATCGAACGCGTACGCGATCATTTTTTTGACGACCAGATCGTCGACGTGCAGAACGTCAAAAACTTCTGGGACGCGCGTTACCAGTACCTGTTCCAGATGGAAAAGGTCTTCAACGAACCGACCGACAACTCGTTGAGGAGCTTATCGAACAAATTCTGGGCCAGCTGGGAAGAACTCAGTTCGTATCCCACGGATTTTTCGCACCGCGCGGTGGTGCTGGAACGCGCCAACTCACTGACGACGCGTATCAAGGACGTATACGACAAGCTCACGCAGTTGCGCGTGCGCGCCAACAACGAGGTCATCGCCGACGTCGATCGCGTGAACTCGCTGGCCGGCGAAATTCGCGATTTAAACGAACGAATTCTGAAAATCCAGACTCTGGGCGACCAGCCCAACGACCTGATGGATCGCCGCGACGCGGCGGTCGAAAAATTATCCGAACTGGTGAATATCCAGGTCGGGCGCGGCGATAAGGACGAACTGATCGTTTTCATCGGCGAACAGGCCCTGGTCCAGGGCGAAATCCAGCGCCGCCTGAAAACGGTGCCGAACGCGAAAAACGACGGGATGGCGCGCGTGACCTGGGAACACAACGACCGCGATCTGGCCCTGAACGGCGGACACATGCTCGGCCTGCTGGAAATCCGCGATAAAGCGATCGTCGAACGGATCGACCAGGTCGACCAGTTCGCCGTAAACATGAGCGACGTCGTGAACGAAATCCACCGCGACGGGTTCGGCCTGAACGGTTCCACCAACCGCGACTTCTTTCAAATTCGCGCGCTCGCGAGCAACTCGAGCGGGAACTACCAGCTCCAGAACGCCAGCGCGAACTTCGACCTCAACCAGGACGGCACCGCGGAAATCTCCGCGATCTTTCGCGTATCGGGCACGAACACGGTCGATCCCACGCGCAAGATCGGCCTGGACGGAACCATGACTTTCTTCCGTAATGATAAGGACAATACGCCGGTATCGATCGACTACAGCCGCGATGAAACGCTTGAGGAAGTGATCACCCGTATCAACGACGCGAACGCCGGCGTCGTGGCTTATATGAACCACGACAACCAGCTCGCGCTCAAGGCCGTGACGGCGGACGACGATCGGCGCACGAACTTCATGCTGCGGCACATCGAGGACTCGGGCGATCTGCTCGTGGGTTACACCGGCATCCTGAACACGGCCGGGGAGGCCGGGGCCTTCGATTTTCGGCGCGTGAACGAAATTTCCAAACTGCGTCCCGCTTTACAGGATATCACCCTGACGCCAATTTTTCACCCCGCCGCGTATTTGACGATCGCGAGCGAAGTGGGCGGGGACCCGGCCAGCATCGCCGCCGGGCGGGGCAAGGACGTGGGCGGCACGGGCGATTATAACACCGCCGGCGGCAGCGCGGACGGCACGAACGCGCTCCTGATGGCCAGTGCCCTCAAGCAGGGCAGCTGGATGTTCGGCCGCACGAAAAATCCTGACGAATTTTATAACGCGCTGATCGCCAAACTCGGGTCGGAATCGCGCACGGCCGAAGACGCAGTGATGCGCCAGAAGGACAATCTGAAAGAGCTCACCAACCTCCGCCAGAGCGTCATGGGCGTTTCCCTGGACGAGGAAATGAGCAATATGGTGCAGTTTCAGCACGCGTACAACGCGTCCGCGCGCGTTCTGAACACGATGAACGAAATGCTGGAGACGATCATTTCACGTCTGGGCGCCTGAGGGCGGCGGTAGAATGAGGGGTTTCGTATGATTCGCACTACCAATATCATGAAAAACAATTCGCTGATTCACAATTTGAATCGCCATACGTACGAAATGGACAAGACCCAGAACCAGCTTGCCACCGGCAAGCGGATCAATCGCCCGGGCGACGATCCGGCCGGGGCCACCAACCAGATGTTTTTTCGCACGCGCGTGGAAGAACTCGATCAATTCGAAACGAACATCGACGACGGCATGGCGCGCCTCAATCTCATGGACGGCGAACTGGACCGGGTGGGCAGTATCTTTCAGCGCGTACGGGTTCTCGCGGTGCAGGCCTCCAACGGCATCTACCAGGGCGACGACGGGTTCGAACTGAAAAACGGGATCGCCAAAGAAATCGACCAGCACCTGCGCGCGCTCATCGACATCGGGAACGGACGCGACAGTACCGGCCGCCCGTTGTTCGGCGGACACGTCACCGAACGCCCGCCCTTCGAACCGATCCAGTCCAACATTCGCGGCCTCAAGGGCATCGAACTCGACAACCAGATCATCAACGTGGAATACCGCGGCGACATCGGCAAACAACTGCGCGAAGTCGAACGTGATCAGTACATCGACGTCAATCTGGCGGGCAATCGTGTGCTCTGGGGTACGAATATGACCGTGACGGGTTCGGTCGCGAACTCGGGTTACGTGGCCACCTCCGACCAGGCGTTTACGATCGACGGCGTGGAAATTCGCGTGGCGGCCGGGGACACGATCGACGACATCATCGACAAAGTGAACAACGCGTCGCTGGAGGTGAAGGCCAGCAAGATCGGCCAGGATTATATTTCGCTGCACACGACCACCCCCCACCAGATCTGGCTGGAGGACATCGAAGGCGGAACTGTGCTGCGCGACATCGGTCTGGTGAATCCGGACAAGGCCGGGCCGCCGAACAACTACTCTGAGACCGCGCGCGTCTCGGGGCTTTCCGTGTTCGACGTGCTCATCAAATTCCGTAACGACCTGCTGGCCGCCGATCAACTGGAAATCTCCGGCCGCGATCTGGGCAACCTCGACGAAGCGCTCAACAACGTTCTGCGCTACCGCGCCGAAATCGGGGCCCGCCAGAATCGCCTGGAAGAACATACGAAACGAGTTACCTGGGACAAAATGTACATGACCGAGTTACTCGCAAAATCGGAAGGCATCGACTTTCCCGAAACAATCATGAATCTGAAATGGCTGGAAGCGGTGAACAACTACGCCCTGAACGTGGGCGCCCAGATCATTCGACCGACTCTCATGGATTTCCTGCGATGAGCGCGACCCTAACACAATTTTAACAGAACGACGAGGGGTCCGCAACCAGGGGCCCATTAATTTGCTTGCGCGCGACATAACAAAACCACAGGGTGACGGGACCGATATGGCATTACTGGCTACCAAAGCCTTCGGCGAAATTGAAGTGAATCCGGGGCGCATCGTGCAGTTTCCGGAGGGACTCTTCGGATTTCACGAACACAGGGAATTCGCCCTTCTGGACGAACAAAAAGAAGATTCCCCTTTTGCCTGGTTACAATCCACAGTGGATTCATCGCTCGCATTTATCATCCTTGAACCAGGCCTCTTTCTGAAAGAACGTTATATTCCGGACGTTTCCCAGGGTGATCTGGAAGCCCTGGAAATCGCTCACGCGGCCGATTGTAAAATATACGTAATTGTGACCATCCCGGCCGACCGGCCGGAGGAAATGACCGCCAATTTACAGGGCCCGGTCCTGATTCATCTCGAAAAAAAAATCGGACGCCAGGTGATCTCGAACAACAATACCCATCAGGTGCGCGTCTCCATTCTGGAAATGCTGGAAGGATAACTTGCTCGTTCTCGCGCGAAGAATCAACGAATCGATCATGATCGGGGACGATATAGAAGTCGTTATCGTCGATGTGAAAGGCGATCAGATCAAACTCGGGATCCGCGCGCCGCGTAACGTCAGCGTCCATCGTACGGAAGTATACAGGGACATCCAGGACCAGAACCGCCGCGCGGCGGAAAGTACCGGACTGCCCGGGTCCCTGGACAGTATCAAAAAACTCATCGCCAGGAAAAGCGCCACCGGTGATACACACAGTAAAAAGGCACCAGGAAAAAATCCCTCCGTTTGAGTCGCCTGCCGCGCGGCGCTGGCCCGGCGCGCGGTTCGTCGCGTTTTCCATAATTTTCTCCTGCGCTTACTTTTTTATTTTTCAGGCGTATCCGCTCACCGACAGCACGTTCACATGGCGCGTGGCCAACCGAAAACAAATCAGTCACATCCTGTATGAAAATCGTGAGGGACGCAATTTCGTGACCCTGCTCATGACCCACCCGGGAGTATGGGCGTTCAAATCGGATTCGCATCCCCTGCGGTATCCCTGCGAGACGTCGGCCGAATGCCTGAATCTCCTGGGGAAACTGAATGGATTTCTCAGCCGGGGCTGGAATCTTCGACTCGCGACCCAGGGTTCGCTGATTCGCCAAATTGAATTTCTGGAACCCTGAACCGCCCCGCAATGGCTCCGCGTAACATCCTGAATATATTCCGTGCTCTGGCTCTGGACCCGGATGGAGCCCGTCGCTTTCGCGCGGCGCATACCCTTCCGCAAGAACGGTTCGCCCTCGTGTTCGCGGCCGCGATTTACGCTCTTGTGGCGGCTGGAAGTTTTTTTACGGGCGGTTCCACGGAAAGCGGGATGTACGAGATTGGCGGGATCATCGCAGTCTCCACCATGTTTTATCTTTTTCGCCCGCGCCATTTTCGCGACAGCTTCATTCACCTGTATTCGAGTTATTACATCCTTCTGTTTTTGTTCGTTTACTACTTCCCCCTGCTGTTCGGCGCGGCTACGACCGACCTGCGACCGGGCGGCACCAGCTACCTCCTGCACCTTTCACTGCTCATCGCCCAGGGGCTGCGCCCGCACGTACGCGGGGGGGCGGTGGTGCTCCTGTTTCTCTGCCTGCACTCCGGTCTCGTTCTGCGTCTGGATCCGCGCCCCCTTGACGCGGCGGATCTTTTGCGCTTCACGCTTTTCGCCTGGCTGGGGATCGTGGTGTTGTACATCGAACGCTTGAATCATCTCAATTCCTTCAAATTTTTCGATTTGAACTGGCGCAAGGAGCGCGAGCGCGACGATCTGAAGCTGGCCCAACAGGTGCACAAAAATTTATTTCCCGGCTTCCAGGAGAACGAACGGATCCGCCTGTTTTCGCGTCGCATCAGTCCCGGACTCATGGGTGGCGATTTTTTCGACCTGGTCTATCTGCGGGAAGGAAACCTGGGACTTTTTTTTACTGATATTTCCGGCCACGGGATTTCCGCGGCGATGATGTCGGCCGCCGTCAAGGGCATCGTCACTTCCGCGCCGTATCGGAATCGAATGAATCCGGCGGATCTTTTGACCACGGTCGACCGCGTTATGTCCGAAGAGTACGGCAGCCACCATGCTTCGGCCGTGTACGCGTATCTGGATTTTCAGGCGCGGGTGATTCGAATGGCCAACGCCGGTCATCCGCCCATGCTGCGCTCCACGGGCGGCAGGCCCTTCCATGAAATCGAATCCGAGGGCGTTCTGCTCGGGTACGGCCTGCGCCGGCCCATCGCGGAAGAAATCGTTCTACCGCTGCGCGCGGGTGATCGTCTGCTCTTTTACAGCGATGGTTTACTGGAGTGCCGGGGCCTGAACAGTCACACCTTCATTCCATCGATTGAAGAATTCCTGGACGGCCTGGAAACTCTGCCAGCCGATCAGGTACTGGACGAATTGTTGCGCCGCGTCCGCGCCCGCCGTGAATTCGGCGGCTTCCGCGACGACGTCATGCTCGTGTTGCTGGAAACGAAATGATCCGGCACGGTTCAACCGGGCGGGATCGCGCGGCAGAGGCCCTTGCTCACGGTTTCGCCGCGCTGGTTGGTCCAGTGGATTTTCATCTTCACGGCCTTGATGCGTTCGATTTTTTCCACCACTTCGACGCTGCAGGTGATCGTGTCGCCAAAAAACACGGGCGATTTGTAACGTTGCTCCACATCGAGTACCATGGTTCCCAGGCCTGGTAGCTTCATGCCCAGCACCGGAGCGAGTAAGGAAGACGCGAGTCCGCCATGGGCGATGCGTGTTCCGAAGATGGTCGTTTTAGCGTACTCCTCGTCTACGTGGAGCGGATTAAAATCGCCGCTGATGCCTGCAAAAAGGTAGACATCGGTTTCGGTGATCGTTTTGGTAAAACTGGCGGTGTCGCCAACCTGGATTTCCGTGAAGGATTTGCCTTTTGTATACATGTGTATCCCGCTTTCGTGATCCTTTCGTGAGGGTCGCCCTTCGAAATGGGGCGGATGCGGTCAGCGTGTCAAACGATTTGTAAAACATGGAATACGGATTCAAAACGGCCCTGCGCCACGCGCTCGTCGCCGCGCTTCTGGGGGGCCTGCTCCCCGTGCTGTTCGGACCCGCGACCATCGGCTACTGGCTGCGCGCCAACGCCCTGTTCCTCGGTGTCTGGCTCGCGGGACTCGGCGGGCTGGGGTGGCTCGCGGACCTGGCGGTGTTGCGCGGCTGGTTCGCCGCTCCAGGGACGAAACAAAAATCCCATGCGGTGGTCGATTTATTCAGGCGCTGGGGTACCTGTTCGCGCTGCGTTGGCTACTGGTGGGGCGGAATATTTTCGTTTGGCGCGGCCGCTCTGTATCTGCCGGCCTGGTTTCCTGGCGCGGTGTATTTCGCAGCCCTGGGCGCCGCTCTGTGTACCACGGTGGCCGTCAGTCGTTTTCTCTGGCGCCGTCGCGCCGAATCAGAACAGTCGAGCGTATAATGGAAGTAACGAGCGGAAAAAGTTTCACGGCGTACATGAAAGGCGTGCGGCGGCGTACGATCGACGTGGCCCGTACGATCCCGGCCGAACGCGAACACTGGCGACTCACCGCAGACGCGATGTCGCCGGTGGCGATTCTTCTGCACATCGGGGCGGTGGAAAGCGCGCTCTGGGGCGCGGGACTGGCCGCGGCGGGAAAGGCCATCCCGCTGGAAGAGCCAGGCGATCAATTCGATTTAAACGGCGCTCTGGACTGGCTGGCCGAACGACGGACGGCGAACGAACGGTACTGGAAATCCCTGGGCCCGGCCGAACTGGAACGCGACATCATCACGCCCACTGGCGACCTGCACGTCCTCAAGCGCTGGCTCGTCCTGGCGGCCGAACACGAAATCCACCACCGCGGGTTCCTGCACGCGTACCGTAAACTCTGGGGCATGGAGTCCCATCCCATCTACGGGCTGACCCTGGCCCAATTGCGCGAAAATCTATCGCGTTTGAAAACAGGCGAATAAAGGTCCCCCCGTTTTGACGCAGCCTGTTAATACAACGAATCGATTTCTTTCGCGTACTTTTCGAAGACCACGTTGCGGCGCACTTTCAGCGTCTGGGTCAACTCCTCACCCACCTGGAATTCTTTCGGCAGGAGCGCGAACGCGTTCACTTTTTCAAAGGCCTTGAAGCCGGTTTTATCGGACACGCGGTTCTTAATTTCGTTTTTGAACAGTTTCAGCACCGCTTCGTTCGTACGCCAGGCGAACACATCATCCCCGACCGATTCGCCCTGCGCGGCGAGCGCCTTCTGAACGGCCTCCTTCGCGGGCACGATCAAGGCCCCGAGCGACTTGCGGTCCTGTCCGACCACGACGATCTGGGCGATGAAATCGCTCTGCGAGAGCACGTCCTCGATCGGTTGCGGTTCCACGTTCTCACCCCCGAAGAGTACGATGGTGTCTTTCGCGCGGCCGGCGAATTTCAATTCCCCGTTCGTCGTGTAGACCAGGATATCGCCCGAGTTGAGCCAGCCGTCTTTGAGAATTTCCGCCGTTTTTTCGGGGTCTTTGTAATAACCCTGCATGATGTGCGGACCCTGATGCCAGGCGACACCCTTCGTGTTCGGTTTCGTGATTTCGTTGCCGGCCTCGTCGAGGAGTTTGATCTTCGTGCCCGGAAAGGGTTTGCCGACGGTGCCGATGACGGTGCCCGGAAAATCGCGCCGGCAGGTGACGCCCACCGTTTCGGTCATACCGTAGGTTTCCACGATGGCGATGCCGATCGAATAAAAAAATCGATCGATGTGCTCGGGCAGCGCGCCCGCGCCGGAAATCGCGAATCCCACCCGGCCGCCGAGAGCCTTGCGAACTTTGCCGAGGATGAGTTGCGCGAAAAGATTCGGGAGCAAGAGCGCGGCGAGCGCGAAAATCGCCCAGATTTTGCGGAGCAAGGTCAGGCCGATGAACTCCGGATCGAGACGGTAGCGCAGTCCGAGCAAAATATCTTTTTGGTACGAAAATTCCGACGCCGACCAGCGCGAAAAATTGAAGATGGCCCGCGCCACCGGAGAGGCTTTTTTCACTCCGTCCAGGACCCGGTTATAAAAACTTTCCCAGACACGCGGCACGGAAAGTAAAAACGTCGGGCGCGCTTCCTGTAAATCTCTGGCGAGCGTGGGGACGGATGTAAACGCCACGGCGGTGGCCGTCCGCCAGGCCACGCATTCGATCAAACGTTCGGCGATGTGCCAGGGCGGGAGGAAGCCCATGGTGACTCCGTCCGGCCTGACGTCGATTCCGCGGATGGAGTGCGCGACCTCCCAGGCCAGGCTTTTTTGGGTGTGCATTACACCCTTGGGATTCCCGGTGGTGCCGGAGGTGTAAATGATCGTGGCCAGTTCGTCCTCGCGCACGGCCCGTCCCGCGTCGTGGTACTTCTGGTCCCCGCCGTCCACGGCGCGACCTTTTTCGATCAACTGCGCGAGCGTCAGAATGGTCAGTCCGCCGGTATTGAGAGAACCGGGCTCGTCGAAAAAAATAACGGTCTTCAAGCCGGAAAACTGGCCCAGCTCTTTTTCGATTTTTTCGAATACCTTCGCGTTTTCCAGGAAGATGATCTTACATTCGGCGTGTTTAAAAATATAGGTCAGGTCCCCCACGGTCGCGTCCGTTCCACGCGGAACGTCCACGCTGCCCACACCACAGATGCCCCAGCAGGCGCGCAGCCAGCGCGGGCCCACGTCCGCGATCAGGCCGATTTTGTCCCCGCGCCGCATTCCCAGGTCCATTAATCCCAGGGAGATGAACTTGATTTCCTCCGCCGCCTGGCGATAGGTGATCGGGGTGTAGGCACCGCCCTTGCCATCCCGGAAGAGCTGGGCGGTTGAATCCGGGTAATTTTCGACGGTTTTCTGGAGCAACCAGTAGTTCGTGTAAGCGGGCAGGTCCATGGGATCAGGCATGGCCGCAGGTTTCAGATCTCCCGCTTTAAAGCAACCAATAAATTAGAGTTGTTGCCAGTTCCAAAAAAATGGCACGAATTCCCGCTCCCCGTGTTATCCATGAAATCACCCCGGGAGCAATCCGATGCGAAAATTAAAACGAATGACCGGCTTCTTAAGCGCCGCCTTCCTGTGTCTGTCCCTGACCTTCACAGCGGCCTGTCAGTATGAATCCGGACCATACGGATCGGGCGAGGATGGGAAAAAGAAAGAAGAACTCTATCTTCTGTATCTCCTGCTCCTGGCCCAGAGCAAAAAAAGCGAAAACGGCGGGTCCGGTTCTTCAGGCAGCGCGTATTAGCCCGGATTATGCATGAAACGAAAATATGATGCGCCCCACAGGCATACGCAG
>CAZVZS010000091.1:0-16696 GCA_964631535.1 uncultured Leptospiraceae bacterium
TTGCTCCCTACGGGTCGCAAATGCGAGAAAAAACTCTTCGCTCACGCTCAGAGTTGAGGGGGACCGCGTCGGTCCCCCTCAAGGACTCTATGATTCCCCGAAGTGGTCCAGGTCCCCGCGACAATCGGGGTCGGCCTCGGCCAGCAGAAAGCTCACGTCGTCCTCGGCGGGGGCTCCGCGCGTGAAGTCCTCGAACGCGCCGGCGATGCGCTGACAGGCCTCGTGCGGCGGAAGATCGACTGTTTCGCGTAAAAGTGTTTCCACACGATTTAATCCGAATTCTTCCCCGTCCCGGTCGCGCCCTTCGGTGATCCCGTCCGTGTACAGAAAGACCCGGTCCCCCGGGTACAGGCGATCCTGGCGTTCGGAGAACCTGGTCTGGTCGTCCGGCAGACAGCCCAGAATCGATCCGCGCGCTTCCCATTCTTCCACCTGGCCCGAACTTTTGCGAAATACGAGCGGCGAAGGATGCGCGGCGCTCGTGTACAACACATTGTAGTCCTGGTCGAGCGTGAGCAAAAATGCCGTCAGGTACGAAAGCGAAGTCAAGGGCGAAAGACTGCGCGCGAGCACCCTGTTGACGATCTCCATGATCTTGAGCGGCGAACCGTAGAGCCGCGTCACGTTCATGAAACTGATCTTGGCCATCACGGTGACGAGGGCGGCGGGGATACCGTGGCCCGATACGTCGGCCATGAGCAGGCCCAGGCGATTTTCGGAGATGCGAAATACGTCGTAATAATCGCCGCCGACGCCGGTCATGAAACTGTGATAGGTCCCGACGCGCAGGCCTTTCAGTTCCAGCCGTTCGGGCGGCAGAATCCCCGCCTGGATTTCCTGCGCCAGGCGCAACTCGCGTTTGATGATCGAATCACGGCGTTGCAGTTCCTCCAGCGCGCCGGCCAGTTCGCCCGTTTTTTTGCGAACTTCCTCTTCCAGGCGGCGATTGATATCTTCTTTGAGACGCGCCTGTTCGCGTTCGCCCCGGAGAACCTGTTCGCGAGCCTGCTCCCGCTGCTGGCGATACTGCCGGATCCGGTCCAGAATCGCCACGGACAGAATCGACATCTCCAGCACCGATCCGATCTGAAGCCCGTACCGCGCGGCGAAGAGGCCGGGCAGTACGCCTGAAACAAAAAGAGCGTAGGCGACGATCCCCACCAGGAAAAAACACCAGGCGGCCAGAAAAAAACGCGCGGGCCGGTAGACTCGAACCACGCGCGCGCCGGCGGCCAGGGCCACCAGCGCGAACAGCGCCGAAATGCCCGTCTGCAAACGAATGGCGAACCCGTAACCTACCAGGAAAGTCAACGGTATCGAAAGCACACAGGCCAGTCCCAGACCGACCAGGGCCCGGTCGATCCAGGGCGCATGTTGCTTCGTCAGTAAAAAGGAACGCACGAACCAGGCGGCGCTGAACACGGCGACCGGAACGAGCACGAGAATCGCGTGGTTTTCAAAACGTGGCAGATCGCCCCAGAGATATTGAAAACCCAATCCGTCCAGCGTGATTTGAAACAGACCGTAGGTCAGCACGTGCAGCACGTAGTACACGGAATTTTTTCGTTTAAAAACGAAGGCCACCAGCGCGTAAAAAAAGGCCATCAGCACCAGGATGCCGTAGTAGCCGCCGAATAAAAACAATTCGCCCGCGGCGCGCGCCTGGAAGCGTTCCTGCTCGTCCAGGCTGAAATCGAGGGCGAGCGAACCTTCGCTGGCCACTTTCAGAAAAACGGTCGTGGTCCCCGGGGGAACGCGAAATACAAAATGACGATGACTGATTTCGCGCGCGGCGAACGGCAGCAGGTCTCCGCCCTGGCCGTGGCGCAACAGGCCGGTCGAATCGAACGCGAATAATTCCACGCGGTCCAGGTGCGGATTGCGCACTTCCAGAAACAATTCATGCGTCGAGGGCGGGAAAAAAAAACGTACCCAGTATGTGGCCGGGGAATACCCGAAGTTCAGTCTGGTGCCGGCGTCCACTTTGCGCCAGTCTTCGGCGCCGAGAGCGCGAATGCGGTCAATGTCCGTCTGACCGGAATGGTCAGCGAAAAATTCAACCGGCGGGCGACTCCCGTTCGGATCGAAATCCCCGGCGCAGCCTGACAAAAACGGTAAAAACGCGAGCGCGCTCAGGCGACAGAATTTTTGCAGGCCGGTTCGAATGGATCTCATACAGTGCGGGCGCAGTCCCGGGCAGATTATCACCTTGCGGTGTCAGCGGAAACCGAAAATTCTCTTTGACAGATTCTCTCAATCGACGCACAGTCCGTGCAGGTTTTTCCCGCATGTCCCAGGCCAGCACAACCACAGGTCCCGCCGCCCCACCCGACCGGACTGTGGCGCCCCGCGTGATTGAGACTCTACGCCGGGCCACCGCCATCCTCCATGGAGACCTCCGGCGGGTCCTGATCGTAAACCTGGTTTTTCTGGTCCTCTTCGCCGCGCTCAACACCGCCGCCCTGTTATTCGTGATGAACTATCTGGTGGCCAGGCTCGAATGGACGTACCGGGCCGATACCCAGAACGCCCTGCTTTCGTTTTTGACCCTGCCCTTCGTGGCCTATCTCGTGACGGGTCTGTTACGATTTTACGCCGGCATCGCGCGCGGGGAAAAACCGGCCTGGTTCGTCCTGTTACGATTTCATCCGACATACTTTCACATGTTGTTTTTCTGGTGCGCGTACTACGTGCTGTACTATTTCCTGGTGAAAGTGGCCGTGCGCGGCCTCGTGGAACCCTTTCGCTACGAAAACGAAATCCTGGCGCGCATGGCCGCCGGCTTCCTGTTTTTCCTCTGGATTTGCGTGCGTCTCATGTTCGCCCCGTTGTATCTTATGGAGCAGGCGCGTACCTTACGCGAAGCCGCGCGACGCTCGTGGATGCTCACCAGCGGCCGCAGTCGCCGCACGGCCTGGTTCGTTTTTCTGATGTTAATCCTCACCGGGGCGGGAACGGCCTTCCTCGGGGTCGGGATTCTGTACACCTTCGGCCTGGCAATGATCGCGTACGTGCTCTATTTCGATCGGCTTTCCCATCCGGAGAGTCAGCGTCCATGAGGGGGACCCAATCTGCGCAGCAGATTGAACCCGTTTCCGTGCGACCCATAGGGAGCACGGGCCTTATGAATGCGATCCCCCTAAACTCTGAGCACGAGCGAAGAGTTTTTTCGCGCGTTTGCGACCCATAGGGAGCAAATGCCTTAATTCATACTCCCCCGCGCCGGGGGGTTGCGGTCCCCCTAAACTCTGAGCGTAAGCGAAGAGTTTAAACCCGAACCAGGCTCCGGGGGAGCCTGGTAAATGCGCAAGGGATCGACGGCCGGCCCTCCGGCCGGAGAGCCCGGTCCGCGTAAGCGGATGCGCCCTGAATCGACCCCGAACGCTCGGTCTCTTTCGTTGAAGGAGAATGACGTTCCGAAGTGGTTTTTCCTATAAAATAAATTTGAAAAGTAAGGCATTTGAAATTACTTATAAATCTGATATTTCTGTGTTGAGATATTTTCCAAAATCACCATCTCCCTCGTGCCCCGGTGGTAAAAAAATTAGTTTGGCTTTGCTTTCCCGGGTTCCTCCAGTTTACGCGCGGGATCCGGTATAAATTTGCGGTACTGCGCGTAACGCGCCAGGATGTCGCGGACGTAGTTGAAGGGCTCCTCGCCCCGGCAGTAGCCGCTCTGGACGCCGAAGTTATTGAAATAAAACGGATCGGACAGTTTCAGGATGAAGGGCGCGGTGTGATCGTCCCAGACATCCGGATTTTTCCCGAAGCGCCGGGCCAGGAGGCGCGCGTCTTCCACGTGCCCCGGCCCGGCGTTGTAGGCGGCCAGGAGGAACTTCAGTTTTTCATTTTCGTCTTTAATATTTTTGAAATGGTTCTCGCGAATCCAGCCCAGGTACTTCACCCCCGCGTCGATGTTACGATCCGGGGTACCGGTATCGGGAACCCCCATCATCGCCCCGGTGGCGGGCATGACCTGCATGAGGCCCTGCGCCCCCGCCCAGCTTCTGGCCTGGGGATCGAACCTGGACTCCTGGTAAATCAGCGAGGCGAGCAGTCGCCAGTCCCAGCCGATTCGGGCCGCACCGGCTTTGACGGCGCCGTCGAAGATGGAAAGTTTCCCGCCGGCGCCACCCGCTTCGGTATAGTATTCTGAAGAAACGCGTTCCTTGAACCCCCGCGGATCCCGGTAGTATTTATTGTAAAGAATCGATAAAAACGTA
The DNA here is from genome assembly GCA_964631535.1 of uncultured Leptospiraceae bacterium. Taxonomy (GTDB): domain Bacteria; phylum Spirochaetota; class Leptospiria; order Leptospirales; family Leptonemataceae; genus CAZVZS01. The sequence continues at coordinate 4,224 of CAZVZS010000091.1, forward strand.
TCCGTTTTAACCCGCGCGATCCATTCATTCACCGCTTTTAAAAATTCCGGCGAATTACGCGAAACAACCCAGGCGACCCGCTGCGGAAAACTGATGGGCACACTCACGTCGAGGTTTTCATAGTAAGCCTGATTGATGAGCGCGGTCGGTTCGTCCGCCACCGTAAATTCGATTTCCCCGCGCTGAACCCGTCGAATGAGTTCTTCCGTGATCACGTCGCCCGCCACCGATTCGATGGCGATTCCCCCGCCGATTTCCTGTTCCAGATGGCGCAGGCGCTGGTAAAACTCGGAGCCACCGCGCACATGGACGGTCTTGCCGATCAAATCGATCGGGTCCTGGACCAGGCGTGCCGGAGAGAGCGAACCCGCGGGGCCCACCGGCAGGCGACGCTGCACGAGCACCTGGCGGGTGGTCATGAGATGATCGGTAAACTGTACGCTGCGCGCGCGGTCCCGCGTGACGATAATGTTCGCCGCCACCAGATCGCCCCGGCCGCTATCGAGCATGTAGAGGATGTTCTCCATGTCGTTCGTCAGCACGATTTCCAGCTTCAGGCCGAGGTCCGCGCAGAGCCGCGTCAGGAGTTCGTACTCGAACCCCATCGGCTGGCCGCGGTAGATAAAATACGAACTGGCGCTGTAACCGGTCAGAACGCGCAGGGTGCCGCGCTTTTTAATTTCGGATAGATCGGCGGCGCTGTACCGCTGCCAGATAGCGATGCAGGCGAGATTCGCCACCATCGGGACGCACAGCGCGAGCGCGAGCAACCGGATTCGACCAATGGTCCGCGACTCTGGCATGCTCAGAGTGGAACCGATTGCTGGAAATAATCAATTAAAATCGAGAGACCGGAGTGGCTTTTTCTAAGTCTTCGATCCGACCCGGGCCCGATCACCTGAGTTTTCGAAAGAACTTTTCCAGCTTTCCGTCACGAGTATACAGATTGCGATGTGTCAACCAGGGCCATCACCGGCGCGGTACCGACTTGATTCCCCTGACCCTGCCTCCCAGTTTGATCAGGCGATCGCGGGCGGCTTTTTCAACAATGAGCCGCAGGCCCATATGGATCACCGCTGTTTTTTCGTTCGTCCCGGTGGCCTGCATGGCCTGTTTTAGCAGATCGTCGTCGATATTGAGGGACGTTTTCATCCTGACAATATGGACCTCTCATCTATACCTGTCTATCTTTTTAATCTATATGGCCCTCACCGCGCGTCGCCCCGCATCGCGTCCGCGAACGCGCGGCGCACGATTTGAACCTGGCCGGCCTGTGGTCGGTACGGGTGTTTGAGAATCGCCTGAAAACGAACGCGTTCGGCGGGCGAAATCATCGTAAACAGATACTCCGTGATTTCTTTTCCCAGAGACGCGAGCACGATAAAGATCCGTTCATGGGGCTGAACCTGCGCGAGAGCCGGGTTGTCGCCGGAAATGCCCGGCTTAGCCCAGAACCAGCGGCGCAATTGGTCCACGGCCCGGCTCGGCTCAGCGAGAACGGTTTCTTTCAGAATCGTTTCGCCGAGCGAAGCGGTTCCGACAGGCTGCGTGGGAGGCGTCCCCGCGTGCGCGGAAGACGGGTTCGCCGGTGTACCGCGGACCGGCGGAGTGGACGCTCGTTTCAAAGCCGCCCCATTCTTTTGGGCCGGTAAGGGAAAATCAGCACGGGTAAATTCCAGGTCTGGCACCCAGGTTCCACCGGCCGGTTCGCTCCTGGCCGGATCGGGCACGGCGATTTTGTTTTCCGGCGCGGCGGGTTTCGGATTCGCGGGAGCCTTAAAATCAAGGCCAGGGGTCCAGGCCTGAACTCCGGCGGCCTCCGCGCGGGGAATCACTTCACCCCGGACTGGATGCGGTTGGGCGGTCTGTTCGGGCGGATCAACAGGGGATCCATGCGCCTCTTTTTTCGGGGTCTTTTCCTGGTCCTGTTTTCGAGCGGGCCCGGCAGATTCACCGTCACGACGCACGACCGGGAAATCCGGCTTCTTAAATACTTTCTCTGGTTCCCAGGATTTCATTTGTCGGAGCGCCCCTTTCACAGAAATTGACATTTCAAACAAATGTCCACCACTTCTTCCAATCCAAAATTGAAAGCGGAAATCGGTCGGCGTCGCGCGTTCGCCATCATCGCCCATCCGGACGCGGGCAAAACCACGCTGACGGAAAAATTGCTGCTGTACGGCGGGGCCATTCAGCTGGCAGGCCACGTGCGCGCCCGCAAAGATCGCAAGTCCACACGGTCGGACTGGATGACGATGGAACAGGACCGCGGTATTTCCATTTCCACCGCCGCGTTGCAATTTGATTACAGGGGCTTTCAACTCAATCTCCTGGACACGCCCGGTCACCAGGATTTTTCCGAGGACACATACCGTACCCTGATCGCGGCGGACTCGGCCGTCATGTTACTGGACGGAGCCCGGGGCGTGGAACCGCAAACGCGTAAACTGTTTCATGTCTGTCGGGAACGAAATATTCCGATCATCACTTTCATCAACAAGATGGACCGGCCCGCGCAGGATCCCTTCCTTCTGCTGGATGAAGTCGAAAAAGTCCTCGGGATCACGGCCGTCCCCCTGGTCTGGCCGATGGGTTCGGGTACGGATTTTCGCGGGGTCTACGATATCAAAGGTAAAGCGGTGCACCGGTTCGAGCGCGTCACCGGCGGTCAGTTCCGCGCGCCGGAGGACGTCAGCGGCCTGGACGATCCGGAGTTGTCCGCCATCATGGGATCGGAACTGTACGGATCTTTTCGCGAATCGATCGAACTTGCCGAAGGGGCTCTGCCTGATTTCGATCCGCGGGCCTTTCTGGAAGCGCGGATGACGCCTGTATTCTTCGGCAGCGCGGTGACCAATTTCGGTGTGCAGTTGTTTCTGGACCGGTTTCTGGAACTCGTTCCGCCGCCGCCGCCGCTCACGCTCGAAAGCGGGGAAACGCTTATGCCCGAATCGGACGTTTTCACCGGTTTCGTGTTCAAACTCCAGGCGAATATGAACCAGAAACACCGCGACCGTGTCGCCTTCGTACGCGTCACCAGTGGACGTTTCGAACGCGGCATGGCGGTCACGATCCCGCGCCTCAAAAAACAGGTACGACTATCGTCGCCGGTGGCGTTTTTCGGCCAGGAACGATCCACGATTGACGAAGCTTACGCGGGCGATATCATCGGCCTGATCAACCCGGGCACCTTTCGCCTGGGCGATATTCTCACCACGGGCGAAGCGCCCGCTTTCGCGCCCCTGCCGCGCTACGCGCCGGAAATTTTCGCGCGCCTCATCCTGACCGACTCAGGACGGGTCAAAGCGTTTCGCAAGGGCCTGGAACAACTCGCGGAGGAAGGCGTCGTCCAGGTTTTCACGGATCGCGACGGGCAGACCATCATCGGCGCCGTGGGCCAGTTGCAGTTCGAGGTCTTCGCGTTTCGTCTGGAGGAAGAATACGGCGCGCCGAATCGACTGGAGACGCTCGGCTACGAATGTTCGCGCTGGGTACGCGAGGACGATCTCAAAAAATTCAGCGCCTACGATATGGTCGTTCGCGACGAGGAAAAACATCCGGTCGTCCTGTTCAAGAGCGAATTTCGATTGAAAAACTTCCAGGCGGAAAATCCGGATCTATCGCTGCTGGAACATCCCCCGACCTGACGCGCCTTCGTTTCGCGCGGACCGGGACTTTTCGCGCGGATCGTCGCGGAACTTTTTTCCTTGCTTTTTTGCGTCACCACATGAAACCTTGAGCGATGGCGGATGACAGCCCGGAGCTTCCTTCCTCGCTGAAAGGATATTTTCTAATTTCCGAAAGTAATATGCCGGATCCGAATTTTTACCAGACGGTGGTATTAATTCTGGAGCACAACCAGGAAGGCGCGTTCGGCCTGGTCGTCAATCGCCGTTCGCATCTGACGCTCGGGGATATTATCACGAAGTTCAATTCGGAGCGGGCCTACGGGACGCCCGTGTACGTGGGCGGGCCCGTGCAGCAGGAGTATCTGTTCGTATTACATTCGGACCTGCCAGACCAGACCGAAGTTTCCAGCACCCGTTTGCGGACCATTGACAACGTATACTTTGAGCCCTCGTTTCAGAAACTGGAACGATACTTTGACGACGAAACCTGGGATCGGATCCCCGCTGACGACCGCCCGCACATCCATCTATTTCTGGGATACTCGGGCTGGGCACCCGGCCAGCTTGAAAAAGAAATGAACCACGGGTCCTGGATCATCCACCCCGCCAGTCACAGAATCGTATTTCATTCCAATCCAGAAATCGGCTGGAAAGATGCCCTGCGCGCGAAAGGCGGAATTTATCAATTTTTCGCCGACTCCGAACAGAACCCCAGCCTGAACTGAACGTCGGTTATCGCTGATTTCATGCAGAATCCGTGCTAATTCTTGACCGGGCGCGCCCCGGACAGAAAGTATCCAATATTCACTTTAGAACGCGAACGCGCTCTTTAACGTAACGCTGTGAATTTCAACTCACTTACCTTTCTCGTTTTTTTTATCATTGTCCTCGGCATGTACCGGCTTCCGCTCAACTGGCGGTTCCGGAAAAGCGCCCTGTTGATCGCCAGCTATTTGTTTTACGCGGCCTGGAACCCGCCCTTCGTTCTGCTCCTGTGGTTTTCCACGGTGGTCGACTGGTTCGCAGCCGCCTGGCTGGATCGTCTGGGGGACGACCGCCAGCGCGAACGCCGCCTGTTGCTGGTGGTGTCGCTGGTCGCGAACCTCGGACTGCTCGGTTTTTTTAAGTACGGTCTGTTTTTCCTGGATAACTTCGTGGCCCTCACCGCCGCCCTCGGGTTTGAATTCACGCCGTCCCGTCCGAATATCATTCTGCCGGTCGGCATTTCGTTTTATACGTTCCAGACGCTTTCGTATACCCTCGACGTGTACAACCGCAAGGCCCGGCCCGCGAACAATTTTCTCGACTACGCCCTCTACGTTACGTTCTTCCCGCAACTGGTCGCGGGGCCGATTGTCCGGGCCACGCAGTTTCTGCCGCAGACCGAAAAAGAGTATCGCCCGTCGCCGAATGAATTCGGCCGGGGCCTGTTTCTTTTGACGCTCGGCCTCTTTCAGAAAACCGTGCTGGCGGACGTCCTCATGGCGCCGATCGCGGAAAAAGTGTTCGCTTCCCGGATGACGTTCAATTTTTACAATAGCTGGACCGGCGGGCTCGCGTTCGTTTTCCAGGTGTTTTTCGATTTTAACGGATACACCAATTGCGCGATCGGCCTGGCGGCCTGTTTCGGTTTTTATCTCCCGCGCAATTTTCGTTTCCCCTACGCGGCCATCGGAGTTGGCGACCACTGGCAACGCTGGCATATCTCACTTTCCACCTGGTTGCGCGACTATCTGTACATTCCTCTGGGGGGCAATCGCAGCACGGAAACCCGTACCCAGGTGAACCTCATGCTGACGATGGTGATCGGCGGACTCTGGCACGGCGCGGCCTGGACGTACGTGTTCTGGGGCGGCTTCCACGGAGTGATCCTCATCGCCGAACGCTGGTTGAAAAAATGGTTCGGCGGCGACCCGCGCTGGACACGGGGCTACTGGCCACTGCTTTTCGCGGTCCTGACGCTCTGCCTGGTCAATATCGCCGATATGTTTTTCCGCTCACCGGATATGCCCACCGCATTGAAGATGATCGGGTCACTCACGCGCTTCGATCCCGAAGGCAAAAACCTCAAGCTGTATGAGATTCTCGGCATGTGGATCTTCACGTTTTTTCTGTTTCGACAGCACTGGCGCTGGCGCCATTCCACCGGGGACGAAATCCTGGAAACCATGCCCGCCTGGCGGTTGATTCTGTACTGGATTGTCATGGCCTTGATCATCATTTCAAATCGCGGTGGAGACGGAAATGCATTCCTCTACTTCCAATTCTGAGGCCACCCTGCCCTGGGCCAGATTCGCCCGCATCACCGGCCTGACCTTGCTCGCGCTGGCCATTGTCTGGGAAGGTTGCTGGCGCTGGAAAGGGTTCGTCCCGTCCCACAAGGACGACGTCGGTCTCTGGTCGGACGAACGCGACCGTCTAAAAGAGGCGCCTCTTTCGCCAGCGCCCATCGCGGTGATCGGCACGTCACGAATTTATTACGGCCTGGATACACGCCTTGTGGAAGGTACGACCGGTCGGCCCCTTATGCAACTGGCGATCAACGGAACATCGCCCGTGCCGGTGCTGGAAGACCTGGCGGCGGATGAAAATTTTCGCGGTCTGGTGCTGGCCGACGTTGCCCTGCCCACGTTTTTCGACGACAGTCTGTACGTTACAAAAGCCGCGAGCTGGGTGGGGCAGTACCGGACTCGCGGGATTTCGGAACGTATCAATCACCGGATCACGATGGCCATGGAAAAACTATTCGTGTACCCGGAAAAGACCGAACTCTTTTTCCAGCTCGTCGTCATGACCCAGGTGCGCCCGCCCGGAAGCCTGGGATCCACGCAGCTCAGCATCGTCGACGAACGCCGCCGGTCAGCGGTCGGGCCCTTCGTTGAAAAAAGCGAAAAGATGCGCGAGCTCATCATCCAGGAACAACTGCGCGATCTCGGCGAAGGCCATCCGGTCGGCCCCGAACGCCGCGATAGGATCCTCGCGAAAGTGGCCCGGGCCACGGAGCGAATCATGGAACGCGGGGGGCAGGTCGTGTTCCTCCAGTATCCCGCCACCGGGGAACTCGACCGCCGCGAGACGAAAGCCTGGCCCAGGGCGGAGTACTGGGACCACCTGGCAAAGCTCAAGAGCAACGCGGCCATTCATTACGCGGACGTGCCTGGCCTCACGGGGTTTACCTGTATCGACGAATCGCATCTGACAAAGAGCGATCGCACGAAGTTCACCGGGGAATTGCTGGCAGAGTTGAAACGCCGCGGAGTTCTTTAAAACGCGGCGCGAAGCGAAGGGCCAGACGCTGATTTCGCCGCGTCAAATCTCGGACGATTCGATTTGCTTCGGAAACGCCGCCACCTGCTTCCGGCGCAGGCCCGCGAGCAGGGCCGTGCATTCAGTTTCCACGACCACCAGAGACCGGTGCCCTGGCTCCAGAAACCCTTCCTCCACCATGTGATCCAGAAACACGATGAGGGGATCGAAATACCCGTCGATGTTCAAGAGCCCGTACGGTTTCGCGTGGATGCCGAGCTGGCCCCAGGTCCAGACTTCGAAAAATTCTTCCATGGTCCCGATTCCGCCGGGCAACACCGCGAAGGCGTCGGAAAGATTGGCCATAAGCGCTTTGCGTTCGTGCATGGAATCGACGATGTGGAGGTCCGTAAGGCCACCGTGGCCCACCTCAAGGTCCCAGAGATGGCGCGGGATTACGCCGGTCACGGTTCCGCCTTCGCGCAGGGCCGCGTCCGCCACAGCCCCCATCAAACCCACGTGCCCGCCGCCGTACACCAGGCCGATCCGTTCGCCCGCCAGCAGAGCGCCGAAGTCCACGGCCGCCCGGCGATACCGCTCATTGGCTCCGGGACGGGAACCGCAAAAAACGCAGATGTTTTTCATGGGCGGCCGAAATTTCGCTTAAAATTAAAATATTTCATTTTCGGCGGCGTCGGGACGATTTTTTACGGCGGGAGGCCCCGCCGCTCGACTGGCTCGGGCCGGTCCGGCGGGAAAGGCCGGCCGACCGGGGTTGCCCCCGCCGAAGGACTGGACCTCGTCTTTTTGTTCGGTCCCTCTGGTACGCCGCGCGGGACCCATCTCGATCGGACCTTCCTCCACGCGAACGCGCAGCAGAAACTCGACGATCTGTTCTTTGATCCCGGCCACGAGTTCGTCGAAGAGGCGAAAGCCCTGGAGTTTGTATTCCACCAGCGGATTTTTTTCCGCGTACGAAATGGACCAGATGCCCTCACGCAGATGATCCATGGTGTACAGGTGTTCTTTCCAGCGCGCGTCGATCACATCCAGCGCGATCCGCCGTTCCAGGTAGGCCCAGTTTTCGTCCCCGGCCTGTTCCCGTTTGCGGTTGATTTCCACCTTACACGCGTCCCAGATCCGATTGAACACGTCGAGCTGGGCGTTGTTCGATTTCGCGAACTCTTCGGCGCGCAGGGCCAGATCGAGCCCGAGCACGTTCCTGGTGAATTCCGTCAGGCCGTCCAGGTCCCAGCGCGAGGGATCGCGCTGTTCGCAGAAGTTGAGCACCTGCGATTCCACGAATTCCTCGCCCCAGGCGAACACCCGATCGCGGATATTCGCGTTATCGAGTACGAAATTACGTTCTTTGTAGACGAACTCGCGCTGGCGATTCATCACGTCGTCGTATTCCAGCAGATGCTTGCGGATGTCGAAGTTGTGCGTTTCCACGCGTTTTTGCGCGCGCGCGATGGCCCGGTCCACCATGCGGGCTTCCAGTTCCTGGCCGTGCTCCATGCCGAGGCGACCCATGATGTTTTTGATACGTTCGCCGCCGAAGATGCGCATCAGGTTATCTTCCAGGCTCAGGTAAAAGCGGCTCGAACCCGGGTCCCCCTGGCGACCGGAACGCCCGCGCAACTGATTATCGATGCGCCGGGCCTCGTGGCGTTCGGTGCCGAGGATGTGCAGGCCCCCTGCCGCTTTCACCTCTTCGTGATTTTTAAGCCAGATTCGCGAACGATCCAGGACTTCCTGGGCCCGCGTTTTTTTCGCGCTCGACTCGATGCGCTCCAGAGCCGCGCGTCCGCCGTCGAACTGCTTTTTGCGCATGGCGTCCTTAAATTCCGTGATGGCCGGTTCGGTTTCCTCGATCTCTTCCAGATCGTGCATCCAGAGCGTGGCCCCGCCGAGCACGATGTCCGTTCCGCGCCCGGCCATGTTCGTGGCCACGGTGACCGCGCCGGGTTTGCCCGCGTGCGCGACGATCTCAGCCTCCCGTTCGTGGTGTTTGGCGTTCAGTACATTGTGTTCGATGCCCGCTTTCCGTAACAGTCCGCTCAGAAACTCCGATTTTTCGACGGAGATCGTGCCCACCAGGGACGGTTGTTTGCGCTCCACGCCTTCGCCGATTTCCTGGACGATCGCCTCCCATTTTTCGACTTCGGTGCGGTACACGCGATCAGGAAAATCGACCCGGGCCACGGCCACGTTCGTGGGCACGACGACGACTTCCAGTTTATAAATTTTCTTAAATTCTTCCGCCTCGGTATCGGCAGTTCCCGTCATCCCGGAAAGCTTTTCGTACAGGCGAAAGTAGTTCTGGAAGGTGATGGAGGCCAGGGTCTGCGTCTCGCGTTTGATCTCCACGCGCTCCTTCGCCTCGATGGCCTGGTGCAGTCCGTCGCTGTAGCGCCGGCCTTCCATCAGACGCCCGGTGAATTCGTCCACGATGAGGACTTCGCCCTCGCGAACGACATAGTCGACTTCCATGTGATAAATCAGATGCGCGCGCAGTGCCTGGTTCGTGTGCGCCACCAGGTCGACGTTTTCCGGCGCGAACAGGTTCTCCACGTCGAGGAGTTCCTCCATTTTTTTGATGCCCTCTTCGGTCAACAGAGCATTGCGCGACTTTTCGTCCACGTCGTAATAGTAACCGCGAATGACGTGCGGTTCTTCTTTGCCCGGCTCCACTTCTTTTTCAGGAGGAGGCGGCGCGGTTTTGTTGGCCTCCGTCAGGCGGCGCACCGCGCGGTCCAGGACTTCGTATTTTTCGGTATTTTCCTCGGCCGGACCTGAGATGATGAGCGGCGTACGCGCTTCGTCGATCAGGATCGAGTCCACCTCGTCCACGATCGCGAAATTATGCCCGCGCTGCACGCGATGTTCGGCTTCGGTCACCATATTGTCGCGCAGAAAGTCGAAACCGAATTCGTTGTTCGTGCCGTAGGTAATGTCCGCCGCGTACGCTTTCTGGCGGCGATCGTAATCCATATCGTGCTGAATAAAACCGACCGTGACGCCCAGGAGATCGAAAATGGGTTTCATCCAGTTCGCGTCCCGACGGGCCAGGTAATCGTTCACCGTGACGACATGCACCCCTTTGCCCGTCAGGGCGTTGAGATAAATCGCGCAGGTGGAAGTCAGGGTTTTTCCTTCCCCCGTTTTCATTTCGGCGATTTTGCCCTCATGGAGGATTATCCCCCCGATCATCTGCACGTCAAAATGACGCAGGCCCAGCGTGCGCCAGCCGGCCTCGCGCACCGCCGCGAAAGCTTCCGGCAGGATTTCCTCCAGGCTGGCGCCCCCGGCCAGGCGGGTTTTAAATTTCTCCGTGAGCTGCCCCAGTTCCTGGTCGGATAATTTTTTTAACCCCGCTTCGAACGAATTGATCTGCCCGACGACGGGAGACATTCGTTTGATATCGCGTTCGTGTTTGGAACCAAAGATAATTTTTAGGGCTCGATCCAGCATAACTGTACCCGGGGCGCGACGTTCCGGCGTTCAATTACGAACGACGCGGCGGGTCGGCCAGATTGGTATTAAGAAATGGGCCGTGACTCAGGGTATTGTCCCTGAATGGCCGTTTATGTCACAAAATGTACCAGAGACGGGACAGACAATAGAATGAAAACTAAAAAAAGTCGGTGCCGGCCCGGTTATAGGGGCGGTGGTCCTTCTTGAGAAATTACGGTGAGATGAATGGATCGATCGCCAGGCGCTCAGGCCCGGCGATCGACGAAATTGCCCCGCGATGGCCGGTCCATCCGCACCGGCGCGCGTACGAGTAAAATTCGCTGGATATCTTCCAGGCTGATCACCTGCGAAAGACGTTCCTCCAGGGGAACTTCACCAGGGCGCAGAACCATTTTCTGGAGTTCTTCCAGCTTCGGCGGTTCTTTCTCCGCGGTGTGATTCGTGTCTCCCTTTCCGACCCGGAGATCATTTTTCACTTCCTGAACCCGGGACAGAGTTGCAAATAACTCCCCGCTCAGGTCGATCCTGGGGGGGTTGCGAGATGTTTGTGTACTTCCGTTTACAATCATAACTCGGACCTCCCTTTCTATTCATTTAAACGATCGGAACCGATCCCGGTTCCTTAAACCTTTTTTTTTCCCGAATCTTTCACCCTTCTACTATATAATAAGGCGATTCCGGGGCTTTTTGCAAGGAAAAATCACGGGCAGACCATAAACCTGGACCTGCCCGGGTGTCGCCATGCGGTTTACTCCGGGAAAATCTCGCTGGCCTTTACGAGAATCCGGGAAAGGTCGGATTCATCCAGCACCCCGAAGACCCGCACCCCCTGCCCCGCTTTGAGTTCGGGCAGACTCGCGCTCAGGCCGGGTCGGTATTCGACCGTTATAACGGGCGGAGGCCTGACCGGCTTGCCGGCGACACCGCCGGTCGCCTTCAGCGGGACCGAAGGTATGGAGGGATTGGCCGGCGGGTTCACGGCGATCGCCTCATCCAGACGGAAGCGTAAACCTTCACGGGCGCTTTCGGGACCGGCCACCCGGCCGCGCCAGTATACCTGGGAACCACGCAGTAAAAACACGTTCGCCAGCACCTGGCCCGGGGTGACCGCGTCTTCGAAGTATTCGCGGCTCATATACGGCAGCGAATCGCGCAGAAGCACGGCGCGTTCTTTGATTTCGAAGGTGGCATTGGACAGTTCGATTTTACCGAGCAGAAAGCGCGCCTGGTTTGGTCGCCCCTGGAGGGCAAGCTGGCGGGCCCGGTTGTACTCGGCCAGCACCGATGGGCGATCCGAATACGTAAAACCCGGCGCCTCGGCCAGAGCCTCGGGGCTCACCACCGATCCCTCCGAGGGCGGTTCGGGGAGTCGATCTTCCAGGACCATACCCCGCCCGACCCGCAAGATGCCCGGCACGAACCAGACAATGCCGGCCAGGACCAGGGCGAGAACCCCAATCGCCCCCAGTGCCGGCACGACTCCCGGCAGCGCGAAAATTCGCCGCGCGAGACCTGGTCGCTGGCGCCGCGCGGTCGGATCGCCTGGATCGCGTTCGGAGCGCGGTTCTTTTGGTTTGCCCGCCGCTTTTTTGAAAAAGGAACGCCCTGGTCGAAAGGCGGCTTTGCTCGTCCAGGGCAGCGGAACGAACTGTTCGAACGCGGCGGGGGCCGTTAGTTCGCGGTCCACACGTGCCTCTTCGCTCTTGATACGTTCGATCAATACGTCCGCGAGCGTCTCGGACGGATCGCTTTCGATGATGCCGGTCCAGCAACCGAGCGCCTCGTCCACGCGGCGTCCGTGCAGATGCAGGAACGCTTCCAGGTATAGATTGGCCGTCGAAAAATTCGTGGCCTCCCCGTGCGCGTCGACCCACTCCGCGGCCTGCTGCACGTGGCCCAGGCCGAACAGCGCGCAGGCGCCGTAGTACAGAATTTCGGAAGGCACGGCCCCCGGGCCGACGCCGCGCGAGGCCAGATCACGCCGGATCGTCTGACAACGGCGCAGGGCGCGTTCGTAGGCGCCCGTGCGCACAAGCTCGACGATTTCTTTGATTGTTTTTTTGGAGACTTTCAAGGTGATGCGGGGCGCGGCGGCCTTTCGCAGACAGCGGGGGCCGGCGG
>CAZVZS010000092.1:0-16613 GCA_964631535.1 uncultured Leptospiraceae bacterium
TATCCTGGCTTCGCGGCAGCGTATGCCTGTGGGGGCAACACACTGTTTCATGCAATAAATCCGGTGCCACTGAGGAACGAAGAAAACCGCCTTGAATGGCGGTTTTCCTTGAGCACAAAAATTCACGGAGAATTTCGTGCATTATCCGGGTTAGGAGCCGATTGCGAGCGGTTTTCGGACAGCCGTTCAGTTCGTAGTCGCCGTGGAGTGTCCGTAAACGTAGTTCAGGCGCATGTACACGCCTGGATTGTTGGCGACGTACTTTACGAGGTCTTTGCGGTTCAGAGCGTACAGATCCACATCGGTCGAGGCGACGAAATCGAACGCGGACGGGGTCTCCTTCTGAAGATTGTAAATCTCCCCGCAGAAATCGCCGCGCACAAGTGATTCGATGACCCGCCCGTCCTGGACGACGTCCACCATGCCGCTTTTGATAATGTAGGCGGTGGAAAATTTTTCGCCCTGCGAAATCAGCCGCTCGCCCTGGGGAAAACCCTTGAGCTTCATGAGCAGTTCGAGTTGTGTTTTCTGCGCGGAAGTCGCCCCCCGGAAAAAACGTGAGTTGCTGATCACGTCCCAGGTGCCGGTTTTGCGCACCTCGTTCAGGAGGGTCAGTTTTCGCATTAAATCGGATCCTTTAATGAAATTGAGAAAACGTGTTTTCTCAATCGTGAGGGCCGTTACGTCCGTCTCGGCCACCACATCCGCGCTGCGCGGTTGTTCCATGATGAGCGAAGCTTCCCCGAAGTATTCGTAGGTACCGTAGCGCTTGCTGGTGTCCCCGCCGAGGCCTTCCTGTTCGATCCCGGCCACTTTTACGTTGCCGGAGGTGATGATAAAAAATTTATCGCCTGGCGTATTTTTGCGGATGATGACCTCGCCGCGTTTGTAGTGTTCCTCTTCCACGATCTCGATGAATTCTTTGGCCTTGGAAATCGGAAAGTCGCGGAAAATGTCGAGGTTGGCCAGGGCGTCCAGCAGACGGTACACCTCGCCCATTTTGGGCGGAGTGACTTCCGGATACACCGTGTTTTCGATCCCGAAGCGACAGACCGTAAGATCCGTATCCTCCGGCATGTTCTTTTTGGCGATGTGGTATACGTGAATCTTTTTCTGCACTTCTTTTGGAAGTAAATTCAGATACTCGATGCGCGTATGCAGGGGCGGCGGCCCGGCCTCGTGATAAATGATGTTGTGGTCCCAGGGAAAATCGAGCAAATCCTTGTAACGTGTGTCAGGCAGAACGCCTTTTTCAAGGAGGTCTTTAAATCGATCGGGCTCATTGAGGTGATCCGAGCTATAGATAAACGATTGATCCTGGAAGTTGAACTCGAAACTGAGCGAGGGAATGGAATGCAGGGCGTACTTAAAACTGAAATCGGCCCCGTTGATGTAATACGATTTACCGACGATCACCGGATAAAAATCGAACAATTCGAATAATTCTTTGACGGGGATGCGCGTCAGGGCGTGGTACTTACGAATGAAGGAGTAAATCACCGTTTCCGTGGTGTAGATCGTGATCTTGCCCTCTTCCAGGATTTTCTGGAACGTGCCGGCGTCATGATCCGCGTGGCAGTGCGTGAGAATAATACTGCTGATATTTTTGGGATTTACGTTCGACTGGCGCAGCCACTCGGTGGAATTCACGGGCGGGTCGACCATGATCCCCTGGCGATTGATCCAGATGATGAATCCCGATGTGTTTTCCTCGGGATCGAAACCGTGGCTCGGTCCCAGGCAGGTGATGCCGAGCACGGGCGGAGTATACGGTTCGGGCGGACGTTCACCGGTTTCGTAAATGATGTTGAACCCGATATCGCCCGGCACGCGCACGTCCCGGTTCCAGCCGCTGTCGACGATACGAAATTCATCTTCGTGTAAAAAGATATCTACTTTGTTTATGCGAACCCGATTCTCGTCGTTGAACACCACGAAACGCACATGGTCTTCCAGCGTTCGACCGCCCATGAAATAATCGATTTCGGCGCGCATGTCCGGAAAGCCGGGCGTGTTTTCCTGGTCCACGTATTCCGAACGCAGGTCCACCTCGGCCGGGCCGAAGAGTGACTCCTGTAGAACCGCTTTGAATTGTTCGCGCTGTTCGCGCGTGCAGACGATGTATGTCAGTTTTTTACGGAAGAAAAAGTTGTAATAGATGGGAAATTCCAGTTCCGCGACCGTAATTCCCTTTTCAATGTGAAACATACGCCGTGGCAGCACGAAAATCTGCGGCGTACCCCGTTCCAGAGTGTTCATGGTATCTTTGATCGTTTCCGGCGGCGAACCGAACTGGATATAACCGGCGGATGTATCAACCACGTAACCGCCGCGCGGGAGGGTGGTGTACGTTTCGGTCAGAGTAATGGGTTGAGTTTCAGGCATCGCTTTTCCTTACCAATATACAAACGGACTAAACCGGCCCGCAATCAAGAAAAAAAGATCATTTTTTACCCGATCCACGCCGGGCGGAAGGACTTTTCGTTCGGGACCGGGCCCGGTCGGAGCCGGTTCATTTCCCGACGCAGAACATCGAAAAGATACGCCCGAGGATTTCTTCGTCGGTGATACGACCGGTCACCTCGCCCGTATGGCGCAGGGCCGTGTCGATTTCCAGGGCGACGATTTCGGCCGGCGCATTGTCCGTAAGCAACTGGTGGGCCCGGTTCAGGGCGGAGCGACATTCCAGAAAATGGAACCGGTGACGCTCTTCCAGAAGCAAAGGATCCGTCAGATTAATCGACGCGAACAGATGACCGCGGATTTTTTCCCGGAGCAGGTCCAGCCCGTCCCCGGTGGCGCACGAAATCACCACGGTGTCCATTCCCGAACCGGGGGCCCAGGCATCCGGTACGAGCGCGTCCTTTTTATTCAGAACATACAGTAGCGCCGGATCGCTGGCGGTTTCCGGCACGGGCGGCAGCGGGTAGGCGGGCCTGGCTCCGTCGATGACATGCAGTACGAGCCGCGAACGTTTGATCTCCGACTCGGAACGGCGCACCCCCTCCGCTTCCACCTGGTTGGTCGTGGCCCGGAGCCCGGCCGTATCGACGAACCTGACGGTCACCCCATCGAGTTCGATTTCCTCCGCCAGGTAGTCGCGCGTGGTTCCAGGAATGTCCGACACGATGGCCCGGTCCCAGCCCAGCATTCGATTGAGCAGTGAGGACTTGCCTGCGTTCGGCACGCCCATGAGCGCGATCTGGAAACCGGACGCGGCGCGCGTCGTGCCCGCGGCCCGCTCGACGATTTTCGCTATCTCCGCTTCCAGTGCGACAATTCGCGAAATCCGTTCCGCCTTCGTCTCGAAGGTCAGGTCCTCCGTGGCGAAATCGACCTCCGCCTCGGTCTCGGCCTTGAGCGAAATGATGGTGGAACGAAAACGAGAGACGAGACGGGACAACTCGCCGGCCAGGAGTTTCTGGCTCGCGCGCAGTTCGAACTGGCTCTTCGCTTCGATGATCCGGCGTACGGCCTCCGCCTGGGGGAGATCGAGTTTGCCGTTTAAGAACGCGCGGCGGGTGAATTCGCCCGGGTCGGCGGGCCGCGCGCCTAGGCCGGCCGTGATCAACACTGCGACGCAGGAGGAGCGGGTTGCCGTGCAGGGCGATTTCAGCCACGTCTTCGCCGGTGTACGAAGCCGGGCCGGGAAAAAACGTTACCAGTCCCGAGTCGAGCGTTTCGCCGTCCGGATCCGCGAGATCGCAGTAGAGCGCCTGCCTGGGCCTGGCCGCGAAGGCGGGGGCGCGGGTCGTGCCAGGGGAGCGAAAGAACCTGGCGAGTAAACCGGCCGTGGCCGGTCCGGAAACGCGGACGACGCCGATCGCCGCGCGACCGGCACCGGTCGCCAGCGCGACGATCGTATCCGCGTGGAAAGACGGCTTCACGGCACGGACGGGCCGCCCCGCTCAGTCGTCCATTTCCGCCGCGCGGTCGTATTCTTCGACTTCGTCGGCCGGAATCACGCGCACGCGTTTGTACACGCCATTGCCCTCAGACCGGGTGAACACCCGGTCATCCTCTTCAAGCGCCAGGTGAATGACACGCCGTTCGTACGGGTTCATGTAATCGAGAATCTGCGACTGGCCCGAACGATGCACGCGGGTGGCAACGCTTTTCGCCAGCCGGTTCAGAGACCGCTGGCGTTTTTCGCGGTACGCTTCCACGTCGATCATGATGCGCCGATTGTCGCGCAGCTTATTATCGATGAGCAAATTCGCCAGAAACTGGAGCGAATCGAGTGTGCGGCCGTGTTTGCCGATCAGAATGCCCGAATCGTTGCTGGTGAGCTCGACGTAAATATTCCCGTCCAGATCGCCGATGTTCACCACCCGGACCTCGATGCCCATGCGTTCGATCATCGACAACAGTACGCCGCGGATGACGGCGTTCACGGGCGTATTCTGATTCGGATAAACTCGCAGTACAACCGGTTTGCGTGAAACGAAACTCAGAATGCCGCCCTTGACCGTCGGGGCCGCCTCGAAATCGGCCTGCCCGTCCCGTATTTCCAGCGCGTCCTGTGCCGCTTTTTCGGCCTCCGCCCGGTTTTTGCCTTCGGCCTCGTAAATGTATCTCATGGTGGCCACCCCTTGCAATTATGCCGGTACATCTTCGTCTTTCGACAGGTAGTTGTTCGCGAACTGCCAGAAGATGGTAATGATATTCTGGATTGTCCAGTACAGGGTTACGCCCGAAGGCATGTCCCAGAGAACGAAAATGAAAACGACGGGAAGCAGATACATCATCATCTTCTGCTGCGGGTCCACCGTCATGGTGGTCGTAAGTTGCGCGCCGACCTGGGTGCCCGCCATTAAGAGCGGCAGAATGTTGATGTTCAAATGATTGATAAAAAGAAAATTCCGTAACACAAAGATCGTGTCCGGGCGCGAGAGGTCCTTCATCCAGAGAATGAACGGCGAATGCCAGAGTTCCACGGATTCCGAGAACGCGCTGTACAGGGCGATAAAAATCGGCATCTGGATCAGGATCGGCAGACAACCCTTCGCCGGGTTGATGTTGTGCTTTTTCCAGAGCTCCATCACCTTTTTCTGTTTTTCCTGGGGATCGTCGGCGTACTTTTCGTTGAGCCGGTCCATCTCCGGCTTGAGCGCGGACATTTTTTTCGCGCTCTTCGCCTGCATCTGATTCAGCGGCCAGGTCGCGAGCTTGAACGTGGTGGCGATCAGAATGATGGTCCAGCCGTAGTTCCCGATCGCTCCGTACACGATGCGCATGAGAATCACGATCCAGTCACGAATTCGCGAAAACAGGCCCAGAAACGCGTTCTGGTAAATTACGCTGCGGGCGTTCGGGTTGGGTTCCTGGGAACCGAATTCGGCTTCGAACAATGGGGTGTTGCGAAAACGGTGCGACTCGTCCGATTTGACGCCGAGGTACACCTGCGAATCGATCACCAGCGCGTCCGGGCGCTTCTGAAGATCGCGCACGACCGCGGCGTTTCCGGTTTTCGCGTCACGCCAGGCACCGGCCTGGTTCTGATTGCCCGCGACGGAGCCAACGTTGATCGCCCCGTCCTGGCGGGCGCCCAGGCGAAAGTTGCGATACACGGCGGTCAGGGCTTCCTTTCCGGTCGGATCGATATGGTTGCGATATACGACTCCATCGGGACGCTGCGATACAGAACCTTCCCCGGCAGTCAGGAAGTTGGCGTAGGTAAAGAAATAGCGACTGTTACTGCCGATGAACTCGGTTGTTCCGCCCGGGCCCTGCATATGTTCGGGGTAATCGGAATACACCCGGTCGGGGTCCGGTCCTTTTGAACAGGAAAGGAAACTGAAAAAACTGCGCGACGGGGGCAGGTTGGGCCGCTGGTGCAATTCGCCGTTATTGCGATGAAAACGGCCGTAGGTCGCGAGTACCGTTGTATTCTGATCTTCCGGAGCGGGCCCGATGTCGCCGAAGGGTTTAAAAAACAGCCAGCCGGGCCATTCGAAGTTTTCTTTTTCCGTATTTCGTAATACAGTGATCTGGCGAAAAAAGTTTTCGCCCCGAAAAAAACGGAATATTTTAACGATTTCAAGGCGCTTTTTCTTCAGCGTTACGGGCAGGACGAATCGAACTTCGTGAATTCCGGACCGTTCATCATACAGCGGGCCCTCCAGTTGAAACAGGGAGCTGTTCAGAGCCGGCACGGCCAGCTGGTCCTGGTAGTCGCGGGTGTTGCCCAGATACAGGAAGGGCTGAAAATCCATGCCGTTGCCGCGGGTCACTTCCACGCCAAGCGAATCCATGGCGATCGGGTCCTGGCTGTTTTTGATGACGGCGGCGGGAATCGTCAGCTCGTCGTGCGACTTCAGGTACAGAGCCTCGATCCGTCCGCCCTGCGAGTTCAGAATGATCCGGTAAAACCCGGTATCGACCTGGATCCGCTCGGCCTTTTTCGCCCCGCCCCGCACCGTGAAATCCACAAGGTCCGGGTTTTTTGGACCCGTTTCCGGTTTCCCGGCCGGGGATTGATGGTCGAGGGGGGCGGTTCCCGGTTGCGGCGACTTTTTTTCAGGCGTTTGAAAATACTGGAGCAAAAAGATCGTCAACCCGCCCAGAATCAATACGGGTAAAAACGATGTTAGCGCTCGGTTGGGTTCGGTTTCCTGTTTCATAACATGTGAATGTCCGCGCTCAATGCGCCGGATGTTCCTCCGCGTGAGCGTGTTCGTCGGGAACAACCGGATCGAAGTATCCGCGCGAGAGAGGGTTGCAGCGCAAAACGCGCCAGGCGGATTTCAGAGCCGCTTTCCAGAACCCGAATCGTTCAAAACATTCGACTGCGTATTGCGAACAACTCGGGTAAAAACGGCAGCGGCCTGGTAAAAAAGGGGATAGTACCAGTTGATACAGGCGAATCGAAGCGATCGCAAATTGATTCAAAATGCCGGGGGCGGCGTTCATGAAGCGGACCTCGACTCATCCATCAATCCAGCCTGGCGAACCAGGGCTCCGACGGCCCCCGCGCGTTCTCCCGGCGGAAGCGCCTCAAACGTTACCCTGGGAAAAAAAGCGACATAGTGTCCGATTTTCATACGCGAAACGAAGGGATCGATTGCGACGCGTGTTATGCGACGTAAACGGCTCCGTACCACCGCCCCGGGTGCGGTTTTCCTGGAAACACACACGGCCAGTTTCAGATCCGTACCGGAAATCCTGGTGACACGCATGGAAATCTCCCTGCCGTTCAGCCAGCGCCCGCCGGAAAAAAGCAGGTCAAAGCCGCTTTTCCCTTTCAGGACAGCCTTACGATAGTGCTTAATTCCGGAAATGGTCTATTTCCTGTGAATTTGGTCGGAGACGGTCAGACGAGCCCGGCCCTTTCGCCTTCTACGGGCGAGAACCTTGCGTCCGTTTTTGGTGGCCATTCTGGCCCGGAAACCGTGGGTACGAACCCGTTTCAAGTTGCCTGGTTGAAATGTACGTTTCATGGATGGTTAACCGAATGAATAAAATGATTACAATGCTGGTTACAGTGGTCTGAAAGACGTATGATGGAATGGAAAGGTCTCCTGTCAATAGTTTAAACCGGCCTGGGCTACCTTGCGTTGGGTCCCTGGACCGACCTTTCAACCGTCCGGACCGCCGCTGGAGCCGCGAATTGAGCACCCCGCCGATCGGACTGAGCACAGAATGGCTTCCGCTGGCCCTCTCGCGGTTATTACGCAAAGCCCCTGTTTTTTTTTCGCGGATAAAAAAATCGCCTGTTTTAAACTTGAATATTTTGGGTCCGATAAAAATTCTCTTCGCTTCCGTGACGCCCCTTCGCCGAGGGGGCGGTTCGCTGGAGCATACAATTGGAAGAGGCCTGGCAAAAAGCACTGCGGGAATTGAAAAAAGAGCTTCCCCGGGACCTCTTCAAACCCTATCTCGAACAGTTAAAGCCCCTGAATGACCGCGCGGAGGACGATCTCCTCGTCCTGGGGGTTCAGAATCCGGCCCTCCTCCCGCACCTGGACGGTGTCCGGGGTCCCATCCAGACGAAGTTACGGTCCCTCATGGGGCGTGATGTTCGCGTCGCCTTTGAATTTATCGATGAGCGGCTCCGCCCGCCCGGCGGTCCCCCGCTCGCGGCGCGAAAGCCGTCCAGGGATCCCTTTCGACGTTTTAATCCCGCCTTCGTTTTCGATCGGTTCGTGGCAGGCCGCGCGAATGAAATGGCGCTCAGCGCCTGCCAGACCATCGCGCAGTCGCCGGGAAAAACGAACCCGCTGTACATCTACGGGGATGTGGGCCTCGGTAAAACGCATCTCTTACACGCCACGGCACATCGTATCGAAGGGGAAAACCCGGAATTTCGCATCTGCACGCTCGCGGTGGAAGATTTTAAGAACGAATTCATCCAGGCCCTGCGCGAAAAGCGCCTGCTCGAATTCAAAACACGTTTTCAGGATTTTGACGCCCTGTTCATCGACGATATCGACACCCTGCGCGGCAGCCAGGAAGCCACGCAGGAGGAATTTTTTCACGTATTCAATTTCTTTTACGAAAGCGGACGGCAGATCGTCATCACATCCGATCGACCCGCCCAGGACCTGATGATCTCCAGTCGCCTGATGAGTCGGTTTATCACCGGGCTCCAGGTCCAGCTGGGCGCGCCGGACCCGGAGTTGCGCGTCCAGTACTTAAAATTTCGCGCGAAGGAACTCGAAGTCGAACTGCCGCGAAACGTGGAGGAGTTCATCGCCTCCCGGGTGACGGGTAACGTGCGCGTGCTTGAATCGGCGCTCAATAAACTGTTCTTCCTGAACCAGCGTGGCATCGACCTGAGGGATCTGGCGCGCGTCTCCGGCGAACTCCAGGACCTCCTGCCGCGCCAGGAAAACGAACACCTGCCGATGGAGCGGATCATCGAAGCCGTCTGTCGTCGTTTTTCAATCACGCGCGATCAGATTCTCAGCACGAGCCGCAAGTCGGAATACACCCGCCCGCGGCACATCGGGATGTATCTCGGGGTCAAATACGCCGGCCTGAATAAATCGGCCATCGCCCGTTATTTTAACAAGAACGACCACACGACCGTCATCAACGCCGAGAAGAACGTGAAAAGTCGTATCAAACAGGACCCGGGATTCGCCCTGGAACTGGAACACCTTGTGAATGAACTGCGAAAAGGGCGTGAATAACTCGCCTTTTTCGGTTAAAAACTCCCGTTTTTTCGTTTCAATCCGCGTCGAACTCCGGGGTTCGCTTTTGTACCGGGCCGGTTCCAAAAGAGCTTGTCGGCTTACAACAAACAGGAATTCCGGTAAGGATTCACTTTTTGAACGTGCTTTTTAACGGTAGCGCGGCGGGATTTCGCCGCCAGGGACCTGTTCCGGACCCGTCCAGGCCAGTTTTTAACATATCCACACGTACAATAAAAGAAATAACAGTACAGAAACAGCATATTGGATGATTATTAAGAGGACCCGGGAATGAAATTCAGCGTCGATCGACAGGAATTCCAGCGCGCTATCAATATCGTGGAAGGTATCATCCCGGCCCGGGAGATTCGCTCCGTCATATCGAATATCCTGGTGGAAGCGGAGGGCGAACGGATCACTCTGACCACGACGGACCTTGAAATCGCCATCAAAACTTCGCTGGCCGGCGAAGTGCATGCCGCCGGCCGGATCACCCTGCCCGCGAAAAAACTCAGCCAGTCGATTCGGGAGTTTCGCTCCAGCCGGGTCATGCTGGAAATCGACCGGGAAAATCGCCTGACTCTGCATGACGCTTCCAGCGTGAGTCGCGCTCGCCTGACTCTGATGGGCGCCCCGGCTGAGGAATATCCCGTCATCCCGACCCTCGCCGCGAAAAACTTTTCGCCCTTTCCCACGGAAACGGCCATGGAGATGATTCGGAAGACCAGTTACGCGATCGCTGAAGAAGACGCGCGTTACGTATTCAACGGTTTGTTCATGGTGCCGGCCGGCAAAAAAGTCGCCTTCGTGGGCACGGACGGTCGTCGCCTGGCCAAGATCGAACGGGCCATTCCCGCGGAACTCCCTTTCCAGGAAGGTGTCATCATTCCGAACAAAGCCGTGCGCGAACTCAACAAGCTGCTTGATGCGGGCACCGAAAGCCAGATCGCGTTCGAACACAAGGATCGTCGGATTCATTTTCGCCTGGGCGAAGTCGTGCTCGTCAGCAAATTGATCGAAGGCCAGTTCCCGGATTATGAACAGGTCATCCCGAAAAAATTATCGTTCAGCGTGATTCTGGACCGCATGGCCTTCGAGAACTCGCTGCGCCAGGTTTCGGTCATGGCGGCCGAACCTTCGCGGCAGGTTCATTTGAAATTCGCCGCCGGCGCCATCAGTATCAACGCCTCAACTCCCGATCTGGGCGAGGCCCAGGACAGCCTCGAAGCGGATTATGCGGGTGAGGAAATGACCATCGCCTTTAATTCGAATTATATCATGGACATTTTGAAAGTTTTGCCGGTTGAAAAAATTTCGATCGGTTTTTCCTCGCCCAGCGCGCCCGCGGTGATCCGGGATCCGGCCGACCCGGATTTTATCACCGTGATCATGCCGATGAAAATTTAAGGCGCGTTGTCGGCCCTCCGATGTCGCGCG
The DNA here is from genome assembly GCA_964631535.1 of uncultured Leptospiraceae bacterium. Classification (GTDB taxonomy): domain Bacteria; phylum Spirochaetota; class Leptospiria; order Leptospirales; family Leptonemataceae; genus CAZVZS01. The sequence continues at coordinate 10,572 of CAZVZS010000092.1, forward strand.
TTTCCGTGTAATTTCGATTGAAACTGCTCGCCCTGCAACTCGATTCGTTTCGTACCTACGCGAAACTCGATCTCGTATTCGAAAAACGTCTGACGTTCATCACCGGGCCCAACGCCGCCGGGAAGACCAATATCCTTGAGGCGATTTCGATTCTTTCGCAGGGCAAGTCCTTTCGCGGCGCCGCGGACGCGGACATGCTTCGCGGCGGATCGTCGTTTTATTTTTTAGCGGCGCGTTTTTCGCGCGCGGGCGCCACGCGTACCTGCGAGGCCGCCTGCGAAACTCAGTCGGGCCAGATTCGTCGGCGTTTCAAACTGGACGGCAAACAACTCGCCGGTCGCCTGGGCTTGATCGGGCAACTGGTCAGTGTCGTTTTCAGTCCCACGGACATCCTGATCGTGGACGGCGGGCCGGCGCAACGTCGGCGTTTTCTGGACATGGTGCTTTCGAATCACGATCGTACCTACCTGGAACACCTGGTGCTGTACAATCGCGCGCTCAAGCAGCGAAACACGATCTTGCGAAAAATTCGTCATAACCAGGCGCGACTTACGGATCTCGAACCCTGGAACGCGGAGCTGACCCGTTACGCGACCACGCTCATTCGCCAGCGCGACCGGTTTCTCGTGGAATTCACGCCCAACTTCGCTCGCGCCTTACAGGCGATTTCGCACGACGACGATCGTATCGATCTGCGCATCCAGACCGGCTCGGACGCTGAGCGCGAGGATTTCCTGGCAGCGCTGAAAAACCACACCACACGCGATACGCGCGCGGGTTACACGACGATCGGGCCGCATCGCCATAACGTTTTATTCTGCGCCGGGGACGCCGATCAGGACATTTTACACCATGGCAGCCAGGGCCAGAAACGCAGCCTGGTACTCGCGTTGCGCTTCGCGCAGTATTATTATCTCCGCGAAAAAATCGGAGCGTCGCCCGTGCTTTTGATCGATGACGTTCTCAACGAACTCGACGCGCGGCGCCGCCAGGCTTTCGTGGAACTCCTCAAAGAATGCGGACAGGCCCTGTTTACGACGCCCGAACTGGAAGGCCTTGAAGAGCTGACGAAGAAACACGCGGACGATATTTCGATTTACAGAGTCCGCGAAAAGGGTATCGTGGAAGTATCGTGATACCACGAAAAACGCACCAACTCCCGGACTGGAAAGAGGCCGATTTGAGGTCGCGCCCGCCCGCCCCCGCCCAGGCCACCGGTCGCTCGTTCCAGCGTCTGGCCATGGAGGTACGCCGCCAGCTCCAGGCCCTCACCGGAATTGGCGAAATGTTCGATTCCAACGAGTACGACCTGGTGCGCATCCGCCGTGCCTGGTCGCGTCTGGCAGGGCCGCTGGCCGCCTATTCCTATCCGGAACGCTGGAAAAAACCCGGGCAGCTGGAAATCACGGTCGAAAACTCGGTCCACGCCCAGGAGATCAGCCTTCATGCGCGGGATATCATCGACAATTTAAAAGAGGCCGGATTCCTCGCTACCGCTTTGATTACCAGACAGGGGCAGGTGCCCCATGCCCGGCCGGCCGCGACGGTGAAGGCCAGGGCGAAGCAGGCACGAGAGGCGACTCCGGGCCTGGACGAATTATTGAACAGTCTCAAGAACGACCGGTCACAGTAGTTTTCACCGGTCCGAACCGCGCTTTTCGTCGAAAATGGTAGGGAGATGCTGACCTTTGTTTCAATCGCCGCGCTGGGCCTGGCTGTAATCGTTTTTCTGAACTTTTTGCAGACCACGGGGCCGGCCAAAAGTCAGTCGGCGGGCGGGTATGATCGCAATAATCCGCCCCGTCTGAACACGCGACGCGTGTTTGCAGTGGAAACCGAACCGGATCGTCCCCGCCCGCGCATCTGTCCCTTATGCGGTACGCTCCTCAACCAGGACGAATACCTGATGGCTTCGATTGAACCGGAGCGCCCCGGCAGGAAGCGTCAGGCGCACATTTACGGTTGCCGGTATTGTTTCGCGACCGAGGGTGTGAATCTGGCCGCCGGTTCGGAAATAAAACAGGTGGACCTCTAAATCCGGTCGACGGACCTGGTGATCGTTCCACCACATGCCTGCGTTTCGCTCTCTGGTATTCTTTTTTGTCTTCGGTCAGTCGCTCGCCTGCGCGAGCGCGGCCACGACTTACGCTCCGCGCTGCTCTTTGCGTGATCCGGCCGTCGTGGAGACGATGGAAAGTCGCATTTCGCGCCTGCGTTCGGACCGCTCGCTCAAACCGCTTGCCTGGGATCCCGCCCTGCGACGCGCGGCGCAGGAACAATCGAATTATCTGGCTCTGACCGGGAGCGTGGACCATGCGGATCGTGAGGGCGGCGGCCCCTTGCGACGCCTGCGCGCGGCGGGAATTTCCCGGCGCGTCGTCGGCGAAAACATCGCGCGGGTGGAGCACGAATCCAGTCCGGCTCTGACGACGATTCGGTACTGGACCGGGCGGAAAGTTGAGCTGGCCAATCTCCTGAATCCGGATTTTCAACGCATGGGTCTGGGCGTCACCGGCTCCGAAAAACACTGTTTTACCGTCCTGATCCTGTCCGATTGACCTCTGCTCTATCGCGTTGTAGAATTAAGCCCGCGATTTTTCAGGCAACTTTTCTTCCGACAAGCATATAGGTCCGCATTTCGCCCTTCCCTTTCACATTAATTATTCGGGGCTGCTGGAACTCGTATCTTGCGGATAAATGCGCATACGTTGAGTCGGTAACCTGAATCGCGCCCGGTGCGCCGTGTGATTCCATTCGGCTGGCCGTGTTCACGGTGTCGCCCCATAGATCGTAGATGAACTTTCGCGCGCCGATAACGCCGGCGACAACCGGTCCCGTATTCATTCCGATGCGCATCGTCAGCGGGATAGCGGCTTTCTTGCCGAAATCATCCATCTCCCGGAGCATCGCAAGGGCCATTTCAGCGGCCGCCTCTGGATGGTCGGGTCTCTGTTCTGGCAGTCCGCTGACAACCATGTACGCGTCGCCAATCGTCTTGATTTTTTCGAGGCCGAATTGTTCCGCGAGTTTATCGAAGCGCGAGAAAATATCGTTCAGCATATGAACCAGTTCACCGGGAGAAACTGTGGCGCTGAAGGTCGTAAAATTCACGATGTCCGCGAAAATTACGGTGACGGCCGGGTACCCGTCCGCGATCGTTGTGGAGGACGACTTCAGACGGTCGGCAATGGATTTGGGCAGCACGTTTAGAAGAAGCCGCTCTGATTTTTCTTGTTCAGTTTGAAGAAGTTTGTGCTCCTCTTCCAGCTTTGCCTGTGCGGTATCGCGCGCGCGAACAAAAAAATATGTTGAAGCAAAAATCATCGAAGAGATCCCAACGAAATTCATAACAAAAATCAGGAGTATCGAGCCCTGAGTCATGCGACCGCTCTGTTTAATGAAATTTTCGCCGGTCAGATGATAAAATTCCACAAGGCCGGATATTATTGTAAGTACTGCGTAGGCGGCAAACCACCAGCGTGCCGCCCGGGAACTGTGGAATGTTAGCGCACCGACGGGAGCCAGTATCGCCCAGAGCATTACGCCGCTGGATCGCTCGAAGCCACCGAGGCTCCACATCAATACGAATGGAAGGAGCAGGATGAAGAGCAACTGGCTGAATCGAAACAGGCGGTATCGTTTTGTCAGAGCAAAATGAACCAGGCTTACCAGGCTCGCCAGTCCGTAGCCTGCCGGGATCATTCCGGAAAACTGAAACCCCAGCAGAAGATACAGGGCACCCCAGGTAAATCCGATGGGAACGAATGGAATTACCATGAGCGTGAGGATTCTTTTTCGAATTTGTTCTTCTTCTGGTTCGCCTTCCTGGACTCCCGGATTGATCAAGCTTTTCATAGAGGCAGTATCACATACTTTCGTTCCGTTTGCGAGAAAATTTCCATTGTTGCGGCGCGGAATTAATTCCGATCCTATTTCCGCGCCAGGAGCGAATCCGCTCACATTCGCCGGCGGCGAATGGCGGGACAGTGTATTCCGTGCCGTCCCTTCATTACGGTTCTTTCGTTCCAATCCGCCTGTTTGGATAGGAACGTTAAGACGTCCAAAAAAAACTTTTTTTAATTAATTTTATTGTCGTTCGATTTCCCCGGGTTCCTGAAAAACTGTTCGTTCGATCCGATAATAGAAAAGGGCCTTTTTTTGATCCCGGGCGGAAAGGAAAAAAGGTTTCGTTTTTACAGGAAAAATCATGTCACAGGATTTAACGGCGCTCACGCCTGAAGAAGTGGAAAATGTCCGGGCCATGTTGCAGGGGTTGACAAACACTCTGCGGTCGCGACAGTCCATCGGTGGTCGGGGATTAATCCAGGATGAAGAATACGTTTTGAATTCCCTGCTGCATCCCGAACGCGGCGACGTCCTCGTAAATGTGGTCCGCGATAAATACGCCATGCATGTGTTTCTGGCGAACCGAAGGGACGCGAAAAATCCCTTCGTCATCATGGACGCCCCGACCTCCCGCCAGAACCCGGGCCGACGACCGCTCGATAACACGCGCACGATCCACGAAGGTGAATACGCGATCTTTTTGAGCACAATCCAGGATCGCGAGGTATTGCATAAATCGGATCGCGTAGAAATTTATTCCGTACACTTCGGACTCAACCAGACGGGAGCCGAAAAAGCGGCTCCGCCGCGCGAACAGGCGGTGAATCTGGCCACGAAGCCGCTGGATCAGTGCACCCGCGAAGACAAATGGAAAATTTATAAGAAAAAAGATGATTTCGACAATCGCGTCCCCATTATTGAAAAAGAGTTATTCGGATTTTCGCTGATGTACGCCAAACACAAAGCTCCGGCGCGTGAGGAATTGATCGTGATTCCACCCGCGAAAATGAAAGAAGTGATTGGCCAGTTGATCAGGGACGTTTATCCGTACGGAGTACGCGTCACGCTCCGCAAGCATTACCCGAAAGAACACGCGCAAAAACTGGAAGAAGTCGCCCGCGATTTACAGAATCTGGCCGCGGCCATCGGCGGCAAACGCTCCGCTGGCAATCCCGAAGAGTACGCCGCCTATCTGGATGAGGCGATCGAATTTCTGAGCGATATTCTCACCAACGATCCGGAATTGACCCGTTTCCCGTGATCGGGATCCGCACGGCCCTCAGTGCGTCTTGAGCGACAGCCGGGCCAGTACCGGAAAATGATCGGAGGCGATTTTCGTGCGTTTGTTTTTGACCACCCGATGTTCCACCAGGTGAAACTGACCGGAGAAAAAAATCTTATCAAGCCGCCAGCCGATCGGAGCATAGGAAGGCCAGGTCGAAAGAATTTCACGCCCCGACGGTTTTTGTTCGCCGTTGTGGCGGGCCGAATCGGAAAACCCGCATTTTTCCATGAGCGGATTGAGTCGGTGCATCCGGTCGTTGCTATCACCCAGCACGATCACGGGCAGGTCTTCGTGCGTTTTCAGAAAGTGCGACGTGAGAATTTTTTTCGTCTGTATGTTCTGTTCGATCGCCGAAAGGCCCAGGTGATAATTCATCACGGCGATTTCCCGGCCCTCCACGTCACAGACGCAATTCAAACAGCCGCGTTTTTTCTTGATTGAAATCGTAATATTATGATTGTAACTGCGAACGATCGGAAAGCGGGTCAGCGTCGCGTTGCCGTACCAGCCGTTTTTCAGTTTTACGTTCAGGCCCAGGCGAAAATGCAGACCCAGCTCCTCGGCGATGATTCGTGCGAGGTCTTCGCCCCGGGAACGGGGGACGCCTTTGTCCACTTCCTGGAGGGCAAGGAAATCAGGATTTAATTCCTGGATCACTTCCACGATCCGCCCGGGGCGATACCGGCGATCCGTGCCGATCGCTTTGTGGATATTATATGTAAGGAACGTCAGTTCCATGGTTCCAGGAAAACAATGCTATGGGCCCCGCGCGCACGGCATATTAAAAAAATGTTCCCGCCGGAAACCCGGCTCGACTCACCGGGGCCCATAATAGTTCATCTCAAAACTGCCTCCTTGCAGTTTTGAGATTGTCGCGGTTTTCGGCACAGGTCCGAAAACCGCTCGCAATC
>CAZVZS010000093.1:2500-15711 GCA_964631535.1 uncultured Leptospiraceae bacterium
GCGCGAAAACCTGGAACAGAACGTAAAAATGCGCACGTTTCAAATCCAGCGCATGGTGGAGCGGTGGCGCGTTTCGAACGGGATTCCAGCCGATATCTGGGTGCCCGACGCGAAGAACTATATTGAGCACAATGACGATCTGCTCGGGATTACGGTCCTCGACGCGAATGCGCGGGTTCGGTATGCGGTGAAACGTCCCGGAGCGACCTGGAACGCTTTTTCGCCGTTTGACCTGGACAGCGCCGCGAAAACCGACCCGGTGTACTTTCCGGACCGGAGCGACGCGGATCCGGTGTTTTTTATCGCCTTTCCACTCCAGGCGGGAACACGCCCGGACGGCCAGTTGCATGCCGTCCTGAATATGCGAACATTTCTTCAGAGTTCAGCACGGGTCACTCCGTTTTACCGAACGGTCGTCCGCTCTCAGGGCGGGGAGCTTTTCGACTCTCACCCGGGAACCGCGGGATTGGCCAACTGGACGGTTCGTGAATCGTTCACCCTGGGCGGCCGAGGCCTGACCATCGAAGTCGAACCGCTGGCGGCGTATTTAAAAGCGGACATGACCATTCTCCCTGAACTGGATTTGATCGTTGGTTCGGCGCTCGCGATCTTCGCGGCCATGACGACCCATCTGCTCGAGGTCAATCGCAAACGGACCCGCCAGCTGCGCGAGTTCAACGAAACGCTCGAGGAACGCGTGCAAGAACGATCCGCCGACGCGAACCGCGCGCGCGTTTCGGCCGAAACTTCCGAGGAACGCTTTCGGACCTTGCTCAATTCCACGCCGGACGGTATGGTGTTCGTGAATCAGGAAGGGCGCATCATTCTGACGAATCAACGGATTCGGGACCTGCTCGGGTATGAACCGGATGATCTGCGAGGGGAATCGATCGAGAACCTGATCCCGGAACACATCCGGGACGGACACAGTCAAAAACGCGATTCGTTTTTCGCGAACCCGGAACCCCGGGCGATGGCCGCCGGCCGCGAATTGCTGGGGCGCCACCGGGACGGCTCGGTGGTGCCGGTCGAAATTACGCTCAGCCCGCTCGAAATTGACGGGGAACCGGTCGTCTGCGCGGCCATCCGCGATATTTCGGAAAAAATCGAAGTCAACCACAAAGCCGTCATGCTAACAGCCCTGGTGGAAAACAGCCCGGATGTCATCCTGACCTGCGACGCCGATTCGAATCTGACCTATATGAATCCCGCCGGAAGGAAGTTTGTTGGCCTGGAACCCGATGCGAAGACCCTGGGCCACCTTTCGGACTATCTGGTTCTGGACGAAAAAGACCCGCTCGGCAATCAGTTCCGGAGCTTCAAGAAATCGGGCACCGTTGTTTCCAATCGTTTTCTACGAAACAGAACGAATGGCACGCAGGTGCCGGTCGAGGCCCATGCCTTCATGGTCCACCGCGACGACAACCACGGTTATACGATCGGGTTTATCGCCCGCGACCAGCGAAATCGAATTCACCTGGAAGAAGATATTCGCAGAAAGAACGAAATGTGGCGATCCCTGGTGGAAGGTTCTCCCGATTTTATCAACGTCCTCGACGAGGAGTTCCGCCTCCGATTCCTGAACCGCATCGGCCTGGGTTACAGAATGGAAGACCTCATGGGCCGCGATTTTCGGGACCTGGTGGATCCGGACGAACGCGAGCGAGTCTCCGGGTTTCTGGAAGAGGCCCGGGCCGGCGGCCGGCTGGTTTCGTACGAGTCGAACGGCGTGACCGCGGACGGTGTCCACCGGTACTTTCGCAATCGCCTGAGTCCGATCATGGAAAACGATCGGGTCGTTTCGCTCGTTCTGACCGTTTCGGAGATTACCGAACAGAAACAGGCCGAGCACGCGATTCGAAGGCAGGAAGCGTACTGGCGCTCGGTGGTGGAGAACACACCGGATCACATTCTGGTCATCAACCGGGATTTATTGGTGGAGTTCCTGAATTTTACCACCCACGGGTTCAGGCTGGAGGACATCGTCGGAAAATCGTTTTCGGACATCGCCACCGGGGAATCGCTTGCCATGGTACGGCGCTGCCTGACGGAGGGCGAGCCCCTGTCCTTCGAGTCGAATTTGGTCGGTCCGGATGGGGTGGACGCGTGGTACGATCAGCGACTCAGTCCAATCCAGGTGGACGGCATTATAACCGGCGTGGTTCTCGCCATCACGGAAATCACCGAAAAAAAAAGAATCGAGCACGAACTGCAGGAAAACGCGGCCGCCCTCGGTCGTCTGCTCAGCGAGGTGAAACGCTCGAACGAAGAACTCCAGCAATTCGCGTACGTCACTTCCCACGATCTTCAGGAACCGTTGCGGGGGATCGCCGGCTGCCTGCAAATCGTCGAACGCCGCTACCGCGACCGGCTGGACCCCCAGGCGGGCGAGTTGATCGATCACGCCGTGCGGGGAGCCGAACGCCTGCGGACGATGATCAACGATTTGCTGGATTACTCGCGGGTCAATACCCAGGGCGAAAGGTTCCGGAACCAGGAGTTCAATTCCCTCTTCGACCAGGCCCTGGAAAACTTACGTTTTTCTATAGAAGAAACCGCCGCGGAGGTTCGCCGCGAGAACCTGCCCGCCCTGCCCTGCGATCCATCCCAGATCATTCGCCTGTTCCAGAATCTGATCGAAAACGCCCTGAAATTTCGGGGTCCGGAGCCCTGCCGGGTAATAACGACCGCGCGCCAGGTGGGCGGGGAATGGATCTTCTCGGTGCGGGACAACGGAATCGGGATCGATCCAAAGCATGCGGAGCGCATTTTCGCCATTTTTCAAAGATTACACGGCCGTGAGAAATACCCCGGCACCGGCATCGGCCTGGCCATCTGTAAACGAATCGTTCTAAGACATGGTGGCCGCATCTGGGTCGAGTCGCAGCCCGGACAGGGTTGCGATTTTTCTTTCGTGATTCCAGTCCACCCCGAGGAGCAAAATGTATGAAAAACGAAAAGTATAAAACTATTCTTCTGGTGGAGGACAACCCGACGGACGTTTTGCTGACGCGTGAAGCCCTGGAGGAGGCCGGTATGAACGTGCGCCTGCATGTAGCGGAAGACGGGGAAGCCGCGCTCGATTTTCTGGAACAGCGCGCGACCTTTTCAGGTGCTCCCCGCCCGGATCTGGTTCTGCTGGATCTGAACATGCCGAAGAAGGACGGCAGGTCCGTGCTGGCCGATATGCGCAAAAACCAGAACCTCAGGCGGATCCCCGTGGTCGTTCTGACGACGTCGTCGCAGCAGGAAGACGTCGAAAAATCGTACAATCTCTGCGCCAACTGTTACATCCAGAAGCCGGTCGATTTTAATCATTTCAGCGAGGTGGTGCGGTTGATCGAACATTTCTGGTTTGACGTGGCGACCCTGCCGGAGAATTGACCTTGCGCCTTTTCGAACAAAGCGAGCGTCGGGACTACCATTTATTAATCGTCGAGGATAATCCCACCGATGCCCTGCTGTTGCAGGCCCTGCTGGAGGAAACCGGACTGCGCGGCGGAGTTCCCCATATCTGTTCTTCTCTAAGCGAAGCCAGCCTGATCCTGAAAGACGTACACTTCGATCTGGCCCTGGTGGATCTCGGCCTTCCCGACAGCCAGGGCGTCGAAACGGTACAGTCCATCCTGGCCATCGCGCCCGCCCTGGCGGTGATTGTCATGACGGGCCACGACGACCGCGAAACGGCCCTGCACAGTATCCAGGCGGGCGCTCAGGATTTTCTCGTAAAAGGTCAGTACGAACCGATCACGCTGGAAATGGCGATTCGCTACGCGATCGAACGCAACGAAATCAAAAAAGAACTCACCTGGCTTTCGACGGCCGTGGCCATGGCTGACAGCGCGATCATGATTTCGGACGTCCACGGCGTGATTCAGTGGATCAACCCGGCCTTCACCACCCTGACCGGTTACAGCCAGCAGGAAGCGGTGGGCCGCCCGAGTTCGCTCTTGAATTCGGGGCGCGAAGAACACAGCTTCTACGAGAATATTTGGACCACGATTTTACGCGGCGATAGCTGGCACGGGGAGATCGTCAACCGGCGCAAGGACGGCAGTCTGTATCATGAGGAAATGACGATTACCCCCATCCGGGGCGAAAAAAATTCGATCTCACATTTTATCGCGATCAAACAGGATATCAGCGCCCGTAAGGCGGCCGAAGCCGTGCAGATTCGCCAGCAAAAACTGATCAAACGGCGGCTGGAGCTGGAAACCGTCCTGGCGCGCATCTCCTCGCGTTTCGTCGGGCGGCAGGATCTGACCGAGGCCCTGCTGGAAAGTTTACGCGATCTAACCCTGCTCCTGCAATCGGACGCGGCCTGCATGTATCTATTTGAAAACCAGAATTTTTCGAGCATGCGCAAACTATCCGCCTGGCCGCCGGAGGACGCTGATATCAGCAAAATCGCCTCGGTCATCGTTCGTTCCCTGACCACTTTCACGGAGTTGAACGAACTGACCGCGAAGGGCGTCATCACCTACTACGGGGACATTTCAATCGGGGAGAACCCGGGTCCTGGACTCGCTTTCGTTCAGGAAACGGGGATCCGGTCGCTCTTGATATTTCCGATGATCCGGGACGGAACCACAACCGGCGTTCTGACCCTCATCGCCATGCAACCGACTTTGAACTGGCACGACGGGGACGAGGAAATTTTTCAGGTTCTGGTCAATCTCGTTTTTCGCGCGCTTGAATTCCGCGAATCCAACAACATGCTCAGCGACGGTTTTCATTTCCGCGATCAGATCATCAACAGCACCTCCAGCGCTGTGCTCGTAACCGACCGGGCGGGAATGATCAATTTCGCGAGTAAACCCGTCGCGGCGCTCACCGGTTTCCAGCCAGAAGAGATTCGCGGCCGGCGATTACTCGACCTCGGACCGGGTGAAATGCGCGAACGCTGCGCGGAGGCCATCGAACAGGCCCTGGCCACACGCCAGCGGCAGGTGCTGGAGGGTGAAATCCTTCATTCTGACGACACGACCATCCGGGTTCGCATGACCCTCACCCCGCTCCGTGACGCGGCGCCCCACCGCGCGCTGGTGGCCGTTATTGACGACCTTACCGAAACCCATTCGATGGAGCTTCAGATTCAACAGGCGGGAAAAATGGCCACACTCGGCGAAATGGCCACGGGCATGGCGCATGAATTGAACCAGCCGCTGTCGGTCATTCTCATGGGCGCTCAGCTTTTACAACTCAGCGTTAAGCAGGACGACTACAGCAAAGAATTCTTACTCGAACAGGCGGATCGATTGCGCGAAAACGTGGCCCGGGCCACCGCCATCATCAATCATTTACGAGTTTTTGGCAGGAAATCCGATGGCAACCTCACGCTTCTGGACGTGAACGAGCCGCTGCGCCAGAGTATGAATCTGCTCACGGCGAACCTGCGCCAGAGTTCAACTGAATTACGCCTGACAATTTCGCCTGAGCCGCTCATTGTTCTGGCCAATGCGATCAATCTGGAACAGGTGTTCATCAATCTGGTCCGCAACGCGATCGACGCCCTGAACGAACAGCCGGACAGGAGCGGGCCCAAATTCATTTTGATCACAAGTTGCCAGGGCGATTCTTCCGATCTGGTCGTCCTGCGATTCAAGAACAACGGACCGCCGATCCCGCACGATAAAATTGACAAAATTTTCGACCCATTTTTTACGACCAAGGAAGCCGGCAAAGGAACCGGCCTGGGTCTTTCGATCTGTTACAGTATCATTAAACGGCATCGCGGCACCATCCAGGTGCGCAACCTGTCCGACGGCGTTGAATTTGAAATCGTCTTACCCCACGCGATTCAAACTTCCAGGAACGCGGACCCTGAGGACCTGAGCGCCTGAGCTGGAACGCGTTCCCTGAATCTTCGACAGAGGAATCCATGAAAAGAATCACAAAAAAAGCGCGAGTCCTGATCGTGGACGATGAACCGGACCTGAGCGATCAGATTGCCCAGTACCTGAGCCGCGTCGGGTTCGATGTTGTCACCTCACCCAACGGCATCGACGCGGAGTATATTTTCAACCGCGACCACCCCGACGCCGTCGTAACCGATTATCGGATGCCGGGTCGGAACGGAGTGGATTTACTGGTGGGATTGAAACGGATCAACGAAAACGTTCCGGTGTTGCTCATGAGCGGACACGCCGATATGCAGGTCTGCCTTACGGCGCTCAAAGAAAACGCGTTTGAATTTCTGGAAAAGCCCGTGGACCTTGAGCGACTGGTCGAACTGCTCCAGCGTGCCCTGGCCGGCGAAAAACGCTGGTGGGACGAATGATCTTACGTTAACCCGCGGCGAAATCCAGAACGCAGAGTTCTTTCGCCGCGTTCAGGCGTCCGGCGATCATCGCGTTTTTCAGGGCTACGATTCGCTGCAGATACGCGGGAGTATGTTCGGCGAATACCGCCGCGACCTCGCGCCGTTCAAGGCGCGAAAGTTTCCCATCAAACGCGGTGGCCACGGCGAATAAATCCATCAGGAAAAATCGTTCGCGTTCGCTGACCCGGCGCATGGTATCGAGAAAGAGATCCCAGTCGTCGAAGTTCGATCCGCGTTTGATATTCAGGATTTCGGAAAGTCGCAGCAAAAGAATCACCATATTGGGATGGTAATTCTGCGCGAGCACCACGGAATTGCCGACCGCGCGCAGGCACCCTTCCCGCGCGAGCGGCGAAAGCTGGTTCAGTTTTTCCGGCGTCAGTTCGTATCGCGCCAGGTGATCGGCCAGGAGATTGCCGAACAGCCGCAGCCGCGCGTCACGGGCGACTTTCCAGACCGTGAAGGCGTTCCACAGGCCGGTGATGGGCACCGAAATCCAGAGCACACTCACCCGCAGCAGGGACTTGCCGAAAAACCGGCGCATGAGCTGCTTGGCCAGTACGTTGGTCGTGACGATTTTGGCCTTATACGCCAGACCGATTAAAAAAAGCCTTTTTCGCGAAACTCGTGCCAGGGGGTCGATGCCGAGGATTTTGAGCACGGGATCGGGAATTTCCAGCGCCGCCCGGGCCAGGAGATTCGTGATTTCGATCCCGGTTTTTTTTTCGTCCAGATGCAGGCGCGTATGACCGGTGATACGGGCGATCAGATACACCGCGCGCAGGGAAACCCAGAACAACACGAAAAACTCGATCCCGGTCAGGACCGCGGTGACGCCCGCGATCCAGCCGTACTTCACGAGCATGGGCGCGTCTTCCAGGACCAGTTCGGTGTACACTGAACCGCCCGCGCTCACGGCGCCGATGAAAAAAGCGACCGCCGCGGCGAAAAATGTGACCCGCCCCACCCGCCGACCCATTTCCGCGTCCCCGGGCGCGAAGTTATGCTCCTCCGCGTGTTCCATCCGCGCCAGCCCGCGGATGTAGCGAATCCCGATGCGCTCAAACGCGCCGGGACGTTCGGGTTCGAGGAGTGCGTCGGGGCCGTCTTCGTTCGTCATATCCGGGAACGGTCCGGGGTACCCGGCCCGATTGCAAGCGATTCTCAGGTGGCCGCGGTGGCGCGGCCCGGCCGATATTTCACCTGTACCAGCCCGGTCGGAAAACCGCGCGACTCGACCAGGTCCAGCCTCACCGTCTGGATGCCGGATAAAAACAGGGGAATTCCCGCCCCCAGCACGATGGGAATGATCGAGACGGTCATTTCATCGACCAGGGTTTCGTTCAGGAGCGCGGAAACCACGCGTCCGCCGTCTGCGTATACGTGGCGAGCGCCGGTCCGTCCGAGTTCCTCCAGCAGCGCGGGCAGCGGCCCGGTCCGAAACTCCTCGTTCTGGCGGGCGGCGGCCTCCCGACCGGTCAGGACCACGACCCGCTTGCCCGCGTACGGCCATTCGGGAAATCCGAGCACCACGTCATAGGTATTGCGGCCAATGAGCATCGTATCGACGCCCGCGAAAAATGAGGCGAACCCGTAATCTTCACCCGGAGCATCGACGATGTTCAGCCAGTCGAGCGCGTGGTCTTCGCCGGCGATGTAACCGTCCAGGCTCATCCCCATGTAAACCGAAACCTTTGGTCTTGACATACGCCCTCCTCTAATTCTACAGTGTAGAATAAATGGACCGCGTTGCCAAGCGAAAAAAAAGCGCCCGCCGCCCTCCCGGACGCCCCCCGGCGCGACGACCCGCGCTTTCGCGCGCGCGCATTTTGAAAAAGGCCCTGGTTCTGCTGGAACGCCAGGGCCTGGGCGGTTTTTCGATGCGGGGGCTCGCGCGGGACCTGGGCGTGGACCCGATGGCCCTGTATCATTATTTCCCTGACCGGGAAAGTTTATTGCGCGAGGCCGGGCTGCGGTATTACCGCGGATTCACGGTTGACTTTCGGGGCCGCCGTGGCTGGCGCGGGCGGGTCGAGGCGCTGGCCGACGCCTATTTGCGGTTCGCGCTCGAGGCCGTGGAGTTGATCGTTTTTTTAACGGCCGACTGCCCGGGCGGCACGGCCGCGGCCGCGCTGATCACGCCCTGGTTTCATGAGGCGACACGCGGGCTCGCCCTGAGCGCGCGCCGCAGGCAGGCCTTCATGTTCGTTTTGTTCGATTTTTTACACGGCCACGCTCTCGCGCGCGGGGCGGCGGGCGCGGGGGAAATCTGGCGAGAGGAACTCGCGGTGTTGATGGCCGGGGCCGCTGCTCCGCGCCTGACCCGGTCACGGTGACCCGGACCCTGCCAGTCCACCTGCCCCGCCTCAGTACCGCGCCAGCGATGGTGCGGCCGGCCCCCCGGCCGCGAGAGCGCGGTCCGGACCGCACGCGCACCGCCCGTAGTGGGAGTTCCTACATTTTTCGCGGAATAAGTGCGACTTATCGCGAACTTTTGTAGGAACTCCCACGGCCCGCTCCGGCCGCGCGGACCGGAGGCGCCAGAGGACTTGCGCTCAGGCCGCGGCGGGGGTGCGCGTTCGCGCGGATAGTCGGGCGGCACGGTCGCGCTCGCGACGGGCGACGACTTCGTCGAAGGTGGCTTCGTACGCCGGGAAGTTGGTGCCCATGACGCGGTCCCAGAAATTCAGATACAGGCTGTAGTTCCCGTTCACGTGCGAGTGGTGCATATTGTGGTGCGTGCTCGTATTGAGCCAGCGCGTGAGACGACCCGAGGCCCAGCCCCTGGGATAAAATTCGTAGCCGCTGTGAAAATAGATATTGAACAACATCGTATACTGGAGATGGGTCAGGATCACGAGCGGGTGCGCGGGCACGATCATGACGAAGATCGGAATGTAAATGCCTTCCAGAATCGTCTCGAACGGATGAAAACCGTACGCGGCGAAGGGCGACGGGTTCGTCGACTTATGGTGCGTTAGATGCACGGCTGCGAACAGTCGTTTATGGTGCACGATCCGGTGCATCCAGTAGAACCAGGTCTCCTGCCAGAGCCCGAGCAGCACGAACGCGAAAACCAGGTAGGCCACTCCGTAGCGGCCTGTGTCGAAGTAAATCCGGTTGTACCCGAGTTTGCCGAGAGCGAACGAACTTACACCCATGACGCTGAAGATGACGATGGCGAGCAGACTGTATTTCAACTCATGAACAATTCGCTCGACCTTCGGCCATTTTTCCTGGATGCGAAACGGCAAAAACCAGTCGCGCTGCCACCACCACATGAAAAAAAAGACGGCTCCGACCACCGGGAAATAGCGCAACGAATTCATGAACAGCATGAACCCGCCAGCCCGGCTCAGGCACTCCAGGGTCAATCCACAGGCAAACAATCCCGACATACAATCACTCCCGCCGAAAGCCTTCGGCTACAGTCGCAGGATAACCGCTCATGGCGTCAGGATCGACCGGGTGGATAATTTCGGCCAAAAAAAGATGACCGGATTTATAATTTCGGCCATACGGCGATTCACCGCGCCTCCCGCTGCGACGAAAACCGGGCGCGGTAGCGCCGGGGCGAAAGGCCGGTCTCGCGCGCGAAGGCGGCGTTAAAAGAGCTTTTGGAATTGAAACCGACCTGGTAGGCCACCGCCAGCACGGTCTGTTCCGGCTGACCCGTCAGCAGGTCGCGCGCTTCCTGGATGCGATGGTGGTTGATATAACGCGCGAAATTCTGTTTCAGGTGATTGTTAAAATACTCCGAGAGCTGGTGCGGGGTCAACTCCACCCGTTCGGCCAGACCTGCCAGGCTCAGTTCCTCGTCCCGGTACAGGTGCTCGGTCCGCATCAGCCGGTCCAGGCTACGCGCGATTTCGTCCAGATCGGCGCCCCGCAGGCGGGAGGTGCGGTACTTCTCGTTTTCCATGACGAGGGCCAGGTCCCGGAAGAACGAAGGATACCGCTGGCGAATCAAATACAACGAGGGCAGTACCAGAGACATGAGAGCCAGGCTCGCGGCGATCCACAGGGCATGGCCGGTGGCAAAACCGAAGAAGACCAGCCCGGAGATCAAAAGACTGGAGAATAATATATAGAAGAGAATCCGGACAGTTGGCTCCGTGCGCAGCAGAACCCAGCGCAGTGAGGTCCCCACCCGCCAGGTTCCCAGCAGGAGATAGGCGCTAAAATGCAGATTTGAAAGCAGAAAAAAAAGGGACAGGCCCCGCCGCGCGCCGGTCAGTCGAAAATTTTCGATCACCTCGCGTTTGGCCTCCGGCGATTCACTCAGGTAAAACAGAAGGCCGACCAGGGTGGTGGCGGCCGGAACAAACGGCAACCAGAGTCGCCACCCGGCTTGAGCGGACCGGCCCGCGAGCCGGACCTGAATGAATCGATCCAGCAGGGGACCGAGCGCCAGGAAAAAGGGCAGGTGCCAGCCCAGGAAATGCGGCCAGCGGACCAGGAACCCGCTCAGGAGCCCGTAGGCGTGCAGGAGCATACAACCCAGCGCGAAAAACACGCCGAACAAAATCCATGTTTTTTCATCCCGTCTGCCGACGACCAGCTCCCCGCCCGCGTACAACATCGCGAGCAGCGCGCTGAACAGGAGCCCGATCAGGAAGACACTCATTCCCGCTCATGAAACGCCCGGTGCCGGTACGATTCAAGTCTGTTTTGGGTCGGCCCACCCGCGGCTGGTTGACTTCCGGGAGTGCCGCGCGAACCTCGACCCGGTCGCGGGACCGTGGAGGCTATGGGTGAAAACGCAGCGCATCGTATTCGTCGTTTTAATCAGTTTCGTGGCGGGGGGGACGGCGGTCGCGGCCGATTTTCGGACGGTCGAATTTCCCTCGGATGATAAGCTCAAAATCACGGCGGACTTATTTTTCGACGGGAATACGACGAAGCCCTTTCTGCTCCTGTTTCACCAGGCGCGTTCCTCGCGCGGCGAATACCGCTCCATCGCGCCCGAACTTTTCGCGCGTGGTTTCAATTCATTGAACGTGGATCTGCGCTCGGGCGAAAGCACCCTGGGCGTGCCCAACGAGACTGCCCGTCGCGCGACGGCGGCCAGTATGGAAACCGGATATCTCCAGAGCGAACCGGATATGCGCGCGGCGGTGCGCTACGCGCGTTCCCTGGGCGTACAAAAAATTATTCTCTGGGGCAGTTCCTACTCGGCCTCGCTCGCGCTCAAGCTGGCCGGGGAAGCGAACCTCCCGCTCACCGTGGCCGGTGTGATCGTCTTTTCGCCAGGCGAATATTTCGGACGCCGCAATTTTATCAGCCAGTACGCGGGACAGGTGCGCACGCCGGTCTGGATGACCTGCGCGAAAAGTGAAATCGAGCGCACCCGGCCTCTGTTTGATCGCATTGCCTATCCGCGCAAAATTTTTTTCGCTCCGGACGCGGAGGGCGCCCATGGCAGTCGCGCGCTCTGGGCGGAAACGCCCGGGCATGAATCATACCGGGCATCCCTGTTCGAATTTCTGGATTCCTTCCGATGAAAAAACCGGCCCCTGAGGGCCGGCTTTCAATTGAACAGAGTCCGACCCCGGTCAGAAGCTGTATTCGCTGCGGACGAAAATCTGCCGTTCGACGCGGTTCTTGCCGAGTTGATCGATGGGCAGCGGCTCTTTGTTCGGCAGCCCGGTGCGGTACGAAATCCGCGTGTTCGATCCCACCTGCGAGTCGAGCGTGGTCGATTCGGTGGCTGCCGCCTTGCCTCGCACGCGCGAAAGCGGATGGACCTTATTCTGATACCCGAAGACCATGTCGGTATTGATCGTGTCCTCCACGCCCAGCGAAATGCGGAAGCGCGGATTGGCGATCCAGGTCACACCGTACAGATATTTCTGGTAGGTCTGCTTGCTCAGGTTCTCGCCGCGGTTCGTCAGATACGCTTTCAGATCGCTGTATGACAGGTCGCCGAGCGTTTCGTCGTAGCTGCCGCCCGCGTACAGGTCCGCCATCGCGTACGTCAGCCACCGGTCGCGGCCCGCATCGCGCGCTCCGCTGAGCCGGCCGCTCGTCCCGTCGCCCTGGATGATCCGGTAGAACGCGCCGAACTGGCCCACGGCCACGTGCGCGAAACCGTAGTTCGCCTGCGTGAACACGTCGTTTTCGTAGCGGTACGATTTGTCGATGTTCTGGAACTTCGAAAAGTCGATCGTGCCGCCTTTGTCCGTACCGTGTCCGGGGAAGGTCGTCTCGTTGATGGAGACCGCCGTGCCCCGTTGATCGCGGTGGACCATCGTCCCCGCGCCCACCGTGAATTTCACCAGTTCGGTTTTCACCGTCAGGTCCGCCTCACTGCCATACCAGCTATCCTGTAAGGCGCGCTTCGAGCCGCGCAGATACTCCCACTGGAAGTTGTCGCTCAGCGCGTCTTTCGTCGTATCGATCGTGGCGGCCGCGTAGCTGTATTCGTCCTGGTGCACGCCGGCGACGTTCTGAAAACGAAACGGAAAGTTCAGCGCGAAAATCACGTTCGCGTTTTCACCGGTCGGTTTGATCGTGAGGTTGCCGTATACGTCCTGGCCGTATGAATCGCCCGAGTTGGCCGTGCCTTTAGAAAGCGCCGTCAGGTTCTCCACGCCCGAGTGCGTGAACCGTTCCGCGTTGCCGCGACGGAAGCCCTCGCCGTTGCCGTATAATAGATGAAAGCCGACGTACGGATTCGCGTACAGAAACGAAAGGCCCTGATCCGTAGATGAACTCACGCCCATGTTTTCCGGGGCCGATTGCGCGATATATCGATGCTCCCAGAACGTGGGGTCCAGGGCTTCAATGAACGGAACGCCCTGCTGGCCGAGTCGCAGTGCCCCGCCTGAAAAGAGCGGCAGGTCCATATAGGCGTATTTCAGAAATCCCAGGTAGTCGTTGTTGGGAC
>CAZVZS010000094.1:0-4827 GCA_964631535.1 uncultured Leptospiraceae bacterium
GGCGGCCTCAGCCGATGGCGGGTTAGCCCCGTCCATTTATGTGCGCCCAGCAGGATTCGAACCTGCGACCTTTTGATTCGTAGTCAAACACTCTATCCAGCTGAGCTATGGGCGCGACCGCGGGTCTTACGACCCGGAGAAAACAAGGATTTTGTAAACGGGGGCCCTGTCAACCGATTCTGGCGTCCGAAATGGTGCCCTGGCGAAGCACCGCCGCGCAGTGATATGGGACTCGCCAGGACTTCCGGACCCGCGATCGGTTCCGTCAATCCGCGCCGGCCCGCGAGTTCCGGGCGGTCGTGTTCGATTCCTCGCTTTCAGAATCGCCGGCAGAACCCCCAGAAGAATGGGGGGTCCGACACGAGCCGGGGATCAGGGAATCGCAGTAGGCGTACGTAACGATGAGTTCACGATCGCAACTCAGATCGGTCAGACGAATGGGCGAGTGTTCGGCCTTCGTGAAATCGCCCCGGGCCGTGTGCCTGGCCTCTTCGGTTTCTTCGCGCTGGCATTGCAGATTGGAAATGAGGCCGTACGAAAAACAACGCCGCGCCAGGGATTTGCGCCTCCAGCAATAATTGCGCTGGCCCTCTTCCCAGGCTACCTGCGCGGGACAGGCGGAAAAAAAAACGGAGCCCGCGATCAAAACCAGCGCGAGGCCGGGTCGCGCCCAGGAACCGCGGCTCAAATTTCGTGCACCTGGATAAACCACTCGTCCACCACCTCGCTGATATGTTCCATTTCAAAACCGCGCCGCTCGATGCTGGTTTCCCCGCTCAGGAGCACCGTACCGTCCTTCACCGAAACGAGGCGCCCGTTCAGGGTCAGGATGGTCCGCGTATTGGGAACCACCATGCGGTACAGAAGCATGGGCGGGAAAAGCACCGTCTCGGCGATCGTATAGGTCATGTCGTTTTCCGTACGAATGAAAAGCGAACCGGAAAACAGGGCCGTTGCTCCGGAGAGTTGACCGATGCGTACCGCGTCTTCCCGGTAGAGGCCCGTGGCGCGCCGGCGATGTTCCTGTAAAATCTCGCGGATACGACGCCGTTCCACCGGAGTGAAACCTTTCGCGATCAGATTGCGCTGCACGGCTTCCACGGCCTGCTGTTCCAGAAACGGGTCGGCCAGGGGGACGACCTTTTCGTTGGCCCCGGTCAGCCAGTTGCGATGGTGATGCACGCGGATGCCAATGTCCGCGACGGCCACGCGGGTGTGACCGGCCAGGTTGTTTTGATGGCCCGCGCCGAGCTTCGCCGACGCGCAGGATGGTAACAAACAGGTACCGATAACTCCGACTGCGAAGATACCCAACCATTTCATGTGTGATTCCTTCTATATGTATGTGGTTTGGCCTGTACAGGCGGCGATTAGACGGACCCCGGACCCGGCGGGGTCGTTTTTAAAAAAAGAACACGGTCAGATCGCCTTCAAATTCCCGCCAGCACGAACGGCGCCGCGCGAATTCCTCGTTTCTGGCCCAGGTTTCCGCCCGCTCGCCGAGTTCTTCCACGCTCACACCGTACCTGGCTTCCAGACGGGGAATGACCGCGCTGCCCTGTTTTTTTAGATCGCTCAATTGTTTGAGTCGCTCTTCGATGTCCGGTACTGTCGCCAGTAGATACGGGTCCAGATGCACCAGAACGCCCGCCCCGGTATTCATAACCCGGTCATAGGCGACTTCGCCGGTGGAACAGAACAGGACGCGGCGACGCAGGGCTTCCGAAAACGTCACGATATGTTCGTGGCCGGCCCGCCAGCGCACCAGCACGGGGGCGGTGGCGATTTCGCGATTCGGCAGACCCTGCTCGTCCAGAATTTTCACGCCGGGTCCCGCGGCCTGGCCGAAGTACCCCAGGCCAACCCCCGCCATACAACGCGCCTGGGCCTGGCTGTTCGTGATCCAGAAGTCCGGGTACCCCAGGCATTGCTGGAGGTGACCGAAGGCGCGGCCTGTTTTCCCCCAGGGGTAATTTTGCGCGTAAAAAAGCGAAATCGGGTTTTTTTCGATCCCGCCGGTAAAACCCTGCCGTTCGTCGGCCACGGTACCCCAGGCGTACGGGACCGGCCAGAACAGCAGCGCCACGAACAGGGCGATCACTCCACCGCGCACGGCGAAACCGACTTCCTCCGCCGGCAGTTCCCGACCGCGCGCGACCAGCCAGGCCTGGCAGCGACGAACCAATTCCGCCGTGTCAATACCGTGAAAAAAACGATCGAGCGTCAGCGTCAGAATCGTTATCGAAGGCAGCAAAAAGCGAAACGACATGAAGTCCCCGCCCACCCGCACCACATACAGAGCGACGAGCGCGCCCGCGCCGACCTCCCGCACGAAGGCCAGGTACTGGCGCGCGGGCAGGAGCCGGCGCGCGCTCTGGAGCGCGGGCAGAAGGCCGGTCAGCGCGATCAAAAGCCAGAGCGCGGGGGCCCAGAGGATCGTATGAAAAAGATAGGCGACCCCCTGGGTGTAATTCGTATCCAGGCCCGATTTCGCGTAGTAGGTATTCGGAAAGAGGTCATTGTAATAAAAAAAACGAAACGCGTGGTAAGAACCGCAGAGCAGAAGCAGCGGGAGACCGAAAGCCAATAATTTCGCCAGAACTCCGAGCAGCCGCGGACCGGGCGAAGTTAGCGCGAAGGAAGAACGCCGCAGCGAACGCGCCAGATCCACCAGGAGAAACAATCCGTAGTACGGCACGAGCAGTGCCAGTTCCGGCCGCGTCAGGTACAGCAGGCCCAGCAGGGTGGCGATCCAGGCCGGGCGCTCTTCCACGCCACGTTCGAGTTCGCGCAGGAGCAGCACGAGCAGCAGGAACACGAGCGAAAATTCCATCCCGGCCGTGGCGAAATCGCGAAAACCGGAGATGGAGCAGAGCGCGAGCGCCGCGAAGGGAAAAACCCGCGTCCCCGAACGAGTTTCGCGGAAAACGAGCAGGGCCAGAGCCGCGGCGCTAAAACAGAGCCCCAGCGCGATCGAACCGAAATGCAGGGGCAGACCCACGCCGCGGATCACCACCAGGCACATCATCCAGAGCGGGTGGGTAAACACCTCGATGTTTTCGCCTGGATTGTACACCAGCCCGAGTCCGCGAAAAAGATTCTCCACGGCGCGAAACGTGATGTACGCGTCCTCGGCCACCCAGACGCGCGTGAGGATGGCCGCCACGCAGACCAGAAATACAACCGGTGAAAAACGGTCCTGGAGCCAGGCGGCGAAACGCATGCGGACATTGTACGGAAGCGACCGCGCGCGGCCAATCGGAATTTTGAGCCGGTTCACGCGCGCTGTGAAACCTCAGAAGAGCGTGGTGCCGACCCCGGCCTCGTGGTCGAGCAGCCAGCGTTTTCGCGCCAGGCCACCACCGTAGCCGGTCAGGGACCCATCCGCGCCCACGACACGGTGGCAGGGCACGACGATGGCGAAGGGGTTGTGTCCGTTCGCGAGGCCGACCGCGCGGGAGGCCCCTGGACTGCCGAGTCGCGCCGCCAGGCGGCCGTAGCTTTCCGTCGCCCCGTACGGAATTTCCTGTAAGGCGCGCCAGACCCGGATCTGAAACCCCGTGCCCTCCATGAGGAGCGGCAGATCGAATTCGCGCAGCTCGCGGCCGAAGTACGCCCGCAGTTGTTCGCGCGCGGCGCGGAAGTACTCGCGGTCGTCCGCGCGCTGCCAGTCGCTCCCGGCCGGCGGACGGTATTTCTGATCGCGCATGTACACAGCCCGCAACCCTTCGCCGTCCCCGAGGATCAGGAGCGGGCCGATGGGAGTTTCGATTTCCGTATACAGAAGCGATTTCGTTACAATTTTAGTCATACATATTCCTTGCGAATTCGTGTTCGAACGCCGCCCGGGTCAACCGCCCCCCGCCCCGATCGTCCAGAGTTGAATCGCCGCGTACGCGCGCCAGGGCCGCCAGGCTTCGGCCCGGGCCAGGAGTTCCGCCGGACGGGTCAGGCCGAGCGCGCGCAAAAGACCGAGATCACTCGCGGGAAAAGCGTCTGGATCGCCGAGGGCGCGCATGGCGATGTATTCCGCCGTCCAGGGCCCGATGCCCGGGATTTCGAGCAGGGCGCCGCGTGCGCGCCCCGGATCGCAGCCCGGTCCGAGACGCACGGCGCCCGTGGCGACCCTGCGCGCCAGAGCGAGCACGGTTTCCGCGCGACGGTGTGTGAGTCCCTGGCGGCGCAGGACCGCGACCTTCGCGTTCGCGCTGTCTTCCGCGCGCGGCGGAAGGCGCCCAGCAGGGCGTCGATGACGGGGGCGTGCGCACCGAGATCGAAAAGCCGCCGCAGGCGCGCCGTAAGCTCCGGCAGGACGGGCACGAGCGAGGGCGCGATTTCGACGTTGAGGCGGTCACGGCCCGGAGCGGGCGCGGCGACGAACCAGCCTGTATGATCGCCGATGCGTACGGCGCGGCGGTAGCGTCCGTCCGCGAATCCTTCGACCCGCGCGTCGCCCCGTTTCGCGAGAAAACCGGCCAGTTCATTCCAGGCGAAAGGAGCGCGATATCCGAGTTTGAGTACGATGCCGTGTTCGCTCGCGGCCGGTCGGCGTTTGCGGAGGGCCGTCGGCTGCATGCGGTAGCGCTCACGAAACTGGCGATTGAACTGACGCAGCGAGGAGAAACCGCTCGCGAAGGCAACGTCGATGACGCGCAGGGGCGTGTCGGTGAGCAATTGTTTGGCGAGCAGCAGGCGCCGGGTCCGCGCGAGCGCGACCGGGGCGACACCGTATTCGCGCAGGATGACGCGTCGCAACTGGCGCGCGCTCACGGCGAATTCGTCCGCGAGGTCCTCGAGCGTACCTTCGTCGAGCGCGCCCGCCTCGAT
>CAZVZS010000094.1:4837-15351 GCA_964631535.1 uncultured Leptospiraceae bacterium
CGGCCAGCCGGCCGACCGCGTCCACCGGAGCGGCTCCGGGCGCGAGTTCGGGCCGACAGCGCAAACACGGGCGATACCCCGCGGCCTCGGCCATGGCCGCGCCCGGAAAAAATGAGCACCGATCGCGGCCCGGCAGGCGCACGGCGCAGATGGGGCGGCAGTAAACACGCGTGGTGGATACGCCCACGAAAAATAATCCGTCGTAGCGCGCGTCGCGGGCCCGGAGGATTTCGTAACAGGCGTCGGGGTCGGGCAGACCAAGATGGACGGGCCCGGGCGGGCCGGGTTGTTTCGCGATTTTTTTCGCCAGCGGTAGCATCGGGGATGATTGTAGCATATCCTGGCGTACTGTCCGGCCCTTTTCGGACATGATCCATGGTCCGGGGGGAAATTTTCCTGAGGGGCTCGGATTTGTGGTTGGTGGACCCCTCGCGGAAACTTCGATTGAAAAAACTCCCCACCCCGCTCTTCTGGCGTTTTCCTTTCATATCGCGAATTTTTCGGAATTTTTCGCGGGGCCCGTTCTGGAATTGGCTTGCATCACGCGCAAATTCCGGGTGAATCATTCCGATGGAACCGGAAATTCCCGCTCAGACCCGGAACCCGTACGCCGCCCCCGGGGAGGCGAGCCCACCGGTCGCACCTGGGATTTCAGAAAAAAAAACATCGTTCTTGAGCCTCCTGTTTTCGTTCGAAGGCCGGATACCACGTAACATCTACTGGGGTGTGACGATTGGCTGGTGGGTGGTGTTATTCTTCGGAGTCTGCGTGCTGGTGATCATTCTGGCAATCCTCGAATCAACGGTAAAGGATGGCGACATTCCTTCCGAATTGTCACAGGCTGGCGTGATTCTCCTAATTCCGTACATCCTGAGTTACGTCTGGAGTAGCTGGGCCATTACCGCAAAACGTTACCATGACCGCGGGAAATCCGGCTGGACTCAATTGCTCGGGCTGATTCCGTACATCGGGGGGCTCATCGTTCTGGTGGAATGCGGGTTCCTGGAAGGCAACCGCGGCCCGAACGCGTACGGCCCCGATCCGAAAACCGTCCGGTAATCCGCCTCAGGCGCGCCAGGGGGCGAGGAGCTGCACGCGCGTAGCGCGTCAGCCCGAGCACCCGACGGCCGGCGCGAGCGAAGCGCGACACTGCGCCGGCCGGGGCGCCCAAATTTTTTGATTGCCACGGACGCCGGAGCGTGTTATGTTTCTGTTCTGACAACTCATCGGGGACGAATTGGTTTCGACTGCTGTGATACGAGTTGTTGGACGCATGCAGAGTTGAGGAACTCTTAAAAACCTCACCTTATAATTGCCAACAATGAAATGGCTCTGGCTGCTTAATTTAAGTTAGCCACGCTCTCGCCGGTTTTATCTCCGGGACTGGATGAGAGTGTCACTTAACGGAGGTTGCGTCGCGACCGGTTCAAACTGCGGTTCGATTAAGTAAATCAGTTTGAACAGTAACGTTATCCTGTCGGCGGGTCAGGCGTTACTTAACCAAGCGTCGACTAAGCATGTAGTGGCCAGCAGTTCGCACCGTAGGACGCGGGTTCAACTCCCGCCGTCTCCAGATAACGGGATGCGCCCGAACCGCCTTCTTCGAAGGCAGGGCGGCCGCCGCTTCGATCGCGGGGCCGACGAATAACGCGTATGGCTCCCGCAGTTCCAGAGTGACATTTTTCGCGTTGTCCGCTATCACGCGCGCCACAAAGAGGCGCAGCCACTGCGCCTTTTTGTGGCGCGCGGCCTTGAAATAGCGATCCGGGATTTCCGTGAATACGCGGACAAGGTCCGTTACCTTGCGTTCAAAGGCCGCGTCGCCCCGGCGGTGGCGGGCGAGCAGATTTTCCTGCGCCTGGATGTCCCGTTCGATGGCCAGTTTTTGGGCCAGGAAGGTCGGGCGGTCGATTCCGCCGTCCAGGTGGAGACCGAGCAATTTCTCCTTGCGCGCCCCCCCTTTTTTAATTTCGTCATGGAGCATATCTGTCGAAGAATTCAGGAATTTTTTTTCTTCCCTTAATACCTCTTTGGCCAGTTTCTGGACCTGTTCGGCGAAGATTTCTGACCAGCGGACACCGCTCATGAATTCATCCAGCGCCGCAAACACCGCGTCCTCCCGGATGAACATCTTTTTCTTCATTATGCCCGGCGACCGGGCGTGCTCCCATAGCTCCATTCTTCGTCTGGAGGGGAAAAAGTGGTTCCGAAATGGCAGGAATATGGTAATATGGCCATATGAAGACGACTGTGGAATTGCCTGAGCAATTGTTACGGAAAGCGAAGGTCCTCGCGGCCGAACGGGGAATCACCTTCCGCGAGATTCTGGTTCATAGCCTGGAAATGGCGCTTTCTACTACGGCTGTCGATCTACCACCGCGCCGTGAAAACCGGCCGCTCCAGATGACCCCGCCCGATCATGCCTGGAAGGTCCCGGCCGCCCCACCTTTGAAACGCCAGATCGCCCTTGATCCGGCCACCCTCCTTGCCGCGGACCGGGAGGACCACGGTGCGTCACTGTTACATTGATTCCTCCGCCGCTTTACGCTGGCTGCTGAACGCTCCGGGCCGGGACCCGGGGTATGGCGATTGGGAGTACGGCGTATCGAGCGTGGTTCTGGATCTGGAAGTACGACGGACCCTGCATCGCCTGCTGCTGAGTGGCGATTTAAAAGCGAACGAATACCAGGCCTGTCTGACGACGCACGTAGAAATGACCGCCGGCATGGCCCTGGTCAACATCGACGCGCGGGTGCTCGCGTTCGCGGGATCGCCCTTCCCCATGGCGGTCCGCTCGCTCGACGCGCTGCACGTGGCTTCGGCCCTGCTCTACCAGCAGGAATTCGAAACCGGCAGCTTCCAGTTTCTCACGCACGATCGGGACCAGGGACAACTGGCTGGAGCCATGGGCCTGGTGGTGCATGGGATTTGAAACGCGCGACGTACGACTCAGGGAAGATGGGCAGGTGAAAACCGCGACGCGCGTCTCTCATTCAAACCTGCCCGCTTCCGGTTCGACCACGGGCGGCGTGCGACGAGCCGATTCCGGAAAGCGACCGTTCCGAAAAAAATGAAGTACGTCCGGCCCGATTGATTCGAAATTTTCGTACACTTCCGTGTGGTTGTAAGGAATAAAACAAAAATCCCGGTTCACCTGATTGAGCGCGGCGACGTCATACGTAATCGGCCCCCGTTCAAGCGCCGTATCCTCGAACATACGAATGATCCAGGTCCGCCTGGTTTCGATCATTATCCCGATCGCCAGATCTTTTTTTTCCAGGGGCGGATAGGGTGTTTCCGCGAGATCAAAAAGTACCGGCCCGACTAACACGCGCACGGCCGGTCCGAGGCGCCGGGTGGCCACGTACGGAGCGCGCTCCTGGGTGGGACTGCGGTCGTATACGATTCCGGCTAAATTGGGGATTTCGGTTTCGTGAAGCAACAAATTCAAATTCCACCCGCCCGCGATAAACGCGAAAAAGTACAGGCGCCTGTATCGGGCCAGGCCCTGATCGGCGATAAATTCGCGCAAGGCGTCACGGGTCTCACGCATGCCCTCGCTCCGCAAAATGTCGGCCACGTAAACGTCGAATCCCCGGTCAATGGCCGCGAGCTGAAATTTTTCCATACTGCGACGACCGGCCGCCCCATACCCGACGCCCGGGAGGATCACCAGCGCATCACGTTTTTGGGGACCCGGCGACCGGGGAAGCACCTGCCCCGCGCACGAGAGTACCGGTGAAATCAAGATGACACAAGCAGCCACGATAAGACGCATTCGCATTGTGGCAATCTACGGTCATTGATCCGGTTGTCAATAGACTTGCCGGGCATCGCCGTCCGCGCGTTCCCGTTTTCGGTCCTGAATGATACATTTTGTGATAGACACGAAATTCTTAACATTTAGTTTATCGGAATGCCGAGCGTCTATCAACTGAAACCGGCGTTTCAAAAACTTTTGCGCCCGGTAGTTGGTTTGATCGCACGGGCGGGGATCAGCGCGAACGCGGTGACCCTTAGCGCGGCTCTTTTATCGGCAGCCGTGGGAGTGCTCATCTTCTTGCGAAGTGAGGAACGCTGGCCATTCCTTGTCGTGCCCGTTTTCCTTTTTATACGCATGGCCCTCAACGCCATTGACGGTATGCTTGCCCGCGAGTTCGGACACAAAACCCGGCTGGGCGCGGTTCTCAATGAACTCGGGGATGTCATCTCCGATTCTTTCCTCTACTTACCGTTCGCGGCCCTTCCCGGAATTTCGCTCTGGCTTACCGCCATTGTCGTGGTGCTCGCCGTGATTTCCGAAATGGCCGGCGTCGTGGCCATTCAGATCGGGGCCGCGCGACGGTACGACGGGCCCATGGGCAAAAGCGACCGGGCGGCGGTGTTCGGAATCGCCGCTTTCGCGCTCGGGCTCGGGTACGGCCCGGCTTCCTGGATGAACTGGGTCCTGATCGTGGTTGCGGGATTGCTGGTACTTTCGATCGTCAATCGGGTACGGAAAGCGCTCGCGGAGCAGGTGGCGGGACCATGAAAATCGGCTGGATGTTCATCAAACTCCCCGTACTGTATGTGCTGGGCGGTATCTTTTTGTTTTTGATCGTCGCTACAACCGTCGCGTTTGTGATCTCTCGTTTGCGCCCGGGCAAAGGGATCGAGGAAGTTCGTATTCGGATCCGTACCTGGTGGATCATGATTTCAGTGGTCGTAGTCGCGCTCACGACGAACCTCGTCATTTCCCTGGCTTTTTTTTCGCTGCTCTGTTTCCTGGCCCTCCGTGAATTTTTATCGTTAATACCCACGCGCAAGGCGGATCGCCTCGTGCTGTTTTGCGCCTATCTGGTTATTCCCCTGCAGTATTACTGGATCTACCTGAAATGGTACGGGATGTTCATCGTTTTTATTCCAGTGTACGTATTTTTATTTTTCCCGCTCTTAATGGTCAGCACCGGCGAAACCCAGGGATTTTTGCGCGCGATCGGTACGCTGCACTGGGGACTCATGACGGCGGTGTTCAGTATTTCACACGCCGCGTTTTTGCTGGTGCTGCCGGACGAACGGAACCCGGGGGCGGGCAATCTCGGTAACATTATTTTTCTGCTGATTTTAACGCAGGCCAACGACGTGGCCCAGTTTCTCTGGGGGAAAACTCTGGGCCGTCATAAAATAACGCCGCGCGTAAGTCCCAATAAGACCTGGGAAGGTTTTCTGGGCGGAGTGGTCACCACCGTGGTTCTCTCCTGGGCGCTCGCCCCCGTGCTGACGCCCCTTTCCGAACTGGAATCGCTGTTGTTCGGCCTGATCATCGCCATTCCTGGATTCGTCGGTGACGTCACGCTTTCGGCGGTGAAACGTGATATCAATGTCAAGGACTCCGGCTCCATTCTGCCCGGCCACGGGGGTATTCTCGACCGGGTGGACAGCCTTACGTTTACGGCGCCCTTATTTTTTCACGTTCTGTACTGGTTGTATTATTAAAGATCCCGGAATCAACTCCCTGCGACTCCGGGAAGCGCACTAAAATTTCAAAAATGATTACGCGACTGCTCCGGTATCTGTTTTACGTCGGCCTGGTTCGCCCGGCCGTTCATTTGCTGCTCGGCCTTGCCGTCCGCAACCGGGAGCGCCTGCCAGCCGGAGGCCCGGCCATCGTGATCGCGAATCACAATTCGCATCTGGACGCGATGGTGCTCGTTTCGCTCTTTCCTTCCACCATGATCGATAAAATTCGCCCGGTTGCCGCGGCCGATTATTTTTTGCGAAATAAAATCATCGCCTGGTTTTCGCGAAATATCGTCGGGATCATCCCGCTGGCCCGTAACGCCCGGGCGGGCGGGGATCCGCTGGCCGGTTGCAGCGAAGGTCTGGAAAAAGGCCAGGTCCTGATCCTGTTCCCGGAGGGGTCGCGCGGCCAGCCCGAACGCCTGGAGAAATTCAGATCCGGAATCGCCCACCTGGCGAAGCGGCATCCAGACGTTCCGATTTTTCCGGTTTTTTTACACGGTCTGGGGAAAGCGTTGCCGAAGGGTCAGTTCGTGCTCGTCCCGTTCACCTGCAATGTGCTCATCGGCGAACCGATCGCATGGAACGGGGATAAAGGTACGTTTATGGAAACAATCGAAAATCGGATGAGCGGCCTGATCGCCGACGGAAATTTTCCGGCCTGGGAATAATCGGCGGTTCGAAATTATAAATTCGCAAAAAAAATTTTTACGGAAACGTAGATGAAATCGCAAATTGTACCGATCGTCCTGAATCTCATCGCCGCGCTGTTCGGCGCGCTCGGGCAGTATCTGTATAAACTGGGTGCCGGCAAACTCAAAGAAATCCCACTCTGGAGTAATTGGCCCCTGTTCGCGGGCATGGCCATGTTCTGCGTCGTGATGGGCCTGTTCGTCACTTCCTTTCGCCTGGGAGGACGTCTGTCCGTCGTGTACCCCGCGTACGCGAGCACCTTCGTCTGGGGCGCGGTGGTGGCCGTGCTGCTGGCCGGGGAAACCGTCGGTGCGCTTCAGATCGCCGGCATCGCCGCGATTCTGGTGGGGATTACCATGATCGCCCTGGGCGCCGGTTAGCTCACCTGCCCTCTTTGACGGCGACCCGCGCTCGTTCCAGGTACAACGCGGCCGCCAGGTCTTCCGGATCGGCCGCTGTGATCTTTTCGAAAATTTCGATTGTTCGCGCGAAATCGCCGTTCACCCAGGCACTGACGCCACGTTTGAATTCCGGCAGAGTCCGCAGCTTGCTGTCACGACGCGCCGGGACGTCCCCGTCCAGAACCTCAATGACCGATACGGTTTCTTTTTTACCTTTCACACTGGCCCGGTCCAGGGTGCGCAGGTTATAACGCAAGGGGTCCCGTAAAAGCACAAACGTTTGTTCTGATATGAGGACCGTCGCCCCGTATACTTTTGTCAGCCCTTCCATGCGCGACGCCAGATTGACGGCGTCGGCGATCACCGTTCCCTCCATACGTTCGGTTTCGCCAATCGTACCGAGCATCAAAGATCCGGTATGGATACCGATGCCGATCCGAATCGTGTCATAACCCTCACCCGCGCGGCGTTCGTTGTACTCCTGGAGCATGCCGCACATCTGAACGGCCGCGTCCAGCGCGTCGCCGGGCGATTCCGGGAACAGGGCCATGATCCCGTCGCCCATGTATTTATCGATGAAGCCGCGGTGATTCCGAATCAGCGGGCCGATGCGTCGGTAAAAAGCGTTCAGAAATTGGAACGTTTCCTCGGGCGTCATGGCCTCCGAAAGACTCGTAAACGACCGAATGTCCGCAAAAAGAATCGTCATCTCCCGCCGCACCGCGTCCCCGAGTCGAATCTGTTCGACGCTCTCGCGTCCGAGGTATCGCAAGAATTCGTTCGGCACGAAACGTGAAACCGACACCAGCAGGCGGGTTTTACTTTCGAGCGCCTGTTTCTGCGTTCGTTCTTTTTCAAGGCGGAGTAAATTGTACCGGTCCCCCAGGGCGAGCGAAAGCATCAACACTTCGAACATGGAAGCGAAAAGCATTCCTTTTTCGGTCAACACCGAAGGAGGGATCAGCGCCATGCGCGAGAGCGTCCAGGCGGTTCCCACCAGGAGCAGACCGGACCAGCCCAATAAATAGTACCGCGCCGGTTTGTAACCGGCCAGAAACACCCGAACGGCGGCGAACATCAAAAGGAAGGCAAGCACGAGTACGAGCGGCGGGACGAATCGCATGGCCATGGTATAACTCGTCAGCAGCCCGACCAGCAATGTAACGCACATCAGGATGGCAAGAGCCGATATACAGAAACTGAGGCGGGGGACATGCGCCGGTAAATTCAGGAAACTCCGCGAAAACCACCAGATACTGACGGGCGTTCCGATGAGCGCGACGAGATACAATTGTTTCGAAAATTCCGGAAAATCACCGGTGGCGTACTGGAACAAAACGCCGTTGAGTCCCGCCTGAAACAAAAGAAACGTACCGACGTAAAGCGTATAAAACAGGTAGTTCGCGTCACGGAGCGCGAAAAAAAGAAACAAATTGTAAATGGCCATGATCAGCAACACGCCGAAGAACAGACCGAGGAACAAATATTCTCCCTGCGACTTTTTAACGAAATCCGCGTACTCCCAGAGAATCATTTCGCCATCGATCGCGCTTTCACTTTCCAGGCGAAGATACACCTCCCGGGGAGGGCCCGTCCCCGCCGGAGGCACACGAAACACGATGTTTTTATCCTGGATTTCCCTGTTCCGAAACGGCATCAGGCGGCCCGATTGTTTGCGCGCCCAGGCGCCGTCGGGCATCCGGTAAAAAAAATCGACATGATCCAGGGATGCGTATAAAAATTCCAGAACCAGATCCCGAGCGGGCTGTTCGTTCGCCAGAGTGAAACGAAACCAGAAGGTGGACGAAGAAAACCCCATCGAAAGCGACCGGTCCGGCTTGCGCCAGGTTTCCGCTCCGGACACTTCCTGGATCGTGAGGGTTCCCGTCCGGTCCTCCAGAAATTCAACGTAGCGCGCAAGGGGTTGTGGCGCGGATCCGGCCGGGACGTACTCCAGCGCCTGGCCGCCGACAGAGGCCCAGGACCAGACCAGGAGGAACCAGACAAGAGGCAGGGAGAAAAAGCGCGGCCAGATCATAACGAAACGGCCAAACGTAGAACGCGCCTTTTGGGGAGTCAAGCCCGCGGTGGTCGCGGCGGTTCGAGCCCGGCGATTGCGGCGATTCATCCGCGTGAAAATTCATAAGCACCCCATGAGATAGATCAGCGCAAGCGTCCGTTTTTTCGGGTTTTATCTTTCATATGAAACGATTTTCGAAAAAGAACGCGGATGTTGAATACGATCTGATTGTCGTGGGTGGTGGCATTACGGGCGCGGCTGTGGCGTACGAGGCCGTGCGAGCTGGCCTGCGAACGATTTTATTTGAAAAAGACGACTTCGGCTGGGCCACATCGGCCGCCACGTCCAAACTCATCCACGGCGGCCTGCGTTATCTCAAAACTATGGAATTCGGCCTTGTGCGCGAATCCCTGCGCGAGCGACGGATTCTGGAGGACATCGCGCCCAATTTCGTAAACCCTCTGCAATTTATCGTGCCGCATTATTCGCGCGCGGAACAATGGATGCTCAAAGCGGGACTGACTCTTTACGATCTGCTGGGCTTCGACAATCGCTGGGCCGTGCATACGTCCAAACGCATCCGCGAACACCGCGGCCTTTCGGTGCGGGAAGTGAACGAACTGGCGCCCGTGCTTCCCGATCAAAACCTGGTCGGCGGGGCGTTGTATTACGATTGCCAGAGTATCTTTCCCGAGCGTCTGACACTCGCCTTCATTAAATCGGCCGCCGCGGGCGGGGCCCGCGTGGCCAACTACGCCCGCGTGATCGATTTCCTGCGCGAAACGAGTCCGGGCCAGAACACGCGTCTGACGGGCGTGCGCGTTCGCGACGTGGAAACCGGGGATGAATACCCTGTGCGCGGCAAACTGATTCTGAACAGCGGCGGACCCTGGGCCGAGATGCTCCTGGACCTGGCGGGTTCGGCGAACAAAGCCAGCGGCCATCTGCGCATGTCCGAGGGCATTCATCTGCTTGTACCGAAAATTATGGAAAAGGAAATGGCGCTCGTTCTGCTCACCCCGGCGGGCCGACACTTTTTCGTGATCCCCTGGCGCGGGCACTCGCTCATCGGCACGACCGACAAACCGTACGAAGGCGATCCGGACGACTACCGCGTCACCCGCGCGAGCATTGAAGAATTCCTGGGCGAGATCAACGGTACGTTCCGTGGCAAGACCGATCTCAAGTACGAGGACGTGGTTTTCGCGTACGGGGGTCTGCGTCCGTTGACGGATTCGCAAACAGAAAGTACGTACACTTCTTCGCGAAAATACGAAATTTACGATGGCGCCGAACGCGGTATCGAGGGCCTGCTCACGGTGGAAGGCGGCAAGTACACGACGAGTCGCAATCTGGGAGTGAGTGTCATCAAACGCGTCGGCAAGAAACTCGGCCTGCGGCTGGAACCGGACAATACAGCGCGCCTTCCACTCACCGGATGTGAGATACCGCACATGGATTTATTTTTACAAAAAATTCGCGACGAGTACCCCGGCTGGCCGGAGCGTACGCTCGAAACCATCGGCCGCTACTACGGCACCGAATACCGCGAAGTCCTGGAACTGGCACGGGACGACGCTTCCCTGCGCGAGCCGCTCAACGGCGACGGTGAGATTCTGGCCCAGGCAGTATTCGCCATTCGCCACGAAATGGCCAATACGCTGGAAGACATTCTCACCCGGCGAACCGGTTTCGGGACGCTCGGTCTGCCGGATGAGAAAGTACTGGAAAAAATCGCGACCGTGGCAGCGCGTGAACTCGGCTGGGACGACAACCGCCGCCGCGAGGAAATGGTAGCGGTGCGCAACATTCTACGGCTGCCGGATTAAGAGCCCATCTCAAATTGTTTTGAGGTGGGCTCGGGGCTACAGGAGGTAGCCCCGATCGGCGAGCACCAGCGG
>CAZVZS010000095.1:0-15153 GCA_964631535.1 uncultured Leptospiraceae bacterium
GCCCTATACAATCGCGGCGCTGGCCGTGCGCATGGCCGATCGCCTGGCCCGCGTTTCGCGACCGGCGCTTGTTCGCTCCCGGGAGGCACCTGTATGAACCTTACACGTAAACAACTTCTCATTCTCGGTGGCCTGGTCGTCGCCGGCGGCGCCGTTCCCGGGTACCGGGTGCGCGAAAAACTGCTCAACGCGGCTGTGCCGGAAGAAACGCGGCGCGCGCTCGTTTCGATTTTCGCGGACCCGGAAAACGCGATTCGCGTTGGTCGTGAATTCCTGTCTCACAACGAAAACCTGGCGGACGCGGGACTGCTGGCACGTCGTCTGCTCGCGAAAATCGAAGACGAACCGGCCGATCTGCATGACGCGCTCCGGCGGGCGCACCGCCGGGACTGGGGTGAGGACCGGACGGTGCTCGTAGCCGGCTGGGTCTTGAGCGAAACCGAAACTTATCTCTGCGCGCTCGCGGCGAGTATCTGACCATCCGCGTGAACCGGACCGATTTTCATTTCCGGTTGATTAAATGCGCGCACGACGTAATCGCAGCGCGTTTGCCACCACCGATACCGAACTGAAACTCATGGCCGCCGCGGCAAGCATGGGCGAAAGCAAGAGGCCGAAGGCGGGGTAGAGGAGTCCCGCCGCAACCGGTACGCCCGCCGCGTTGTATACGAACGCGAAAAACAGGTTTTGTTTGATATTCGCCATCGTTTTGCGCGAGAGGCTCCTTGCGCGCGCGATTCCACGGAGATCCCCTTTCACAAGAGTCACACCGGCGCTTTCCATGGCAACGTCCGTCCCGGTTCCCATGGCGATGCCCACCTGCGCGCGGGCCAGGGCGGGCGCATCGTTGATCCCGTCGCCGGCCATGGCGACAATGCGGCCTTCGGCCTGCAGCTCCTGGATTTTCCGGGCCTTTTGATCGGGCAGGACCTCGGCCATTACTTCATCCAGGCCGAGCTTTTTCGCGACCGCCAGCGCCGTGGTCTTACTGTCGCCCGTCATCATGACGATCCGGATGCCTTCCGCGCGTAGAATTCGAATCGCTTCCGGCGTACTGGTTTTGATCGGATCGGCCACGCCGACCAGGCCCGCCGGTTTACCGTCCACGGCCACGAACATCACTGTCGCCCCATCCCTGCGCAGGTCCTCCGCCCGCCCCAGCAAGGCCGCGTCGATCCCGTAGTCTTCCATGAGAGCTCGATTGCCGAGCGCGACGGCCCGTCCTTCCACGTGCCCCCTGACGCCCTTGCCGGTAATCGATTCGAAATGTTCCGCGGTCGCGGGTGGGACAGCGCGGCGTGCCGCTCCTCTCACAATCGCCAACCCGAGTGGATGTTCACTGCCGCCTTCGAGCGCGGCGGCCAGGCGGAGCAGAGTCAATTCATCGACAGCGCCCGTGGCCACCACTGACACGAGTTCCGGGCGGCCCTCCGTCAGGGTCCCGGTTTTGTCGACAACGAGCGTGTCGATTTTTCTGAAAACTTCGATCGCTTCGGCGTTCTTGAAGAGTATGCCGATCAGCGCGCCTTTTCCCGTAGCGACCATGATCGACATCGGGGTCGCGAGCCCGAGCGCGCAGGGGCAGGCGATAATGAGCACGGCCACGGCGTTGATGAGAGCATGCGCAAAACGCGGTTCCGGGCCGACCAGAAACCAGGCGATGAAAGTCGCAATCGCGATCAGGATGACGGCCGGTACGAAAGTGCCGGAGACCACGTCCGCGAGTTTCTGGATTGGTGCCCGGCTGCGCTGCGCCTCCGCCACCATCGCGACGATGCGCGCAAGCAAGGTCGCAGATCCCACCTGCTCGGCGCGCATGACGAGCCCGCCGGTTCCATTGATCGTCGCCCCGATCACCCGGTCACCAGTTTCTTTGAGAGTCGGGATCGGTTCGCCTGTGATCATTGATTCGTCAATCGAACTCGACCCTTCGAGTACGACCCCATCGACCGGTACTTTTTCCCCGGGACGGATTCGCAGAATGTCGCCGGCCCGCAGGGAGGCGAGCGGCACATCCTCCTCCGCGCCACCCTCCTGAATTCGGCGTGCGGTTCCGGGCGCGAGTCCCAGCAGTTTTTTAATCGCCGTGCCCGTCGCTTTTCTCGCTCGCAGTTCAAGGACCTGGCCCAGCAGAATTAGAGTTACAATCGCGGCCGCAGCTTCGAAATATGTGGGAACCGCGCCGTGATCGTCGCGCAGGGCCGCCGGAAAAATCGAGGGGGCAATCGCAGCGGGTAAACTGTAACCGAACGCGACTGATACACCGAGCCCGATCAGTGTGAACATGTTCAGGCTGCGGTTTTTTAAGGATTCGATCGCCCGCAGGTAAAAAGGCCAGGCGGCCCAGAGGCAGACCGGGAGGGCCAGCGCAAGTTCAATCAGCGGACGGATGCGATTGAGTGCCACGATACCCGACACCATATCCGCCATGGTAAGAAGCACAAGGGGGACGGTCAGACCGGCGCTCACCAGGAATCGGCGATTCATGTCCGCGAGCTCCGGATTCGGTTCTTCCGTAGCCGTTCGGGGAGCCACGGGCTCGAGCGTCATGCCACAGATCGGGCAATTGCCTGGTGCAGATTGAACGATTTGGGGATGCATGGGGCAGGTGTAGAGTACCTCTGTCGTCGCTCCTCTGGCGATTCGGTCGTGCGCGGCCCCCGCGTCGTGTGGGTGCGAATCTGGGTGGTGGTGTTTCCCGGGATCATGCATGTCTTGCTCCAGTGTGGTTATTGGAGAGCGGCTCATGATAATTGCAAATCCGAATTTAATTTTCCAACAAAAGCAAAAAGAGCCCTGGTAAATTTAAATTGCAGCCAGCGGTCTTCCGGGTTGTTTTTGTGGCGAGAGGTTGGAATCCCATGGCCCGGATCACTTACGAAAACGAACGTACGATCGAGGAAAACGATCCGGCGCTCACACTGCTCGAAATCTCGCTCAAAAACGGCGTCCCGCACATGCATGCCTGCGGCGGGCACGCGCGCTGTTCCACCTGTCGCGTGCTGGTCAGCGCGGGCGCTGAAAACCTGGTCCCGCGCGGCGAAGCGGAAGAAACTCTGGCCTTAAAACGCGGCTTTGAGTCCAGCGTGCGCCTGGCCTGCCAGACCCGCGTCCGCGGACCCGTCACCATCCGTCGCCTTGTGCTGGACAATCGCGATTACGAAGCGGTGCGCGAGCGTTCACAGAGTACCACCGGGCGCGAAGACAACCTGGCCATTCTCTTCAGCGATATTCGTAATTTCACCGGTTTTTCCGAAAAACATCTGCCGTACGACATCATCCACATCCTGAACCGTTACTTCGAAACCATGGGCGAAATCGTGCTCAGAAACGGCGGCATGCTCGACAAGTACATCGGCGACGGGTTGATGGCGAACTTCGGCCTCAAGCAGAGCGACCCCGTGGCGATCTGCCTGCTCGCGGTAAATGCCGCGCTCGAAATGCTCGCGGCCCTGAACTCCGTTAACGAGTACGCGCGCCAGCATCTGGACCACGAATTCCGCATCGGCATCGGCATCCACTTCGGCAACGTAATCGTCGGTGAACTCGGGCATCACAGCAACGCGGCGTTCACGATCATCGGCGACGCGGTCAATACGGCAGCCCGCCTTGAGTCCATGACCAAAAAAGCCGGCGCGCGCCTGCTCGTCTCCGACGCGGTGTACGAACGCGTGCGTCCGCACGTGACTCGCGGCCGCGTGTTCCGGGCCCCGCTGAAGGGCAAAACGGGCGAATTTCGCCTGTATGAAATTCTTGAAATCGATCGCGAAATTGTTCGGCGCACGCTGGTCCGGGGCGCCACGCCGGCCTTCCGTGAAGCGCGTCTGGCCGCGCGCGATACGTACATGCTCGTGTTCGAAAAACCCGGCTCGTTTGCCTTTAAGGCGGGTCAGTTCGTGGACCTGACCCTGCCTGCCAGGCCAGGGGAGAGGCCGCTGAGCCACAGTTTTTCACTGGCCTCCGCGCCGGAGGAAACCGAACTGCGGTTTATCACCCGGAATACAAAATCGGCCTTCAAACAGGCTCTGCTCGATTTGCGCGCGGGAGAAACCGTACATATTTCCGAACCCACGGGCACCCTGCTGAAACTGCCGGAGCCGCGGCGAACGCATGTATTCCTGGCGGGGGGCATCGGTGTGACGCCGTTTTACAGCATCATTCGCCACGAAATCGATTCGAACGCCAGCGGGGAACTGCTGCTCTTCGCCGCCAATCGCGATCCGGACAGTATGATTTACCACGAAGAGTTCATGCGCCTGGAACGCGAATTCGCCGGTTTTCAGTACATTCCCACTCTGACGAAAAACGTGCCCGAAGAATGGCCCGCATTTTTCGAACGCGGCCGCATCGACGTGGCCATGATCCTGCGTCATGTACCGTCCCTGAGCGCGGCGGTGTATTATATCGCGGGCGCGGTGGATTTCACCGTGTCGCTGCGCGAAACCCTCGAACGCCAGGGCGTCGCTCCGAGTAATATCTTAATGGAAAGTTTTTACGGGTATTAGATTCATGAGGGGGACCCAAACTGCGCAGCAGTTTGAACCCGTGTCCGTGCGACCCGTAGGGAGCACGGGCCATATGAACGCGGTCCCCCTCATGCTCCCCCTCATGCTCCCCCGCGCCGGGGGGTTGCGGTCCCCCCGGACCCCCAACGCCTGGTCCCTTTCGTGTGGCAGATCACAACTGAAAATTTTTAATCCCCGTGCTCCCCGTGCCCCTGTGGCCGGAACTTCTCCGCGTACAGATCCGTGTATTCCACCAGCCGTTCCGCGATGCCTGGTTCGGTCATGGAGTGCCCGCTGTCCGGCACCACGTGAAAATCGGCCTGGGGCCAGGCGCGGTGGAGATCGAACGCGTTCTCAACCGGGCAGACGACGTCGTAGCGCCCGTGGATGATGACGCCAGGAATCTGGCGGATACGGTGCGCCCGCGCGAGGAGCCAGTCATCCCGCTCGAACCAGCCGTGGTTCACGAAAAAATGGCATTCAATGCGCGCGAAGGCCTCCGCGAATCGGTCTTCGTGAAAACGATGGATCAACTCCTGGCGGGGCAGGAGCTTGCTGGTCGAGCCCTCCCACACGCTCCAGGCCCGCGCCGCGGCGAGTCGCGTCTCCTGATCGGGAGCGGTTAAACGCCGGTAGAAGGCCTGGATCAAATCGTCGCGCTCTTCCGGCGGAATCACGGCGACATAGTCGGCGAACGCATCCGGAAAAACGCGCGAGGCGCCTTCCTGGTAAAACCAGCGTAACTCTTGCTGGCGCAGCATAAAAATCCCCCGTAGAATGAGCGCCAGACACCGTTCGGGAAACGTTTCGGCGTAGGCCAGACCCAGCGCGCTGCCCCAGGACCCACCAAAAATAAGCCATTTGTTGATGCCCAATTTTGAGCGGATTCGTTCGATGTCCGCGACCAGATCCCAGGTTGTATTGTCCTTGAGTTCGGCGAAGGGTTCGCTTTTCCCGCAGCCGCGCTGGTCGAATAAAACCAGGCGATAGCGGGCGGGGTCAAAATAACGCCGATACACCGGTTCGATCCCGCCGCCCGGACCACCGTGTAAAAACACCGCCGGAAGACCGGTCGGGTTGCCGCATTCTTCTACATACAATGTATGTAAGTCCGATACCGGCAGAAAAAAGGTGTTGTACGGTTCGATCTCTGGATAAAGACTCATACCCTGTGCATGCGATGGATCAAAAATAAAACCGGATTTAAAAGTTAGAAACCGGCCCGCTGAATCTTCCGATACTCATACTGGAAGCGTCCCCATGCAAAGAAATTTTTTTTCCCTCATTCTTATTCTGAGCGCCCTGTCGCTGGCCAGTTGCGCGAGCGCCCTGTCGCGCGCGGAGTCGCACCGGGTGATTGATGAGCCGGTAGTATTTGAAGATAAAATCGTCTTCCTCAAGCCGGTCGTTTTCAAGGCGGGCGTGGAATTTCGCGGTACGGTGGAAGGCCGCGGCGCTCCGTACTACGCGCTCCAGGGTGCCAGCGCCCGGCCCGCGGCGGCGCTCGAGGGCGCGGTGCGACTGGAGCCCGAGGTGAAAACTCCGGTGGAACAACCGGTCCGGCAACTTTCGGCCGCCGAAAACCTGGCGCCCAAACTGACCGTCCTGACGTACAATGTAAAAATGTGGAACGCCTGGGAAGGGCGGCCACGGCTCGCGTCCGTCTTCGATTTGGTCAAATCCGAACTGCCCGACGTGGTCGCTTTCCAGGAATGCGGCGACTGGTTTTACCAGGCCATGGACCGCAACGCCTGGTTCCAGGAGAATTATTACTTTTCTCGTCCGGGCGGCCAGGCGCGCCATGTGGGCGGGCTGGTCCTGCTCTCACGTTATCCAATTGAAAACGTGGAATACCGCGAATTACCGCGCAGCAATCTGCGCCCGCGCTTCGGTCTCGTGGCCCGCATCCGCTACCGGGAACAACTGGTTTCGGTGGCCAACGTGCACCTCGAATCTCTGCTGGAAATGGGTCCCCTGCGGCGCCAGCAACTCGAAAACCTGCTGCCCATGCTCAAGGACGACCCGCATACCCTGGTCCTGGGCGATTTTAATTTTGGCGACGGGGAGCCTGAGGAAGCCGTCGTCGCCGGTGATTTTAAGGATCTCTGGCCCTTCCTGCGACCCGGGCACCCAGGTTTAACCTGGGATATGGACCGCAGCTGGATGGCGCGACGTTATGCCTTTGCCGGCGAAAAAAGCCGGCGGTTGGACCGCATTCTGGTTCGTTCGACCGATTGGAAACCCCTGGATGTCCGGATTATCGGGGACCGGCCCGTTCCGCAGGGACGGGGGCATTTTTTCGGATCCGACCACTTCGGGGTGCTGGGAACGCTGGCGCTCCTGCCTGAGGACGCGTGAGTCCGGCTCTTTTTCGCAGCTTTTAGTATTAAGTGCCCAAAAAATGGCATTTGGCGTGAATTCGGGGTCCGTTCACCCCGCGAGCCGGAGCGGGCGATTAGCCGAAGGTGATCGAAATGGAGTCCAGATAATCCTCCAGTTCCTTTAGTAATTCCCGGGCGGCCGCCGCGTCCTGTTTTTTGCCGGCCTGTTCCAGCGCGGCCCCGATCCGGGTCACATCATCGAATCCATACCCTTTCCCGGAGCCTTTCCAGTTGTGGCCGGTTTTGCGGATCTCGTCCAGGGACCCGGCGTCCCCCTTCACGGCGAACTCTTGCATGGTCTGCAGGGTCGCGCGCAGGCGTTCCAGATAACCCGGGATCAAATCCTCCAGGTCTTTATCAATGGTTACGATTTTTTTATCCGACATGGTTTTCGACGATTGTTAAGATTGGATTAAGGGCACTGACAGTTTGAAGTCTATTCCAGAGAATGTAAATGATTTTCTACAAAAGGGACACCAAACTAATTGAGCTCTTAATTCTTTCGCGACCGGGTGGACCGCTGTGAGGCGGTTTTTCGGTGAATTCTAAATTGTGGACAAAACCGCCACGGAAGGGAGACTGACCCGACATGGGACGCCAGTTTGACATTCCGCTTTTTTACCGGTCGCCGATCATTAACGCTATCAAGTCGAACCGTAAATCCGGCGACCCGCGCAAAAAAGATATTTCACCTTCCGGAATCGACCTCGGCCGCCTGCGTTTCAAAGTCGCCCGCCATTTTGGATTCTGTTACGGGGTGGAGAACGCGATCGAAATCACCTACAACGCGCTCAGGGAAAACCCCGGCCGCTCGGTGTTCCTCCTGAGCGAAATGATCCACAACCCGCGCGTCAACAATGACCTGATCGAACGCGGGGTTCGTTTTATCCAGGAAACGGACGGAACCCAGCGCATTCCTTTCACTGAACTGCGGCCGGGAGACATTGTAATCGTACCGGCCTTCGGGACCACGCTCGAATTATTCCGGACCCTGAGCGAAATCGGTATCGATCCCATGGTCTATAACGCTACCTGTCCCTTCGTGGAAAAAGTCTGGAACCGGGCGGCGGAACTGGGGCGCAAAGGCTACACCATCATCATCCACGGCAAACACTACCACGAGGAAACCAGGGCCACATTTTCGCACGCGCGTGTGAGCGCCCCCGCGCTGGTGATCCGGGACATGCGCGAGGCTGAAATGCTGGCGGAAACCATGCGCGGTGTTTTTCACGCGGCGGATTTTTTCAGTACGTTCGCGGAAAAATATTCGGAAGGCTTCGATCCAGCCCGCGACCTGGACCGGATCGGCGTCGTCAACCAGACCACGATGCTCGCCACCGAGACCCAGGACATCAGCGATTTTCTGCGTGGTGTCATGCGCGAAATCCACGGCGAAGCGAACCTGACTCATTATTTCGCCGATACGAAAGACACGCTCTGTTACGCGACGGCCGAGAACCAGAACGCGGTCACGGCGCTGATCGAATCGGGCGGGGACCTGGCCATCGTCGTGGGCGGTTACAATTCATCCAATACGTCCCACCTGGTGCGATTATGTGAACGAACAGTTCCTACGTATTACATAAAAGACGCGGAAGAAATCGCCGATCTCCAGCGCATTCGCCATCTGAATGTGGACACGCGCCGGACCCAGGAGACGACCGGCTGGTTCCCGATTGACCGACCGAACGTGGAAATTCTGATTACGGCCGGCGCGAGTTCTCCGGACGCGCTCGTGGATCAGGTCATCACGCGCGTGGCCGAACTGGCCGGTGTACGGGGCGAACTGGACGGGGCCATGGCGCGCTTCGGGGTGGAAGCCGGCGCGGATTTATGAGGGGCGATAATACTTGCGCGCCTCGGGAATCCATTCCCTGAGTTGTTTGATGCGCGTATCGTGTGACGGATGCGTGCTCAGAAATTGCGGCGGTTCTTTCCCCTCAGAATACTGTTTCATACGCTCCCAGAATTTGGGCGCCTCATCCGGGTCGTAACCGGCCATG
Organism: uncultured Leptospiraceae bacterium; assembly: GCA_964631535.1. Classification (GTDB taxonomy): domain Bacteria; phylum Spirochaetota; class Leptospiria; order Leptospirales; family Leptonemataceae; genus CAZVZS01. The sequence continues at coordinate 8,890 of CAZVZS010000095.1, forward strand.
GCCATAAAAATCAGGCCCAGGTGATCGGCCTCGGATTCGTTGCCCCGGCTGAAGGGCAGGATCACCCCGACATTCGCCGCGACTCCAAATAATTTCTGAAAAGGCGAATCTCCGTTTCCGCCGAAAATCGACGAAATTTTCGCCACGCCCGCCTGCTGGCTCATGCGTTCGTTCCCGTGGTTGGCGATAGCGTGCGCCACTTCATGGCCCATCACGACGGCCACGCCCATTTCGTTCGCGGTGATGGGCAGAATCCCGGTGTAAAAGGCGACTTTCCCGCCCGGCATACACCAGGCGTTGGCGACTTTCGCGTCCGCGATGACGTTGAATTCCCAGGCATAATGTTGTAAATAATCCGGCTCGTTTTCCTGGCGAAAATACTGTTCGACCGCGGCCTGGATGCGTCGTCCGACTTTGATCACCTGCTGACCGCGCGCGGTATTGTTTTCAATCTGACTGGCGGCGATGACCTTGCGATATTCCTGCCCGGCCAGCGTGTTCAACTCCTGTTCGTCGATCATACTGAGCTGCGGGCGTCCGGTGATGGGCACGGTCTTACACTGGCCGGGCAGAGCGGTCAGCGCCAGAATCCCGATCAGCGTGAGCGGGGCCAGACCGCGAAATTTTCGGCCCGAAGCCGGGTTCAGAATTGTTCCGGTGATCATGGGTGAACCTCGCAAAAAAATCGGTGGAAAACCATTGTCCAGGTTACCGTCCCCGCCGGGGGGAGTCGAACAAATTTTCAACCATGTTCCTTAGACGCGCGCCAGTTCGGAGTGGTGCGACCCGGACACCCGGAGAATCAGGATTTCGGACGACGCAGCGTCAGAAAAATACTGATTCCGAAATAGTACAGCACGTACACGAGCGACCCGTACACCAGCACAGGTGACGCGTCAGGATATTGCCAGAGAATCGCGACGAGCGACAGCACCCAGACGACGGTAGCCGCCAGATTGGTTCTCTGGAATTCGCGCGTTCGCGAAGGGTATATGTATTTGATCGGAACGAAGACGAGCACCACGAGCGCCAGGACCCACAGCAGATTCAGAATGGGGTCGAGTCGCAGTAAAAACAGGTACAGGACCGCGACGTTCCAGTACGAAGGAAAGCCCGTGAAATAATGATCTTCGGTCTTGGCTTCCACCTGGCAGAACTGATAGGTGGAGACCAGACAGATGAGCGCCGCCACCGGCAGGCCCAGAGCCTGGGGCAGGAGTCCCGTTTTGTACAGGAAGAGGGCCGGGATCAACACGTACGTGATATAATCGATGATATTGTCGAGCAGGGCGCCGTCGAACCCGGGCAGGACTTCTTTCACGCGCGCGCGTCGCGCCAGGGTACCGTCGATCATGTCCACGAAGTACGCGATCCCCAGCCAGAGCAGCGACTCGAAGAAGGAGGCGCGCATAATCGCGTCGATGGAAAAAAAGGCCCAGACCACGCCGCTGGCTGTTAGTACGTGTACGGACGCGGCGGCGATGGTTCTCATAGGTTTTCGAAAGTGCGCAGGCGTCAGCTCTTGACGCGGGTACCGCGGTACGGAGATCTGTCTTTCGCCGCCGCCGTAGAGAAACAAATTAACCGGACGCGTCGGGGTCAAGTCGAAACTTGCGCGGGGTAGCCAGCCATGGAAACACAGGATGAACCGACTCTTCCCGACGGCGCCCCGCCGGACCTGGTGGAAGAAGTGCGCCGGGCCAACCGCGGTTTTTATCGGGCGTTTGAATCGCTGGACATCGACCGGATGCGGGACGTCTGGTTGCGCATCCCGGGCATCAAGTGCGTGCACCCGGGGTGGAAACCCTTGTTTGAATGGGAACCCATCATGGAAAGCTGGCAGGGCATCTTCAGCAATACCGGTTACATTGAATTTGACGTGCGCGAGGAAACCATTTTCGTCAATCACGATCTGGCCGTCGTCTGGTTGTTCGAGGTGCTGGGGACCGTCCAGGGCGGGCAGGCGGTCAGCGGATCCATACACGCCACGAACGTATTCCTGAAACGAAACGAGATGTGGAAGATGATCGCCCATCACGCTTCTTGAGAGAGCGACGGGCCGGATTGTTTCTTATGGACACGGACTGGGCCAGAGAAGTACGGGAGATGATCGCGCGCGTTCCGAAAGGCCGCGTTGCCACCTACGGCCAGATCGCCGCGCTCTGCGGCCGTCCCGGATCGGCCAGGCAGGTGGGCCGTATTCTGCGCGAGGCCGGAGAGGACGCGAAAGTGCCCTGGCACCGCATCCTCGGCGCGGGCGGCCGGATAGCGCTGGGCGGCGGCCGCGAGGGGCGCGAACAACGCCTGCGCCTCGCGGCCGAAGGTGTGCTCTCCGGGGAATCAAAACACGTTGACCTGAAAACATACGGCTGGCGATATTCGCCCGGGGCGAATTCGCGAAAAAAAATTTCTTCTATAGATAAAGGCAAAGGTCGCGGCGGCGCGCGCGGAAAATAATTTCGCTCCGTTCGTGCCGGTCCCGTCTAACAATTCCTGACGAACCGAAACAAAACAGAAAGCGAGAAAAAAGTATGCGCAATTTGAAACTATGGCCTTTCATCCGGGCAACGGGCCTCATGCTTGCGCTCGCGCCGGGGGCCGCTTCAGCCGAACACGCCCTGGACACGGTGTACCGTCAGGTGACGGGCACCGCGCTCAAAACCGCCGCGCCGGAGACCGTACTGCGACGGATGTCGCTCGGACTCCGTGGTGTGATTCCCACGCTGACGGAAACCCGGCAGTTTCGCGAAAACCCCCGGCGTGAAGCGATGGCCGTCCGATTTCTCAAAGACCCTGAATACGCACAGTACCAGGCGATCCTTCTGGGCGAGGTGCTCCGCGAGCGTACGAACGATCGCGGCACGAAATACGCCAGTTATTATGAATTCCTGAGTCGCTCGCTGCACGCGAACAAACCGTACAATCAAATGGTGAGCGAGATGATCACCGCCACCGGAAGCCCCGATACGAACCCCGCCGTGAATTTTTATCTGCGCGACGACGCGGATCCCCTGCAGATCGCCGAGTATGTCGGTCGCGCGTTCTACGGGCGGCGGTTTTCATGCGCGCGCTGCCACGATCATCCTTTTGATCGCAGTTTCACCCGGCGCGATTATTACGGACTGGCCGCTTTTTTTTCCCAGGCCTGGGTGCGGCGCGAACGCGAGGGGGCTTTCGTCCCGCGTAACCGGCGCGAGGATTTCCCGGAAGCGGACCGCAAACAGTACGAACAGAAAGAACGCGAGTGGCGCCAGACGAACTACGATAAACTCAGCGAGGACCAGCGCAAGAAGTGGCGGGAACAGAACCAGTTGCAGTACGTCGCGCTCGCGATCGAGCCGAAGCTGGGCATCCGTTTCCCGTTTTCCGATAACGCGCAGGGCGGGGATATCATCAGGCCGAAATTCCCGGGCGGCGATAAACCGTTTCTGGAAGAAGGGGAGGATCGCCGTAAGGTATTCGCGCGCTGGCTCACCGCGCAAGAGAACGACCGGTTCCGCAAAGTGTTCATCAACCGCGTCTGGACCGCGCTCATGGGCTGGAGTTTTTTCACGCCCCTGGACGACTGGACGCCGGAGACGAAAATCGTCGGCGAACCGATCCTGAACCATCTGGACCGGGTGTTTCTCAGGGAAGACTACCGCGTCAAAGAGCTGATGTTTCACATCGTTACCTCCGACGCGTTCGCGCGCCAGTCGCCCCCGCCCGGGGGAGCCGGAGGGAATGCGCTCGCGTACCACGTCCCCCGGCGCATGAATCCGACGCAGTTGTTCAACTCGCTTTTGCGCGGCACGCACATGCAGCGGATAGGTGGTTTAAACGAACGCGCCGTGGCCGCCGGGCCGGGACCCGCAGCCGAACTGAATCTGACCGGCGAAGGGTCGCTCAAGGGCCCCGTGGAAAAAAATCGCGAAATCACCAATGCCTGCGAAGTGCCCAGGCCCGCGCAGTACAACAGTTTCCTGTCCGTCTTCGGCGAAGGCGAACGCGACGAAGTGGACGGGTACGATCCCACGCCCACGGTCGATCAGGTCCTGGCGCTGCTGAACGGGAACGTTTCCACCCAGGTCTGGCGGGGCGCAGGCGCGAAGGACGCGTTTTTCGCGCGGGAGTACGCGCAGTATAAAGACATGAACCGCGTCTTCCAGGCCGTGTTCGAATCGCTCCTTTCCCGGCCGATGAGCCAGGCCGAGGGCGATCTCCTGACTGCGAACCTTTCCACGAAGTTCCAGCGCCGCGAGCCGGGGTTCGAAGGCGCGCTCGTGGAAGACCTGGTCTGGAGCATCGTGAACAGCCAGGAGTTTTTACACATTCATTGAGATTATTTATGAAAAAATTTAACGAAACCGAACTTTCCCGCCGCGAGTTTCTCTCTCGCGCGTCCCTGCTGGCGGGGGCCTGCGCCTGGCCCGTTTTCGCCTCAAAATCGATTGACGCAGCCGAAGCGAATGAGGCGGAAGCCCGTAAACGGATCAGCCTGGAAAGCCCGGTCAAATCGGTACTCTTTCTGAACATGGCCGGGGGCATGTCGCACATCGATACCTTCGACCCGAAGCCGGGCCGCGACGTGGCCGGACCCTTCGGTGTCGTGAATTCCAGCATCCCCGGCGTGAAAATTTCCGATCGCCTGCCGCGCACCGCGAAAGAACTGCACCGGATCGCCCTGATCCGTTCGGTTTATTCTGAAGAAGGCGACCATAACCGCGCGGAGTATCTTCTGCACAGCGGTCATCCGGTCATGGGCGGGTTCGCGGACACGCCCTCGTTCGGCGCTCTCATCGCCTTCGCGAAACATAAACAGGGTCCGTATTTCCCCGAGCACGTCACTCTCGGCAGGCGCGGCGGCATCGTGGGCCAGGGCGGCTTTCTCGGCACGCGCTACGCGGCCTTTCACATTTCCGGCGTCGACCGCCCGTTGAATAACATCGCTCCGCGCGGGCGGGTTCAGCCGGAGCGCGCGGCCCGGCGCGAGCAGCTGCTCCGGGCGCTCGACTCGAATTTCGCCGGAAAAGTCAGTGGAGATGAAATTGACGAATGGAAACAAATCCAGGCTTCGGCCGTCGACTTCATGAACTCCGAAAAACTGTCCGTCTTCGACGTGAACCAGGAACCGGAGGCCGTGCGCGCCCGTTACGGCGACACCTACGCGGGCCGGGCCTGTCTGCTCGCCCGGCGTCTGGCTCAGGCCGGGGTCCCGTTCATCGAGGTCACGGTGGGCGGTTTCGACACGCACAATAACAACCAGGGCCGTCTGGCGAAGATCCTCGGCGAACTGGACCCGGCGCTTTCCGCCCTGCTCGGCGAACTGGGATCGAGCGGACTCCTGAAACAAACCCTGTTCGTGTTATCCTCCGAATTCGGGCGCACGCCGGATCTGTCCGGAGCGGGCGACGGGCGCGATCATTTCCCGCGCGCCTGGACCACGCTCATCGGCGGCGGGCGGGTACCTCCCGGAGCGGTGATCGGCGAAACGGACAAGGACGGCAAAAAACCGACGAAGGACCCGGTGCATCTCAAGAACCAGGTGGCCACGATCTACCAGGCGGCGGGCATCGATCCTAAAGAATATTTAACATCGAGCGTGGGCCGACCTTTCCCGCTCGTGCCGGATCCGCAGGTGGTCAGTTCCCTGGTTGGTTAATACTGCAACGGTAGATGACTTCCAGCGCGAATTTTTTTACCACCGAGAGTCCATGAGGGGGACCGGCGTGGTCCCCCTAAACTCTGAGCGCGAGCGAAGAGTTTTTTCGAGCGTTTGCGACCCATAGGGAGCAAATGCCTTAATTCAACTCCCCCTCGCCGGGGGGTTGCGGTCCCCCCGGAGCCCCCAACGCTTGTTCTCTTTTTTGAAAGGGAGCGACGTTTCGGTGAGGTTTTTCCTGTGAAAATAATTTTGGTACCCTGAAAGTACTTCCAGTGTCGACGGACCTGGAAGGCCGATGGGAATAAAGGCATTTGCTCGCTATGGATCGCAAATGCGGGTTCATACCGCTTCGCGGTATGGGTTGTTCTGTGTTGAGAGGCTTTTGACCTCGTCACCGAGATAAATCTAAACCGGCCACCGCAAACACTCTTGTGGGCTGTAACCAGCAGCACCCAGAATCCGGGCGATCTGGCGACGATCTACATGTCGCTTAAAAAAACCGATCGGGAAGATTGCCTCAAACTGGCCCGTCTCGCGCAGCGCATTCCGGTCGAGGAACAAACAAACCGTCGTCTGTGTACGGAAGAAATGTTCCTGGCCGAACAGATCGCGGACTTCAA
>CAZVZS010000096.1:0-15130 GCA_964631535.1 uncultured Leptospiraceae bacterium
CAGCAGCACGACGGCCGCCGCAGCGCGGATCAGGGCGCGCGCGCGGTTCGCGGTCCGCGCCAGCTGGGCGCCGGCGGCGGCGCCCGTCGGTTCGTCCAGGCGTTCCAGGGTCCGCTCCCAGGCGGCCTGTTTGCGGGCCGGGTCGAGGGCGACCGTTTCGCGCAGACGGGAAAGTTCTCCGTCCACGCGAAAGCGCCCGGCGTCCGCGCCAGCGCCGAGGAGTTCGTCCAGGGCCGTGTCCTGTCTGTCTTTTTCGTTCACGCCGGCCGCCGCTCCCCGAAGAGTTCGTCGCCGAACTCGGATTTGAGAATCGTTTTAATTTTTTCGATCGTTCGCCGCACAGTCCGTTCCCCCAGGCCCAGCACCAGGGCGATGTCGGCCTGGGTCATTTCGTGGTCCAGCCGCAGGAGAAAGACGCGAACAAAGACCTCGTCTTCCGCGCTCAGCCGCGCCAGGATCCGCGCGCGCAATTCTTTCCAGTTCACCGCGTCGGTAAACGCGTCCGCCACCGCGGGGCCTTCATCCGGCAGGGCCGTTTCCCGGTTGCGGCGAAACGAATCGTACGCTAAATTGCGCGCGATTTTGAACAACCAGGCTTTTTCGTGCCGAACCTGGCCCGTGAAGCCGGCCGCGCGCAGAAACACGTCTTGCAAGAGGTCGAAGGCCTGGTCCTCCGAGCCCGTCAGATGACGCAGGAAGGAATACACGCCGTCGGCGTGCGCTTGGTAGAGGCGAGCTAATTCAACGCGGTCCATGCGAAACATCGAGCCCGCGCCGGCGCGAACCGGCGCGAACCCCGCGGAGACAATCGACATCGCCTGGCCTTCTGTCAAACCCATAACGCCCAGGGTACGGACGGGCGAAGGGCGGCGCGGCGGCCATTTTTCCGGAGCGCGGGCGTAAAAAAAGCCCGCGCTGCGTGGCAGGCGGGCTTTTCGCGCGTGGCGCGAGGATTGGTCAGCGCGGGGTCGCGGCTTTGGTCTCGGGCGTCTTCTGCGATTTGCCCGCTTCCACGAATTTGTTTTTCATGGGATCTTCCGTGGCCGGAGCCGGGGTGGAACGAACCGGCTGGTCCGCCTGCCACATCCCCTCGTGAATTACGTTGCCTGTGGCGTCCACGAGTTTGCCCTGGCCCTGGCGATTTTCGTGATCGAACTGTCCGGTGTAAATTTCACCCGAGGGCACGGTCAGGGTGCCCATGCCGTGTTTATCGGCGTCCACCACATCCCCTTCGTACTTCGTGCCGTCCGGCCAGGTATAGACACCCTTGCCGGTCATCCTGCCTTCCGTAAACGCGCCCACGTATTTTTTGCCGTTCATGAGGGTCAGGGTGCCCGCGCCGTGTTGCATGTCGTTTTTGAATTCGCCATCATAGACAGATCCGTCCGGCCAGGTGAAAACGCCCCGGCCCTCGCGCTTGCCATTCACGAAGCCGCCGGTGTAACCGGATTTATCGGGCCAGGTGTACGTGCCCGTTCCGCTCATCATGCCACTGTCCCAGTTGCCTTCGTATTTCGAATTGTCCGGCCAGGTCATGGCGCCCTTGCCGTGGCGAAAACCCTGTTCGAAGGTGCCTTCGTATACGCGACGGTCGGCCATTTCAAGACGACCCTGGCCGTGGTACAGATCATTTTCAAAATTACCTTTGTATCGTTCGCCGCCCTTCGCGATGAACTCGCCCTGGCCGTGGCGCAGGCCTTTCGATAATTCACCGCGATAGGTGTCCCCGTTCTGGTAAATGTATTCGCCCTTGCCTTCCGGGAGATTGTCTTTCACGGTGCCGGTGTATTTCGCGTACGGGCTGACACCGGGGATCCAGGTGATGACGCCGCTGCCATTGCCGGCTCCGTCTTTGATGTCCCCGACGTATTTTTTTTCATCGAACCAGTTGAAGATGCCTTTGCCGTTGGGCTGATCGTTTTCGAAGCCGCCCAGGTAAGTGATGCCGACGCCTGTTTCGCCCGTGCCTTTTTCCCAGACCAGCTGGCCTTTGCCGGCTTTTTTGTTGTCCTTGAATTCTCCGGTGTAAGTGAACCCTTCGTGCGACGAAAGCTTGCCCTTGCCTTCCATTTTGCCTTCGACAAAATCGCCCTCGTATTTGTCGTCGTTGGGCCAGGCCATGACGCCTTTTCCGTGCGGAATATCTTTCCCGTCCGGGCTCTTTTTCACTTCCCCGGTGTAAACGCGCCCGTCCTCAAAGTTGATGGTCTTCGTGGTCTCGACGTTGCCTTTGTCTTTCGGTTCTTCGCTTTTGCAAAGAAGGCTCGCGAAAAGCAGGCCAGACAGAATTATACTAATAGAAGCTATGGACTTGACGTTCATTCTGAAACTCCGGATCATTCGGCTGTTAAGTTCGTACACCGGGGGCCAACCAGACGCACCCGGTACTCCATCGGCCTGGGACTTCCCCAATCTTGAATGGTGAAACGCCAGATCCGTATTTCAATCAAAAAAAAACATTTCCCGCGGGAAAAAACGACATAATACGACTCCGCCGGGCCCGTGTACGCGCCCGAGGGCTCCAGGGGTTCGCGCCAGGGATCGAGGGAGCGCCTCCGCGACCGAGAGCCCGGTCCGCGCTCGCGCGGAGGCGCCCCCATGTTTTTCTTCCTGAGGTCCCTTCAGGGCTTTTTCAACCGGCCCGGAGCGGTTTCGTTTTGCCTTTCTGGCGTGCGGGTGTTAAGTTTGGCCGGTATGCAGAATTCCGCCCGCTCTCCGGATCTTTACCGACAGTCACGACTGTATCAGCTGATCAATCAGTCCATGCCGCCGCTGCATCAGATCGAGACGGAGTTACGAGCGATCGATCCGGGCCTGGTGGCGGATTTGCTGCTTACCGAGCCGGAAACCGTTTTTATCATCGATTATTATTTTCGCCTGTTCGATCACGCGCTCGGCGGGTCGATCCTCAGCCACCCCGCGTTCGAAATCGGGGCCGCCGTGGAGTTGTACAACTGCCAGGTGGTGCGCTACTACCGGAGCCATCTGCATTCGCAGGACCACGACTTTCGCTACGCTTCCCTGCTGGAATCGTACTGGTCGCACGTCGAAAAAGAAAAGCTGCTCCTGATTCTCAAACAACTCATCACGGGCGGAAAGTCGAATCTTTTTTCGATCGTCATGATCTTGCAGGGACTGGACATTTCGCGCCTGGATTTTCTCGCGCGCGACAAGAACGTACGCTCACAGGCCATGCTCGATCTGTTCAAGAACATCGGCGACGGTGTGTTCGATTTGATCGCCAATAACCTGGACCTCTATGACTTCGTGTATAAAATCGCGCTCGATTTAAAGGACCAGGACTACGTGAAGTTTCTGGACGAATACACGCGTTTCATCGTGCAACTGCGCATCGGCCAGACCCTGGCTGACGACGCGGTGGGCCGCGCGGACGCGGGCACGGGCAGGATCCCATTCAAAGACCTGGTGGAAATGCTGCCGATGATCCCTGAGGAATCGCTCGGCATCACCCTGCAAATTTTCGAACAGAAAAAACTGATCGATCCGGAAACCGTGCGCGGGATTCTTGAATTGCACTACGGCGCCGGGGACGGGATGTCGTGAGGGGCATGACTGGAGAGGGAACAATGAATGCGATCCCCCAAAATACTTGACAACTTGTCAGATAAATGCCTTTTTATACCCATGAAGACCCTGACGGTGGCGGAATTCAAAAGTAAGTTTTCGGATGTCCTGAAAGCCCTCCAGGCGGGTGAGGAGATCGCCGTCAGTTACGGCAAAAAGCATGAAACGATCGGTGTGCTGGTGCCTTACGCGAAATATCGCAAAAAACGGCCGCGGAAAATTGGCGCGTTGCAGGGGAAGGCTACGTTTCGAATGAAGGCGGACTTCAAGATTAGCGATGAAGAGTTTTTCGAGTCGTGAAGTATCTGCTCGATACACATACGTTCCTCTGGTGCCTTTTCAACGGAAATAAACTTTCAGCGGTCGCCAGAAGGGCGATTCTCGACTCCGAGTCCGTTGTTTTCGTGAGCACGATCAGTCTGTGGGAAATTTCTTTAAAATTCTCGCTCGGAAAACTGGAACTGAAAAATGTTCGGCCCGAAAATCTGCTGCCCCTGGCTGAGGACGCGGGATTCGAGATCGCGATCGTTTCGCCCGAAACGTTCGCGGAGTTTTACCGGTTGCCGCGTAAGTACGGCGATCCGTTCGACCGCATGCTGGTCTGGCAGGCTCTACGGGACGACCTGTCTCTGATTACAAAAGATAAGGTTTTGAAAGACTCGTACCGGGAATCCGGCCTGAAATGCCTGTGGTAATTCCCACGGTAACTATTGCGCCTCGTTTTCCAGACGCCAGGCCTGGGTCCAGGGCAGAACATGGACGCCCTCGCGTGTGAGGTCTTCTTCGCCGTCGTAGACCAGAGCCGCGCCCCTGGACTCCGCCCCGGCGACTTTCGCCCAGCGCTTGAGGCCACGCAGGGACTGCGCGGTAAGCGTCCGGCCCGATTTGATTTCGACGGGTTGTAAAAAAAGACCACGATCGATGAGGACGTCGATCTCAAGGGAGCCGCGGTCACGCCAGAAATACAGGGGCGGGGTGACACCCCGGTTGCGGGCGGCTTTTACAAGTTCGCCGACGACCATGGTCTCGAACAGCGCGCCGCGTTCGGGATGAAATCCGAGATCGGCGGCGGAACGAATTTTCAAAAGCCAGGCGGCGAGCCCCACATCCAGAAAATACAGTTTAGGCGTCTTAACGATTCGTTTGCTGAAATTTTTGAAATGCGGCTGGAGCAAAAATACGATGTAACTCGCCTCCAGCACGGAGATATAGGACCTGGCGGTGTTATGCGTGATGCCCGTTTCGTTCGCGAGTTCGGACAGATTGAGGAGTCGCCCCGTGCGGGCCGCGCACAACCGCAAAAAACGCTGGAACACGCCGAGGTCGCGGATATTGAGCATCTGGCGTACGTCCCGTTCCAGGTAGGTCTGCACGTAATTTTCATACCAGACCGCCGGGTCCAGCTCGCGGTCGAAAACCGGCGGGTAAAATCCGCGCAGCATGGCTTCATCAGAGGGAACGGCGCCGGGATAAATCTCCGGTACGCTGAAAGGCAGAAGGTGCAGCAGAGCCACCCTGCCCGCCAGGGACTGGGTGATACCGGAAAGCAGCCCGAACTGTTGCGAACCGGTCAGCACGAAGCGACCCGGTTCCGGGCGGCGATCGACCAATTCTTGCAAATACGACAGGATCTCCGGCGTCCACTGCACCTCGTCGAACACGGCACCGTTTTCGTATTTCGCGAGAAATCCACGGGGATCGTTAATCGCGAATTCGCGGGCGTCGGGGGATTCGAGCGACACGTACGGCTTTTCCGGAAAAACCAGGCGCGCGAGGGTCGTTTTGCCCGCCTGCCTGGGCCCGGTAATGGCCAGGACGGAATACCCCCGGCCCTGGTTTCTGAGCACGGATTCGGCCAGCCTCGGAACCACGAGGATATTGAGGGAAAAACCGTGCTAATTGTCAAAACAAATTACAGAAAGCACGGTTTTTCGAGAAATGGATGACGCCCGCCCGCCGCCTCTGAAACCGGGCATCAAGCGCGTTCCGCGGCAGGGATTGAAGGGGTGGCGCGCGGCGACAGCCCCTGAAAGCCCGACCCGGCGCCGCATCAGCGTGCGGAACCGGCGCCGGGGGCCGCCCTTATGACCGCGTTACCGACAGTCAGCGTACATCACACGATTCGTCCCGGCGGCTGCTACCGCCACGAAACGATGGTTGCCGTAGGCCACCCCTCGCCATGAGTTGGCTTCGGCCGCGGGACGCGCGCTCCAGTTCATTCCACCAGGCGCGGTCATTACCCGATCGTTTCCAGCAAAGGTAATGGCTACGAACAGGCCGTCGCCGGAAGTTACCGCCCACCAGCCATTCACCGCCGGTCCCGTCCGCTCGGTCCAGGTAATCCCGTCGGGCGAGCTCATGATAAGACTCGCCGCTCCACCGGTCTGCCCGGAGACGGCCACGAACATTCCGTTGCCGTACGTTACGGCTCTCCACTCGGACGCCTCATCCGTGGAGGTGCGCGTGGTCCAGGTGATCCCGTCGGGCGATGTCATCATGCGATTCGTTCCGCTGGCCGCCACCGCCACGAAAAGTCCGTTGCCGTACGTTACGGACCACCAAAAACTGTTCACGGCCGCCGTGCGCGGCGTCCAGGTGATTCCATCCGGCGATGTCATCACGCGGTTCGTCCCACCGGCCGCCACCGCGACGAACACACCGTTGCCGTAGGTCACCGAAACCCAGGCATTCTGCTCGGCGGCGGTGCGCGCGGTCCAATTGATGCCATCGGGCGAGGTCATCACGCGATTCGTCCCATTGAACGACGTGGCCACGAACATATTGTTGCCGTACGTGAGTCCATACCACTGGTTCGCTTCCGTCCCCGCGCGCGCGGTCCAGTTGATTCCGTCCGGCGAGGTCATGACCCGGTCCGAGGCGTATGGGACGGCCACGAAGAGCCCCCCGCCATAGGTCAGGGCGTTCCATTGCTGGGCCTCCGCGGCGGTGGCGGCCTGGAAATTTAGAGCATCGTCGGCGCACGAAGAGGAGGAGGTCCCCCCGGACGAACCGCTTAATAGCGCGAGCAGCAGGGGGTTCAACTCCTCCTCCTCGGCCTGGTTGAACGTGCCGAGTCCTAAATGCACGAGACCACAGGCCGGCAGAAATAAAGCGAAAAAGACAGGGAGCAGTCGTAAAAACAGTCGCGTAATCATTGTTGTTTCTCCTCGCGCAGCACGACGATTTCGATAGTCGCTCGCAACGCGTGTCTACCGGAGCTCGATCAGCGACCCGCCATGGGGCGACTTAGTATTTATTGAGGTACCCCGATTGGACGATGGGATCGCACAGAGATCCCTGGGACAGGGGATCGACGATCAACACACTCGCATTCTCCCGCGGAATGCCGTAGATCTTCCCGTTCGCCGCCAGCACTCCCCCGTCCCATTTGGTATTGCCGCTCAGAGTACCGCTCGTCAGGCTGGTAGTATTCGTCTCCGGATCGATGATCAGCACCTTCGTATTGTTGCGCGGAATACCGTAAATTTTCCCGTTTGGCGCCAGAACTCCGCCGGCCCATTTGATGGAAGTGGCGCTTAACCCGGAAATGCTCGTCAGGTCCACCGTGTCCGTTGCCGGATCGATGATCAAAACGCTCGTACTGTTGTGGGGTATGCCGTAGATCTTGCCGTTCGGCGCCAGTACCCCCCCGTCCCATTTCAGAGGAGCCGCGCTCAACCCGGAGATGCTCGTCACGTCCGCCGTGTTCGTCGCCGGGTCGATGATCAGAACGGTCGTACCGTCGTGCGGGATGCCGTAGATCTTGCCGTTCGGCCCCAGCACCCCGCCTTCCCATTTGGCGTTACCGGTTAAGCCCGTGATGCTCGTCACATCCGCCGTGTTGGTGGCCGGATCGATGATCAGCACGTTCGCACTGTCGTGGGGTATTCCGTATATTTTCCCATTCGGCGCCAGCACTCCGCCCCACCAATTATCTGTCCCGCTTAAACCGGTGATGCTGGTCACGTCCGCCGTGTTCGTGGTCGGATCGATGATCAGCACGCTCGGGCTTTCGCGGGGGATGCCGTAGATCTTTCCGTTCGGCGCCAGCACTCCGCCGGTCCATTTGGCGGCAATGGCGCTCAGTCCGGCGATGCTCGTCACGTCCGCCGTATTGGTGGCCGGATCGATGATCAACACGCTCGTACTGTTGAACGGCATACTGTAGATCTTTCCATTCGGGGCCAGCACACCGCCATGCCATTTGATGCCAGTGCCGAGGCCAGTGATACTTGTTATATCCGTCGTGGCGGTGCCGCCTGACCCTTTCGCCGCCTGGGCCTGAAGTTCCGCCTGGACCGACGACCAGTTGCCGGTTTTAATCACATCACCGCGACTCAGCTCGCAGGCTGGCGTGGATGCGGCGGATGCCGAGGCAGAGGACGACGACCCGCCTGCCAGAGCCAGCAACAGGAGCGGGTTCAATTCCTCTTCCTCAGCTTTATTGAACGTGCCGAGCCCTAAATGCACGAAACCGCAGGCCGGCAGAAACAAAGCGAAAAGGGCAGGCAGCAGCGCGAAGCGATGCGTTTTCACGATCGTTTCTCTTCGCGCACGACGATGATTTCGACGCGCCGGTCACCGCGCCCGTCGCCAGCCGCGGCCAGTTGGCCCCGGCGGCCACAGGATAAAGCCGCTGCGCGTCCAGTCCGGCGCGCGTGAGGGCGGCCTGCACGGTGCGCGCGCGAGATCGCGAAAGTTGATCGTTGTACGGTTCCTGACCCACGCGGTCCGCGTGGCCGATCAGGAGAATTTTTTGGGCACCTTCCGCTTTCAGTTCCGCAGCGATGGCGGCGAGTCGTTTATCTTCGCCGGGCACAAGCTGCGCCGAGCCGAAGGGAAAGTACACGCTGAAAGCGCTTCGCGATTGCCCGATGTCGACCAGGAGCGTCGGGAACTCGCCCGTGGATGCCGCGCGCTCTTTTGGCGATTCTTCGACACTGCTCGCGACTACCAGGCTCTTTTGTTCAATCGACCGCAGTCGCGTGATTTCGGCCGCGTCCATCACCAGGAAGGGCGAATCGCAGGCCTCGGCGACGGCGGTTTCGGTGACCACGCCGACCAGAAAACCGAGCAGGGAAAAGCCAATGTCCCCCGCGGTGATTTCGGTCCGGAAACGTCGCGCGGGTTTTTCGGACTGCCGCAGATCATCGGCCTTCAGCGGATTCAGCGGCCAGAGATAGACCACCTTGACGACCCGTTTGCGACCGATTTCCTCGCACGCCGCGTTTTCGCCCGGGGCGAGCATCAGGCGGGGGCCCGCCTGGCTATCGAACCGGGCAGTGGCCGCCGACCAGGGTTTTCCGGAGTTTGAAGCGCAACCGGCAAGCAGGAGCGCCACGATGAAGGTCAAAAAAAATGCGTACAATGGTTTCATGGGGAAACTCCTTATATACCTGGTTCTAATACACCTGGTTCTATATACGACTTTTTTCGTTAACGCGTTATTCGTAGTTATACGGACAGGTGGGAATCTGGCTCCGTAATCGTACGGAGTCCAGGGCATATTTTTTTACGCGGGGGGGGGGGGTTAAACGGTATGGTCGCGTTTCAAACCCAGCATGGACAGCACACGCCGCCGGGCCTTCACGATTTCCGTTCAAGTTTTCCAGCCGGCGCTGGAGGAAACGCGCCTGGCGTTGCTCCCGGGGGAGGAAAAAGGTTTAATAATCCTGGAACGCCTCCTTCCTGAATGGCCAGAACCATATCAATATCATGCGTAAATCGCGGCTCCCCCTGCAGGCTTGAAACGATCGACCCGGTTATCATATACGGAATCCGCCCCTCGGCCAGTTTTCCGGTTACGGTAATTAATAATTCCGATTGTGACACAGGTCCAGCCTTCGTCGCAGCAACTTCTGGAATTCATCTTCGGAAAGCTCAGGAAATCGCTTGCGCAGTCCCGTCGTAAACAACTCCCTACCCAGTCGCCCCATTTCAAACGCTTTTTTCAAACGTTTTTCAGGAGACATGGCGCGCAAAAGCGCGATATAACGTTTGTGCGCTTCTATTTCGCGGGCATCCATCAGTACAACCGGTACTCTTCCACGTCCTCTTCGAACTTCGTGGCCTGATCGTTCCAGACGGCCTTGAAAAAGTCCCAGGTGTGGTAGTTGGTAATCGCCCGGCGGTATTCGATCCCGCCCCAGAGACGATCCATAAAATACACGCCGGCCCGGTCGATGATCTGAAATTGATTGGGGTGATTGATGCGCACGATGCGCATGTATTCGTATCCCGTGCGCAGCGGATCGAAATCGGTGGAGATGGGCAGGATCTGTACGCCCTTGCACGTCAGCCCGCGGTAATTGGACGCGGTGGGCGTGAAGACGACTTCGCCGATCTGCACGCCTGGCAGACGCAGTTTGCGCAGTTCTTCCACGACCGTCTTCGAATCGAGCCAGGGCGCGCCCGAATACACGAAGGGCCGCGTGGTGCCGCGTCCCAGGCTGAAGTTGGTACCCTCGAAAAATACCAGGCCGGGATACACCAGAGCCGCTTCCACGGACGGAATGTTCGGCGAAGGATTGATCCAGGACTGACGCAAAACTCCGTCCACGTGTTTGCGTTCGTACCCCGCCACCTGGACGATACTGAGATTCAGGCGGCGAAAACGCGTGGCGGCCATGTAGTTGGCGTATTCGCCGGGGGTGAGCGAAAACAAAAACGGCACGGGCGCGGCTCCGGTGAAACTCGCGTAACGCTGGTCCAGCATGGACCCCTGGGCTTTCCAGAATCCGTAGGGATTGGGTCGATCCAGGATCATGAGTTCGATGCCCGCGCGTTCGGCCACGTCCATCAAATACGTCAGCGTGGAGATATAGGTATAACAACGCACCGGCAGGGATTGGATGTCGACGATGATCAGATCGACGCCCGCCAGATGGCGCAACTCGGGCACCTTGCGCTGCGCGAACAGCGAGAGAATTCTGAAGCCACGCACCGGATCGACACGAATCCCGTCCGGGCCTTCTTCGTCCGCGTGGCCGAACAGGCCGTGTTCGGGCTCGAACACCAGGGCGGGTTTGATCCCGGCTTCGCCCATGAGTTCCAGTCCGCTTTTTAAATCGTGGTTCAGGCCGGTCGAATTGGTCAGCAAAGCGAACGAGCGCCCGCGCAGGAGATTAAAATTGTCCTGGGCCAGGGCGTCCAGCCCGGTGTACAGGGGCTTGCCGGACAGGTGCGGGAGCACCGTGCCGGTCAGGATGCGACGCGGCCAGCTTGTCTTCGGGAGCGAATACAGGACCACCCGGCCCCGGTCGTGTTCTTCCCAGTCGAGGATGGTTTCCACTTCGTAGGTTTTGTCCACCGCGCGGGCCTGGAGCCGCCCCCCGCCAGAAGCCGGCAGGCCGCATTGCAGAATCAGCAGGTACAATAGAAGAAAGTTCTTCCGGGGGGACAACATGGGCGGTTCGGCCGTGGTGAGCGGCCATCGGTTCAAAATATCGGCGAACCCCCGAAAATGCAAAACAAAAAGAGATGTACGGCAAAATCCCGGTCCGGGAAGCCTGCTGCGCGGGACGCCTGCCCGGATGATTCATAAACCAGGTTCGCGGGCGCCTCCCCAGGAAATCATGAAAGTCTGCGTTCTGTCGCGCAATCCCCATCTGTATTCCACGCGACGCCTGGTCGAAGCCGGCCACCAGCGCGGTCACACGGTGGAGGTGATCGATCCCCTGCGCTGTTACATGAACATCGCCTCCAGCCGGCCCCTCGTGCACTTCCGGGAACGGATCCTCGACGACTTCGAGGCGATCATCCCCCGCATCGGCGCTTCCATTACCTTTTACGGCACCGCGGTCGTGCGCCAGTTCGAAATTACGGGGGTCTTCTGCGTAAACGAATCAGTGGCGATCACCCGCTCGCGCGACAAACTGCGCGCCCTGCAGATCCTCTCGCGCAAAGGCCTGGGCCTGCCCGTGACCGGCTTCGCCCATTCGACGATGATGACCAACGACCTGATTAAACTCGTCGGCGGGGCCCCGCTGATCGTCAAAATCCTGGAGGGCACCCAGGGCCAGGGCGTGGTGCTCGCCGAAACCCACAAGGCGGCCGAGAGCGTCATCGACGCGTTTCGCGGCCTCAAGGCCCACTTCCTGGTCCAGGAGTATATCAAGGAAGCCGGCGGGGCCGACATTCGCTGCTTCGTCATCGGCGATAAGATCGTCGCCTCGATGAAACGCCAGGGCGCTGAAGGCGAATTTCGCTCCAACCTGCACCGCGGCGGCAAGGCCGTGGAATACAAACCCGACGCGCTCGAACGTTCGACCGCGCTCCAGGCCGCGCGCGCCATGGGTCTGAACGTGGCCGGCGTCGATCTTTTACAATCGAACCGCGGCCCGGTGATCATGGAAGTCAACTCATCGCCCGGCCTCCAGGGCATCGAATCCTCAACAGGCCTCGACATCGCCGGCAAAATTTTCGAGTACATCGAAAAGAACGCGAAGAAGGGCCGGACGAAAACGAAGGGGAAAGGATAGCGCGTTACCACACCCGGGCGAACCCATTTTCGCCCTCCATGGTTCGGATGGGTTCGCCGCTCGCAATCCTGCTCGCTCCGGGTGTGGTGCCGCGCTGGGGTTGTTGCTGCTCGCTCCGGGGGCCACTCGCGTTATTTTTTGTTGCTGCGGATGGGTTGGGTGTTCTGATTCATTCGGGCGTCGCGGTCCCGCGCTGTTTTCGCTGCGATGGCGGGACCGCCGCGCTTTCGCTCGCGGGCTCACTCAATCGCTGACGCGGGGTTGCAGAGCGAAGCGGAGGGAGTCATCGTAGCGGGCCCACTTTTTCCTTCGGCCCTGCCACTTTTGCGTACGTCGCCGCGGCCGAAAGTGCCGACACCGGCGCTTTTCTGTTCCCGCAATGAAACTCTCGGCGCCGACCGCGCGACTTTCAGAATCGTTCACCAGGCTTTCTCCGCCGACGTCGCGGCTTTTTGCTCCGACCGCGCCGCCGAAAGTTCCGGGTCCGGCGCTGGAAGTGGATCCCTGGGCCAATTTTTTCAGCTTCGTCGGTATCTTGGAAGGATGCTCCTGTACGAAAAAGTGGCGCGGTCCCGGGATGAAGTGCCTTGGCCCTGGCTGAGTGTGTTCGCACTGCCAGAAAAAGTGGCATAAAAGGCGAAAAAATGGCCCGCTCGCGCCGGACCATGAAACTCACAGGCTTGTTTCTGATGGGTACAACTGCGTTAAAATTATGGAAAACAGATTTGATTTGTCCATTGATTAGAAAAATTCATGGACATTTTCCAGGAGGGCACTTACTATTCCCCGAACGTTACCTAAGTCTCCTCCGTATTTACGAAGAATCCCCGGCCAGGAATAAATCCAGCGACCTGGACGAATCCTTGGGGATATGAAATGCAGAAATCGACTTGAGCGAAACCATCATGAAAAACGCCGCTGGTAAAAGTTCAATTCTAAAAATCGTACTGTTAACATTCATTGCTCTTCTCGGAGCGGCAGGCAGCTCCTATCTTTCCTGGGCAGGGTTGGCCCTGTCCTTTTTTATCTCCGCTCCCTGCATCGAACGCGCGGGGATGTTTGATAGTTTTATCTTTGCGTTTCTTCTTACCATTTTTGGGACAATGCCCGCCGTAATGTTATTTGCAGTATCGATCGCTCCGCTTGCTTCCGTTTTCAGCTTTCGAAAGATTTTCATACCGCTTCTAACTCTTATAGCATGGTTATGTTTTGTTTGTATTCTAACTGCTATTTTCAATTTAGATCGCACGATGTTCATAACCGTACGCGCTTTACCTGTAATGTTCTCCATAGAGTCAATCAGTTTGTCTGTAATCGTAATCATTCACCGCGAACGTTATTTCCACTGAACTCGATCATTCGACTATTCACTATTTGGTATGGATAGTAGAATTGCCTTGCAAACACTATTGATTGGCCCCGGCGGACTGGGCTCGGGCCCGGAACCACGGGCAGCAATCCGGTCTCCGGGATTCTGGATGGAATGCATGAGCGCCTCAATGAATATCAACGCAACTTCGCGGGAAGCGCCGGTGATATGTTTCGCCGCCTGTGCGAAGATTTCTGAGGTCAGTCGATTTTGATCTCTCAGCCGGTTCCATAGATACCAGCACGCAAATTCTTCGATTTGCACCGCAAGGTCATTCAGTAGCCTGTCGTGATCTTTCAAGCCGCCTTTCTGGTCCAGCTCTCCGCCCAGCATTTGAATAAACAAAGCGCTCCGTTTTCCCCAATCGGTGTCCGGGCCACCTTCAAACAAGTAGGATTGCAAAGCGTCCGCAATTCCCCGGCCTTCCGGTATGGATATAGCGCTCGCCCCATTCGTCGCGGCGGGATCGCGTCCGACGAGATAACCGGCAATATCTCCTTCAAGATTGATCGAGCCGCCAAAATCCGTCCCCCGGAATACGGAAACTGCCCGGAGTTCCGGTTCATTTACGCGTTTGAACGCAAGCATTCCCGTTCCGCCGCCGAGGTCTCCGAGCCAGGTGACGATTGCCAGTCCGCTTCCTCCCATTGTCGGGAATTTAAAAGAACGAGCGGCGGTGCTTCGACGCGCATCCAGTCCGATTAATAGATGTCCGAAATCGATATGGCGCCCTCCATCCGTTACATCCTGGCTCTTTAATAAAGCTTCGAATAGACCGTTACCCAGAATTTTCTGCGGATCATCCGGGACAGGAGTGAAGCCAGTATAGACCGAAAAACCTACGTTCCTTGTTTCACTTTTTTCTTTCTTAAAATCCGCGCTCCATTTTGTCCCATAATATATGCCCCGCAAAACATGGATTCGATCGTCAACGCTTGTGTAGCCGTAACGGATGAGTTTCAACTCCGCCTCGCGAACCAGAGCAATCAAATCATGGAAATTTCGCGCCGGAGCATATTTTTTAATGAGGTCACCTTCTTTCTCACGCTGAATCTCTCCCTCCGGCTCTCTT
Source organism: uncultured Leptospiraceae bacterium (assembly GCA_964631535.1). Lineage (GTDB taxonomy): Bacteria > Spirochaetota > Leptospiria > Leptospirales > Leptonemataceae > CAZVZS01. Next base: position 14,507 of record CAZVZS010000096.1, read on the forward strand.
GCAATCCGCTCCGCCGCCCCCTGCTGCACCGTATGCGTCAACTCATGCGCGATGAGTCGTTTCCCGGCGCTCGATCCCGGTTGATACTGCCCTTCGTTGAAGAAAACATCGCCACCGATCGTGAATGCCTTCGCGTTCACATCCTTCGCGAGACTGGCCGCTTCGGCGTCACGGTGGATCCGCACTCCGGAAAAGTCGGCGTCCATGCGTGTCTCGAAAAATTCACGGTCCGAATCGTGGAGAGTTTCACCGCCCCCGCGTTTTGATTCGATGCGCGTCGCCGTATCGACTGATGTTTTTAATGCGCCGTCGTTCGCCCGTTGTAACGGCTCCTCGCTTTGCCCAAGGGCTCCCGCTCGCGCCGCCTCCGCCACCGTCATGCGATACACCTTCTGCCGCGCGATCCCATTCTTTCCCGGCGGATGGCGTTCGACGATCTTGATCCCGCGTGCGTCACGCATCAGGACGCGTTGAATCCCGTCCGGTCCCGTCGGCATCTGAATCAGATTCTGCTGGCGGTCTCTGATGACTTTCCCGTTGACCCGCCGCGTTCCGTTCGAGCCCGGCAGGCGGGCGACGTATCCTGAATCGGCGAGGGGAGTCGGGTTCGGTTCCGGTGTTTTG
>CAZVZS010000097.1:0-15013 GCA_964631535.1 uncultured Leptospiraceae bacterium
AGAATTGCTGAACGCGGGGATCGCCGGGGCGTCCGCCGCCTATGGCGCCGGGAAGGCCAAAGGCGCGTCGATCAAGGCCAGTAATATCGCCAGGGGGTTGGAACTGGCACCGCCGCAACCGGAAGGTTTCATGGCGCAGGTTGGCGACTTCGGCGGCGCGGCCTGGGATATCGTCGGTGGGGCGGCGACATCCGTCGCGACCAATCACTTTAAGGCGGCTCTTGGATTCAAAAACGATCTAATGAACGCGCGCCGCAACGGCGGGGGAATCTTTCAAACGTTAGGTGGCCTGGCCGGTGGCGCGCTGGGCGGCGCACTGGCGAAGGACGCCAACGAAAGCAAAGCGGAACACGAGAGTGTCGAACTGGCGCAACAAATCGCCAACGACTGGGCGGAGAAAAACGGCGCCCCCAGTCCGTATCAGAAACAACAACTCGATATCCTGCTCGGCGCGGCGGGCGCGGTGAGCCAGAAGGAACGCCAGGAAGCCGCGAACAATTTACGAAACTCAGGACAGCATAATCCGCAGCACAGCCCGGCCGAAGCGGCGAAGCGGGCAATGGCGGCTTATGAATCCGACAAGAACAATCCGCACCTGTCAGAGGCTGATCGTAAAGAATTGATGGCGATGTTCAGCAAAAGCGCCACCAACGGCATGGTCTCGGACGCCCAGGTCATCGAGATGATTCAAAGCATGGGCATGGACCCGGCGAATATCGACCCGGCCGCGTATCAGGAAAGATACAACGCGCACACGCAGGCGGGGCAACGTTACGATTCGAACGTACGCGGGCTCATGACGCAGTATGATCTGAACGAGTCGCAGGCACTGCGCGTGATGAACGGCGAGTCGCTCCAGAAAGTGATGGGGAACAAAAACCCGATGCTCTCATCCGCCGGGCAGGCACAGGTCGCGGCCAATCTGGATTACGAATCGGCCGTGATGGATTTCAAAAAGGAAATCGGGTACAGATTCTATTCGGAGGAAACAAAGGCGGCACGGATGAAGGAACTGCACGGCAGGTTCCTGTCCGAAGAGGCCGTGACCAAACGCCAGGCTGAAGCCGGGCAGCGCCAGCAGAACCCGTGGACCGCCGACGATCTGAAAGCGGGCAGCGTCATTGATTACCGGGGAGTCAAGACCAGAATAATCGCGTATGACGCAACCAACGGCAAAGTCTACATGCAGGGCCAGGACGGCACCTACCATAACGGTCTGCCGGTGCAGGGCGGGTTGATTGACGGGTACAATCGCAACTCTGAAAACGCCACGCTCGGTCCGCAGACCAAAGGCGGGCAATCGCTCAAAATCAAGATTGAGAATGATATCTGGGCCCAGGGCGAAATGAACGCCCTGATGCCCCGCATGTTTAACAGCGATACGTCCGGCACGGGCTGGGTTCAGGCACGGGAGGGCGAAACGAATCGGATCCTGAGCGGGGCCGAACGGGCGACCGCCGGACGCATCGCTGAAATCTACCGCAAGGATTTCAGCACGGGCGACCGATATCTGGCCGGGGGTGCTGAATTTTTCTCCAATTTCGATTTTGGCGCCTCGAACGCATTGTACAAATTCGGCCGCAACTCATTTCAGGGCTGGGCCGAGGAAATCGCTTTCAACGAAAACCATGAAGCGGCCCGGGCAAGTTATTCCAAATACACCACGCCTGTTGCCGTAGGGGTCGACCTTGCGGCCACGGTGACGACTGGAGGAATTTATGCCGCCGCGAAAAGCGGAGCGAAGGCAGCCTTCGCCAGCGCCCGGGCCTTGATGACCTTCAGGGAGCTGGATACCGCTTTCGACATTACACGAACAGTTCGGACCGCTTCCTCCCTGATGGCCGATAGCCAGAGGCTGATGCGAGCAGAACGGGTAATATCCGCATCCGAGCGTGTTGCCATCGAGAACGCAAAAGCGGCCGAGCGGTACAATCTGGCAAAACAACTCAGCGATGAAAACATTGCCATCGGCAAATTCAATGACCGAATCAGAGCACAAATCACTCTCGGAGGGAAAGTTGATCTTGGCGGTTTTCACGACGCTTTCGACGCAATAAACTTGACGAAAACGCCTGTTCGACCCAGAAATGCGGAATGGGATTCTCTATTCCGATCTGGAACCGGAGAAAGTTACGCTACGAAAGTAAACCCCGGTGGCACTGGCAGATCTTTTGCGGGACATGGTGAATATCGATTCGGCAGTGGGGATGCGGTCATTCCTGAAGGCACATCACTTACCATTTGGTCAAAGCCAGGTGGGAAAATAAGCGACCGAGTTGGGCAACTGATTGAATCAGGGAACTACGACGATCTATCCACTTTAGCCATGCGCGATCAACGTGTAATGATGCAATTAGAAGGAGCAGCGTCCCATTTGCCCGGAGCGTCCGTGCCGAATTATCATTTGAAGGCCCCGACGGGGCTAACAATATTTGAAAAATCGCTTACGGTTGAAGATTCAACGCGATTGTCAGAACTGTTAAAGCAAGGAATGGGGCATATGGATTGGGCAGCCTGCACGACTTTAAGGTAGGGAAGTTAAATGTATTACGAAGATTTATCAAGTTATGAATATTTTAACGGCGTAACGTTTCCCAATATAATTAATATTGGCTGGATTGACCTTGAGCATGGTGTGAATATCGGGCCTATTCCAAGTAATGCTCTTGAAAAACTGAAAGACATCGTTGCCGAACGGGGGAAATTTCGGGGAATCGTGAATGTTATGCGCGGAATTCACTCCTGCCCAAAATGTGGGGCGAGCGGACTATACAGCGAGAAAAATGGGAAAAAGACCTTGTTAGGAAATTCCGAAATTTGGGTGCCATGGGATGGGAAAATATACGTTGCACCAAACCTCATTATTCATTATATCAAAGATCATAATTATTTACCCCCAGAGGAATTTATTCAGGCATTAGTTTCTCTTGATACTGAAAAACCGTTTGATGGCCAAAGCCTTTATGATGAACTAGCAGAAAAATTTTACAATGCAACACCAGATCATAAAGAGACACAGGATATTTCACGGTAGAACTTGAGACCAACTGACGCTTCTGAACCATGAACTGGAAAGAATTCTCAAATATCGAACGCCACGTTTTCGCGATCGGCTGTTACTATCTGCTGGTAGGGACAATGGGACTGGGCCTAGCCATAGCCGTGATGGTAATCGTCCCGAAGAATCAATCCTGGGTCTTTTTACCCCTGATTTTGCCTTTGATTACCTTTTGTTACGCGACCGGGGTTCTCGTAATCCAGCACCATCCGCGCGGCCGCCAACTCGGGCTAATTTTAAGTGTTATCAATCTCCTGAACTTTCCGGTTGGAACCGTATTCGGAATCTATTCACTCATCATCCTTCTGGAAAAAGGCGGCAAAGCACTTTTCCAAAAATAGGGTTCACGTAGTAACCCTGTAAAGCGTCTGGTCGTTAAATTTGCGCGGGAATTCTGAAAACGTCAATTTAACCGTTTTCATATCCGTCAAACCCGCCGCTTCCGCGAATTCCTTCAGGCGACCGCCAATCAGGACCGTATTCGGCGAATAATACTCCTGATTCATGATGTATTCCTCAAGTACCAGGACTCTTTCGCCCAGATGTACAATCGGAAGTCGACCATTTTCATTCGGAAGCGTCCAACGTTGTGTTCCCGCCAGTTCCATGGCCAGAGTCATGGACAGGGAGGAATCCTGCGCGTAGGCGGCGACAAATTTCAATCCAGTCGAGAGGGCGTGCGCCATCACGTCCCCCTGGTTTTCATTGTCAATATCCCAGTACGCGAAAATCCGACCTCTAAATACCCCTTCGATAAAACCCCCAGCACTTAGAATACCGGGAATCACAAGCGAATAGTAACGTTCAAGGATGGACAGGGTATCTGCTCCTGGATTGTCCGTTGGGGAATAAAGGGAAGAGCGAAAACAAAGAATCGTTTGAGGATTAAAGCTCATGGGTCAGCATTGTTCAACCATTCGAGCCCAATGGCAAGGAAGTTTTTAGCGGGTTACACCATAAGGCCCTACAATTCTTAAAAATTTCCAACCACTGAAGGCGACTCACCCCGGCACCCGCACCACCTGCCCGACCTTAATCTTATTCGCGTCCTTAATCTCCGGATTCGCGGCCAATAATTTCGCGAGCGTAACCCCGCGCGCCTTCGCGATTTTCCCGAGCGTATCACCCTTCACGATTTTGTACGTCACGACCGGAGCGTCCACAAGTAAAACCTGACGCGCCCGGGCGAGATACTTTTTCCGGACCGCCAGCCCGTTGATCCCGCCGTTTATTTTCTTCGTGATCGCGTTCACGTCGTCGCGGTCCGCGAGAACGTTGAGCTTGCGCGAATCCCAGAACCAGCCCGCGACCGAAACAGCGAGCGGAACTTGCGCGACTTTATCCGGATTTTTCCCCGAAACGAGGTTCTTTCCGACCGCCTTCCCCAACGAAACGTAATTCGCGCGACCGGTCAACTGAATCAGGCCCCGCCCGCGAAACCGGTAGCCGTCCCCCACCTGTGTATTCCCCAGATCCCGGCGCCCTTCGTATTTTAATTGCCATTGGTTCCCGCGCGTGGCCACTCCCCGCGCGTCCAGACCCGGATTCGGCCAGATTTCTTCCACGTACTGCAGCGCCCCCGATTCATGGCCGAGCTGGGCCAAAAAGTGCGCCATGCGCAGGGGCGTATTGATCGCGTACTTTTCAAACGTTTTCAAAATATCAGGGTGAAATTTCCGCACCCGTCCGACGGGTGCGTTCATAATTTTCTGGAGATCCGCGATTTTCAGGACCATGGGGTAAGTTCCGGGAGAGAGGCTGATTTTCGTAATTTATGTGAACATTGACGAAAATTACGCCACAGATTCCACGTTACCACGCGAAAATTCACAGCTCCCGGGCAATTTTTTAATCCAAAATATACCAGATTGCTCCGAACCGGCCGAAAACCGCACGAAACCCGAATTCGCCCGAACCCCGAATTCAAACGATTTCGTTATTTTTCGTAATTCCCGCCCCTTAAATTTTTTTCGCGCCACTCACGTTTTTTTGGGACTGACCGATCCCTCAAACGAATATAAAATGTGCGCGTAAGGAACGAAAATCGGACCCACGGGACAGACGCCACGGCGACCTGCTCTCACGCGGCACAAAAAATCAAAGTTTAAGGATACGAATATGCAAAACCGCATAAGTTTCAACATGACCGCGGAGGATCAGGCTGCCCTTGAAAAGCACCTGAGTTCCATCGAAGAGTTGATCCGACCGCACGTCATCACCCTCACCCCGCACGAGCGTCAGCATCTGTCCCGGGCAACCGACTCACGGATGCGAACCCTCAAACGGGGACTCGACCACCTCCAGCAGAACGTCCAGCTCAGCATGGCCTACGCCCCCGTCGAAGAAATCGGTCGCGACTACGAGGGCAAGGTTACCTTCGACAAATGGACGCTTCGCATCGACACGGTCAGGGCTCAGATGAGCGATACGGCGATTCTCAGCAGCCACGAGTTCTATCGCGAGATGCGCAACACCTATAACAACGCCCAGCGCATGCCTGACCTGCCCGGTGCCACCCAGTTCGTCGAAATGACGGCCGAACTGTTCAAGAAGGCCGCCCATGCCCCCGAAGAGGAGGAGGTTCCCGCCGCCACCGCGACCGGCGGCTGATCCCGTCTGAACAGTCCCGTACCGGAGGGGAAGGTTGTCATCTCAGAAGGCTCCCTTCCCCTCCCGGATGGCGAGCTTCACATAAATCAAAGCAAAAATCATCATCCGCGATGGCAACCGAGCCAGCTCCGACGACTCCTTCCACACCGGCGATGAGAACCGTCCCCTCGCCGATGGCACCCTCCCCACCTGAGATGAGAACCTTCCCCTCCGCGATCACTCCCTTCGCCCCGGCGATGGGACCCGCCTCATCCCGGATGGCTTCGGTGCCATAAATCACGCGAAAAAATGCCATCGGCGATGGGGACCTTGCCATCTCCGATGGCTCGGTCGGCATCCGGAATGGGTCAGGAGGCATGAATTACGTGAATCGAGTCATCTGAGATGTGAAGGTAGCGATGAAATACGGGATTTTTGGGGTTTTTCGGGGAAAATGATGACCGGGAGGGGCTTAATCGGTTGGTTCAAGCGCGAATTTAGGCCCAAAATCGGGAAAATTCCACTTTCGGAACAGAAACGCACCGTTTTGAGGCCAGACTCTGTTTTCTCCGGGGGGCGTTAAGGAAAATGTGCAGAAATGTTAACCGGTCACAATTCACTGTTCGCCGACCGGGGAAATGAATTGCGAAACCGACGGCTCTTCCCGGGTTTTCAGCGACACAAAACACGCCGGGTAATAATATTCAAAAGAAATTTTAGTTTCGATCCTATCATTACCAAAAAATTCAATTTTCGCGATTTATCACTCAATTTTCGCGAAAAAACCATTCCGACGCCGTCTTTTTTGTTCGACTACAACGCGAATCCTAAAAAGGCTTTAGTTTCGTCGGAAACGCGACTGGTCTCCCGGACCTGATTGTCGTAGGGTTTTCGTTCGCACGAGGCTGATAATAGCTGATGCTGGGGGAGAGGTGGAGTCCTGAAATTTCTTAACCGGACCGTCCATTCCATAAAATATATGCGCGGGAAATTCACAGGTATTATTTTTTTCGCAGTCGCGGTTTCGATTTTTGCGACTGTATTACTGGCGCAAACCGTCTCGCTCCCGTTTGTTTTCGGATCGGGTGAGGTTGTAAGCGCTTCTCAAATCAACGCGAACTTTGACGCCCTCAATTCAAGAATAACCGCGAGCGCCCCCGTCGGAACTGTTATTTCCTCCCTGCTTAATTCAACTCAATTCGCGGCACAGGCCGGAGATCCTGCCACTTTCAACGCTTCCACAAGCCGCTGGACGCTCGCTGACGGAAGGGGGATTGGTGGATCTTCTTATGCTACAATTACCGGGAGTACGACCGTTCCTGACATGCGGGGTATGTTTTTACGGGGCCTGAACGTCGGTCGTTCGGACGGTCTCCAGGATCCGGACACGCGCGCCGCAGGCAGTTACCAGGCGGATGAAAATAAATCGCATAACCACACCAATGGTTCCTATCAATATCTGCTACAATCTGATTGTAATACTACGACCTTTCCCACCGATACTACCTGTGGCGAGCCGAATTTAGGGAGCGTGGGCGCGATTGCGGCGTCCGGTGGACCGGAAGCGCGCCCACGGAATATCGCCGTTTATATTTACGTGAAAATCAACTGAGCGAGCCAGCGCTTTCAAGGTTGCCGAAAATGTGGTTGCACCCGGTTCCCTGAGGGGATTTTTTGATCCATGCTCATGGGTAGGTTGGCCGGTCGAAATTTATTATTCACAGCACTCTCCCTTTCTCTTTCCATTCTTATTGCTCTCGCTCTGGGAGAGGGAATCATCCGTCTGTTTTTCCCCCCACCACAGATGGTTTTCGTGGAACAGAGAACCGCCCCAACCCCCGCTCCAGTATCCCCGGCAGCGGATGGGCTATACTTTGAAACCGGCACTGGCCGGAGGATCAAGCCAAACGTTGAGGCGAAAATCCGAAATCACTCGCTCAGTAAACTGGATTTAATGATTCGCACCAATTCGCTCGGTTTTCGGAATCCCGAGCTCAGCGCGAAAACGCATCGGCGCGTATTGTTTCTGGGCGATTCTATAACGCTCGCGGACTACCTGCCCGAAGAGGATACCTTCGTCCGACTTGTTGAAACGTATTCAAAACAGGAAGGCCGACCTATCGAAACGGTGAACGCGGGCGTCGGGGCGATCAGCCTGCAGAACGAATTGGCCATTCTTCTGGAAGCCGGGGTGAAAACGGAGCCGGACGGCGTCGTGCTCGGGTTTTACTTGAACGATTTCGCTCCTTCTCCGTACGTGAAGATCCTTAATCCGCCTCCCGCTCTCCAGGCGAGCTGGCTGGCCCACTACATTTTCAAGGCGATAAACGCTGCCGCCCTCGATTCAGACAAAGCCGCGGAGATTTACGATCTCGAAATGATCGATTGGTTCCAGGAAGTGAAAACCCGGTTTCCCGCCGGGCCAGGAGATCCTCTCAAGAGTGAAGCGGGCTTCAACGCGCAGATGCACCGACATTTTCGCGATTGGGGCAGCGCGTACAGCGACACTGCCTGGGATCGAACCGCTCCCCTGTTCAACGAACTGGTTCGACTTTCAAAAGTTCATTCTTTCAAGCTTTATGTTATTATGCACCCGGTGGATTTACAGGTGTACGCGGAACATCCGAACACCTTCCCCCAGGAGCGGATGCGCGCCATGCTTGCGGAAAGCAAAATTCCCTTTCTGGATTTACTCCCAGTCCTGCGTGGTCATAGAAAAGACACGGAAAAATTATTTTTCGATCAATGCCACCATACTCCCTACGCCAGTCGGATCGTCGCCCGGGCGATTTTTGAATTTTTGCGCGTTGACTGATAGTGTACCGTCCAAAAACAATCCGCGGACCAAAACCCCGCGCCATCCCGCGACGAATTCGCAAAGCGAACGGGCCCCGCCCGTTCGCCTCCAATCACCCCTGCTTGCCGTAAGCCACCTTTGCGCCCCAGCGATAAAAACCCCACAATCCGTGAAAAAGCGCAACACGCTCAATAAACGCCGATTCCGGCGTGCGCTCCTGCCGAATGCGGCCCTTCGGTGTGTTCATGTCCAGCGTGAGATGCGTGCGAAACCGGTTGTAAAACAGTAGATAACGCGCCATGATCCTTTCCGCATGTCGCGAATCCAGCATCGGCGGCAGACGGTCGAAGACGTCCTCCCGCACCGTCCGCACGAAACGTTCGGCCACGCCGTTCTCCCAGGGGCTGTGCGGCGTGCTCCGATGATGCCGAATGCCGAATTCCTCCCTTAGCTTTTTCGAAAACCAGAGCGAAAAATTGCCGTCGTTGTCTGAAATCAACCTTTCCGGGAGCGGATGATTGACATAGGCCCGGCGCACTGCCCCCATGACCCACTGCGGCGAGGGCGAAAGCGTCGCGGCCATATGAAAACATTTACGATTGCAGTGATCGATGAGAAACAAACAGAAAAGCTGCTGACCGAAGATCGTTTTCAGGCAAAAAAAATCCATGGCGTGAGTGCCCTCACGCAACGCGAAAAAAAACTGCGCCCAGGAAAGCCCGGACTCACCGCGCCGTGCGAAGCGGTCGGGGAAGTTACTCCTGAGAATTTTCCCGATCGATTCGCGCGAACAGAAAAGCCCGAGCATGAACAACTCACCGCGAATCCGGTCGATACCGTAGCGCGGATTCTCCGTCGCGATTTTTTTGATCGCGGACACGATTTCGCGCCTGAGTCGCGGGCGCCCGATTTTGCGCGGTCGCCACCCGAGTTTTTTTAACAACCAGACCTGGAACCGGCCCCGGAGCACGCGCAGATTACAGAGCGAATTGGACAAATCGTTCATCCAACGCGTAAGCGTGTCAGGTGAAACAAGGCGAATGAATCGCCGGGCGAGCGGCCCCAGCCGCCGCGCGATGGTGGCAATGCGCGCCCGGTCCTGCCAGTGCGTTTTCACCGGCCCCCTCCGCCGGCGACACAAAACGGCGTTTTCCCGTTCGCGCAGAAGCAGGAGGAGCGCAAGCGAACGTTTCGGCAGCAGCATGTAAATGCCGAAGCGAAATAGATCGCGTGGGTGAAGCATTCCAGAAAGAAAAACAAACGCACGAAAGTTCGACCACCACCGACGGCGCACATAAAAAAGAATGGGTCGCGGGATGGTGCAAAAATCGTGAAAAAATTCGATCACCCGAGGGCAAGCTTGCCTTCGGCAGATGGGTGCTTCGCATCGACACGGTCAGGGCTCAGATGAACGATACGGCGATTCTCAGCAGCCACGAGTTCATTACTGATGTGTAACACCTTTAACAACGCCCGGCGCATGCCTGACCTGCCCTGCCGCACGAAAAAGTAATCCTCCGCGGGACCGCGCGGGACACATCTGCCTCCCACCAGGAATCGCCCCTCTCCAGATCCGGATCGTCCATTTTTAGGCACTTATGGCCAGGTGCTCTTACCCGCGAAATTTTCAGTACACTAAAACTTGTAGACCCCAAATGCGCGAAAGAGAGCTTGGCGCATGCGACTCGCCGATCGCCTTTCGCATCTTTCCTATCGGCAGGCGGTCAGTCTGCTCGGCAAAAGCGGCGCGAAATTGATCCAGGCCGGCGGGTCTCTGCCGATCGACGTCGAAAACCAGGTCACCCTCGAAGACGATCTGCTCGAAATTCGTTTTGGGCGCACCAGGGTCCGACTGGAATCCGATCCCGGTGCTCGCGGGCACATCGGCTATTCGTGCAGCGCCTGCGAAGGGCCCTGCGAACAAGTGGGCGCCGCCTTTTCGCTCGTGCTGGAGGAAAAGACCCTGCTCGGCCTCGCCGCTCCGCCCGCCGAAACCGTGCCGCTGGAACACCTCAACGAGGCCGAACTCGAACAGCGGGCGCTCTCCGAACGAATGGATCGGGCGCGCAAGGAAAAAATGCGGCTCCATTCCATGGACCCGGCCCGTCTCTGGACGGATTACGTAATCACCAGCGAAGCGAGTGGAAAAGTGGAAAGCAGCGCGGCGAATCGTACTGCGCCTGCCCCGACTTTCGCAAAAACACCCTCGGCACCTGTAAACATATCCTGTACGCCCTGGACCGCCTGAAACGAAACCGGCGATTTTCGGCCGCGGCCTGGAAAAAACCGTACCGTCCGCCGGAGCCCGTACTCCAGGCGCATTACGAAACGAAAGCTTCCCTGCGACTGTTATTGCCACAAAATGCAGACGAGGAAACCCGCGAGATTTTCGCCGATTTCATTGAAAGAGACATTCCAACCGAAAATCCGGAACCCCTGATAAAAGCGCTGCGAACCTGCGCCCCGCCCGGGGCCGTGAAATCTTCGTATTTCCGGACGCGGAAGAATTGCTCGATCGGGCCGTGGCCCGCGCCAGGCTCAAACGAACCGTCGCGGATATACGACGGGCTCCGGCTGTCCATCCACCTGGTGGACAAACAGCCGCCAGGTTATTCGAGCAAACTGGATGAACTGGCGACGATTCTCGGCGTTCTGCACGCCTCCGAGGAACGAAAGGTCATCGTATTTTCGGAATGGACGAGGATGCTCGATATGATCGAGGATCGGGTAAAAAAATCGGCTTCGGGTACGTGCGACTTGATGGTTCCGTTCCGCAGAAGCAGCGGCAATCCCTGGTGACCCGCTTTAATCGCTTCGAGCCTGGAGGAACTGCGGCGGCGGCTCGATATCCTTACCGGAAAAAAGCCGCCGGCCCCGCAGGACCGGAGCGAAAAGGCCCGCGCGCATGCCCCGGGAACGGACCGGGAGGAACGCTCGCGCGAAATGGCCAATGCCGGCGGACGCATGCTGCTCGCGGCCCTCGACCTACTGGGCGGCATGCTGCCGCCTGACCCGGACGGGGTCGGGCCAGCGGGCGAAACTACCCGTGCCGATGAACGCGCGCTCGAACTCAAAACGGTGCTGCGCCAGTCGCTCGAAAAGGACGCTGAAGGTGGTTATCGCCTGACCCTGCGACGGCCCTTGACGCGTTCTCAAAAACGATGAATCGCTTGCTGTCGACGATGCGGGCGGAGAAATAGGATCGTAATGGATTTTTTCGCTGCCAATAAATTACAAAAAGACCGTTTGACCGCCCTGCTCGCGCGTCTGAGCGCCGATCTCTGGCGAAAGGACCTGGGCGGCGGCTGGACCGTTGGCACCCAGCTCTGTCATCTCGCCTTCTGGGATAAAAAAACCACGGTGCGCATCCGGCTCTGGCTGGACACGGGTCGCCTGACGGCCGTGCCCGACGAAGACAATATTAACGCGATCAATGACGCGGCCCGTTTCCTGTGCGCAGGGATCGACTTCGAAAACGGCAAACGCCTGGTAACGGAGGCGGCGGATGAAATTGACGCCCTTGTAGCCAGCCTGGACGCGGAGCGCCAGCGCGCGCTTGAGACCACCGGCCGCGAGCGCTGGTTCAAGCGTTATTTTCATCGCCAGAATCATCTGGACCGGATCGAAGCCGCCCTCGCGTGAGGGGGCCCTGACCGCCACCGACTCCGCGCGTTGCGTGGTTGTGCAATTATTTCGCGCAGTCCAGGTCAACGGATGCGCGCGCGAATTTGATCGACGAACGCCTGGAGGTCTACGAGGCGATTTATAAGCACATCACGCATGATAATAAGGTCCACGTCCGTATAACCGTGGACGAGCACATTGCGAAAACCGATTGCCGCTCGCAGAATTTCCGCGAGTTCCGGAGTGATCCAGTTCCCCCTGGCAAGCAGGGAGAAAAGTTCCGCGTTCGTACGCGGTTCGCCCAGCTTTTCATCTGATGTTACGTGGGAGGCCACGTCCTGGATCGCCTGCAGGCAGATCTGCAAAGTGTGTTCGACAAAGCGCCGCTCTTTAAGGTCATCAAGCTGGTCCGGTCGCCCCAGCCGCCGCAGGTCATTCAAACAGGTTTCGATAAAGGCGAGTTTCTTTTTTACCAGGTCCTCGTCCGTCATTCTGCCCCCCGGTAACGATCAAGAACGGGTTTCAAATCCCAGTATTCATTACGCGCCCTCACTTCAAACGCGATTCTTCGGCCCGGGTTGTTCTCCTGAATCAGGATTCCGTCGCGCAGTACGCGATGGATCAAATCAACCGGAGCGTCATTCAGGACGACGATCTGAACGGGAAGGCCCACCAGTTCGGTCAGATCCGCTTCCAGTCCAAAAGGCCGACCGCTCAGGGTCCTGGGTGGAGTTTCTTCATATAGTATACCCAGGTCCACATCGCTCCTGGAGTGTTGGGTGCCGCGCGCGACACTGCCGAACAGATACACCGCCGCGATTTCAGGCTGGCTTGCAAACCGGTCGGAGAGAGTTTTTTGGATAACCGCCGCGTTCACCGGAGTGATTGTGATAAACCCGGGAAACGCGGCAACTACAATTGTTTCTTGCGATTGCCGCCCGTTTACAACTCCAGCGGCCGCGTGAAAACGCCCGCGGACGGCCGGGTGGCCCTGGCTTCCGATTCGCTTTCCGATTCCGAGTCTCCCGATTCCGCATCCGCCTCGCTGGAGTTCAGGCCTGCCTGGCAGGCCGAACCGGCCATGGCCGCGGTCACCACCACACTTTCTTTGATTTTCCCCGACGGGTCCTGGAGCGTTTTACCGCCCGATGTGGTGGTTTCTTTCGCCTGGAGATAGATGTATGGCAGAAAGAAAAAGTTGAAAAACACGGCGTCCGCGCAGGCGGTAGCCTGGTAATTGCCGTAGTACACCTGATCGTCAATCGGCATCTGGTCCGGCGTGATCAGGAACGCGAGACCCATGCCTTCATTCCGTCCGCTGGAAAGCGAAGTATTACAATCGTTCGAATTCGTAAACCGCCCGCAGTACAGAGCCACGCCGAACGCGAGCCCCAGCGGAGCTGATTCGGCGACTTTGTCTTTAACCGTGGCGCCGGGAACATAACCCGGGACCGGTACTCCCAGTTCGGCAAGCAGAAAACAATTACTCATGGTTGCCGTGAGCACGGCGAAATAGAAAACGGCAAGGCCGTTACGGATGAATCGATTCATTTGTATCTCCGTGTGCGAGCAGGGCAAATTTCGCCCGGCGCAAAAAGCCGAATTTGGAAGGCTGGTTCCCGCCTGGTCAAGACGATTCCGAGAAAACAGGTACACCCGGGAGCGAAAAAAATCGCGCATTTATACGCAGGCCGGTGGGTGTCCGCGCCCGAACCGCGTGGCCCGCGTTCGGCGGTCGCCGCGTGGCCCGCCGAAAATTCGGCGGCTCATTTTCCGGCTTTTTCCGAAAATTCGGCACCCTTCCGGTCGTAAACCGCCTCCATTCGCGAAACCTGGGCCCTCCGTGCGCGGCCGGTGCGGGCATACTTCTTGCTTTATGCGATTCACGATTCGCCCGCGCTCCACGCGGGCGGGTCGTTTTACTTACACAGGAGAATTGTTCATGAGAAAATTAACACAAACACTAAAGGGAATGTCGGCGACCCTCTTCACGCTGGCGATCCTCGGGGTGGCGGCTCCGGCCTTCGCCGCGAATTACGTGGTCTTCGTCCACGGGAAAGGTGGCAACTCGAGCGGCCTGTCCGACACGGACGGCAGTCGCTGGGGTAACTCTGACTCCTACGGACCGGCCAACAAAACCCGTTCCTCCGGCGCCTGGGCCAGGCGTTTCGTAAACTACGATTCCACCCAGGACCCGCGCACGACCGGTTCCACGCGCGCGCAGACCAAACTCCAGACCGCGATCAACAATTACTGCTCCGGCAGCAATCGCTGCGTCGTCGTCTGCCACAGCGCCGGATGTTACGCGACCGAATACTGGCTGGCCACGCATTCGCCGCCCGCCGGATTTCTTTACGTCGTCGCCGGCGCGAGCGCTGCCGGCGGTTCTTCGATCGCCGACATCGGCACGAACGCCACGGCGATCAGTCCCTTCCTCGCGCTGCTGGGCTGGGCCGTCGCGGGCGAGCCGAACGCCATGACGGTTTCGCTGCGAACCGGTACGGCGCGCAGTTTCAACCACAACGTGCCCGAAAGAACCATTTATTGTCTGGCGGGACACAAATCCAGCCAGCCAGCCGCCACCGCCATCAAAGGCGAGGACGACAAGCTCGTGAATTTTTCCGGCGCGTGCGGTTACAACAAACACGGCACGATGACGAATTGCAACGACGGATCGAACGCGAAGTATTCTTTGCATACCTCCTATTGCAATTCGAAAGGCGCGACCCCGTGTAATACGAGCAAGGGATCGGGAGCGTACAACGCCGACCACAGCGGCATGCAACCGGTCGCGCGCGACGCGCTCGATCGTCTGCTGGGTTATCTCTAAGCCGGATTTTGCATGAAACGAAACTATGATGCGTCCCACGGGCATACGCAGGCCGGCTGTACGGCCAATGTATGGCCCCCGCTCCCTATGGGTCGCGGAGGCGCGGGTTCATTTT
>CAZVZS010000098.1:0-14345 GCA_964631535.1 uncultured Leptospiraceae bacterium
GAGATTCCAGCCCGCGGCCAGGATGAACAGGGTGCCGCCCGCCAGCAGCAGCGCACCGGGGCGAAGGCGTGGTTAGAAAGTGACACGCGCGTTCAGGCCGGCGGATTCAACTCCAGGCGTTCGGTCCTGGGCGGAAAACAGATGCCTTTGATTTCGTCGCAAATTTGCGAACGGATTTTCACGGACCCGGTGGCGTTTTTCGCCGCGGGCGTAAAGACCCAGCGCCCGCTCCCGCGCAGCACGGAGGCGCCGGATTCGGCGTCCTTTTCGCCGATGGGGGCCAGCTTCACTTTCGGGGGCGCGCCCGCGGGCAGGTCCCAGACGAAGCTGACCGGGATCAGATTGCCTTCGCGGCCGGAGTCCAGATACGCGTGGTGTCCGTCCGGAATGGCGATTTCGACGGCGATTTCGCCCGATGGTAAAATGTTTCCGTGCAGGCTCGCTTCAGGCCGACCGGTCTGTGCCGGGCCGGGAGCGGGCCGCTCACAGGCGCAAAGGACCGCGCAAAGTAGCGGCAAAATTAGCGTGGTACGCGTACAGGTTCCCATGACAAACAGATCCGTTCCCGCCCGGGGGTGCGGCAAGGAGAAAAAAACGCGGTTGCCCCGAAGGGGTGGGCCCGGGCTTCCTTCCGTATGGTCATGCCGAAATTTTTCGCGCGCACGCGGGACGATCTTTCACTCGTGTATTCGCTGGTGCGTCGCGATTACGCGCTCCAGTATGCCGGGATGGCCCTGGGTCTGGTCTGGCTCTTGATCCAGTACGCGTTCCAGGTCGCGCTGTTCTTCGTAATCTTCGGGTTGCTCCTCGGCACGGAGCGCCACGCGGTTGCGGACCCGGCCGCCCCGGACTATCTGCTTTATCTCCTGGGCGGGATGGTGCTCTGGTTGCCCCTGGCTGAAATGTTGCTGCGCGGCTGCGGGATCCTGGCTGAAAATCGCCAGATCATCCGGCGGACGACGGTCGGCGCGCGCCTGTTGCTGCGGGTACCTGTCGCCGAGGCCGTGTTTCATTACGCGATTTTATTCGCCTGCGTCTGTTGCGCGGGCGCGCTGCGCGGCGCGGATATCATTCAGCCTGGACTCTTGCTGGCGTTCGCGCTGGGCACGGGCGCGCTGCTTTTCTGCGGCGGCTGGTCCTTCCTGCTGGCGCGGGTGGGAATTATCTTTAAGGACGTATCGCCGCTCATGCGTCTCGGGCTCCAGATTTTGTTCTGGAGCACTCCGGTGGTGTACGCGGTGCCGCCCGCGTTCAGGGCGTATTTCGCCTATCATCCCCTGCACGTCCTGTTCACCTGGCATCGCCACTGGCTGTTTGGAATCGAAGCCGAAGCGTTCCCCTGGCTCAACGGCCTGGTCCTTTTCGCGCTTTTTTCGCTGCCGGTATTCGTGGTTTCGGCGTTTCGCCTGGACCGGGTCGCCACCGATCAATTATGAAAACAGCCGCGACCACGGTACTGCGCGTTCAGGAACTCGGGAAGGAATACCGCGGCTTCGCGGGCCTGGGGGAACGTCTGCTGGCCGCGCTTTCCCTGGGGCTGGTGGGCGGATCGGTGCGATTCCGCGCGCTGGAGGCCGTGAGCTTCGAAGCCGGGCAGGGTGAAATCATCGGGCTGATCGGTCCCAACGGCGCGGGCAAGAGCACCCTCCTGCGCATCCTGGCGGGCGTGACCGCCCCGGACGAAGGTGGCTTCGCTCTTACGGGCAGGGTGCGTGGCATTCTGGAGCTGGGGGTCGGTTTCAGTCCGGACCTGAACGCGCGCGAAAACATCTATTATAACGGGCGACTCTGGGGCTACACCCACGGCGAACTAAAAGCCGGAATGGAGGCTATTCTGAAATTCGCCCGCCTGGAAGAGGCGGCGGAGCGCCCGCTCAAAACGTATTCATCGGGCATGCAGATGCGTCTTGGTTTCGCCCTGGCGACGTACCTGCGCAGCGATCTGGTCCTGGTGGACGAGGCCCTGGCCGTGGGCGACGCGAGTTTTCAGCAGCGGTGCCTGACGCGTCTGCGCGAATTTCGCGCGGCCGGCTCCCTGATTCTCGTCGTCAGCCATGATGTGGCTCTGCTGACCGGGCTCTGTGACCGGCTATTATTGTTGTACGGTGGTCGACTCCTCGATACCGGGGACCCCGGACGCGTGGCCGAACGGTATATGCAATTGATCGCCGATGATTCGCGCGCCGGCGGCGGGAGCCGGCCCCTTGCCCGCGAAGAATACGCCCTCCGGGCCGTGGACGCGACCGGCAGCGAACGTACCGTATTTTTTCCAGGGGAGCGTATGGAATTCCAGGTGCGACTTGCCCCGGAAGTCGATCTGCCCGATATTACCGTGGGCCTGCACATCCACGACGCCCGGGGTGTGCGCATTTTCGGGACGAATACACATTTATTGGGCAAATCCGTGTCGCTGGCGGCGCGCTCGTCGGGGAGCGTTCGCTTCCGCCTCGCACTCAATCTGGGAGCCGGTGGATACTCGGCCGGTTTTTCGGTGCACCGGGGACGAATTCACGCGCAGGATTGTTACATCTGGCGGGAAAATTTTCTGGATTTTGTCGTGGAACCCGCCGCCGCGGCGACTTTCGAAGGTACGTGCTTTCTCAGCCCCGAAGCGGTCGTGGAAGGCGGCCCGGGCTGATTTTCTCCCGCTCGCGCAGCGAAAAAATTCGGCCGAATTTTTCAGGAGCCCCATTTCGGTTTTTTTTGTTGCGTGATTTTTCCCGCCCTGCGTATCTATGAAAACGATCGCCTGAAAAGCAGGAAGGAAGTTCGCAAGGTCTCCCCGGACTTCCGCACCGTCGGTTCGATGTTTCCAACGTCCGGACCGGGCCTTCGTAAGGGAACTCCCGGTCCGCCAGAGGGGTTCCAACAAGTCTGGAGATAACGCCGAGGTTAAACTTGTCCGAGAACACCGTAAAAAGCGCCCCCTTCGTGGAGCTCAAATTTGGTCCCAAGTGGACCTATGTTTCCACCGTTCGTTCGTTCATGCAAAATTTTCTGGCTGTAACCTTTGAGAACAAGATTAAAGCCGATAAAATTTCCATGGCCGTCAGCGAGCTGGTTGAAAACGCCGTTAAATACTCGGAGCAGGAAGACGCGTTCATTCGCCTGCGGATCCTGAACGAAGGCCACATGGTCGAGGTTCTCGTCGTCAACCACTGCACCGAAGAACAGGCCAATATCGTCACTGAATTTATTCGTGAGATCAACTCCATGCCCCCGCTGGAAGCGTACATGGAAATGATGCGCCGCAGCGTTAATTCGCCCAATCGAAGCCAGCTTGGACTCGCGCGAATTCGCTATGAGGCGGAAGGTACCCTTGACGTGAACTACGCCTACGATCGTATCAGCGTCAAAGCCGTATTCAACATCTGACGGGTGGCCGGGAACAAAACTCTGTCGTCAAAAAAGTAAGGAACTCACATGAATCTGGAAAAACTGGAAGTTGGCAAAGCATCGATAACTCCCGCCCACGAAGGCGGTGATCGGGTCACGCTTAAAATCGTCGGGGAAATCGACATGCAGGATCCCTCGCTCGAGATCGGGCCCTATATGGAAAAAATTCACAACGCATTCCTTGCCGGCGGCGTGAAGGAAGTGGAGACGGATTTTCAGGAATTGAAATTCATGAACTCCAGCGGGATCAAAGTTTTCGTGAACTGGATCATGAAGCTGAACCTGGCCCCGGAAGACAAAAAATACAGAATCAAAATTTTATATAAAAAAGACGTCACCTGGCAAACGAGTTCTCTGCCCGTACTGCAGAAACTCCAGCCGACCTTGATTGAAGTTGTCGCCAGGTAGTTCATCGTCCCAGGAAACTTTTTTTGGCTCAAGCACTGACCCAGGGGCTGCCCATTGAAGCGATCGGTGAGCGCATCTACGAAAGTATCTTTCGTAACGCCTCGGTCGGGATTCTGCTGTATTCCCGGGAGGAAGGTGTCGTATTCGCCAACGACATCATGGCGCAGATCACGGGTTACGCGGTCCACGATCTGACCGGCAATCGTTTCTTTGAGCTGACCATCCCGGACGAACAGTTTCGCGCCACTTTCCTCGAAAAACTGAGTCGAGCGGTGGAAGAGCCGCTCGATTTCGACCTGGCCATCCTCAAGAAATCGGGCGAGAAGATGGATCTTTCGCTGTCTTCCTCCTACTTCTATATGGAGGGGGCCAGTTATATTCTGCTCGTCCTCCAGAACATTACGCAACGCAAGGCCTTCGAAAAGGTTATCGAATCCAGCTTCGATAAATTCATCCAGGTCACCATCGATCTGGACGAGGCCATGAAAAAAATCCAGGACCAGCAGTCCATCCTGGAAAAGTACAAGCTGAAGATGGAAAACGAGTTGCGCGTGGCCCACGCGGTGCAGAACGCCATCGTGCCGGTCGATTTTCCCTCCAATGAGTACGTGGACATCTGGGGCGTCTGTCTGCCTTCATCCGAAGTCGGCGGGGATTTTATCGACGTGTTCGACATGGGCGATTATCGCCTCGGCATCGTCTGCACCGACGTTTCCGGGCACGGGGTGCCTTCGGCGCTGATCACCACGATGGTGAAGGCTTACTTTACGCAGTACACGCGTGAATACGAAGACCCCGCGGTGGTCATGGAAAAACTCAACCGCGAACTCATCCGCATGTTTCAGAACTCCGGATTTTACCTGACCGCCTGTTACAGCGTCATCGATCTCAAGACCATGCAGGTGATCACGGCCGTGGCCGGCCACCCCAATCCCTATCGCCATAATCCGCGGACGGGCGAAGTTTCCCTGATCGGGAATCTTTCCGGCGGCGTGATCGTCGGCTGTCTGCCGCCCGAGGTGACCAGCTTCGTTTCCGCCACCAACCAGCTCGAAGAGGGCGATACTCTGCTGTACTACACGGACGGGATCTACGAAGCCCGGGCGGGGGACGACGACAACGAGTTTTACGGCGAAGACCGCCTCTCGGCGTTTCTCAGCAAACACCACCAGGCCCATCCGCGCGAAATCGTGGACAACCTGATCAAGGACGTGGACGCGTATTTCAAAGGTTTTCCGCCCAATGACGACCGGTCGCTGATCGCCGTGCGCGTGAAAAAAAAGGCCGTCGGCGAAGCGCGCGAAATCCAGGAGTTGTTCAATCGCGGCCAGGAGTTTTACGATACGGGCCGCTACGAAGACGCCCGGGAGGCGTTCAGTCGCATCGTAAAAACTCTGCCGGGTTCGCTCCGCGCGCATTTTTTCCTGGGGCTCGTCCACGGCAAAATGCGCACGTACGACGAAGCGGAAAAAAGTTTCTTGCAGGTAGTGGAAATCAACCCCGATTACCACAAAGCCCGCTATTATCTGGGCGCCGTTTATTACAACCAGCGCAAATACGAAGAGGCCCAGCGGGTCTGGCATGACCTCCGCGGGCGGGTGGGGATCGGCGCGTATCGCCATTTGAATAAATTCCTTGAAAAAGTGGGGCGCATCCTCAAGAAGTAAATGCTCCGCCTCACCTGGTTCTTCGCCCCCGTTTTCGCTTTTTTCTTTTTATTGCCGGTTTTAGCGCAACCGAAGCCCCCGGTGCCCGCGAAGCCGCCCGCCGCGGGAATCGCTCCGCCCGGTACCCCGGCCGCGCCGGCCGGCGGCGGCGAGTTCGACGCGGAAACACTGCGAAAGATCGTCGGTTCCATTCTGACCGCCCGCAAACTCCAGGCCGACGGCCGCTCCGTGCGTGCCAGGCGCCTGCTCGCGGAAGCGGAAAAACAACTTGGCGAGATGTTCCCGCCCGGCAAAAATTTCGCGGTTTCCGCGGCCTGTCCGTTGATGGTTCGCGGTCGCCCGGGCGCGCAGCGCGTCGGTCTCGCGTGTTTTCCGGCGGCCGAGGAAGGTCGCTTCGCGTTCGAGTTCTTCCGGTCCACCGGGGTGTTCACGAATAAAGAACACCTCACTGAAGACGCAGTCCTCGCGCGTCTGGAGGATTTCCCCATTTTCCAGGAGTTTACCGGGCAAATTCAGGTCGTGCAGGACCTCACCGGGAAACGTACTTTTGACACCGACGGGCCGGTCGTGTACGTTCGGTTTCTGGAAGTCACGCCGATCGGTCCGGGCAGGCCCGCTCCCGCGCCCGCTCCTGGCCCCGGTGCCGCAGTGGACGCGGCGGCCGCGCCTCCG
The DNA here is from genome assembly GCA_964631535.1 of uncultured Leptospiraceae bacterium. GTDB lineage: Bacteria > Spirochaetota > Leptospiria > Leptospirales > Leptonemataceae > CAZVZS01. The sequence continues at coordinate 6,144 of CAZVZS010000098.1, forward strand.
GTTGTTCCCGAACCGGCTTCGCTGGAAGATCGTTCGGTGATGCGCTGCGGTCCGGTGCTGGTTCTGCCCGCCGACGCGCCCGAAAAACCGCGCAGCGTCCCGCCCGGCCCGCGGGCCACAGGCGAACCCGGAGCCCTTTCCCGCTGCGAATCATCCGAAGCGGTGTGTATTCTACATAGCGGAGGCGATCTGAGTTGCTGGCCGAAGTCGAAGTAGGAATCCGTGTCAGAGATGGCGGGCCTGGATTTCGCGGGCCACGGTAAGGTCGCGAGTGGCCGTGCGTAAGCTGACGACCAGGAAGTGGGCGATCGCGCGATAAAAGTCCGCGGCCATTTTCGTGTCTCCGGCCAGAGCGGCCTTGAGGGTGTCGTACGGGATTTCGTACAGGACCGAGTTTTCCGTGGCTTCCGCGGTGAGGAATCGTTTTTCACCGTCCAGCAGGGGTAATTCGCCAAAATGCGCGCCGCGTCCGAGCGTGCGAATTTGCTGCAGATCGCCTTCCGAGTTTTTTCTCAAAAATTGAATCGTGCCGTACTCGATCACGTACATGGCGTCCGCTGCGCCGTTTTCGTAAAATACGCGGGCCCCGCTGCCGACGTCCTTCTTCTTCGCCAGTCCGGCGATGGTGGCGAGTTCCTGGTCAGTAAACGTTTTGAATAAGTAGATGTTTTTTAAAAGATCACGGAGATTGGTCATGCGGAGCCTGGCCGGTTTTTTTCAACCATCCTCATGGTCGGTAGTGATGCGCCAACAAATTTTTCCGGGCGAACCGGGCCCGGTGCGCGGGGCCGCCTGGCGATCAGCGTCCCGCTATTGCGAAAGAACCGTGCCCTGGGCCAGGCAGGCATTCAGGCAGTTGTTCATCTGGGCCACGGAGCAGGTCGTTTTCCAGACGAAGGGCCCGCAGCCCGCCAGGTCATTGCCCAGGCTCGTGTAGTTCGCGGCCGTGCAGCGGCCCTGCCGGGTCTGGTCCTCCCAGTATTCGAGCTCGCAGGTATAGTGGCAGTTTTTACCGGGCTCGGTGTAGTACGAGGTCCCGGCGGTCCAGACCCGCGAACCCGGGTACACCTGGCAGATTTCAGCGGGCCCGCCCGTGGAGCCGTCCGCGGCCGCGGGCACCGAAATGCTGTACGCGGTCTGGATCCCGACCACGTACGCGGCCTGCGAAATCCCGGCCTGGCCCGCGCAGCGAATGGCCGACTGCTGCTGGGGCACGCAGTTGTTCGTGGCGCTATCCCTGGTCGGTTGCTGGAGCGCGAGGAACAGGACCTGTTGCGCTTCCAGATCGACTTCGTCCGCCCGGGAGTCACAGGCCTGGGCGATGGTGAGCGCCAGCAACAAAAGAGTGAGGAGTCGGATGCGCATGGGGTCAGACCTTTTTTTTCTCGGGGCCGCTTTCTGTCGAACAGATTGGACGTTTCGTGCCAGCGGCGGGTTCGTTTTATGGTTCAACACGGGGGACCTGGAGCGAGGTCCAATTCAACCAGGATTTTTACCGTTCGGGTGCGAAATGTCAGCGCCCCTGGCCCAGCACCTGGGCGCAGAGATGCCCCAGGTAGACCAGGCCCAGTCCGACCAGGTTGCTCGCGGTGACGTACAGGGCCGCGAAGCTCCATTCGTCGTTCAGAACCAGGCGAATCGATTCCAGGCCGAACGTTGAAAAGGTCGTGAAGGCACCGAGGAATCCGGTGAAGAGCAGGGCGCGAAGGCGCAGCGGAAAGGCGAAGGTTTCCGAAAGGCCCCAGAGCATGCCGATCAAAAAACAACCGGTCAGGTTGACCGCGAGCGTTCCGAACGGAAACGGATGTTCCAGAAACCGGCCGACGAGCGCGGCCAGGCCGCCGCGGGCCAGAGCGCCCAGACCCCCGCCCAGAAACACCGCCAGCAGATACATCGTAAACGAATCGGATTTCCCGGTCACTTTTTTACTCCGAAAAGCATTTGCTCCAGGCATTCCCTGGAAAAATGTAGGAACTCCAGCCCGGCCAAGCCATGAAAGTACTTTTCCAGATCCAGAATATTCGCAAAGCCTACGGCACCCGGGTGCTTTTCCGGGACGCCACGGCCGCCTTTTCCGAAAAACAGAAAATCGGCGTGGTCGGCCGCAACGGGGCCGGCAAGTCGACCCTGTTTCGCATGATCCTCGGCCAGGAGGAATTCGACGGGGGCGATATCGTCCGCGCCCAGGACCTCCGGCTGGGCTGGATCGAGCAGAAAAACCCCTACCACGCGGGCGAAACCGTCATCGATTTCTTGCTGCGTTACACCGAACGCGAACACTGGGACTGCGCGCGGATGGCGGCGCGGTTTGGCCTGAAAAATGACGCGCTGGAGCGGGCGGTCGACTCGCTGCCGGGCGGCTTCCAAATGCGCGTAAAACTCGCGTCAATGCTTTTACGCGAACCGAATTTTCTGCTGCTGGACGAGCCCACCAACTACCTGGACCTCGGCACCCTGCTGCTCCTGGAGGAGTTCCTACAGAACTGGAACGGCGGGTTTTTACTCATCACCCACGACCGCGAATTTATCAAAGGCGTCTGTGAGTTGACGCTCGAGGTCGAAAACGGGGAGTTGTTTCTGTTCCCGGGCGGTCTGGAAGAATATCTGACGTTCAAAGACGAACGCCAGGCCCAGCTCGTCAAGGCCAGCCGCGGCGTGGAAGAACGACGCAAAGAACTCCAGGACTTCGTCGATCGGTTTCGCGCCAAGGCTTCCAAGGCGAAGCAGGCGCAGTCGAAGATGAAACAGCTCGCGAAGCTCGAAAAAATCGAAATCGGGCATTCGGCGGGCGGGGTGCGCATTTCGATTCCAAACGTGGAAACGCGCAAGGGCTGGGCGCTGCGCCTCGAGGGCCTGGCCATCGGTTATCCGGACCGCGAAGTCGCCGCCGGCATCGATCTGGAAGTGCGGCGGGGCGCGAAGATGGCCGTGCTCGGCGACAACGGCCAGGGAAAAACTACTCTACTAAAAACGATCGCGGGCGTGCTGCCGGCGCTGGAAGGATCCATGGCGCGCGCGATGGCCGTCGAGATCGCCTATTATGAACAGAATGTGTACTCGGCGCTTGATCCCGCCGTCGATATTCTCACGACGCTCGAACGCTTCGCGGCTCCCGGCGTGACGCGCCAGCAGATTCTCGATATGGCCGGCGGGTTTTTATTTTCCGGCGACGAGACGCGCAAGAAAGTGGCCCTGCTCAGCGGGGGCGAACGCGCGCGCGTGTGCCTGGCGGGATTGCTGCTCGCGCGTCGTTCGTTGCTCTTACTGGATGAACCGACCAACCACCTCGATTTCGAGACGGTCGAGGCCCTGGGCGCCGCGCTGCGCGCCTTTTCGGGTACGGTCCTCTTCGTCAGTCACGACCGGACCTTCGTGAACATGGTCGCCACCGATGTGCTGGAGGTGCGGGCGGGCCAGGTGAGCGCGTATCCCGGTACCTACGAAGATTATGTGTTTCATCTGCGCCAGGAACTCGCCGCGGTCCAGGCTGGTGGTTCGGGCGGGGGCGGCAAAAAGAACGGGAAAAAGTCCGGCGGTCAGCCGGTTACGGTGGCCGTCGCCGCGCCCGCTGCCGCCTCCCTGGGTGCCTCGGGCGGTGGCCCGGTTTCGCATCAGGATCGCAAAGCAATGCGCGCCGAACTCGGGCGACTCAAAAAAACCGCGGGCGAAATCGAAAAACGACTCGCGGCCGGCGAAAGCGAGCGCGACGCTCTGCTCGCCTGGTTCGTGGAACACCCGGGCGAACACGCCCCCGATCGCCAGGCGCGCCTGAGTGCCCTGGAGACAGGCCTCGCCGCCGACGAAGCGGCCTGGCTGGCCTCACTGGGTCAGGCGGAAGGGCTCGAACGCAAAATCGCCGAAAATGTTTTATGAGGGGGACGACCCAATCTGCCCGGCAGATTTAACATAACAACAAATTCAGCGAATTTCAGCGTTCCGGAACGTTCTGGAATTCGAAACGGAGCATTCACCCTCCGTGGTCCCCGTGATCCCCGGTAAAAATTTTTCTGAAATTGCCAGCTACCGTTGTAGTGCTAACCAGCCGCCGTCGCCACCTGGGTCTTCGCGGCGACGATGCCTGTTCCTTTCCAGTAGCGATAAAACCAGGCCGCGCTGCCGATGCCGATCGCGAAGAGCGGCAGCCCTAAAGGCAGGAGCAGGCCGGCCGCGTACCCGAGGCCCAGGCCCGCCAGACCCATTCCGATCGTGCGGACCAGTTCCAGCGGCAGCATGAAGGCGCGGCCTTCCATGATCATGCCCAGATTGAAGAGCGATACGAGGATGAATGCCGCACCCAGTACGCCTTCCAGCGAGAAAATATCTTTAACCAGCAGAGCGAAGGCGACGTAGACCAGAATCATCAGCGCGAATTGCGTGAACGCGTACGCGCCCGAGCCCCCCGGGATGGGCGGGTCGAACTTATGAAACGTGGCCGCGCTCACTTCCGGGATGGGTTTGGGCCCACCCATTTCGGCCGGCTGCCAGCCCGGCTTATGCAACCAGACGAGAATTTTGTTTTTCAGGCCGGCCACCTTGCCGGTTTTTTTCCATAGGCCGATCCAGTACTGGACGGTGCCCCAGACCGGATTCCAACTGGCCAGGGGCTTGACGGTGCCGTACACGGGTTCTTCTTCTTCCGCCTGGAAGCTGCCGAAGATTTTGTCCCAGATGATCAGCGTGCCGCCGTGGTTTTTGTCGATGTACTTCGGATTGATCCCGTGGTGCACGCGGTGGTGCGATGGTGTGTTGAAGATCAATTCGAACGGCGCCCACATTTTGCCGATCGCGCGGGTGTGAATCCAGAACTGGTAGATGGTGTTGAAGGCGCTGCAGGTCAGGAAAATCACCGGGTGCAGGCCGAGGAAAGCCAGGGGCAGGTAGAACCAGAACGAAAACACACCCTGGAACGAACCCTGACGCAGGGCCACGGACAGATTATATTCCTCGCTGGAGTGATGCGGCTCGTGCGATCCCCACACGACGGCCACCTGGTGGCTGACGCGGTGAAACCAGTAATACAATAAATCGACGGCCAGAAAACCGAAAACCCAGGCCCAGATGGTGTCTTTGCCGTACGGATTCCCCGCGGGGAGGTCCCAGAAACGGACTTTTTCGTAAATCAAAACGTACAGCAGAAAAAAACCGGCGGCGTAAAACTTGCCGATGACCTGGGAGTAGACCCCCATGGTCAGGTCGTTGATCGAGTCGTTCAACCGGTAGTATGGTTTTTTTATGTACCGGCAGACCAGCACTTCGACGCCGATCAGGGCGAGAAATGCGGGAACTGAGAATAGAATGTAAGGTGGAATCGTATATTTGTCCATGACACTTCTCCAGATACTGACACTGCGTTAGGTTTCAAATAATACCAGCATTTTTTGCCCGGCCAGTCCGGATCAAATCCGCCCGACCGGGACCTCCCCCGGGCGAAAATTTTTCATTGTAACCTGGCGCCCGCGCCAGCCGGCTGAAATAAAGAGCCGGTCCCAATTCCCCCCGGGCGCGACTTCAAACATAGGGGTCGCGCCCGGGGGAATTGGTATCGGCCATGTAAACTGAAGAAATCGCGGCAATAGCTGCCAATCCATGGACCGCAATTCTGGTCCGCGATTTCTCCATCGAAAAAATTTCACAGTTTTGGGACTGGCTCAAAGTATGGAAACACAGTTGGCCGCCGCGGACCCGGCCGCATTCAAAGCTTCACGATTTACCATCCGAATCAAGCTCCTGGTGGCGATCACGGGGATCGTGGTTCTGGCCCTCGCAGGCATGCTGCTGGTGGCCGCGGCGATTTTTCGCGCCCACGGCGAGAGCCTGATCCAGTACTACAATCTACTGCTTGTCCGCCAGAACGGCCAGGCGGTCGCGCAACGTCTGCGCGATCTGGACGGGCAGGCACGCCTGCTCGAATCGCTGCTGGGGGCGACCCCGGCGGGGGGTCCGGAGGAGGAGCGCCGGGCCGGGTTGTTTTTCCGGCGCAATCCGCGGGTGCTGTATCTGGGCGTGGCCGGTCCCGCCTTCGCCATGCGCCGCGAACTGGTCCACACCGGACTCCTCGCGGAATATAAACTGGAGCGGGCGGCGCTCGACGCGGCGCTCCAGAGCGCGCAGCCGGTTTTGAGCGAAGTTTTCGCGGGCGGCACGGCCTTTCGCAATCTTTCACCGGAGTTGAAGTTGCCCGCGCTCGCGATCGCGCTGCCGGCGGAAAGCGGCGATGAGACGGCGCTCGTGCTCATCGTTCTGGCGGAGGACCTGCTCGGCGTGGCCCGCGCCGGCGGCGACAGTATTTTTCGTCTGGCGCTGGTGGACGCGCGCGGGGCGGTGATCGCCCATACGGACGAGGCGGTCACGCTCGCGCGCGCCGATTTCCAGGCCGTGCCGATCGTGCGACTCATGGCCGGCAGTACGATCGACAACGGATCGCTCGAGTACGTCCACGAGGGCGTGGAGTATCTGGGCAGTTTTTTCACGCTCGATCTTGGGTCGCTCGGGGTCGTGTCGACGGTGGAAGCGGACCAGGTGTTCAAAGAAGTCGAACGTTTGCAGCGTCAGACGGCGGTGATCATGCTCATCGTCTTCGTGCTGGTCTTCCTGTTCGTGTTTTTTTATTCGCGCACATTGTCCGTGCCGATCGTGAAACTCGTGGGCGCCACACGGATGGTTGAGGCCGGTCACTACGACGTTGCCATTCGCCCCGCGGCCGGCGACGAGATCGGCATCCTGACCAATTCGTTCGTGCACATGGCGGCCGGTCTCAAAGAAAAAGAACGGATCAAGGACGTGTTCGGCAAATTCGTCAATCCACGCGTGGCCGAACTGGCTCTCGCGGCGGGCCCGCGCCTGGGGGGCGAACGCAAACTCTGCGCCATCTTCTTTTCCGATTTGCGCAATTTCACCGGCATGTCGGAAGGCATGACGCCCGAAACCGTGGTGGATATCCTGAATCAATACTTCACGGCCATGGTCGCCTGCGTGCACGAACAGGACGGCATCGTCGATAAATTCATCGGGGACGCGATCATGGCGCACTGGGGCGCGATGGTGACGCGCGCGGACGATACGGCGCGCGCGGTGGACGCGGCCCTGGCGATGCGCCGTGCCCTGGTGGAACTCAACCGGCGCCTGGTGGCGCAGGGCCTGCCGGCCTTACGCTTCGGCTGCGGCATCAACACGGGCGAAGTCATCGCCGGGCAGATCGGATCGGAAACTCGCCTGGAGTACACCGTGATCGGTGACGCGGTGAACCTGGCCAGTCGCATCGAATTTCTCAACAAACACTTCGGCACGGACATTCTGATTTCTTCTGCTGCATTTGAACTCGTGCGCGGGCGTTACCGCGTCATCCCATCGCCGCAGGTGAAGATCAAAGGCAAAACGAAACCGGAGGTCGTCTACGCCGTGCTGGGGGCCGTAAACGACGCGCAGGCGCCGCGTGATCTCAAAGCCCTGCGTGCCATGGTGCATATCGAATACGATCCGGCGCGCGCGCGCGAATCCCTTGAGCAGTCCAGCGACGCGCTCGAGGGCGGCGCGAGCGAACTGGTCGGAGGTTGATGTGCGGCGCACTCTGAGTCCGGAACTTTTCGTCAGCCTGATTTCCGCCCTGGTGCTCGTTTTCGCTTCAGCATGGCTTTATATAGATTTTAGCGCAAAAGGGGAGGGCGCGGGCGCGGTCATCGGTTCGGTCGCGTTTCTGCACGGGGAAGGCGGACGCCGTCCCGCGGGTCGTGTCGTCTGGGGGCGCCTGGACGACAGCGATCCGGTGTACCGCAACGACACGGTGCGTTCCGGGCGCGAAACCGAGGTTCTGCTCGATTTGAAAGACGGCACTTCGATCGAGATGGAACCGCTCAGTATGATCGTTCTGAACGTACGCGACGACATGCGTGAAATCGAAGTGCTGGAAGGATCCGTGCTCGTGCGGCCGGGGAGCGCGCGCGGCTGGCGTCTGAAAAGCGAAGGCCAGGCGCGTACGCCTGTGGGCCCCACGCGCCTGACCCGGACCGCGGACGGCGATGTGGTCTGGCGACCGCCCGCGGAAAACGAACAGAGCGCGGACACGGCCGTTGCGACCGGGGCCGATCCGGTCCAGCCCGCGGCCGGGGAGGGCCCCGTCGCGCTCGCGCCGGCGGAGAACACGCGTTTTTTTACGGAAACCGCTTCGTCCGCGAAGTCGCCAGGCGCGCGCGCGGTGGACTTTCA
>CAZVZS010000099.1:0-4120 GCA_964631535.1 uncultured Leptospiraceae bacterium
ACGCGAAAGCATTCACGATCGGTGGCGATGTGTTTTTCGGCGCGGGGCAGTATCAGCCGGGATCGAGCGCGGGCAAACGACTCATCGCCCATGAGTTGACGCATACGGTGCAGCAGGGGGCGGCGCCTTCGATCGGCAGGGCGATGCGCAGCCGGGTTCAACGCGTCAGTCGCAATCTGCTGCAACGACGCGGAACGCGGGGCCCGACCGCGCAGACACCGGCACCGCGCGGACCGGGCCAGCAGCCGAAGACAACACTCGGATTCCTGGCACAGGGTGCGCTCGACACGGCGATCTTCGCGATTGATCACATTCCCGACAGATGGTTTCTCCCGGCGGCCGTGCTCGGACTGATCTTCAAATACGGAGTGCGGGGCATGTTGCAACGCCTCGCTCAAGAGGGTGGCGACCGGGTCGTAGGCATCCTCGGCAATATCGCCAGAGCGGTGGCGAGTTTCGATTTCGTGAAAAACTACATCACCGGCTTCCTCAAAGGGTTCTTCGTCGACGGGATCTGGGGCACACTCACGTTCATCTGGGATTTGATCAAGCTGCCGTATACCCTCGGCAAGTTCGCGGCGAGCGCACTCGCCCAACTGGGCGAGGTCGACATCGGGGCGAGCCTCCACAGCGCGGCGAACATGGCGACCGCGGCCGCGAACTGGGTCGGCACGAACGGCCGGGCGATTCTGATCGATCTGCGGAACAGAGCGATGTCGGGCAATGTTGCCAGCGTAGCCACGGTGCTCCAGAACGCGTACGCCAGCGCGACCGGCATGGTACAGCGCGGCGGTGCGAAGCTGGCCGATCGCATGATCGGATTTTTTTCACAGAAGAGCGAAAAAGTCGGTGCGGAACTCGGGAACGTGGCGGGAGTCGTGGCGGGTAACGTCAGCTTCGAGGTGGCCAGCACGGTGCTGACGGCGGGCGGGGCGCAGGGTCTGCTGCGACTCAAGGGCCCGGTGGGCATGGTCGCGCGCTGGTTGCAGGCGACGGGCAAAGACGCGCTGAAAGCGGTCGGCGCCGCGCGCCAGCAGATCGGCGGCATCTATCAGAAAGAACAGAAAGTGAAAGTCGATATCGCCGGTTTCTTCGATCACATCTCGAAACCGCTGGGTACGAAGCTGCGCGAGTTGATTGACGGGATCATGAATTTCTTCGACCGGCTGATGGCGCGTGTTTTACGCGGACCGAAGAAGGCGGACGCGGCGGAGGCGGTCGGGGATGTGAAGCAGGGGGCGAAGGTGGCTGACGAGGGGCGGGTGCCGGGTGGACGGGAGCGTTCCCCCGACGCGGAGCGCCCGCAGGCAGTGGCGATCGCGAAGGGGATCATGATTCGGGAACAGGGAAAGCCGGTACGTGAAGTACTCGAATCCCTGTACGCGATGAAAATTCGCTATCCCTGGATTCGTTCGTTCCGTGCGCGAAAGGCAGGTGCACAGCTCTACAATTTCTGGATGATCGCCAGCGAGTATTTTCTGGGCAGACTGAACGCGGAAGGCACAATTGATGAAATTGATATGAGCCAGAGCGCACCTGATAAACCTGGTCCAGTCCGGGGAGAAGGGTTACGTTCCGCGGTTGAGCGACAGAAATTGTATGAGCAGTTTATAAAACAAACTCCGGAGGAGAGAAGGCTGTATCTTGGGATGGACCCGGTAAAAAACCAATTTGATCTCAATGAGGCTGAAGTCGGAGCACTGGTCGAACGAGAATTCGGGATGTTTGGCAGGGACCGAGAAATCGTGGAAGATTTCGTATCGCTTAGTGGCCCGTATAGCGGCAAGGGATTTGACCATTTTGGTATTCCGAAGGAATCGATTCAATACCATACAGACTCTCTGAAGAAATTTCTCCCGGCTATCAATAACCATATGAATAAGTCCGCAGATTTTCTAATTATGGATGTCAGGGCAATGAATGAAATTCAGCGAAAAATGGCCCTTGACTATATCCGGGCAAATCATTCAAATAAAATAGACAAACTTTTTTTGCTTGCAGAGCCTGGCATACAAAAATTCAAATGAGAGTTTATGGGTGTAGTATTTCCGGGCAACATTCACTGGGGTGCGAATAATTCCAGGTCTTTCGGGTTCCTTGCCGACGCAATGATATGCATAAATGTCGCACCTGAGTTAAAAGAAGAAATCGCATTTTTGTTAAAGGCTAAAATTGATACCCTGTCATTGGAAGATGCTTCTTTCGAAGAATTGCTAAGCTTTGAAAAATTAGTAGATGCGGTTATACAGTTAAACACTGAGCGCGCGGGCCGCGATTTCGGTGACATCAGCTACTTCCCCTCATATATGGAACACTTAAGTAACCTGAAAGCGCAAACCGCCCGAGCTATTGAGTTCCTGCGGTCTTAGTCGGGATTATGCATGAAAACACCATAATCCCAACTCGGACGCAAAATGACACAATCCGGGGAGTTTGAATGAGACGCTGTACCCATCAAAAACCAGCCTGTGAGTTTCACGATCCGGCAGGAGCGGGGAAAATCCCGGCAGGCGGAATGAATAACCCGAACGGTCCTCACACCCGGATCGTGAATCTCACAGACGAAACCCCACAAGACCCGGGGGGCCTTCCAGCACGACCGCGCCGCATACCAGGGCGGTAGCGGACCACACCCGGGAGCCAGGGGGCCATACCGGAACGCTTCCGCCGCAGACCAGAGAGCCAGCGCGGCCCGCGAAAATGACCGGGGGGCCTGCAGAAATGGCCGGGCCGCACCCTGGAACGACCGCGCCGCACCCGAAAACCGCTGCGCCGCAGGCGGAAACGGTAGCGCCGCACACCGAAGTGACTCCGTGGCAGACCGGGAGTCATAGCGCCGCACCCGAAAATGATCCCGCCGCGTACCAAAACGATAGCGCCGCACACAAGAACGCCTGCGCCGCATACCAGGGCAACAGCGCCGCATGCGAAAACCGCAGCGCCGCACACGGAAGCGACAGCGCCGCACGCGAAAACGGTAGCGCCGCACATAGAAATGACTGCGCCGCATGCGAAAATTAGAGCGCCGCGCGGCTCTGCCATTTTGGCAGCCAGCGCATATTCCGGTTCCACTGCGCCATTTCCCGTCCGCAATACGGTTTAAGCGCAAAGCGCGCGCAAACAGGTATAAATCAGAAGAAAATCCACAGGCTTGGCCTCCGGACGGTCCTTTACCGTCTAAAAACGATGTGCGTCTCCCATATCCACCGCGACCACGCCTGTACCCATCAAAAACTCCATCCGCCCCCTGCCCTCCACAAGCGCGCCGCAATCCGCGGAGCAACGCTACGTCAGCGATAAAGCGATTGCCGCACAAAACAAGGTCCGGTGGAAAAAAAGTTCCCATAAAATCGTGGGAACGAAACTTCCGCCCTGGGAGTTGGTTCCGGCTGAACCCCAACCAACTCCCTGCATCCCCCACGCGAAAATGACTCAAACCCGTCCGTTAATCCGAACGCACACGCCGGAGGCTTTGAACGAAACCCAGGACACAAAACTCATGAAAAGTGAATGCTCCAAAACCACGGCGGGAGTCCAGACAGGCGAAAAAGTATCCTCAACAGACTCCGCAGGAATCCAGGCGGTTGACTATGAGGCGACCGCCCGCGGCGCGAGCCAATGCGGAGGCGAACCGTGTAGGATCCGGCAACTCCCCCGCCAGAACCTCGTTGGGCCTCAGACCGTGCAGCACGGCCAGGGGACGGTTGTTGAATTCGTCACCTGAACTTTTCCAGGACATTCTGAACCTCAGCGGGCGTACGCGGGGCGGCGGGAAACAAACCCTTGTACCCATCAAAAACCAGCCTGTGAGTTTCACGATCCGGCGCGAGCGCGGCAAATCCCGGCAGGGAGAATGAATAATCCGAACGGTAATCACACCCGGATCGTGAATCTAACAGACTCCCTCAGCGGACGAAACCCCGCAAGACCCGGAGGCCCACCCGAACGGCCGCGCGACACGACGGAACAGCCGAGCGGCTTTCCACCCAGGAATTTCTACTATATCCCTGTGCAACTTTTCACGCGAAACCCGCGCAGAGCGCAACGCATGAAAGCCGCGGTACGCATTGCACCGCCGCGTCAGCGATTGAGCGAGCCCGCGAGCGAAAGCGCGGCGGGC
>CAZVZS010000099.1:4130-14188 GCA_964631535.1 uncultured Leptospiraceae bacterium
GTCGCACGGATCCCACCCCCTTTCCCGCGCCTCACCCCGACTTCGTTTTTTTCGCCCGCAATTTGCGTCTGCGAGCAAGTCCGTCCGCCAGCGGCGCCCGCGGCAGCGTGACCGTAAACTTCGCGCCCTGCCCGGGAACGCTTTCCAGTTCGATCCGTGCACCTTCGAGCGACTGGACGAGGCGGTGCACGGTGAACAGGCCCACGCCCGTGGACGATTCGCCTCCGGTCGGCCGCGCCGAAAGTCGCGCGAATTTTCCGAAGAGGCGGCGACGGTCTTCCCGGGTAAAGCCGGGGCCCTCGTCCTGAACACTGAATTCCACGTTTTCGCCTCGAACACCGGACCGAGTGGATCGGACGAAAATACTTCCAGCGCGGGGGGAAAACTTCACCGCGTTGCTGAGTAAATTTTCGAAAATTCGACTGGCCGCGTCCGGATCCGCGTACGCCGCCTGGCGCGGCTTCTGGAAGCGGGTGTAGATCCGCGCTTCTTTGAGCGAAGCTCGATACTGGAAATTCTGGAGATTCGCGTAGAGCAGCGCGTTCAGATCGAACACGCGGTACGCCGGCCCGGTGTGCCCGATCGGTGAAGCCGCGATGTTCACGAGATCGTCGATCCGATCGATGATGTTGCGGGTGGAGTGTTCGATGTCGGCCATGATCTCGTCGCGCTCGTCCTCCGGAAACGGCGTCTCGCGCATGAGCTTGACGATGCCCATGATACCCGAGACGGGACTTTTTAGATCGTGCACGGCGATGCTCAACATATCGCTCCGGTCCTGGGTTTCCTGAACGAGCATCCGGTTGAGTTTCACGATCCGGCGATTTTTCAGGAAATTGCCCGCCTGCATGACCGTCGAAACGCGGTCGAAGATCACGATCAAAATCAGGATGAACATCGGATTCTGGATCAGCACCGGATCGTCAATGCGCAGCAGGAAAAACCCGCCGTACAGCGCCAGGTAATTCGCGGCGTAGAGCACGAATCGAAAGCGGTCCGGGAATCGAAAGATCACGGCGATGGCCAGGAGCGTTCCCGAAAAAATCGACAGGTCCGGAGCGCTGCTCAGCAATAGCAGGGTGGCGGAGGTACCCAGCGCAGCGAGCAGGCCGACGCCGAGTCGACAGACCAGGCGCAGATTGCGCAACGAGCCGCGGTGCAGATCCCCCCGTTGAAATACAAGGTTGATCGCGATCAGAATGAGATAAAAAATCCCGTCGAAAGCCGCCATCGGCGCCGGACCGGTCTGCGTGAACAGGGCCCAAAAATCGTACAGAGCGAAGGGAATATAAACGATGGGCAGGAGCAAAAAGACATAACGCAGGACCAGGAAAATTTCAAGGTACGCCCCGCGTTCGAATTCAGCACCGAGATCGCGCGTGAAGAGCCGCCTGGCGCGTCCAAGCTGACGGCGGGCGAAGGCGAGGTTCCGCGTCCGGACGCGCCGCAGCCGTGCCGTTCGTCCCGCGTTTCGAACCACAGGTCCCGGTTTGCTTGCGCGGCGCGGGACTGTCCAATACAATCGCCCCATGAAAGGACGAATTTTTATCGCGCTCGGTCTCGTGGCCGGCTTGCTCCTGGCCCTGACCATCGGCCTGCTGGTTTTTTACGGCGCAAACAAACGACCCGACCGGGAGCCGGTCAGTGAAGAGAGCGCCGGCTCCGTGCCTGGCGGTGATCTCTGGTCCGGTTTCGGCGATTCGCCCGAACCGCCGCCGGGGCTGATCCCGCCGGGAACGAAAGAAGGCGATGCCCCGCCGGCCCCGGCCATCGACCTGGACGGACTGCGCGCGGAAATGCCGGACAATCTGTACTGGAAAATGCTCGCCCCCACGACGGACCCGGCGCTCACTTCGTTTCGCGAACGGGAAAAAAAGAAGTGGAATGACGAATACGGAAAAGTCCTTTCCAACACCGCCACTGTGAACGAAATCCAGGCTTACTACGCCTACCGCAAGAAATTATCGGAGGATTACATATTGTTCGCGCAGCGCCTGCTGGATCGGTACGGCGATCAACTTTCGGAACGTGAGGAAGGCCTGATCAAACTCGGCCTGGAACTGCACGTGGAGCGCATCAAACAAACGCCCGCCGATTTGCGCCGCGCGCTGGAGCATAAAGCCGCCTACGAAACAAAAAAACGCGACTGGCAGGCCGGGAAAACGGCGCGTTAACCCGGATCATTCAGGATTTTTTTGAGGATGTTGTAACGACTGCGCGAAAGGGGTACTTCGTACTCGCCGACGGCCACCCGGTACGTATTGTTCGGTCCGCGCAGAATCCGGCGCACTTCGGTCAGATTGATGATGCAGGACCGGTGCGATCTGAAAAAATCCGAGGTGAGGTCCGCTTCCAGCGCGTCCATGGTTCGGCGCAGACGTTCGGTGCGAGCGTTTTTACAAAAAATATCCGTGAAGTTTCCCTCGCTTTGAAGGTACAGGATATCGCGGTAACGGACGAGCTCGATCATCCCGTCTTTTTTTACCGACAGGCTGTTTTTCTGTTCACCCCGGGCGCGACCCGGCTCCGCGCGGCGCATGCGTTCGATGGCGGCGACGAACCGTTCTCGCGTGAAAGGTTTGGCCACGAAGTCAAGCACGCCGTAATCGAACGATCGCACGGCGTTCCCCGCGTCCGACGAAGTAACGATCGTAAAAAACGAATCCTTCTCCGGAATTTCAAGGATATCGAAACCGACCTCGCCGCGCAGGTTTATGTCAAGAATCAAAAGGTCGATCGGATTTTCGCGGATATAATACAACGCGGGCAGCAGCGCGTCGAACAATTTGATGGCGATCGGTTCAGGATCGAAAACTTCCTTACAATAGTGCTCGAACGTGCGCGCGGTCAACCGGTCGTCTTCGGCGATTACGATTCGGACCATGGCGCATAGACCGGTCCAACGCGCGCGCTGTCAAGCGCGAGACAACGTTCGCGCCCGGTTCTATTTTACGCGTCAGGGAAACGTCAGCACGACTTTGCCCTTCGCGCGCCCGGACATCTGATACGCGAACGCGGCCGCCACATCGTCGATGGGCAGGGCCCGATCCACCACCGGGCGCACAACGCCCTCGTCCACCAGGCGCGCGATCTTTTCGAGTTGTTCGCCGCTGGCGTCCATTAAGAGATACTCGAACCGCGCGCCGGCTCGCTCCGCCATGCGGTGATTGCGCAGATTCGCCAGGAAAAAAATCGATTTCAGAACGATGCCCTTGCCGTAACGATCGGCCACGTCCGGCGTGGGAATCCCGTTGACCGTAACGAGCACACCGCCCCGCTTCAAAATGGGGAATGACCTGGCGATGACCGCGGCGCCCATGGTGTCAAAGACCACATCGTAATCTTTGAGGACGTCTTCGAATTTCTGGTCCCGGTAATTGATAATTTCATCCGCGCCCAATTTTTTCACGAGTTCGACGCCCCCCGGTCCACACGTGGTGGCCACGTACGCGCCCGCGTGTTTCGCCAGTTGAATCGCGATCGTGCCGACCCCGCCCGAGCCGGCGTGAATGAGTACTTTCTGTCCGGCCCTGAGCCCGGCCTTATCGAAGAGCGCCTGCCAGGCCGTGAGGGCCACCAGCGGCAGACCGCCCGCTTCTTCCCAGGTGGTTTTGCGCGGCCGGTGCGCGGCCTCGCTCTCGCGAATCAGACAGAATTCCGCGAAGGTGCCGATCCGATCTTTTCCGGGGCGAAAGTAGACTTCGTCGCCCTTCTTGAACCGTTTCACGGCCTGCCCGACTTCTTCCACGATCCCGGCCCCGTCGTTCCCGATCACGAAAGGCGGCTTCAGGGGCAGCAGGAGTTTCGTCCCGCCCTCCATGATTTTCCAGTCAATCGGGTTGATGCTGGCGGCCCGCACCCGGATCAGTAGATCGTCCGCGTTCGGGACCGGCCGCGGCCAGTCCTCCACCAGCGTGGGAGCGACGACTCCGTATTTCGGGACAATGGCGGCTTTCATAATTCCATATGTGCATACATGTGCAAGTATCGTCAAGATGAAATTATTGTTCGATGTAACAGGCGATCGCCTTTAATAGAGAAACGATTTCTTCCTTATTTAAGGAATAAAATACCTCGCGTCCCTGTTTGCGCGAACGTACGAAACCGCGCATGCGCATGGTGGCCAGGTGATGGGAGATCGTCGTGCGCGAGATGGCGAAGTGGCTGGCGATATCCCCCGAGCGCAATTCAGCGTGATCCGCGAGAATCCGCGCGATCCGCAGCTTGGCCGGGTCCGCGATGGTCGACAGGAGGTTAATCGCTTTATTCTCGTCGATTTTTTTTCGATTCCGCTTTTTCATAGAACCGCGGACAGAATGCGACCGGACCCGCCCACAGCAACCAGGATACTGAGGACGCCCGGATTATGCCAGGCGAACTTACTCGTACCAGATTTCGATTTCGTAGCCATCCGGGTCGGCGGCGTATACAAACGGAAAACCCGGTGCGAATTCGCCGCGGCGCACAATCCGTCCGCCCGCGGCGAGAACGCTCTGGACGGCCAGTTCGATATCCCCGGGGCTCAGGAGGCGAAACCCAAAATGACCGATGCCCGCCACCTGGCCCGCGCGCTCGGGAGCCCGCACGAAAGCGATAACATCGTGCGGACCCGGCCCCTGGACCTGGATTTGATCCTCATCCCGGAAGTACTCGCGCACACCGAAAGCGCTCATATAAAACTGCAGCGAACGCTCCGGATCGGCCACAGCGAGTTCGATATGAGCGAGTCCGTAGGTGGGCACCATGGCTCTGCCTGTCACAGATGGCTGGCTGTGGAAAGCGGAAAAAACCCGGCACAGGACGCAAAAAAAACTTGCAAAAAACCGATCCACCTGCCGGAATGAACGTTCATTCCGTTTTTACCCGCGATGGCTGACCCCGCTCCCGAAATAGAATCCGACAAAAAGGACGCCATCCTGACTGCGGCCCTTGGCCTCTTCGCCGAAATCGGCTTTGACGCCACGCCGGTGCCGCGCATCGCCCAGGCGGCGGGCGTCGGGGCGGGCACCATTTATCGTTATTTTCAGAGCAAGGAGGAACTCCTCAATACATTGTTCAGGCAGTCCAAACGCGCGCTCTTCGATACACTCGATCGAGGGTTTCCAGCGACCGGATCGATTGAGGAACAGTATCGCCATTTGTTCAAAGCCCTGGTAGGGTTCGAAGCGGACAACCCGCGCGCGTTCGCGTTTCTCGAATTTCACCACCATACACCGCATCTGGATGAAGAGTCGAAGGTACTGGAACAATCGCTGTATGAATTTCTCGACACGTATCTGGACGCGGCCATCCATTCGGGCGTGATCAAACCGCTCCCCCCGCACGCGATTATCGCGCTCGTGTTCGGCTCATTCGCCGCGCTGGTCAAGGCCCGCAATGCCAGGCTCCTGGATTTTACTCCGGATCTTCTGGACAGCATGGAAACGGCCTGCTGGGCCGCGATCCGCCAGGATAATAACCAATCGCCATGATTTAATTGAGAAACGGAAACTTGCAAGCAGACACGGAATGAATATTCATTCCGTGAATAAAACTGGAGGAAACCATGGGAAAACTGAAACTGAAAGAACGTTACCAGGGGGCCGCGCTCATTACCGGCGCCTCGGCCGGCCTGGGCACAGCCTTCGCGCGACAGATCGCCGCGGAAGGGATCGATCTGGTGCTGGTGGCCCGGCGCAAAGATCGCCTGGAATCGCTGGCGAAAGAATTACGCGAAAAACACGCGGTTGCCGTGCACGTCATCGCCGCCGACCTGAGCGAGGCCGACGCGCCCGCGCGTATCAAACGCGAACTGGATCAGGCCGGGGTTACGGTGGGCCTGCTGGTGAACAACGCGGGTTACGGGTCGCACGGTTTTTTTCACGAGCTGGACGGCGCGAACGAAGCGCGCATGGTCGATCTCAATTGCCGTGCGCCGGTGGCCCTGTGCGCCGCGTTTGTGCCTAACATGGTCGCGCGCCGCAACGGCGCGGTGCTGTTCCTGGCCAGCATCGGCGCGTACCAGCCGACGCCGTTTTTCGCGGTGTACGGGGCTACGAAAAGTTTTAATCTCATGCTGGGCGAAGCGCTCTGGGCCGAACTCAAACAATTCGGCGTGGACGTGATCGCGCTTTCGCCCGGTTATACGCGCACCGAGTTTCAGGAGAAAGCCGAGGTCACCAACAAAGCGATCACCGGCTGGATGGAAGCCGACGAGGTCGTCGCGCGCGGCCTGGCGATGCTCGGGCGCAAACCGTCCACCGTGGCCGGCTTCCTGAACGCCGTGCTCGCCTGGTCGATTCGGTTTTCTCCCCGCGCGATGGCGGCGCGGACTTCGTACAATCTGTCCCGTCCGAAGGGGAAATAGGGGCGTGGTCGCGCGTCAATGAATTTCTTGACTAATTTTTCGCACTCCCCATCCTCCAGTCCATGGCGGAAAAAGCGGATGCGATTATTGTCGGCGGCGGACTTGCCGGCCTCGTGGCGGCTGCGGAGCTGGGGGACGCGGGCAAACGGGTTTTCATAATCGAACAGGAAGGCGAAAACTCGCTCGGCGGTCAGGCCTTCTGGTCGCTCGGCGGACTCTTCTTCGTGGACTCACCCGAACAGCGGCGCATGGGCATTCGCGATTCGCGCGAACTCGCTTTACAGGACTGGCTGGGGTCGGCGCAGTTCGACCGCGCGGAGGACCACTGGCCGCGGAAAGTCGCGGAGGCCTATATCGAATTCGCCGCGAGTGAAATGCGGCCGTGGTTACGCGCCATGGGCATGCGCTGGTTTCCGATCGTCGGCTGGGCCGAACGCGGCGGGGCCCAGGCGCACGGCCACGGCAATTCGGTCCCGCGTTTTCACGTCACCTGGGGCACGGGCCCCGGGGTCGTCGAACCCTTCGAGCGACGCGTGCGCGAACATGTGGCCGCCGGTCACATCGTGCTGAAGTGTCGCCACCAGGTTTCGCGCATCAACCGGTCCGGCGCGGGCGTGAGTGGAGTGAGCGGCGAAATTCTGGAAGCTTCCACGGTCCAGCGTGGCGAACGTTCCAGTCGCACGGTGACCGGCTCGTTTGAGTTCGAGGCCCCCGTCGTGATCGTCACATCGGGTGGCATCGGCGGGAACCATGATCTCGTGCGCAAGAACTGGCCCACGGACCGGCTTGGTCCAGCGCCGGCGACGATGGTGGCCGGCGTGCCGCATCACGTGGACGGACGTATGGTCGCGATCACGCAGGAAGCAGGCGCGGCGATCATCAACAACGATCGGATGTGGCATTATACCGAAGGCATTCGCAACTGGTCTCCGATCTGGCCCAACCACGGCATTCGCATTCTGCCCGGTCCTTCGTCCATGTGGTTCACCGCGCGCGGGGAGCGCCTGCCCGCGCCGTTTCTGCCCGGCTTCGATACCCTCGGCACGCTCAAACATATTCTGGCCACCGGCTTCGATTATTCCTGGTTCGTGCTGACGAAAGCCATCATCTCCAAAGAGTTCGCGCTGTCGGGCTCCGAACAGAATCCGGATCTCACGTCCAAACGCTGGATCAACGTATTACGTTCGCGCTTCGGCGGCGGCCCGCCCGCGCCGGTCCAGGCCTTCATGGATAAGGGCGCTGATTTTGTGGTGAAAGATAATTTACGCGACATCGTGGCCGGCATGAACGCGCTGACGGAGACGGATCTGATCGACCACGATCGTTTACGGGAGCAAATCGTCGCGCGCGACCGCGAACTGGATCATCTCTTCTGCAAGGACGCGCAGGTCACCGCCATCCGCGGCGCGCGCAATTACCGCGGGGACCGCCTTGTGCGCACCGCAAAACCGCATAAAATTCTCGATCCGACGAAAGGCCCGCTGATCGCCGTGAAATTGCACGTGGTCACGCGCAAGACTCTCGGCGGCCTGCACACCAATCTGGACGCGCAGGTCCTGGACCAGAGCGGCCAGACCATCCCCGGACTCTACGCCGCGGGCGAAGTGGCCGGATTCGGCGGCGGGGGTTATCACGGCTACAACGCGCTGGAAGGTACGTTTCTCGGCGGGTGTATTTTTTCCGGCCGCGCGGCGGGCCGTCACGCGGCAAAACTCGTGTAGGGAGAGGTTTACTCCGGCCGGAGAAGGTCGCCGGCCGATTACAATCACATATGTTACCGCGGGCTCTGGTCCTCTTTCCCTTCTGCCTTGTGGTCCTGGCCGGACGGTGCCAGGTGTCCTCCGATTCGTGCGTTCCCTTCGATCTGGATTGTAATCCCCTCCCGGCCTTACTGCTGGTCATGACCCGGAATAACGAAACATACTGCCAGGTCTATTCGCGTGGCAGGGTCTCCGTGGCCACCGGGGGCAACCAGGCCACCGGCGGTACCAGTACCCAACCGGCCATCAGCTCCGACGGCCGGTACGTCGCGTTTCATTCCGCGGCCACGAACCTGGTGGCCGACGATACGAACGGGCAGACTGACGTGTTCGTGCACGATCGAAAAACCGGCGAGACCTCGCGGGTATCGGTGGCGACAGGCGGCGTTCAGGCCACGGGCGGAGCGAGCAATGGTGTCATCCAGATAACGCCTGACGGCCGGTACGTGGCGTTTACGTCCAACGCGACGAATCTGGTCAGCGGCGATACCAACGCGACGACTGACGCGTTTCTGCATGACCGCTATACCGGCATCACAACCCGCGAGTCGCTCACAACCGGCGGGGTTCAAATTCCGAGCGGAGGAGTGAGCGCCGGGCTGAATTTTGACGCGCGTTACTTTTCCTTTTCCGCCAACGATGCCACTATCGTAAGCGGCGATACCAACGGGGCCCAGGATGTTTACATCCGGGATCGAACGACGGGCACCGTAGCGCGTGTATCCCTGGCGACCGACGGAACGGAGGGCAACGCCACCTCAAACAATCCGACGCACGGACTGAGCGGGCTGATTGGCTTTTCTTCCTCGGCCACCAACCTGGTCAGCGGGGACACGAATGCGGTGGACGATACTTTCGTTCATGATTTGAGCGACGGGACCACCCTCAGGGTCTCTCTCGTTACGGGCGGAACCCAGGCCACCGGCGGCGGCAGCGGTTCTTTCACAAGCATCGGGGGTAACGGCAGATTCGTGGCGTTTCAGTCCAGCGCGACCAATCTCGTGTCGGATGACACGAACGCTCTCCTGGATGTTTTCCTGCATGATCGTTCAACCACCACGACTGTGCGTGCCTCCGTGGCCACCGGCGGCACCCAGGCAACCGGGGGCGGGAGTTCGCAACCCTCGATCAGCGCGGATGGTCGACACGTTGTGTTTCTGTCCAGTGCCACGAACCTCGTGTCCGGCGACACGAACGGCCTGCCAGATGTTTTCGCCCATGACCGGGACCGGAACACGACCACACGGATTTCGACCGCCGCCGATGGGACCGAGTCCAACGGAACCATCCTGAACCTCCAGGTCAGCTCCAGTTGCCCCTACATCGCGTTCGATTCGGCGGCGACGAACATCGAATCCGGCGATACAAACGCCCAGACCGACGTATTTGTAGTCGATGTGCCGCGGTAAATTTACCGAAATAGCCGGCCACGCTCAGCTTTTACGGGCGACGCCAGGCCCACAGGCAGGCGACGGACACGACCGCGTGCGTGACGACGTTGCCCCAGATCATGGAACTTGCGATCCCGTCCGCACCGGCCAGGCCCTGGATGACGGCCTCGATCAAATTGAAAACCGCCGCCGCAATGAGCAGAACTTTTTTCACGTCCTGTTCGGCATTCCCTCTCACCAATAAATAGATCAAACCATAGGCGACCAGCGTGGCCGCGTAGCCGCGCGCGATCAACTGACCGCCAGCGTCCAGTCCCACGCCGAATCCCGCGAATACCGGACCGGGCGCGATCAGGGCCAGAACACCGAACGGCAGCGTCAGGATCGCGTTGATAATGAATAAAATTTTCGTCATTTTTTTCCTCCGCTTTCCTTTGAGGTTTAGATTTTGCCAGAGTCGGTCAACCGAAAATCGGCGACGCGCGCCCCAAAATCCCACCTTTCCCCCTGACCCGGATTATGCATGAAACGAAAATATGATGCGCCCCACAGGCATACGCA
>CAZVZS010000100.1:0-14145 GCA_964631535.1 uncultured Leptospiraceae bacterium
GCCATGGCCGGGGTTCTACAGTGAAGAAACTATCCGTTACGGTGGTCATTTTTCAAGGATTTTCCGGGGGCGGGGCTGTAAATTGTTATGCATTTTGGGAGGTTTTGTCCGGGGGGAATTGGAGGAAACCCGGCGCAAGCCGGGTTTCTCTGGAGGGGTTGTACGAAGGAATTTCGCCTGTTTTTGGGTGGTGGGTTTTGTGGGTGCTTTTCCGGGGAGATTCGTGCTCCGGGGTTTACGGGCTTGGCAGGTTTCCTTGTTTTTCGCGGGTTCTGGTTTTTTCTTGCGGAGCACGAAACTCCCGGGAAAGGGGGGCCCCGGCGCGCAAACCGCGCCCCCATGGTTTTGGTATTCTGGGCTGGGGCGAGTAAACCAATTGAAAGAAAGTTGACAGACTAGGAATGATATGAATAAAAGTTAGCAATAAGTGGATAACGAAACGCCCCTTTGAAGATCAGAACGTATCAAAAAACATAGGTGCCAGTGTGCTCAATGATCAAAATATAATACAAGCGGTAGCCCGGATACTTCAAAGATCAGAAAGACAACTTGATGTCCAGAAGTTGATTGATTCTTTTGTTGACACTGGTATACTTCCTCAGTTGTTAAATAGAAATAATCAGATAATTTATGGACGCCGCGGCACTGGGAAAACTCATGTTTTTCGTGTATTGGCAGCGAAGCTCCGTGAGGACCCACGCAATACTGTTGTAGAAATCGACTGCCGAACGCTCGGGAGCACGGAACAATTTTCTGACCATACAATTCCGTTACGTCAACGTTGCCTTTCACTTTTTCGCGACTTGCTCGAACCTCTACACAGTGAGATACTGGATCACATAGCCGAAAACCCAACTGACTCAACAGAACAAGCGCTTGATGCTCTTGGCCAATTCGGCAGGGTTGTTACTGAACCGCTTCGTACCTATGCAGAAAAAATGGTGGCTACTCAAGAAAATAAAAGCTCAGGGTCTACGGCAGGACTTGAGGCCAGAATTTCTATGCCACCGGCTATTAATGCAAGCGTCGCATCAAAATCAGAGACGTCTAGTCAAACCCAAAGAAGTTTTGAAGTTAAAGTTGATGACAAGATTATTTTTCCGGAACTATCCGTAACATTGGAACGTGTTATTACGTTTGCGGATACAACACTCCACATCTTGATTGACGAATGGTCATCGCTACCTCAAGATATTCAGCCATATCTTGCAGAGTTTATCAAACGTTCGCTCCTCGCCAACCCATTGGTAATACTCAAGATCGCTTCGCTTGAGCAACGATCGCGTTTTTCCGAAGTCGTCGCGGGACAGTCCATTGGCTTCGAGCTTGGCGGAGATATTTCTACTGGAACCGATATTGATGATTACTATGTATATGATCGAAATCCAAAGTACGTGGCTGATTTTTTCGCTGAAATCCTGTACCGCCATCTGCTAATTGAGTTGCCTATCAAATATTTGGAAACGACGTTTGCTATCGACTCAGCACCAGGTTTCATTCGTAGAATGTTTACCGAACAACCCACATTCAATGAGCTGGTTCGCGCCTCAGAGGGGGTGGTCCGCGATATGATAAATATTTTTACAACTGCCTTTTTCGATGCAAAGCCAAAGAAACGCGCGAATATAGACCGCAAAACTGTAACCGAAGCTGCCCGCAGTTGGTTCGAAAAAGATAAATCCCAAAATTTAGACCGCGAACTCCTTGCGACCCTCCGGGCCATTGTTGATAGCGTTATTGGAGGGAAAAAAGCTCGATCCTTTCTCTTGCGCAAGGAACTCGAGAGGCATCCAACAATTCAGAAATTGTTCGATGCTCGTGTTCTTCACTTAATGCATCGCGGATACGCCGACAAGGACAATCCAGGACTTCGTTACAATATCTATACTCTCGACTATGGGACTTATGTTGATTTGATCGGGACCGTCAAACAACCAGAGTTGGAATTCCAAGAATTTAATGTTGAAAATTCGGAAATAGTGGTTCCCTTCGATGACAAGCGTAGCATTCGTAGAATTATCTTAGATGAATCTAAACTCATCTAATGCTAAGAGACGTATTGTTTGCTCAGGTCGGCGGAGAGTTTCTGGATCAACCCGTCGCCGTATTCGGCCCGGCCGTTTTCGTTCAGTTCCGCTTTGATGATCTTGGCGCCAATGTCCCAGCAGGCCAGGGTCTGGGCGGGGTTGCCGGAGCGGCGGGATTCCTCGCGGCCCTGTTCGAAGAGCTGGCCGGGGTCTGCATGAGGTTCAGGTACGGGGTTATGGCTGGTGCTTTCTTTTTAGCCATGGCCGCAAGGATTTTCCGGGGCCGCGGCTGTAAATTGTTACGCATTTTGCGCCGTTTTGTCCGGGGGAATCGGAGGAAACCCGGCGCAAGCCGGGTTTCTCGGAAGAAGCGGAATTTAGCCTGTTTCCGGGTGGTGGGTTTTGTGGGCGGTTTTCCGCTTTCTGGTGCGCCGTCGCGCTAAGCGTATCTCATGGCAGGCGGTTGAAAGGGAAGTTCGCCGGATCAAAAAGATCAAACACAGCGGAGCATTGGTGCGGAAAGGAAGATGGGCGTTGAGGATCAACCTACCGTGAAGCACCTCCGCAGCCAGATGGATGGCTTAGGCGTGCTTTTGCGCATCAACAAGTTGCTTCGGTGTTTTGGACTGGGCAGCAAGGAAATTGCTGGTTTAGAGTCACGTTTCATGGAGATTCAGGGTCAGCTTCGCGAATACACTGAATATCCGGATAGGTTCAACAAGATATTCGCTGCTGATGGCTGGCTGGCACATGACTCACTGAACTTTGACGTTCTAAAGCAAGCGGTCGACACATACTTCAGCCATGGGAAGGAGCAAGCAGCGCAGATTCTATTGACTTACTATGGACCAGAGCAAGTAGCCGATAGAGCATTCCTCTTCAACCACGCCACCGAACTCAGCGTTCGTCGCAGATTCATTGATTTCGCATTGACCGAGAATGCCGCAGGAAGACACTACTCGGCAGTGCCTCTTCTGCTAATGGTTATCGATGGCGCCGTAAATGATGCTTTCGGTAAAGGTTTCCACACATCCGGCCTGTCTCTGGACGTATGGGATTCCCTTATGGCTGCGGATGGAGCCATATACAACATTAAGGAGATTTTCCAAAGGGGACGGAAGAAAACTCGCATTGAGTCGATTGAAATGCCCTTCCGGAACGGTATCCTTCACGGAATGGATTTAGGCTATGACAACCCGATCGTAACGGCCAAGTGCTGGTGCTTTCTATTTGTGGTCAGGGACTGGATCCTCGCGAAGAAGTCTGAGTCGACGCGGAGAGAAGCCTACCAGAGAAAGATTCATGTTCCGAACCTGCGGGAACTTGCAACACAATTTTCCTCAACAAATCGGTTGCGTGCTGCATCCGATGCGTGGGAACCCCGGCAAATCGATGCTGCTTATCTTAATTCACTCATTGACTCAGGCGCGGCTGAGGAGGGAACCCCAGAAGTTGTTGTCCTCCATTGTCTCGCTTTCTGGAAACGACGTAATTACGCCGGGATGGCGCAGCTGTTTTTGAGCAGGGTGCTGGGATCCGCACGCGCAATCCGCGAGCAATTTGGAGATACTAACGTGGAAAGTTACTCTCTGAGACGAATAGTAGACGCGGCCCCCGTCATCGCCGAGGTTGATGCTGAGACTAACTCAGGAGCAGCCATTTGGACGTTTCGCCTAATACGCGAAGATAAGAATGGTAATCCGGTTCCAGCCAACCTTGCTGGGGGGCACTGGCAGATTGTGTGGATTAGAAGGATGGGGGAGGACGCCTCTGCTGACCATTGAAATTTTGGCAAGGAACTCGCCGAGAAAATTGTACAGTCACCCAAAAAACCCCGAATTCCACCCTTTGTCAACGGCCTTCCACGCTTTTTCGTTGGCGTTCCAACCAACCGGATTCGCCGCCCAACGAAAATCAATGGAACGCCACCCTTTTTTAATGGGGCTCCACCGAAATTCGTCGGAGCCTGCGGCTTTTTCGTTGGCAGCCCGACCCGGGAGAATGGCGGCTCAAGCTTTTTCACGCAGGCGCCATGCTTTTTCGATGGGCCGCGACCATTTTTCGTTCGCGTTCGAACCGGACGGAATGGGCTGCCACGGTTTTTGATTCAGACGCCACCGTTTTTCGTCGGACTTCCATCGAAAAAGCGTGGAAGCAGTACTCCGGAACGTGGCAGGAGCAGTCCGCCAGGTGGCCCGTCCATTCGGAAGCGTGGGCGGAGAACTAAAAAGCGTCGCAGTTCATTTTGATAAGGTGGCCGGAGTAGTTTCGCGCGTGGAAGGTGGAGTGGGCGGCGTGGCCCGCGGCAATAGGAACGTGGACCCTGTTCGCCGGTCCGTCGCGCTCCATGCCGCGGGCTTTTCCGTTTTATGTTTTCACTGCGCCGTCGTTCAGTTCGCGGTGGCGGCCGGTACTTCTTCCTCCTCGGCCCGTGCCGCGCGGTTGAACAGCGGTCGGAGCTGGTCCATCAATTGGGCCGCGCCGGGAACTCCGCCGTGTTCGGCTTTTTTGCCGTTGTTGTAGTGGATCAGAGTCGCCTGCCAGAGTTCGTGGCTCGCCAGAGCGATCCCGTCGTTGAGCATCTCCACGCCTTTTTCCAGTTCCTTCTCCCAGCGCAGGAAGTAGTTGCGGGCCGTGTAGTCCTTCTGCATTTCCTGGACCGGTGCCTGCGCGACCTGGAGTTCGGGGTTGGCTTCGAGGATGCTGAGGATGTCCCGGATGGGAGCGAGCCTGCGGCTGTTGGCGCGGGAGAGATTTTTCGCCTCTTCGCGCGATAGTCGAACGATCAGGGCGCTGATTTTATCCAGTACGGATTTGATTTCCTGATCGATCGTGTTCGCCTGTTCTGCGGTGATCGTCACCGAAATTCGATTGAGATTTGCCATATTCTTGTCCTTTCCAAAAAAATTTCCGTCCGCAGCGTCTTTATGTCCTTCGCCGGTCGACGGTTATATTGACCATACGTTCTGGTTGTCGGAAAATCCCAAAAAAACGCGAGATCGTGCAAAATTTTTTAGAAAAACCAGGCGAAAAGCATCGAAACCGGTGATTTGTGGGGTTTTGGTGAAAGGAACCCGGTTGCAAAAATAAAAGCTCAGGTAAATTGACTAAGGAAGGTAAAGAACCGCCGGGAAGGGAAATTACCCGTACACTCCCCGGTCTCCTTCATGCTTTGCGGAAATTCCAGTATATGCCTTCCCGATTAAAAAAACCATAAGACTGAAAAGAAGTCCAGATAAGAACCAAGTGATAAGCAAGATATAACCATAGAATTTGATAAAAGGACGGGGTACCCCGGCCCCTGGGAATCCAGCCTGAACAATCCCACCAACGAGAAAAAAAATGGAAACAATCAATGAGCACCACCAACCCAAAATTAATCCGTGAACAAATTTCACGTATCCCGCGGATACATTCGCAGTTGCAGAAAAATTTGAATAGATTTCTTTTAATATCCCAACAGGAATAAAAATTCTGAGGAAAACCCTGAAAGATTCCCTCCGCACCTCTATCCTCGATTGCTCTGTATTCAACAGAAATATCCAAACCGGGAACAGTATAAAGCTGATCAATGCCGGGAGAAACAGCCCTGCCGAACTAATGGGAAGGGGCAGGCTGCGGGGGACGAGTAACTCTGCAAGGCATACGCATCCAATTATTAATCCGGCGAAAGACAGGAGCACTGTGATTATCAATATTTTCTTTTTCAAAATAGAATTGCTCCAACTAATTACTCTTTATGTGCTTTTTCAACCACACTATTATCAAGATGCCGCTCCAGCTGGCTGACCAATCCGCGAAACTCCGCTGTCTCTCGCGCATTCATGTTAGCTCTTTCTTCACTGGCTGCAACACCGTAGAGATCATCCATTCCGCCAAGCAATCGTTCAAATTTTTCATTCCACTCATTCGCAGGACGCGGGTCAAGCGCTGCATTTAACGCATAAAGTTCGCTAATTAACATTCCGGCATATTTTTCCTGCTCATAAAATTGGTTTATTTTTTCGCGCATTCTTAAAAATTGTCTTTGGTTGTACTCTGCGTCCATCGATCATTTCCCCTGCCTGACTGTTATGACATTCCCGGTTTGTTTATTGGTAATAACAGTGACATTGTTCACTGGATCGTAATGTTGGAATGTACCCGGTTGCGTACCGGGGACACGACTACCATTTTGAATGGTATTTTCAACCACCCGGGGAGTTATGCCTCTTTCCTGCATTCGGTCAAAAGAATGACCGGAATAACTGCGCCCGCCAACCACGCCTGGTTTGTTTGTTCCAGGTGGGATGACAAGCGGTTTTGCGGAATGCCCAACAGGTGTTTTTGGACTTACATATTTGTAAGGATTAACCTTGCTTGCAGTGCTTGCTCCGACAGCGGTAACTGAGGCAGTTGCGGCAGCCTGTATCACGACCACCCTGGCTTCGCTGGCCACTCCGGAATCTTGCAAACCTTTAAGGGCTCCGGCAACCGCAAATGGGTCGGTTACTCCACCGCGCTTTAATACCGTCTCGACAATTTCTTTGCGTTTTGTCTTTAACGCGTCAGTAGTCTCATCATACCCATTGCCAAAAAGCTCATCATAAACGTAAAATGCCTGGGCAACTCCAAGTGTCTCTCTCCACGCGATCCTATCCTGAATGTCTCCGACGGCATCCTTCGTGCTGAAATAGGCTTCCAGGAATTTTTTCGTTTTTTCCGGACCGTATTGTTCATCCATTTCTCCCACCCAGGGAAATGGATATTCTTTCATGTTTGCGGTCGTCCTTCCCGTGCGCTTCCCGCTGACCTGCATTTTAGCAATTTCGCCGGTGATTGTTTCCGCCTTACGCAGCTCGGGGTTTGGAACCGTATTCGAAAAATTAGAATACTCGTCATTATGAACCAGCAGCCACTTCCCGTTCACTTGCACGAAGTATGAGTGCGCTTCCTCGACCGCGAAGTTATAAACCGTCCGACGGCCTGTCTCGATCGTATGCCCGGTAACAGAAGCGGCCGTGATCGCTTCGTCCGAAGCAGACGCCATCCGTAGCAGCGATTCGCTACGGACACCGTTCGTCATCAAGGTTTCCGGAGTATGAACTGCATCTCCAATAACCATATTTTCCGCGTTTTTCCAGATTTCGCCTCCGTCTGCGGAACGCGCCATGTAGAACCGGTGCGACCAAGTTGTGCCGAGGCTGTTACCGTAATCGAGAGCGAGCCAGTGAATCGCGTCTGCTGTGCGGACGAACGTTTCACGAACCCGATACCAGCCGATCTCTTTCGTT
The DNA here is from genome assembly GCA_964631535.1 of uncultured Leptospiraceae bacterium. GTDB lineage: Bacteria > Spirochaetota > Leptospiria > Leptospirales > Leptonemataceae > CAZVZS01. The sequence goes on from CAZVZS010000100.1 coordinate 7,301, forward strand.
TTTTCGTTATACGCCAGCACATACATACCCGCTTTAACCTGTTCAATTGGAAGCGGACCCTGTTTCGTCAGGACTGGCGTCGAAGCGACGAAACAGGTCCTGGTGTGCCAGTCCCCTCTTTCGTCAATGTACCCGTCCGCGCCCGAATAGCGTCCACCGAGCCACGCCATCGAATCACTCACACCACCCGCAAGCGTATCCCACAGACTGTCGTCACGTGATCCGCCTTCGCTCAGTCCCGCCTTGAGTGTATACGCCTTGCGTTCCGCGTCCGTGAGCTTGCCCGCATTCGCCGCGACTTTCGCAGCATCGTTCGGATCGCTGAGTGCCGCCGCCAGTTTCAAATCACTTTTCGTCTGCGCGCCTTCCACATCCTGGAGCCGCTGTTGTTCTTCAATGTCCGCCAGCCACCGGTCGATCGCGGCGATCTCCGCCGGGTCGGTCGCCTCCGCTCGCGCCGCGATCAGATTCGCGTGCGTGCGCGCCGCCATCGCGGGGCTCGTCAGCGTGCCCCGGCTCGTCACCGTCTGCTGCACGCCGCTGAATTTTTTCTTCGCGTCAAGGCTGAACGTATTCGTCCCGCTCACGTTGAGCCCGGTGATTCCAGACCCTTCACGTCCCAGGTTCACGCCCTGCGTGATCGCAATATCCGTCTTGCCGTCTTTATGCAACGTGAGTCCCGCGCCCGCTCTGTATCCCGTGTTCTTAAAGATGCCGCCGTCGCGCCCTTCCATGTTAAGGCCGCCTTCGATCACCACGCCGCTGTATGATCCGGTCTGATCGAAGTTCAGTCCTGCTCCGCCGTCGTACTGGCCTGCTCCCGCGAGGTACTTCACCGATCCACCCTGGAAGTTGCCGTCCAGATCCCAGTTCATGCCGAGGCTTCCGCCCTGCGTTGTTCCCGTGCCTTGCTGAAGCGAAGCGTTCAGTCCGAATCCGCTGATGCCTTTGCCTTCCGCCAGGCTCAAGCTTCCACCCAGCACTCCGCCGCCCCCAACGTTCGCTCCGTATCCGAGATTCGCGCCGAACCCGTCTTCGAATGAATACGATATGTTGACATTGGATCCCGCGGCTGGCGTCAGTCCAATCACCGCGTTCGCCAGCCCTGATGCCGCTCCGGCCACCGCTCCCACGGTTCCACCTTCAAGGCTGCCGAGATAGCCCTGTTTGGCCACCATGTATGACATATACGCGATCACTGCCGGCGCGCCAACACCCGTCGATGCGATCGCGATTCCCGCCCCGATCTCTGCCGCCTGCATCACCATCGCGCTCGTCGCGTCATACTGCGCGTTGCGCCACAGATACGGCACGCCCATCAGCACCGCGTCTTCGGGTTTGAACTGTGCCGCTTTCTGCGCGTCCTTCTGTTCGTTCCATGCGTCAATGCGCTCACGCATCTTCGCTTCAATGCCCGGTTGTCCCGCCGCTTTCAGTTTCTGTTCCAGCTCCAGCATATTATGCTGTTGCAATAGGTTTTCGTAGATCCCGCGCGTCGCGGCGTCTTCCATCGATTCACCGTGCACGATCAGTCCGTCGATGAACGCGGGTTGGATACCCGTCGTCTGTTTGAGCGTGTTCGCCAGCACCGCCCGGAACGCCTGGTCCGCCGCCGTCGGTTCGTTGTCGCCCATGAAGATCGTATTGATCGATTTCATCAGCGGTGATATCGCTCCGCCGATCCCCCCGGTCACGGACCCACTCGCCTCCGCCATGCGCATATTCTTCAGCTTGTCGTTCGCCAGTTTCAGTTCGTCGAGTTCGGTCCCGACGCGCGTATCCCAGTTCTTCGACATCTCGCCCGGACTGATCTGCCCGTTCTGGACCTTCGCGAGGTCGTCGGCCATCGCCGTTAATTCGTCCATGCTCGACGGCAGGATCGCGGAGAGCGGTCCCTGTACCGGGATACCCGTCGCTTTCGTCAGCGTCGCGCCCGTGAACATGCCCAACGTCGTATCCATCAGCGCGCGTCCCGCGTCATTGTAGCGTAGCGCGTTCAGCACGCTCAGGTTGCCCGCTCCGCGTTGCGCGTCACGTTTGGTCCGGTTGGCCGCCTGCTCCGCCATCTTTTCGCGCAGATACGTCGAAGCTCCCGCCGCCCCGAATTCCCGGTCAATACTCGCGTTGATCTCACTCTCGATGTGATACTTGCTCGCTTCTTCCAGCTTCATGCCCGACGCGATGCCGCTCGCGAAGCCTTCCGGTAATCCCGCCGACCTGGCCATGTTGCTGGCGACATTGCGGAACGCGAGCGCCGTACCGGAGGTTTCATTCGGTCGCAGTGCCGTCAGCATCGCTCCCGTCGGCAGCGACACAAGTGTGCCCACCGTGCGCGACAGCGCGTCGGCCGGGTCCCATTCCTTGAGTTCCATCTTCTTCGTTTCTTCCAGCCGGGCCTTCAAGGCCCGGTCGAAGTCGCGGGTGTAATCCGCCTTCATGGCGTCGGCGCTGATCTCACCGCGCCGTACCTGTTCGGCGCTGTCGGCGAGTTGATCGATATCATCCATCGACGTGATGCCCGCCGCGCCGATCGGGCTGATCAGATCCAGCGGCAGGCCCGTCGCCTGCGCGAACATCTCTCCGCTCATCACTGACAGCGCCTGGTTCGCCACGCCGCGCGCCGCCGCGTTGTATCTGAGTTGATTGGCGAAATTCAGGCTCTGCACGCCCCGGTTGGCGTCGCGTTCTTTGCGCGCCTGTTGTTGTTCGCTCAGGCGTTCACGCAGGAGTCCGGCCGTGCCCGGGATGCCGACCGTCTCCTCGAACGCCGCGTATGCTTCGTTTTCAAGATGTTGCCTGGCCGCTTGATCGGGCGGCAGGCCGCTGGCCAGTCCGCCCAGAAAACCCACCGGCAGGCCCGTTGTCTTCGCGATTAACTCATGCAGGCTGTTTTGAATCGTTTGCGTGGCCACCTGGCTGATCGCCGTGGTGACGCTCGCCCCGCCCTGTACCGCGCCCATGATGCTCTGCGCGAAGTTGTTGACCTGGCTCTCGCGTTCTTTCGCTTTCTGCGCCTGGTTCATCTGCGACTGCATGTTGCCCTGGTACATCTTGTAGTTTTCGGCTTTGATCTCGTCCGCGCGTTCCACTGTGGCCGCGAACTTCGTATAGTATTTGTTCAGGCGTTCGGCGTTCGCGTCTTGATTGTTGTAGTATTCCGTGGCCACCGCGTTGTGGTCCCACTGTGTGAACAGGTTCGCTGTCTTTGACAATGCGATCACCGGCGGCGGGGCGACCTTAACTTCCTGATCGATCATCTCCGCTTCGTAGTCGCTCGCGCTCGTGCCGTCTCCGCCCTTGCGCAGCGCCTTCCCGCTCGCCATCTGCCGCGTCGCTTTCACCGTGCCGTCGGCCAGGATCTCCACGCTGTATTGCGCCGCCGCCGCGTCCTGGCGCATCGCCGTGAGCACCGCGTCCACGCTCATCCCCGACTGCGCAGCACTCTTCTCGGCCAGCGCCCGCAATTGCTCTTCGCTCAAGCCCTCTAACGAATTGCGCCCGATCGCCGCGGCCGTTGCCGCGATGACTTTGTCACGCTCGGCGAAGGCGTTATCGCTCAGTGTTTTCGCGAGCGTAATGTTCGTCGCCCCGCCCAGCGCCTGCTGGAACGCCGCGCCCACGCTCTGGATCGCGTTGAAATCCGGGCGATTCGCGTCGCCCGCCGTCGCCACCTGCAGTTTGCGCGTATTCAAGTCTTCAAGGTATTCGCGCGTAACCCCGCTCACCGCCGGTTTCGCGGTCGTCGCGCTTTTCGGTTTCGCCGTGCCTAGCGCTCCCTGCGTGCGCTCGATCTGATCCCAGTCCAGATTGCCCTGGCGGTATTCCTCTTCCATCGCCGCGGTCCAGATATTGCGCCGCCGCACCAGTTCGAGATTCGCGTCCTCGCGTTGAACTGCCGCCTGGTCGCGCTGCACCGCCGCGTCCAGCAGATACTGCTGGTGGTCGGCCGTGTAGTCCGCCACCTGTTGTTCCCAGTTGTGAATCGCCGGCAGGATATTATTCGTCCAGTGCGCGACGATCGGGTTGATGTCGTCGACGTAGCCCTGCCAGACCTGCGCGTTTGTGTCCGCGTTCGCGTCATACCAGTTGTACGTCGCGGTCACGCGCAGTTCCTGTTCGTTGCCCGTGTGATCTTCCGTATATGTATACGGAATCCACATCGTCGTGCAGCCCCAAAACGGCACGCAGACGCCCTGCGGGATCATGATCGTCACCCAGTCCGCGTAGTTGTACGTGAACGCGCCGCCCCCGGCGTTGCTGTAGTACTCACCCGTCCCGTTGTTCGAGGCCGTGCCCAGGTACGAACTCGAGATTCCCTGGATGTCCGCCGCCGCGATGCCCGTCACCGCGCGCGGTTCGCCCGCCGCCTGCGCGTACGCCATCAGGGCCGCCGGGTCGCTGCCCCGCGCCCGGATCGCCGCGTCGATCAGCGGATCACCGGTCGAGGCCGGTCCCTGCCCCGCCACGTTCGCCGGCAGATAACTGTCCGTCCCGTTGATCACCGCCGCCCAGTCCGCCTGCGTGTCCACCGCCTGCGTCTGCTGCTGCGTGATGTAGTCGTTCATCGTCACGGCGAGTACCGACAGCGGCTGGTCCTGGTCCAGGCCGGTCTGTAAGGTCGTGATCAGCGTCTGCAGACTGAGCCCCGCCGCGTTCAGCGTGTTCATGTCCGTCGCGCAGCTCGTCGTCGTCTTCGTGCCCGACCCCACCGTCGTACACGTCTCCTGGTGAAAGAGCCCGTTGCCCGTCAGATACGCGTCCATCGACGTCACGCTCGACTGGATGCCGTCGCGCACCTGTTGTTCATAACTCTCGATCTGCAACCGGTTCGTCTCGAACTCCTGATCCTTCGCGTCCAGCACCGCCAGAAAATCCTGGTAGCCCGACTCCACCGCCCCGATCGCCATCTGGAATTGATTCAGCCCGTCCTCAATCGCGCCGTCGAAGTCCTGGCTCCAGTCGCGGCGGTCCTTTTCCAGCGTGCTCGTGTCCACCGGGGTCTGGCGCGCCACCTGTTCCTCGATCGTCTCCGCCGACTCCTCAAACGTCGCCCGCTGCTGATCGTCCGTCAGCGCCGTCACGTAGCGCTCGCGCTGCTGTTCGATCTCCACGTCCGCCGCCAGCTCCCAGTTCGCCATCGCGTACTGCTTCTGGATGAGTAGCGCCTTATACAGATAGTCTTCGTAGTCCGCCTGCGTGTGCACGTAGTCGTTCTGATACACCGCCGCCACGTGCGCGTCCATCTGCGCCTGTAGATCGTTCTCCCACAGCGCCGTGTGCGGGATCATCAAATCCTTGACCAGACTCTCCCAGCCCGTCTGCGACTTCGCCGCGTCCGCTTCGTCGAACACGCTCGCGATATCCCCCGGCGTGAATACCGGCGACGTCAGTCCCGGGATTTCCACCTTGTCCCCGTACGGCTGGGCCACCAGGCCACCCGAGACGATGAACAGAATTAGTACGAGTTTGCGAAGGAAGCGGGAATTATTACGCATGGTACGGTCCGTGGACGGTTTTCTGCGAGTTTTCCCTGACAGGGTCAAGAAAATTGGGCGCGGGAAAATGAAAAAATTCGCGGAATTAATACTTGAATTACTTTATTTCCGGCGAATTTCGAGCCGTATGACGATCGAAATCTTCGTCGAATGCGCGGGTTACGGCACTTTTCGCGCGGTCCACGGCGTGGGACGGAGCATGCGGGTGGGCGGGGCCGGGCCTGGCTGGGTTATTCTCTATTTCTCAGGTGATAAACTTCACGGATTTTCAATCCAGTGTCCGCCGGATGATTGGTTTTCAGGTGCAATTTTTTTTAGATCCGAGAGCTGAAAATCCCGGCCAAGTTTTTCGCTACGAACTTCATTGATCAGGTTTTCAATTTCCCTGCGCTCGTCCTCGGTCTCCGGAACGACATACCTCACCGTAATTGTCTTTACTACTTTCATTCTGAATTCCGGATAATAAAATCCCGCAATCCCTGGTCTTCAAGATCGTAAGCTGTTATTACAAAAATAGACGTTTCTTTTTTCCTGAAAATGACTTCCAGAATCCTTCCATATTTCAACCGACCGTAGGAAACCAGGGATCCGTCTTTCCTGACCCGTTCGTAGCGAACAATATAGTCTGCATGGCCTGCCCAACGATCGAACTTGAATCGAAACAAACATAACAAATCCGCTTTTTTGTGTCAAACACCGTTTTTCAGGCGGTCTTTCCAGTATCCCTGAGTGCGGCTGTGATGGGCCACGGCGATCAAAAATAACTGTTCTTCTTCCTCCAGATAGATAAGACTGAAGGGGAAAGACGGGAAGGTAAATCGGCGGGTACCTTTTTCATCCGGAGTCCCCATGCCCGGGAACTGCCCGATTCGATTGCGAGTGCCCCGGTATTCTTCCTGAAAATTCTGTGCGGCCTGTAGCGAGTGTTGCAGATAGAAACCGAGCGATTCGAGATAATCCCGGCGCGCGCCTTCATGAAACTTTGCTTTTTTCATTCAGCATCGCTTCGGCTTCGGCCATGACATCGTCCTCGTCAAAAAGAATGGCGCGCCCTTCGCGGATTTCCTGAACCCGGCGCGCTATCTCCCCGTTCCATGCTTCCCGCACCCCTGGATCGAAAGCATCGATACTTCGATTCATACGATCCAGCAGCTCACGTTGCTGTTCTTCAGGTAGCTTCAGTATTTCCGCTTCCAGTTCATCGATACTCAGGGCCATCCCCTCAAACAGAAGGCAACCCGGCCGGATGTCCATCACAATTCAGGGGTTTCGGCATCCGGCGGGCGGAGACGGGTGCGATGCGTTCGCAGCGTTGCAAGATGATCCGGCAGGAATCTGCGATCACGTCCA
>CAZVZS010000101.1:0-14004 GCA_964631535.1 uncultured Leptospiraceae bacterium
GGCAGGGCCGGCGGTTTAACCGGAGCGGGTTTGGGGGCGGCGGCGGGCGCAGGCGCGTTTTCAGGCGTCGCGCCTCCTTCCTGGGCCACCAGGCCCGTAGCTCCGATGGAAAGGCTCAGAAAAAAGATAACAGATGATACACGCATGGGAAATCCTGAGAAAGCGGTGGCTTTCTCTTCCTCTAATGGACTCATCGACAGGATAAAAAGTTCTCGTTTTAGTTTTTCGACTTAGCTTTGACCGTTTTTTCGTCCGTATTGCGCACAGAACCGACAGCGGAGCGTAAAAATTCCATCCGGGTTCCGTCCACATTTAGAATAACGGTGTCCTCTTTCACGGTAGCCACGCTGGCGACCAGGCCACTGGTGGTTACAACGGTATCACCTTTTTTCAACCCGGTCTGCATTTCCTGCTTACGCTTTTCTTCTTTACGCTGCGGACGAATCATGAGAAAGTAAAATAGAACAAACACCAGAGCCATCATGAGCATCGGTGTGAAATTCCCCAGACTCCCGAGAAACCCCTCGCCGCCTGGCGGAGGAGTGGCGGGCGTGGTGGTAACGGCCTCGACCGGCGGCGCCGCGTCAGGCAAAGAAGTTTGTTGGGCGATATATGGAAGAAATTTATCCATTGAGGTCATGCTTTCCGGACCGGCGACCCTGGCAAGTAGTATTTAAAACCTGCGTCGGTACCGCATGAAAGCAGTTCTGGCACCGGTTTTTTCATTTCGATCCGGCCCACTTGCGCACGACTTCCATCCCGCGTCCGGATCGAACGATTTCAAGACAATGGCCGGCGGCACGTTTTAAATCAGAAACACCCTGTGCCAGGGAATAGACCAGGGCCGCGTTCATAGCGACCACCGCGTTTTCAGCGTCCGTGCCCTGCCCGGATAAAATCGCGCGAGCGCGTTCGAGCGCCGCCTGCGGGGAATCGATGCGAATCGCGGCCAGTGAAAAGCGCGTGAAACCGAAGTCCTCGGGCTTCAGCCGCCCTTCGCCGACCACGCGGCCGCCTTCAATTTTAATATAATCCGTTTCGGTCGCGGGCGATACCTCATCAAGACCATCGGCACCGTGCAGGACGTAGGCGCCCTGGCGACCCAGGTCAGCCAGGGCTCCGGCCACCGGTCCCATGAACTCGCGGTGAAACACCCCGATCGTCTGGAAGGCCAGGGGCGCCGGATTGGTTAGCGGTCCCAGCAAATTGAAAGCCGGCCGGCCACCGAGAGTCTGGCGCACGGGCCCGGCGAATTTCATCGCCGGGTGCCACCGCTGCGCGAATAAAAACGTAATCCCGTTGTTTTTGAGACTGGCCGCGACCGCCGCCGGTTCCAGGTCCAGGTTAATCCCCAGGCCCTCCAGTAAATCGGCCGAACCGGAGGAACTCGAAACCGCGCGATTGCCGTGTTTGGCCACCGGCAGGCCGGCCGCGGCGAGGGTAATGCCGGCAAGCGTGGACACATTGATTGTGCTGGCCCCATCGCCACCCGTGCCGCAAGTGTCACAAAAATCGCCGGTCTCACCCGGCCAGGGAAGCGCGCTGGAGCGCATTACCCGGGCAAACGCGGCGATTTCCGCCGCCGTTTCGCCTTTCATGGCCAGCGCGATCAAGAGGCCGGCGGTCAGAACTTCCCCGGCCTGGCCGGTCATAATCGCCCTCATGAGCTGTTCGGCTTCGCCAGTGTCCAGGGGTAAACGTTGCGTCAGTTTTTTTAGAATTTGTTGTGCCACCGGTCTTTCGCTCCTTTTCAGGGTGTTGCAGGCGCGCGGGCCGGGCCCTGCCCTGCGATTAAAAAATTGACAGGATCAAATTCGATCTGGATTATGAGCCATTCTTTTCGAGAGCTTTCCCATGATGAACTGGAAAAAATCCGCCTTTTTACTTATGATCTCAGGAGGTTTTTTTTCCGGCTGCCTGGTCACTGATGAAGCCCTGCTCCCGCCCAGAAAAGCGGTGCAGGGGGCGGATTTACGCAACGATATCGGAACGCGAGCCGTGCTCGGATACCACAACGCGGTTCGCCAGTATTTACGCGATAAATCGCTCTCCACGAACGTCTTCGATTTACGTGACATCAACGATCACTACGCGGCGGTGTTTTTACTTTCTTCTTCGTACTTCACGAAGGCGGAGGCATACACGTATTACACCCGCCGGTCGTCGGAAGAATGTCTCGAAACGGTGCTCTGGCACTCGATGACGTATAGCTACCAGTATTTGAACCGGGTCGAAGGCACGTTCGTACGCGCCGGCGATTCGCTCGTCAAGACCGTCCATTCGAACCAGTACGGTGAAGCCGCGGTTTTCGGGGCCTCCGCCGCGGCTGATTGTAATTTGAAAGAAACCGGCAATATCCTCGAAACCGGCGAATTCGGTTTTTAATTTTCAGGAAGCTTTCGTGTCAGTCGGCTTCTGCCGCCGCCCGCGCAGATAGACGGGAAAGGAGGTAAAAAGCCGGTAATTCGTAAAGATGTAGCGCAGGCCGGAGATCAGGGTCACGATCGTCGTAAACACCATCAGATAATACGGCAGAAAGGTGGCCAGCCCGTAGTACAGCCCGCCTTCGAATCCGCCCGCCAGAAACGTACGCATGTTCTGCAGGGCCACCTGAAACGTGGGTATACCCTGTTCCGTGGCCGCCGCGTACATCGCGTTGATGGCGCCGCGTTGTTTATAAGTAATCAGGGTGAAGCTCAGCAGAATCGTAATGATGGCGAACATCTGAAACGATGTTTTTATTTTCCCGAAGACGGACGTGCGCAGCGATTTGCCCTCGCGGATGGCGAGCCAGCGCATCACAGTGATCAGCATATCCCGACCGACGATACAGAGCACCATCCAGAGTTCCACCTGCGAAGACATGCCGAGAAACGTGATGAATGCCCCCAGAACGAGCATTTTGTCCGCGAGCGGATCAAGGAATTTTCCGAGTTCGGTTTCCTGTTTCCATTTGCGCGCCAGATACCCGTCGATCAGATCTGTGACGGAGGCGAAAACAAACAGCGCGAAGGCGATGACGCGGCTGACGAAATCTTCACGGAGCAGGAGCCAGATAAAAAATGGAACCGAAACAACGCGCAGAATCGTCAGGATATTTGGCAGATTCATGAGTTCCGTCGAACGGAAACCGGACCGTTCCATTCGCGGGCCATTTTTAGCCGACCGGAAGGCCCGTCATGTCATATTCCATAAATCCCGTGATTTCCACGAGAAAAATGTCGCCCGGACTCCGGTCCGTGTCGGGGGGCAGGAAAACGACCTCATCGACTTCCGGCGCGTCCTGGGCCCTTCGCGCCGTGACGCCGTCGGGTCCGACTTCATCCACCATACACGAATACACCTGGCCGACGCGCGACCGCTGGATTTCGCGCAGAACACGCAGGTGCGTTTCGCGCACGAGATTCACACGGCGAACGGCTTCGGTTTCCGTCACCGTCTGCGCCAGGTCAGCGCCCGGCGTGCCCTCCTCCGGACTGTACGCGAACAGGGCCAGTTTTTCGGGACGGGTCTCTTCAATAAAGCGCAAAACGAGATCGACGTCGGCGGGTGTTTCGCCGGGAAAACCCAGCAGAAACGAAGTCCGGATTTCCAGGCCCGGACGTAGCTCGCGCGCGAGCGCGAAAAAATCGCGAAACCGTTCGTAATCGCCGTAGCGCCGCATGGCGCGCAGAACCCCGGGCGCGACGTGTTGAACCGGGCTTTCCAGATACGGCACGACTTTCGAAAGCCCGCGATCCGTGATGCCGCGCACGATTTTTTCGGTACGCGCGTCCGGATACAGGTACAGCGGACGAATCCAGCGCAGATCTTCGATCGCCTGAATTTTTTCCATCAAATCAAGGAGCGCCTCCGGGCGACCGCCCCCGTACGCGTTCGTATCCTGGGAAACCAGACAGATTTCACGCACACCCTCACTCGCGAGGGTCCGGCATTCGCCCAGAATTTCGTCGGGGGCCGTACTCGCGAATTTCCCGCGAAACAGGGGAATCGCGCAAAACGCGCAACCGCGATCACACCCGTCGGAGATTTTCACCGGAGCGAAAGCGCGGCCGCGCCGCGGCACGGCGAAATCGGGCGCGGGCCCCGCGGCCAGAGTCAGGGGCGCGCGCGGTCCCAGATAGTCCGCCACGAGTTCCCCGGCCCGGTGGTACAGTCCGGTTCCGAAGCTGAAATCGATTTCGGGCAGTTCGCCCGGAATCGCCTGTTCATAACGCTGGGCGAAACAACCGGCCAGCACCAGCGTCTGGCCGCCGTGTTCTTTTTTGATGTCCGCCGCGTCCAGAACGGTTTGAATCGTTTCTTCCTTGGCGGACTGGATGAAGGTACAGGAATTGATCAGGTGAACGTCGGCTTCGGGCGCGTCGTCCACGGGGCGAAACCCGCGCCGTCGCATACTGCGTTCCATCGCGCGGCTGTCCGCTTCGTTTTTCGGGCAGCCGAGAGTGGTGATGTAAAACGTGGCCATGGGAGCGGAACCGAACGATTGGTTACTGCGCCACTTCGATCTGTTCCTGAATCTGAAAAATGCCCGGGTCCAGCGGATCGGGAACCTTTTTGTAAATAATCTTTACGATTCGCCCGGGCGGGCCGGCGACCTTCGGCTGCTGACCTTCGCGGAGAATGCGTACGCCACCGCCGTTGCCGACCTTGATCTCCAGGCGATTGCGCGCCTCCAGCGTGCGTTTATCGCCCGCGGGGATGCTGATGCCCGAATGGAGATTACCGTCGTCCACCCATTCGAAGTACGAGTCGTTGATGAAATCGAGCGTCACCTGGATCTGCGAGGCGGCCAGGGGGGTACCGGTCGCGGCGCGGCCTTCGCCGGATTCGAACTGAACCCGCGCGGAAACATCGCCGATGACGCGCGGGGTCACTTTCACTTCCTTGGCCAGCACCGCCAGTTCCGGGATGCTGGAGTTCAGGACGGTCGTCTCTTCCAGGGCCGCGCGGAAACGATAGTTGGCCGCCTCGTTGATGCGCATGGAGAACACGGCGGCCGGGCGGGCGTCCTGATCGCGGATGATTTCTTCCAGGCAGATTTTGTACACCTGCGAATCGATCTGAAATTTCAGAGCGTTGTCGCTGGTCAGGTCCCCGAGACGCGCGGGAGCGCCCTGCTGGGGCACGTTAAAATCCTCCGGCACGCGTTCGGCGCAGAAGGCGGCCTCGGCCGGGGCGCTGATGCCCTTCTGGATATTTTTCAGCGGGTTCCAGTAGAACAGCAGCACGCCGAGGGCGATGAGTCCCAGGGCACCGGCGCCGATCAGGATCTGGTTGCGATCCAGGTTCAACGACGGCAGATGCGGCCGGGTCGGCCTGGTCAACTCTTTGAGCGGGGTCTGGCTCTGGTCGATCTGGTGGCCGCGGTACAGTTTGAGCAGATGTTCGGTATCGAGATTCAGAAAGTCGGAGTAATTTTTGAGAAAGCCGAGCGCGTACGTTTCGCCCGGAAACTGGGTGTAGTCCTCGTTTTCCAGGGCGTCGATATATTTGGGCGTGATGTTCGTCTGGCGGGCCACGTCCTTAATGGTAAGTTTCTTGCCTTCGCGCGCCTCGCGTAAATACGTCCCGATTCGTTTTAAATAAACCATAGTCGATTTGTTCCTGAAAGATTCACTGACAGTGCGGGCAACCGCCCCGGGACGCCGATTCTAATCGTTGACAAGGGGGTTGTTCACCACGCGCACGTTGTCGTCGGGCTTGTAGCGAAACAGCTTCCCCTCCAGCGGCGCGTTGATCTCGGCTTCGGAAAAGATGATCGTGGATTTTTTGCCATACCCGTCGGTGGCCACGGCTCTGTGGATCAAATAGGTTTTCGCGTCGACGAAGAGTTTTATTTTTTCGTATCCGCCGATTTTTTCGCGTTGTTCGAGATCAAGGATGAAATAGGTACCGCCTTCGGCCTCCCGCGGCTGGTCGGTTCCGTCGAAAATATAATGATACTTGCTGAAGAGTCGTTCCAGTCCGGGCTGCGGCGCGGCCAGAAAAATCTGACGGCCGTTTTCGTCCGTTTTTTTGATGCGCAGATCCTGTTTGCCGACGGCTTTCAGGCGATCAATGTACAACCATAAGATCTGACCGTTGGAAACGATAAAGTCCCCGGCGGGGTTGGTGAAATCGTACCGAATCAAACCGGGGTTCTGGTAATAGCAGCGACCGGTCAGGTTTTTGTTGCGCCCGCCGTCTTCGGTGGTAATCTTAAAATTGGCCTGAAAGGTTTTGAGACCGGAGAAAACCCGTTTCACTTCCCGCGCCACTTCCGTGGGAGTATGGAACTTCAGTTCCTGCGCCTGACCGGGGCCCCCGGTGAACACCACTCCGCAGGCGATCAAAAGGCCGCTGAGGATGGCCCGGGAACGAAATATGTTTGAAAAACCCATGAGAGCAGCACGCCGCGCGGGGCCGAACGGGCGAAATTCCGGATTATGTCCGACCCACCGGACAGGAAACGGTCCGGGTGAGGTGCGTCAATCCTTTTTCAAAATCTCCCGTGGCCGGTTACCGATCTGTGGCCCCAGATACCCGCGTTCTTCCATCATTTCGATAATCCGCGCGGCCCGGTTGTATCCAATCCGCAGGCGACGCTGGATGTATGAGGTGGAGGTTTTCCCAGTTTCCGCGACGACCCGCCAGGCCTCGTCGAACAGACCGCGATCGACATCCTCGCTTTCGCTCGCGAACTCCTCGTCGCTTTCGCCCGAACCGGGCAACTCAATATACGCCGGACGGCCGTAGCGGCGCGTTTCTTCCACGATCCGTTCGATTTCGTTTTCTTCGATCAGCGGGGTCTGGATGCGCACGAGGCCGGTGGCCGCGGGGGTTTTGTACAGCATGTCCCCGCGTCCGAGCAGGGTCTCCGCTCCGTTGCTGTCGAGGATGACGCGCGAGTCGGTTTTCTGCGCGACCTGAAAGGCGATGCGCGCCGGACAGTTGGCTTTGATCAGAGCCGTGATCACGTCCACGGACGGCCGCTGCGTGGCCATCACGATATGAATGCCCACCGCGCGCGCCTTTTGCGTGAGCCGGATGATCGAATCCTCCACGTCCTTGGGGGCCATGATCATGAGATCCGAAAGTTCGTCGATGAAGATCACGAGGTACGGCATGTGCGTATCGGGCGCGGACACGCCCGGTTTGTTGAACTTTTCGTTGTACGAACGAATGTCGCGGCATTTCATGTACGAAAGAAACGCGTAACGACGTTCCATTTCATTCACCGCCCAGTTCAGGGCCTTGCTCGCGCGGCGCACGTCGGTGATGACCGGCATGAGCAGATGTGGAATGCCCTCAAACAAAGTCAGTTCGACCATCTTCGGGTCGATCATGATGAATCGCAGTTCCTGGGGCGAACGGGTGTAGAGGAGCGAGGCGATGATCGAATTCATGTACACCGACTTGCCCGCGCCGGTCGCGCCCGCGATCAATAGATGCGGCAGACGGGTCAGGTCCATGTACTGGTTTTCGCCGGAGATGTCCTTGCCCATCGCGAGCGAAAGCTCCCGCGATTTCGCGAAAAATCCAGGATCGTGGCGTACCAGTTCGCCGAGCGTCACTTCCTCGCGGCGGCGGTTGGGAATCTCGATGCCCACCGTGTTTTTGCCTGGAATCGGCGCGATGATCCGCACCGACCTGGCCTCCAGGTTCATCTTGATCTCGTCGACGATGCCCATGATCCGCGATACTTTCACGCCCGCGTCGGGGCGGATTTCATAGAGAGTGATGATCGGCCCGCGCTGGGTGCGCACGATCTCAGCCTGGACGCCGAAGTCGCGCAAAACTTTTTCCAGACGCTGTTTGGTCAGCTCGATTTCGCCGCGCACGTCCTCCGGCGGGAGGCGCGCGGGCATCCGCAGAATGTCGCGCGGGATATAATAATCCTTGCGGAGCACCTGGACCGCGGGCAGGTCCGGAAACGGCGGCACCACCCGTTCGGCTTCGGGGCCGCGGCGTACAATCGCCTCCGGCGCCCGGTCCGGCGCGGCCGCCACGACGGGCTCGTCCCACGCGGCCCGGGTTCCGCTCAGGGCCGCTTCGACGGCGCGTTCGGTTTGCAGGAAGTCGGGCGCGTCCGCGCCAGGGGTCTCATCCTCGTCGAATCCTGAATCCGTATCGAACTCCTCATCCGGTTCGGCGGGACTTTCGTCAAATGCGCCTGTTTGGTCGCTATCCGCTTGATTCGCGAAATCGCTCGCGGGTTCGGAATCGAACTCGTGCCCCTGCCTGTCTTCGCGGTCCACGGCGGAGCGGTTCAAAACCGGAGCGGCGGGGAAATTTTCCACGAGCCGCGTGCTCAACGGCGCGCTCTCCGCCCGTTCCAGCGCCAGAGCACCGTCGGTCACCGGGTCGCGCGCGAGGTCCCGCCGGCCAGGGAATTCGCGTTCGAGAATTTTGAGATTGATCGGGCGCAAAAGCGACTCAGCGGCCGCCGGCCGGACGTGTTCGCGCGGATCAGGGGCCCCCATGTCCGAATCGATCGTCTCCCCCGGTAAGGTTCCGGTCCGCGCCCCGGACGGGGCCGTGCTTAAATCAAGATTCCGAAAGTGAAACCGGGAATCGTCTTCGGTGAAAAAACCGGCGTAATCGCGCACCCCGCCACGCGGATCACGCCCCTCACGCTCCGGTTTTCCCTGGGATGCGCCGCCCAGGCTGCCGCCGCGCAGGGAAACGGGCGGACGCAGCCCGGTCCGGTCCGGTTTTTTGCCGGGGTTCGATTCTTCCGGGGTCCCTTCGCCGAGACCGGCCAGGAGATTGCGCACATGCCGGGCCCGGGCGCTGAGCAGGAAAGCGTTGTCCAGTTCCACCCGCCGTCCGTAGGTCGGACTGATTTTCGAAAGATGCCCGCGTGAAACGCCGGGCGCGGGCGCGAGCGGCGGGGTCGTCGGCGAATCGGTCGGACCCACGGACGCGGCCTCGAACCATGGTTTGCGGGTGGCTTCGGCCCGCAAAAAAAACGGCAGATTTGGTTTCGCGCCGGGGTTTCGGGCATTCTCATTCATTGTAAGTGGTTCCTCTGTATGTAGTTCTTGCACTTTTTCGAACACGGGTGGCACGGCACCGCCTGGCGAGTCCGCGTCCGGCCGGCTTTTCTTAGAACCAGGCTGAACGCGGAGCAGGGCCGCGGCCGCGTCCCGGCCCAGCGCCACCGACCCCACCGCTCCGTGCAAAAGGGGTGCGGTAATTCGTCGCCAGAGTTCGGGAAGCGAATACGGCGACCCGAGCAAAAGGCCCGGCAGCAGGACCCCGGTGGCCAGGATAAACGCCCCGTAGCGACCGAAAATGGTTTCGAGCGCGTCGCCCAGGCGCCGACCCATGACCCCGCCCCCGCTCCAGAATTGAGTTTCGTCGCTGCCGGTTACCAGGAAGATCAGCACGGCACCGGCGATGATCAAAATAAAAAGGGCGATACTGCGCAGGAGCAAATCCGGCAGACGACCGGTCAGCAGGGCATAGCCGCCCACGGCCAGAGCGTAGGGGGGAAGGACGAAGGCCGCGAACCCGAATAAATAAAACAGCAGGCTGGCCGCGTAGTGGCCGCCGGTGCCGATCAAATTGCCCACCGCTTCTCCGTTTGCCGGGGGTTCTTCGTACGAGAGCAGCGCCAGCAAGATCAGAATCGCGGGCAGGGCCAGGCCGGTTCCGATGATTTCCGCGATCCCGAATGAACGTGTTTTTCCAGGATTTTCCGACACGGCTTTATACGTATCGGAGGATTCGTCCGGACCTGAAAGGGCGAAATCGCGGCCGGCGGGAAAAAAACCCGGGGCAATCCGGGGCCAGCGAGTGCCCCTCTTACCCGCCGGTCCGGACAATACTGGCAGGCCCGGGCCGCAATCTAATCAGTAAAAAAGGAAGCGCTGAACGGGTAGTTTTTCTTTGTGAACTCTGACGGGTTCATTCCAAACGTTCGTCTAAACACTCGACTGAAATGCGCCTGATCGGCAAAACCACCATCGTAGGCGGCCAGAGCGAGGTCCGGCTGATCGGCCATGCGGTGTACGGCCTGCTTTACCTTGAGCCACAGCCTGTAATGCAAGAATGCCACTCCGGTTTCTTCCTTGAAAAGATGACGAAAGCGGCCAACGGATAAGCCGACGTCCCTGGCCAGTTTTCCCAGGCAAAAATCATCCGGGCTGGCCCTGGCGATAATCCTTTGAATGCGCGGATCTATCGTGTGTCCGGGCGAACGGGTCCAGCATTCATCAAGAACGCGAAGAAGCTCTGATCGCGCCTGAGCCCCCGGAGTTTTTACAATCCTCAGAATTTCCCTTCTGGTAGACTCCGGTACAAGATCGGCCAATTCAAAGGCGGGATGATCCGGTTGAAGAACCAGATCTGAAAATAGTCCCTGACCGGTCGTGAGCGGATCCAGATAAATCAAGGTCATGTTTCCGGATACCGGATCCATTTCGTGACTGACTCCGGATGGAATACATGCGACTCTGTAGGACTGGCCGATTCCGTTGCGACCACGCAATATTACCTGGCCGCTGTCAGGCAAACAGATCTGCATATAGAAATGGCTGTGTCGATGACTGGCAAAACCCGCCCCGCGATAAGTGGCCATGTCTCGCCAGATCAAAAACTGTCGCTGGATGGTTTTGTCGTTTTCTGTGTTCATGACGGCCTGGGATTGTACATCGAATCGATTAAGGCTCGGTACTTCTCGGTGATGACATGCCGCCTCATCGACATCTTGGCGGAAAGTTCAACGCCTATTTCGAAAATCTCCGGCAGCAAACGAATATCGTTTACCCTCTCGAACGATTTAAAGCCGTTTTGCGATGTTACAGAATCTTTAACCTCTTTCAAGATAACCCGGCGAACGATCTCGCTCCTCGCGAGGTCCTCGTGAGTGCTACCGTACTCTTTAAATTTATCGAGCACGGGCACGACCAGCGCTCCAAGAAAATTCCGATCCTGACCCACTATCATCACATGGTCGACGAACGGCGATTGCATAATTCTGTTTTCTATCGGAACCGGTTCCACGTTCTCACCGTTCAAGAGCACGATCGTTTCTTTAGATCGCCCGACGAGCTTGAGGGTGTTGTTGTACGTCATGATTCCGAGGTCGCCCGTGTTAAACCAGCCATCCCGGGTCAAAACTTTGCGGGTCATTTCTGGCTCCTTGTAGTATCCCTTCATGACCTGTGGACCCCGCACATGCACTTCGCCCTTAACGCCCCGCGCCGGTGGATAGACGATTTTACCCGAATCCACATCGACCAGGCGTAACTCAACGTGCGGAAACATGGGACCTACGCTCCCGAGAACCAGGCGATTCGGTGTCCGAAAGGCCAGACCGGGCGAAGTTTCGGTTAGACCATATCCCTCAAAAACAGGAATTCCGATGGTATTGAAAAACTCGTCGATGTGAAACGGTAAGGCCCCGCCTCCCGACACAGTCCCGCGCAGTTTACCACCGGTGGCAGCGCGAATTTTTCTGAGAACAATTCGATCGAGAATCAGGTGCGGCAGGAAGAAGAGCGCGATAACAGGGAAATGGTACAGCCCGATGCAAAAAGACCGGATGGGGTTTCTACCATGCAGATCCAGATGATTGCCTCGCAAAAAGCGAAGACCTCGCTGAACTCGCCTGGCGCAAAAATACGCCGCGCGAAACAGAAGGCGAGCGATCCACGGGCCCGACTGAATCCTGGCCTGAATCCCCTGGTGAACGCTCTCCCAGAGGCGCGGGGCCGAAGCCATGAAGGTCGGCCGCACCAGGCGCATGTCTTCGCGAATATTACGAACGTTCGAGTAGTATTGGGCGGCTCCCCTGGCAATGGTGCCCATTTCAAAAACGCGCTCAAAGCTATGCCAGACTGGAAGAATGGAAAGGAAACGATCGCCCGGTCCAATTTCAATCGGGATATCGGCAAGCTGCGAAAGCATATTCGCGTGCGTTAGCATGACCCCTTTGGGTGCCCCGGTAGTCCCGGAAGTGTAAATGATCGTGAACAAATCGTCGGGTCTGATCCCGGCGATTCGATCTTCCACTCTTCTATCCCCTGAGGTCCTGAGTTTTTTTCCTCTGGAGATTAATTCCTTCATGCACAGGACCTGATCGCTGACAGCGATGCCCTGGCGATCCATGACGATGATGTATCGAATGTTGGTCAAGTGATCCAGATTCCTCTGTACTCTTTCGAGAATCGACGCATTCTCTACAAAAACGACCTTCGCATCCGAATGGGGAATGATAAACTTAATATCTCCGTCGGTCACATCGGTTCCACGAGGCACATCCACCGCTCCGCATAACAGCGTACCGTAGTCTGCAAAAATCCATTCCTGCCGATTGTCGGCGAGAATCGCCACATGATCGCGGGCATTCACACCCAGCTCGATCAATGCTGTTGCCAGATTGACGCCCGTTTCATAAAGGTCTCTAAAAGTTATCGCGATGAACGTTTTGTCCGCGCTGCGGGTAGCGAAAGCCGGTTGGTCGCCAAACCTCTCCGCACTCTCGCGGTAAACCTCTGCCAGACTTGTTGGGGTTGTTTTTGACTGCATGCTGGTGCCTCCAATTCTCTCCAACAAATTCGGGGAGAACTGGAAAGCCGGCTTGAACCCGGAGGCTAAATCTGAAAAAATCGGGGAAAATACCGGGTTTGCGGATTTCCCCTTAACGCGCACGGTAATTCCGCGCCAGGGGTAGCTTACGGAATCGGCCCCTCAGGGCACCGAATAACGAATCGCCGCGAGACCGGTCAGGGACACCTTCTCGAACGGCACCCAGCCGGCCACGTTTTGAATCACCAGACGGCGTTGATTGGGCGCGGCCGGGTTTTCCTCTAAATACATGAACTGGCCCTGAGGCGAGACCTGACCGCCGACCGTGGGCAGGGCCCGGGCCGGGACAGAATTCACCCTCTGAACGGGAGACTTCGGGCTGACCGGAACGAGCACCGCGTGCGCGCGGCTGATCACGAACACCCCGAGCGAGTCTCTGGACCAGAGGAACTGGTAGCGCAGCGGCAGGCCGGCCACGGGCGGGGTGAGCGCCGGATCGACCGAATCATCGGGCCAGGCTAAAGCGCGGGCGCTTAAGAAGTGACCATCATCGCCCGCGAAAAAACACATGAAGTGTTTGAACCGAATCGGCCGAATGATGCCCTCCCCCGCTTCCTGGAACGGCGCGGTGAACAGCACCCCGATCGTTTTTCCATCCGGGGACGGGGCGGGCGAACGTCCGAACACGGCGGGGGCCAGTTCCGGACCCACCAGTTCGACGCTTTCCTTTTCCGGAGGACGCAGGACAGTCCGTCGCCCCCTGCGGATATCGAAGAGAAAAGCGTCCTGGTTTTCGATGCCCACCAGCCGACCGGCCACGCGCTGCCAGTACAGGGGCGCGCCCATGAGGGTCCCCCCCGGCTCGGCGTCTTCTTTCCAGCCGCCGAGCGGTACCCGCTGCGGCGAGAGGCCGGTGAGCGCCCCCGGAGCGACCGGACCGCGCAGGGGGCCGATTTCGTACAGGCGAATTTCCCAGTCCTTCGCCGAAGGCGCGTTGAAGTAGGGCTCTTCCGGTTTCGTCGTGCGATAGCGCGACTCGGCCACAAGCAAATAGGTGCCGTCCTCGTTCCAGACCGCGTGGATATCACGAATCACTTCACGCACGGGAGCGCCTTCCAGCAGCGCCACGGCCCCCAGAAACAGACAGATGGCCGTTCGTTTTTTTTTCATACCGGCGCACTCCCGCCGAGGCCCGTGCTGCCGAATCCCCCGCCCCCGCGTTCGGTATCGCCGAGGATTTCGCGTGAATCGACTTCTTCCCATTCCAGGCGAACGATCTTCTCCAGCAACAACTGGGCGATCCGGTCGCCGTGGCGGATGCGGGCCGGTTCGTGGCCGAGATTGATCAGAAGCACGCGCAGCTCGCCCCGGTAATCGCTGTCGATGGTGGCGGGCGCGTTCAGGAGCGTGAGGCCCTGCCTCAGGGCAAGGCCGGAACGCGGCCGCAGGGAGATGAAATAACCGGGCGGAATTTCGAAGAAGAGG
>CAZVZS010000102.1:0-5123 GCA_964631535.1 uncultured Leptospiraceae bacterium
CACCCAGGAAGACCTGCGTCGTCCGAACCTCTCGAAGGACCGGGACGCCGGTGGGCGGGTGGCCCTGCGTTACGCGCGCGAACTGGCCGCTCAGGGTGCCCTGGAACAGTCCCTGAATCGATACCGCGATTTTCTCGTACTTTTTCCACGCCACGAATGGCGACTCGAAGCAATGCTGGGCGCGGCTGAAATTCTTCAGAAACAGGACCGGGTCGAAGAGGCAGCCGGCTACCTGGAGCAGGCCTTTCGGGAGGCACCACACCGTGAACAGGGAGCTCTGGCGTATTTGCGCGCGGGGCGGCTGTACGCGGAAATGGGCCGGTTTGCGGACGCCCGGCGGGTTTTCACGCAATTGACCGCACGTAAACCGGCCAGCCGGGTGGCCCGTTTGGCCGCGCTTGAGTTAAATTCTCTGGGATTTCTTGACTCGAAAACAAGCGGGGAGAAAACTGGAAGGTCTGACGAAGGGACAGATGTGGAAGCCGGCCAACCGCTGGAAAACCCGGCTGACTCGCGCCCGGTGCCCGCTTCCGGTGAAACCCCGGTCGGGCCGCCGTCCGCCGCTCCAGGCGCACCGGGCACGGAGCAGGACGCTCTTGATCGGATGGGTGAGGGCATCGAAAA
The DNA here is from genome assembly GCA_964631535.1 of uncultured Leptospiraceae bacterium. Lineage (GTDB taxonomy): Bacteria > Spirochaetota > Leptospiria > Leptospirales > Leptonemataceae > CAZVZS01. Next base: position 625 of record CAZVZS010000102.1, read on the forward strand.
ACTATAGAAATCGCCGATTTCCCCGGATTCCGCGGGAAGCCGGTCATTATTCAGGGTTCCCGGTTCGATAAAGACAGAGAAGGCAAAGCAGGTCAGGATAATCATCGCATGTCTGGCGTATTTCAAATGGCCAACTATAAGGCCGGCTCCTACGTCGTTATCGAGGGGAAGCGTGAAGCGGGTGTCTTTTTTATTATAATGAAAGGCAAACTCAAGACCACGAAGGAAACTGTTGTGGTCGGGGACGAAGGTTCACAGGTCCTGGGTCCCGGGGACTTCTTCGGCGTGGAAAGCGCCATGTCCGGCCACTCCCGCATTGAGACGGTGATCGCCCTTTCGGATTGTTCCTTAATCGTCGTGAACCACGACCAGTTCGGCCTCCTGATCCAGAAAAACGCGCCCGTGGCGCTCAAAATCATCCGCTCGTTTTCAGTGAAGCTGCGCAGTTTCGATACGACTATAACCCGCCTTTCGTTTCGCAACGCGGTGGAGGAAGATCCCACGCACCTGTTCACCGTGGCCGAATACTGGTTCAACCAGAAACGCCACAACCACGCCGCCTACGGGTACCAGAAATATTTACAACACTGCCCCCAGGGCGAAAATGTCAGCATGGCCAAGATGCGCCTCCAGGCCATGAACAAGCCGCTCCAGGCGCCCTCCATCCCAGAATCGGCGATCAACCGCAGCATGAAGGAAGACGAGGTCGTCTTCGCCGAGAACGAACCCGGACGGGAACTGTACATCATCCAGGGCGGACGGGTGAAGATCACCAAGATGGTGAACAACCAGGAAGTGATGCTGGCCGTGCTCCAGACCGGGGACATCTTCGGCGAAATGGCTCTGCTCGATAACAAACCGCGCAGCGCCACAGCGCTCGTCGCCGAAGACTGCACTCTGCTCGCCATCAATAAATCGAACTTCGAAACGATGGTGAAGGCCCAGCCGCAACTGGCCACGCGCCTGATTACGCTCCTGTCCGAACGGATCTGGATGGCCTATCGCCAGCTCGCGAACCTCATGATCTCCGATCAGACCGGTCGACTGTACGATACATTGCTGACCCTGGCCGAAAAGAACCACGTCAAAATCGGCGCCAAAGCCACGTACAATTTCGATATCGGCGGGAAGGACCTCCTCAAGATGGTCGGCTTCGATCCGAAAAAAGACGAACACCTGGTCATGGAAGTCCTCAAAAACCGCTGGATGAAACTGGACGAAGGCCGCATGATCTGTCTGGACCTGCTCGAACTGGAAAAGCAGGTGGCCTTTTTTCGCAAAAAAGCCACGATGGAACGCAAACGCGAAAAAGCCGGCGCGGGCCGCTGAGCCGGGTATTGCTTTTTACTCCTCTTTTGGCGCCTCGATATGGAACTCGGCGCTATACATATTGAACGTAAAGTGCGCCTGACCCTGGTGGTGGCCTTCGTGCCAGATAAAAATATTCAGTAATTCGTACCTGGTCCCGAACGCTTCGGGTGTGGGCTTTTCGTCCAGTTTCTGAAAATCGAGCCTCGCGATCGTCTCCAGCAAATTCTTGCGTGAGTCTGCCAGATAGGTTTTGATTCGGGCCAGGGGCGGCAGTCCACTCCGGCAGAGTTCCAGTTTATCTTTGGCCCGGGATAACTCGTACAGTTCGCTGGAGACGAGGTCCTTTTTCTCCAGGAGGTTGTTTGCCAGGTTGTCCTCCGACGCGGCGATATGCAGCAATTGCCAGCCCGCGCAGACTCTTTTAGTGGGCGGAATCCATCCCAGGGCTTTATCCGCCTGCCGCGACTTCTCGATTTTTTCGATCAATTTTGCGGTTTGCGAACGATTGAGTTCGAACTGGTCGACGATGAACTTACGCATTTTTTGATCGCCGTTTCCCGAACAGGCTGCGGCGGTCATTAGGAATACAGCCATCCCTGGCAGAAGCTTCATAATAATTCTTTTAGTTTGCATGGGGGCAAATAAAATACCCGAGGTTGCGTCGCAAGTAATTTCGACCCTCGTTCTGGTTTTGCACAACTGGAGTCTCACTCCACGCTACGCACAATTTCCTCGAAAACACGTTGCGCTTCGAACGAGATCGCCTGGGATCCGTACTCGCCTGCGGTGATGATGACCTGGAGGTCCAGCTCCGGCACCAGGTAAATCCGCTGCCCCCCGTTCCCGAAGGCGGCGTACCATGGAATCGTTCCGTTTTTGTATCGGGTCTGACCGGACCACCACTGGTAACCGTAGGTCAGCGGGGCGGTCGCTGATTCCGAAAGTTTAATGTTCGTGGTGATGCGCGGCCGCAGCGACCGCGCGATCCATTCCGCTGGAACGATTTGGCGATCGCCTGATTTTCCACCGTCCAGAACCATCCGGCCGAGCTTTGCCATGTCCCGCGGCCGCAGGCGCAGGCCTGTGAAGGACAGTTCACGGCCGCGCAGATCCACGGCCCAGGTCCAGTCGGTGATTCCCAGAGGAGCGAAAAGTCGTTCGCGAGCCAGGGTCGTGAGCGATTGTCCCGTTCGGCGTCGGAGGATTTCGGCCAGCACGGCGGTACTGCCGGAGTTGTACAACCAGGTCGCGCCCGGTTCAGCCCTGAGCGGACGATCGAACACAAAACGCCCCAGGTCGGCGCGCGCGAAGAGTTGCGTCTCGTCGTTGGGCAGGCCGCCCTCGTCCCAGTCGAGCCCGCTCGACATGGTCAGCAGGTGTTCAATTGTGATCCGTTCGCGGTCGTTTGCGCCTAAAACTTTCAATTCACTTAAATACGCGTAAACGGGAGTATTCAAAGTCTCGTCGGGCGCGACGATGCCGAACAGCAAGGAAACGACACTTTTACTGATCGAACGCGTATCGTGGAGGGTCGTCGGGCCGAAAGCCACGTCGGCGGCGAAGGGATTGCCGATGCCGAACAGCACATCGATCGGACGGTCGGGCCCGGTCCGGTACGCCTCGGCCACCAGGCGCTGATCGCGTTCGACGATCAGGCCGTGAAAATTAAAATCACCGGCGAAGGCCGACTCCAGCGTGGCGCACAGGGCCTTCTGATCCAGGCCCGCGTCGGCGGGCGCGGCGACCGACCAGCCGTCCGCCAGGTCGATCGGCGGCAGACAGGGCCGGGCCTGCGGGTGCGAACAGCCGTACACGAAACAAATGATCAGGAGGGGCGTAACTTTCATAAAAACCACGCCAGAAATAGCGGTTCGCCGTGCCAGGACAATCGCGATTCGCCCCGGGCCGAGCACCGCCGCTTATTATCAAATTGACAGCCACCCGCGCGCGGGCCATTCGGTTTTATGGCGCAGGCCTCCGGGCGCGTCCGATGGACCCATGGCTACTTACCAGGACTGGCAGAAAAAGCTCGAAAAAGACCTGAAAGGCAAGACCGAGGCGGAGCTGACCCGGATGACGCCGGAAAATATTCCCCTGCGCCCCCTTTACACAGCGGAAGATTTAAAGCGTGCCGCCGAAGACGGCGCGGCCGAAGCCCTCAGTTCGCTTCCAGGTTTCGAGCCATTTCTGCGCGGACCGTATACCTCCATGTACTCTCATCGCCCCTGGACGATCCGCCAGTACGCGGGATTTTCCACGGCCGAGGAATCGAACGCGTTTTACCGCCGCAACCTGGCCATGGGCCAGAAAGGTCTCTCCGTGGCGTTCGATCTGGCGACCCATCGCGGATACGATAGCGATCACCCTCGCGTTCCGGGTGATGTGGGCAAGGCCGGCGTGGCCATCGATTCGGTGGAGGACATGAAAATCCTCTTCGACGGAATTCCCCTGAACGAGATGTCCGTGTCCATGACCATGAACGGGGCGGTGATTCCCATCATGGCGGGTTACATCGTGGCCGGCCTGGAGCAGGGCGCGCGCCTGGACAGCCTCAGCGGCACGATCCAGAACGACATCCTCAAAGAGTTCATGGTTCGTAATACGTATATTTATCCGCCCGCGCCGTCCATGCGCATCGTGGCCGATATCATCGCCTATACCAGCCAGCACATGCCGCGGTTCAATTCGATTTCGATTTCGGGTTACCATATGCAGGAAGCCGGTGCTACCGCCGATCTCGAACTGGCGTTTACGATCGCTGACGGAATCGAGTACGTGCGCGCGGCCATCAAAAACGGGCAGCACGTGGACGAATTCGCGCCGCGCCTTTCGTTTTTCTTCGCGATCGGGATGAACTTTTACATGGAAGTGGCCAAGCTGCGCGCCGCGCGCGTGCTCTGGGCGCGTCACATGAAACAATTCGCTCCCAGAGACGCGCGTTCGCTCATGCTGCGCACGCACTGCCAGACCAGCGGGGTATCGCTCACGGAAGCGGACCCATATAACAACGTCATCCGCACGGCGATCGAAGCCATGGCCGCCGTGTTCGGTGGAACGCAATCCCTGCATACCAACGCGCTGGACGAAGCGATCGCCCTGCCGACCGATTTCAGCGCCCGCATCGCCCGCAATACCCAGCTCATCATCCAGGAAGAATCGGGCATCCCGGCCGTGATCGATCCCTGGGG
>CAZVZS010000102.1:5133-13914 GCA_964631535.1 uncultured Leptospiraceae bacterium
CGCTTGATCTCGTGACGAAAGCGGAAGCGATCATCAACGAGGTCGAGGCCATGGGCGGGATGACGAAGGCGATCGAGGCCGGCATGCCGAAGCTGCGCATCGAGGAATGCGCGACCCGTCGCCAGGCGCGCGTGGACCGCGGGCTGGAAGTGGTCGTGGGCGTGAATCGTTACCGGCCCGATCACGCCGAAAAACTGGATACGCTCGAAGTCGATAACCGCGAAGTGCTGGCCAACCAGGTGGCGCGTCTGAAAAAGATCAAAAGTGAACGGGACGGGGCGGCGGTGGCCGCGGCCCTGGACGCCATTACGAAGATCGCGGGCGGCGCGCCGGGCAATCTGCTGGAAGCCGCGGTCGAGGCCGCGCGAGCGCGCGCCACCGTGGGCGAAATTTCCGACGCGATGGAAAAGATTTTCGGGCGCTACGACGCCCCGGTTCGCACCATCAGCAATGTGTACGCATCCGTGTTTGAAGACGACGAAAACTGGCAAAAAATTCGCGCGCGCGTGGAAGCTTTCGCGGCCGCTCGCGGACGCCGGCCGCGCATGCTCGTGGCCAAGATGGGCCAGGACGGGCACGACCGCGGGGCGCACGTCGTGGCCACGGCCTACGCGGACCTCGGCTTCGACGTGGATGTGGGCGCGCTCTTCGCCACGCCCGAGGAAGTCGCGCGGCAGGCCATCGAAAATGACGTGCATGTCGTGGGCGTCTCCACCCAGGCGGCCGGCCATAAAACCCTCGTGCCGGCTTTGATCGAATCCTTGAAGTCCCAGGGTGGGGCGGATATTCGCGTCGTCTGCGGGGGTGTGATCCCCCAGGCGGACTACGATTTTTTACGGAAGGCGGGGGTGGCCGGCATCTTCGGCCCGGGCACGCCGATCCTCGGTTCGGCGGCCGAAATTTTAAGCGCGATCGAATAAAACTCGCGGCGGGGTTCGAACTCCAGCGCGTGCGCGTTCGTCAGACAGGCGGGTTCAAATAAGAGCCCATCTCAAAACAGGTTTTGCGATGGGCTCTAAGGATCAATTATGCTTCGAAAAACCCGGCTCCCGATTTTGCTCGCGATTCTAACTTCCGGCCTGGCCGCTCAGGAACTTGGACGCGCTCCTGGGCCCGAGGCTCTCGGTGATGCGGAAACCATTTCCTACCGTAAACGGTTTTTCGTACCCACGGTCAATGTGCGCGACCGCGCGGCCGTCGCCAGTTTTTACCAGAAAGAGTACAAAAAATCCGCGGGCGTTCCGAACGGCTGGAGCGGCAGCGAACAGGGCTGCCGCGCGGGCGAAAATTCGCCGGCCTACGATGAAGCGACTCTGAACCGCGTCAATTATTACCGCGCCATGGCCGGTCTGCCGGCGGATATTTCGCTTAAACCGATATTTAATGAATCCGCGCTCAAAGCCGCACTGATGATGTCGGCCAACAACAGCCTGAACCACAACCCGCCCGCCGCCTGGAAGTGTTACTCCGCGGAAGGAAAAAAAGGCGCGGGCCATTCGAATCTTTCGCTCGGCGCTGCGGGCCCGGACGCCATCGATCTGTACATGTTCGACCCGGGTTCCAACAATTCCGAAGTCGGTCACCGCACCTGGATTTTAACGCCCGGGCTCGCGGTCATCGGAACGGGCTCGACGCGCGACGCGAACGCTCTGTACGTCATCGGGGACTTTCGCAAAGATTCTCAGCCGGTCGAACAGATCGCCTGGCCGCCAGCGGGATATGTGCCCTATCAATTTGGCCATTCCGCGAACTATCGCTGGTCCTTCATTAAAACCGGGGCGAATCTGAATGGCGCGCGGGTAACCGTGAGCCAGGGCGGGCGGGCGCTGGGAACCAGGATCGAACATAATTCGTCCGGCAAAGTCGTGTGGCTGGTTTCTCTCTCCGGAAATCAGGTCGAAACCGATACGCGTTACGATATAAAGATCGTCGCCGGCGGCCAGACCTACGCATACCCGGTCGTTTTTATTAATCCGGACCGCGCGGGCGCCGGAACCGAACATTTCGGAGGCGCCGCTGAAACCGCCGTGGCCTCCGGTGAATCCTCCGCTTCGAGTTCCGCGGAACCCGGGCCCCCGGAAATCTCACCCGCGCGTCAGGCCGTGCTGGACCGGGCGCTCATCGGGGCGGTGTATCGCGGGCGCGTGAGTGAAGCGCGGCGCGCGCTCGAACAGGGCGCCAGCCCCAACGCGAAAAAAGGCGACTGGACGGCCCTGCTGCTGGCGGCGTACTACGGCCGCGCCGAAATCGTCACGGCCCTGCTCGAACGCGGCGCCGACACCGCCGCACAGGTGAACGGCTTCGACGCGGCGGCCATGGCCTACGGGGGCGGCTTCACGGCGATCGGGCAGGCGATCGAACAAAAAACCGGCACGCGGGGAACACGTTCACGCGCGACGGGTGATCGGCCGATGCCTCCGTAGAAAGGGATAAATAATTGAAGAATTCGCAAGCAATGGTTGAATTCAAGAAGGAGGCGGCCGTGCGGGCGGCGGGGCTCGTCGCCGACGGTCAGCGCGTGGGGCTCGGAACGGGTTCGACCGCGGCCTTCGCCATCCAGGAACTGGGGCGGCGTGCGCGCGAAGAGGGTCTGAACATCGAGTGTTACGCCACCTCGTTTTCGGCCGCGGCCCTGGCCACCGCGGCGGGCCTGCGCGTCTTTCCATCTGATTCAATCGAAGAAATCGACATCAGCATCGACGGGGCCGACGAAATCGATCCGCACCTCAATTTGATCAAGGGCGGCGGGGCCGCGCACACGCGCGAAAAAATCATCCACGCCCTTTCCCGGCGCTTCATCGTCGTGGCCGACGTGTCCAAGCAGGTGGAGCGTCTTGGTATGGGATTTCCAGTGCCCATCGAAGTCCTGCCGTCGGCCCTGGGTCTCGTACAACGTCGCCTGCGCGAAATGGGCGCGAGCGAGGCGCCGGTGCGCATGGCCGTCAAAAAAGACGGCCCGGTGATTTCCGACCAGGGCAATCTGATCGTCGACGCGCGTTTCGTGATCGAAGATCCGCCCGCCCTGGAAGCGCGATTAAATTCCATTCCGGGAGTGGTTGAGAACGGCATATTTTCGCCCCTGAGTGTACGCGTCGAAGGGGCCTTCATCGGTGGACCGCATGGAGTTCAGTATATCCCGAAATAATCGTCCCCGGTCGTGGCGGTTCGCGCGCGGCCTGGCGCCGGTTCTGCTGCTGGCCGTAACCACCGCTTCCGTTTTACAATCGGAAGAAGGGGCGTTCGATCCGGCCTCCGTGCAATCGCGGGCCTGTCGCACTGGCGTTTTTTTATGCGGGTACAGTCCGCTCAGCGGCGATGAACTCGAACTGATCGAGCCCGCCGATTCGACGTACGTGCGCCCGCGCGGAATGCCAGCGCGCCTGGACCTGACGGGGTACCTCCCCCCGGTCGGCAACCAGGGCCAGCAGAACTCCTGTCTGGGCTGGGCGCTCGGTTACGGACTCAAGTCCTACTATGAACAGGCCGCGCGCCAGTGGGGCTACGACGCGCCGTCCCGGGGAGGGCGCGGTCTGCACGTGTTTTCGCCTTCTTTCATTTATAACCAGATTAACGGCGGGGAGGACCGCGGAGCCACGCCCCGCGACGCGTTCGCGCTGCTCACCAGGCAGGGGGCTTCCCCCTGGGCCCTGATGCCGTACCGCGAGGACGATTTCCAGGCCCCGCCCGGGCCCGAGGCCCGCAGCCAGGCCCTGGCCTTTCGGGCCGAGGACTATCGTAAACTGCCCTGTTCGGACGTGAACGCCATCAAGGCCGAGCTCTACCGCGGCAACCCGGTTCTGATCGGAATTCGCGCACATTTGAATTTTTATAATCTGGGCGAAAAAGTCTGGGAGAACCACGAGGGGCGTTTTTTCGGCGGCCACGCGGTGTTGATCGCCGGGTACGACGACGCGCGGCGCTCGGCCCTTGGCTACACGGGAGCCTACCGGATCTACAATTCGTTCGGGCCGAAATGGGGGCAGGAGGGCCTCGGCTGGCTGGCCTACGATTTTATGCCCCAGGCCTGCCTGGGCGCCTTCGTCCTGCATGAATCGCAAATCAACGGACTGCCCTCCGGCACGAAGGAACGCGGCGAAGGCCAGGAACTGACTCCCGCGCCGCGCGGTCTGCGCGTTTCGCGGGGGGCTTTCCCCGACCGTGTGGAACTTCTCTGGGAGAGCGTTCCCGGCGCGATCGGTTACCGGGTGGAACGCGAAGAGAGAGAGGGTTTCGAAACGATCGCGCAGGTCGACGTACCCGCGTTTCGTGATACGGCCGTTCAACCGCGCGTCACGTACGGATACCGCATCGTCACCATCGGACCGGACAATGAATCCGAACCGAACGTACCCGCGCGCGGGTACGCGCGAACCTGGCGTGGTGAGGACGGCCCCGGTCCGGTCTGGAATTTGCGGGCCGAACGCGCGCCGAATTTTGTCCAGCTTGACTGGGAACGCGCCCAGAACGCCGCGACGCACGAGGTCGCCCGCTGGGACGAGGCGAAAAAAACCTGGCGCACTCTGTTTACACAGGGCCTGAGTCGCTACCGGGACCGGACCCCCACCCGCAACCAGGTCCATTTTTACCGGGTGCGCGGCCTTGAACGCGGCGTGCCTGGCGACTGGTCCGGGATCGTCGCGGTGCGCCTGGCGGGTCGAAATGTGGCTCCGGGGGCCGTGCGCGATCTGAACGCCACGCGCGGTCGCTTCCCGGACCGGATCGAGCTGTCCTGGTCGCCCGTACCGGACGCGTCGCGTTACGTCATTCACCGCGCTGCTCCGGCAGGGGGGGTGAAAGAATTCACGAGCCCGCGCGCTGTTTTCGCGGATACAACAACTGAAGTAAAATCAGGCGAAAATTTTCAGTACCGGGTATTCGCGGAAAGCGAGGGGGCGATCGGCCGGCCGGGCGGACCGGTCATTGGGCGCGCGGCGGCGCCGGGCCTGCAGCGGGGAACTCTGACCGCGGCGCCCCGGGTGCGCATTCTCCGCGAACAGGAAACCAAACGGATCATCCTGCGCTGGGAGCCGGTGTCGGGGGCGAGCGAATACCGCGTGTATCGACGGACCGGCTTTGCGGGAGAGTACACAGTCATCGGAACAATCGCCCAACCGGGGGTCTCGTTCGTGGCGCCGCTGATCGGCGGGCCAGGGACTCTGTACTTATATACCGTCCGCGCCAGAACCGCTGCCGGTCAGGAATCCGAGCCCTCAGACCCGGTTTCAGCTCTGGTGCCCCCCGGGGTTCGCGCTCGCGGGAACGAGGCCGAACCCTTTAACGCCGGGCTACGCGAGTTTGCCGGACAATGGTCCGCTTTCGATTTTGAACGGGGCGCTTCACGACCGCTGGAATTGTTCGTGGCGACTTCCGGCCGCGACTTTCGGGTCAGTATCTTGAGTGAGGGCCGGCCGCTGGCCCGCTTCAACGGGGAGTATCTGGCCAGGGACCGGGTTCTGGCGACCAGGGATTTCCGAATGGAACTGGCGGAAGCCCGGGCGGGGAGCATGGCCGCCTCCGCACAGGTATTTTTTCGCGTTCCCGGAGTCGCTCCCGGCGGCAAAGAAATAGTATTTGTCCGGGATGTACGATAATATACAATGGTGCGGGGCTTCCTCCCAGGTCCCCGCGAACCATCCCCGCCACATGTCCCCCTCGTTGACAGACATTGACCTGGAAACGGCCACGGCCGCCGGTAAAACCATCGAAATTCGCGGGTACGTGCTTTCGCCGCGATTACAGGTAAATCTGGAGCGGGTCCTCCAGATCGTGCTGCGGCATTATAAACAGGACGGTCTCTTTCCCGTGGTCTACGCGGTCGTCCAGGAACTGGCGCTCTGGGCTTCGCTCGCCAATATGCGGCAGATTTTTTTCGAGGAACGTGGCGGGGATCTGAATCTCCCCGCGGATCTGAAGGCCCTGGAATCCGCGTTTCAGGCTTCGCTGAACGCCATCGAACTATTTGAGTATCGCCGTAAGATTCGAGCCCGGGGCCTGTTCCTCGCGATTCGGATCGTCCATAGCCTGGCGGGTTTGCGGTTTGAAATCGAAAACAACGCCGTTCACTCCGCGGCCCTGGAGGAACGCCTGCGCGGAGATCTGCGCCAGGCCATGCAGTACTCGAACATCATGGAGTATTTCCGGGACAATCCGGAGGACCAGGACGGGCGCAACGTGGGCATCGCCTTTTCGATCCTGATGCTGAAAGAAGAACAGCTTCGGCCTGAATTGATGCGCCTCGGACATAAAGAGGGCGGGCAGATTTCGCGCCTTGAAATTCCCTTCGATAAAAGTTTCCAGAGCATCCGGGATCGGATTCTCAACGACGAAATGATCACTCCGTTCGGGGGGCGGGATCTTTTTCCGCCGGATCGCGTGGTCCAGCCCGTGCAAACGGTCGTCTGTCCGGTCTGCGAAAACATCGTCGATGAGCGGATTTTTTTCCCGGACGTGGATCCGGGCATGCTGGACGAAGAGCGCGTGGCTCAGGTGGTTCCGCACTGGCGGCCGGTGGACGGTGCCTGCGCCAGCTGCATCGCCACGTACGATCCCGAACGTCCCCCGGTTTGAGCGGTGGGTATACTGAAGAAAATCCTGAATCGTCCCGGTGAGCTGTGAAAGGCAAAGAAAGTAAATTCAGAGCGACTGTCTACTGGAAGCGGGAGGAACGCCGTCCGCCGGCCCTGTACGCGCGTGACCATAAGGTCGACTTCCCGGGTAAGGCCGAACTGGAGCTTTCGTCGGCTCCGGAGTATTTCGGTAACCCGCAGTTCGTCAATCCCGAAGAGTTATACATCTCGGCCATTTCGTCCTGCCACATGCTCACGTACATTTATCTCTGTTACTGCAACGAGATGGTGGTAAGCGCGTACAAAGACGAAGCCGTCGGTTTTCTGGAAGAGGAAGAGGGCCAGTTTCGCATTCGCCATGTGAAGCTGCGGCCCATGATCACCTTTCGCGCGGAGGAGTCACGCGAACGACGCGCCCTGGCGATTCGGATGGTGGGCGAGGCGCAGGACGAATGTTACATTTCAAATTCAATCAAGACGCGCGTCGATATCGAACCTCTGTTCGTGTTTGACGCGGGGTGAGCGCGGAACCAGTCCGCACGACAATTCACAATGAGAAAAATCGACTTAATTCAAACCGTTTACATTGAAAAGGCCCTGGCGGACGGGCCGGTGGCCCGCTATGCGCGCGATCACGTTCCGGCGGGGGTGGCGATCGAAATCGTGGATGATCCGCGCCAGATTCTGACGTCCTTCCGCCGCGCGGGCGAGCGTGAGGCCCGGGACGCGCTGCTCCTGTATTCGTTCCCCGGCACCTTTCTGTCGTCCTGTCCAGGCTCGGACGGGATGGTTTGTTGCAATTACTTCGTGATCAATCTGGGGGTGGGCTGCCTCTTCGACTGCCACTACTGTTATTTACAGAACTTCCTCAATAATCCCCTGATGACGGTTCACGCGAATCTGGACCAATTGTTCTCGGAACTGGACTTCAAGACGCGCAATAAAAAAGTCCGCTTCCGGATCGGCACCGGGGAATACACCGACTCCCTGGTGCTCGAACCGCTCACGGGTCTTTCGTCCCGCCTGGTGGAATATTTCGCCCGCTCCGAAAACGCCCTGCTGGAACTGAAAACCAAGTCTTCGAATGTGGAGTCCCTGCTGGACCTGGACCACCGCGGCCATACGGTTATGGCCTGGTCGGTCAACCCGCCGCGGGTCGTGGCGGAAGTGGAAGACGGGACGGCCAGCCTGGACGAACGCCTTGCGGCCGCGCGCCTCGCCGCGGCGGCGGGTTATAAAATCGCCTTTCACCTGGACCCGGTGATCTACTACGAGGAATGGGAAACCGAATACCATGCCCTGATCGAGCGGCTGTTCGACGAGGTTCCGCCCGACTCCATCGTCTGGATTTCCCTCGGCAGTTTTCGGTTCGCTCCCGGCCTTAAAGAGCGCATCCAGGCCCGCTTCCCCGCGGACGAATTAACCCGGGCCGAAATGGTTCAAGGAACCGATGGAAAGTACCGTTACTTTAAAACGATACGCTCGGAAATGTATGTTTCGATCCGCAAAAAAATCGCCGCTCTCGATCCCCGTCAGTTTCTGTACCTCTGTATGGAAACCAGGCGAATGTGGGAACAGGTTACGGGTCATATCCCGGAGTCCGCCCGCCGCCTGGACGCCGGATTTGAGGAACGCCGCCAGTACGTCGACGCCCGGACCCAGGGCTCGGCCCTCGTGCCCGTCGCGCCGGGCCGGGCCTGAGGTGGGAAGTTTCCGGGTCGACCGGACCGGGCCCGGGCAAAACCGGGCCGGCCGGCTCGGGTTCGTGCTGGGCGCTTTTTTCGTATTTTCTATATTTAATTCGATTAAAAGCGAAGAACTTCCCCCCCGCAAAATTCAGAATCTCGGCAACCCCAACTGGGCGGGGAACGATTACGCGCCGCAGATCAGCCCGGACGGGCACTTCCTGGTGTTCCAGAGCGACCGCCCCGGCGACCAGGAAGACCACAACCTCTGGTTCAGCGTGAATCGTAATTTCGCCGACCGGTTGGGCGAGCCGGAATGGACCATTCCCATGCCGCTGCAGATGCCGATGATCGGCGATGCCTCCGCCACCATGGGCGCCATCGCCGGTCCGGGCGACACGATGGACCCGCGCGGCGCTTTTCGCGTAAACTCGGACGGGTTCGAGGGTATGCCCGCGCTGGTGTACCGGGAGGGGCGCCCGGTCGAGATCTACTTCACCTCCCTGCGCGGACCCGGCAGCGGTCGCGAC
>CAZVZS010000103.1:0-13700 GCA_964631535.1 uncultured Leptospiraceae bacterium
GTTCAAGAAACACCGCTTCCCTATCACCGATGGACGTTATGAACCGACCCCGATATACCGCCAGCCGCTCCCGAGCCGCGAGGAGATACAGGCAAGGATCAAGCAGGGAGCGATCGAGTTTCGCGCCGAATACGAACGGAAATACGGCAAAAAGGAAAAACCTCAGGTCCAGGCGAAACCGCTGACGGTGAGCGCGCCGGACGATCCACTGGAAAAAGAAGCGGACCGGATGGCGGACACGGTGCTGCGGATGGAGGCGCTGCCGGAAGAGGAGAAACTGCAACGCGAGGCCATGCCGGAGGGCGAAGAGCTTCGGCGCGCGGCTGTGCCGGAGGAAGAGGAACTACAACGCGAAACGATGCCCGAAGAGGACGAAGAAAAAGTCGCGCGAAAACCGGCCCCGCCCGCACCCCGGCCAGCACCACAGATCAACACAACCGAAACCGCGCTATACCGTGCGCTCGCGGAGTTGAGCAAAACACCCGAACAGACCGCGACTCCGCTCGCCGATTCAGGATACGTCGCGCGTATGCCGGGTTCGAACGGAGCGCGGCGGGTCAACGGGAAAGTCATCAGCGACCGCCTGCAGAGTCTGATTCAGTTGCCGACGGGAACGGACGGAATTCAACGCGTCCTGAGCCGTGACGCACGCGGAATCAAAATCGTCGAACGCCATCCACCGGGAAAGAATGGGATCGCCCGGCAGAAGGTGTATCGCATGACGGTCGCGGAAGCGGCGCGAGCGGGCGCGCTGGCGCAAAGCGAACAACCGCTGCAACGCGCAAACGATGGCGATTTGCAAACGTCCGGGGATACGGCTGCGCGCATCGAGTCCAAACGCGGGCGCGGTGAAGCACTCGGAACGAATGAACGCGAATTTTTCGAGACACGTATGGACGCGGATTTCTCCGGAGTGCGCATTCATCGTGACGCGGAAGCGGCCAGTCTCGCGAAAGACGTGAACGCGAAAGCCTTCACGATCGGCGGCGATGTGTTCTTCGGCGCAGGGCAGTATCAGCCGGGATCGAATGCGGGGAAGAAACTCATCGCGCATGAGTTGACGCATACGGTGCAGCAGGGGGCGGCGGACCGGATTGCGCGGGAGGCGGAAGGAGCAAGCAAGCACGGGGGACGGGCGGAAACTGGCGGCGCCCATGCGATAATCAAAAAGCACAGCAAATTCCTTGGTCAGGATCTGGATGAAGCCGGCCTGGGAAATGAACTACTGCAGCTGGCCCTCGAAAATCGTTTCAAAATAGTGTATGCGGTATTCCAGGCGCTCGGGGACACGGACCGGGACGACGTGGCGCTGGAAATGATGCTGGCCGCCAGCGATCGGTTACTGATCCAGCTTGCCGCTTCCCCTTCTGGCAGGGCCTTGCTGGATTATCTGTATGATCAGTTAACGGGCGGCAGCCTGGATGAACGCGAGCAACAGCAGGCCGATCGAATTCTCAAAATCCGGGCACAATCGACCGCCAATCAATTTCCGACAAAACCGGATGGCATAAAAATATTTCCTCTGCGTCAGGTGGGACTGACCGTCCTTGAACCGACGCCGATCATCGCGCGGCGAGCCGGGAGCGAACGCGTGCATGTGAAGTATCCGATTCGATCGTATACAAGCATCCGAGGTACGCCGGAACAACAGACCCTTCCAGAAAAAGTATTCACAACCGGAATCGAACTACCCGCCACTGAAATCGTCGGTGTCAAACTGAATGATGAGGGCGGGACGGTCGTGTATCGTCCGGCGTTGTTCCTGATTGAAATATCGAATAAGGGCGAAGCCCAGGTAATGCAGACCATGGCGGAAGCGGCCGGTATTGGTCTGACCCTTGGAAGCGGGGCACTGCTGAGCCTCGGAGTCGAGGCGAGCATGCTGGCCCGGGTTGCCCTGTGGGCTGATCGAGTCGCCTTTCTCTTCGGCACTCTCGGAACAGTCATTCGCGAACACCGGGGCTGGTTCATAAACCGGTTCGGCGCGGCGGGAGCGAATTTCGTCCGCTATGCCGAACTGATGCAGAGCGCGGCGTTCCTGTATGGCGGTGCCAGACTTGTACTGGGTCTCGGCGGATTGACGCTCAACTTCGCCACCCTCGTGCGCCAGTGGCGTCAGGCGGTGCGCAAGGCGCGAACGGAGTTATCGGCGGAGGAACAGGCACGCGTTAAACTCGTGGAAAGCGAAGTTCGCGAAATCATGGAAAAGGCGCGCGATATCAGAAAAGCCAGGAAGGGCGGTGAGAAAGAACGCGATGCGCTGTTCGATGAGGATGTCCCGGGGACGGAGGCTCCGTTGCACACCCCCGCGGATAAATCGCTAAAAAAACTGATGGACCGAATTTTAAATGAACGACGCCGTGCCATCAAACAGAGCAAAACCTGGAAGCTGAACGAGGCGGAAGTCGCGGAGTTGATCGCGACCCACCGGACTCCCCGGGTCCTGAGTGAAATGCCGTCGAACGTCGTTCTGAGCGAATTGTCGTTTCAGACGAATGTGGAGTGGGTCGCCATCCGGTTGAAGAGCGGGCCGGTTTTACTTAAAACGGATGGGGAGTATGGTGAGGTTGGGTTATTGCTTCGCCAGGATATTGTCGAAGTGATCCATACCCATCCAGAGGAAAGCTCCTTAATGGCTTCGAAGCGGGATTATTTAGCCCTTAAGGCTTTAGTGTTAAAAGAAAAAGCGGACGTTCGATTGTTTCGTATTATTATGGGCGGGAAACACCGGGATTATAACTTAGCTGAGTTGAAAAAAATTTACGAGCCGTAAAAATGGAAAAACCACTAACAGAAAAATTCGAGCAGGCCATGCGGGAATGCGTGGATGACGGCATGAAAAAAGTGGTCTATAATGATATTGAAAATGAATTCAGTTTTCTTGAATTGACGGTTGGATATTCGGATCAAAAAGGGGCGCCGAAAATTTCACCAATGTTTGATCCAGAAACCCCGAACGCTTTTAAGTATAATGTTTTGACTCATCAAAGGACTGAAACTGGAGAAAGCTTTTTGATGATCTGGATCGTTGAAGATAATTTGCGAATGGAAAAAGTCATCCAAATTCTGAAAAAGGTCCACGGTATCAAAGACCCCTGGGATGACGACCCGGACTATTTCAAAACCCACAAACCGGGGGATGAGCTTTGACAGAAATGCGTTGGGTTTGCCAGTAGTACGCTGTGCACCACGCGAGAGTCATACGCACCGCGCGAGCGGGGCAACTCCCCGCAAAGAGAATCCTCATAACGAATGGTTCCACTCCCGGGTCGTGAATCTCAGAGGCTCCGCTCTATGGAAAAATCGCTGAAGGACAGCGGGTCCCTCGCGGACGGCAACGCGAGATACCAAACCGGCTGTGCGGCTTTCCATCGCACCCGCGCCGCAGAACAGCCCGGTAGAGCACCACTCCCCTGAGACCGGGGGCCATTCAGGAACGCTTCCGCCGCAGGCCAGGGTGTCAGCGCGGCCTGCGAAAATGGCTGTGCGGCCCGCCAGAACGCCTGCGCCGCACACGAAAGCCGCTCCGCCGCACACGGGAACGGCAAGCCGCACGCCAGGTTGACCCTGGGGCAGACCCTGAGTCACCGCGCGGGGCGGCTCTCCAGCACGTCCGCGCCGCATGCCAGCCCGGTAGAGCACTCCGCGAAAGCACCTACAAGCGATATGCAACACCTGAATGTTCAATAACCTCTGAGATGGCTCCCTTCCCCTCCCGGATGGCGAGCTTCACATAAATCAACGCAAAAATCGTCATCTTCGATGGCAACCGAGCCCGCTCCGATGACTCCCGCCGCATCGGCGATGGTAACCTTCGCTCCTTCGATGGCACCATCCGCACCTGAGATGAGGCCCTTCCCCTCCGCGATCGCTCCCTTCGCCCCGGCGATGAGAACCGCCTCATCCCGGATGGCTCCGTTGTCATAAATCACGCGAAAAAATGCCATCGGCGATGGCGAGTTCCCCATCCGGGATGGCTCGGTCGGCATCCGGGATGGGACCGGAGACATAATTTACGTGAACCGAGTCACCTGAGATGTGAAGGGAGCGATAAATTACGGAATTTTTGGGGTTTTCGGACAGTCCCACAGTCTCACAGGTTGTTTCAAGGGCCAATTTTGGCGCAAAATCGGGAAAATTCCACTTTTCGGACAGAAACGCCCCGTTTTACGGTATTGTACACGGCTGAGAACCATTTCGAGCCGCCGCGTTTTTATCTGTCCCCGATCCGGAGCGGGCATAAGGCGGCGTATCGGACGTTGAATGATTCGGTCTAAACTCCCGGGCGCAAAACCCTTAATATCAGACTGCCTATTCTTTCGATAAACCGGAATCGGCCCCCGGCAAAAGCGGCTGGCCCAGTTCTTTTAGAAATTGATTGTGCTTTGCTGTGGCCGTCTGGATTGCTTTCTCGATTTCCTGAAGTTTCTGGATGTTCGCCTCTATATCAATCGGCTCTTCGGCGACTGCGGTGCTGATGTAACGGGAGATGTTCAGGTTGTAATCGTTTTTCTCGATCTCCGCCATCTCCACGCGCCGGGAATAGCGGGGTTCTTCGTTTCGATTCTGGTAGGTGTCGATAATCCTTGCGATGTGTTCGGGCTTGAGCTGGTTCTGGCGTTTACCCTTCTCGAAGTCATCGGCGGCGTTGATGAAAAGTACGTCGTCAGGCTTCTTACATTTCTTCAGCACGAGGATGCACACCGGGATGCCGGTGGAGTAAAAAAGATTGGCGGGCAGGCCGATCACGGTGTCGATGTGGCCGTCTTTGAGCAGCTTTGTACGGATCCGTTCTTCCGCGCCCCCACGAAAGAGCACGCCGTGGGGCAGGATGATGGCCATGACACCTTCGTCTTTCAGGAAATGAAAACCATGCAAAAGGAAGGCGAAGTCGGCGGCGGACCTGGGGGCCAGGCCGTAGTTTTTGAAACGCACGTCGTCTCCCAGTGCCTCCGTTGGTTCCCAGCGGTAGCTGAAGGGCGGATTGGCGACGACGGCATCGAAGTGGGGTTTGCGGGCGGGGTTCAATTCGCGCAGAATGTCCCAATCGTTGGTCAGGGTATCGCCGTGGTAGATTTCGAACTCGGTGTCCTTCACCCCGTGCAGCAGCATGTTCATGCGGGCGAGGTTGTAGGTGGTGATGTTTTTTTCCTGCCCGTAAATCTTGCCGATGACGCCGCCCGCATTTTTCATGCGCTTGCGTACGTTGAGCAGGAGTGAGCCCGACCCGCAGGCGAAGTCAAGCACGCTGTCCAGGCGCTGCTTCCGGCCGGTTTTGGGTTCCTGGCTGTCGAGCGTGACGATTCCGGAAAGGATGTCGGAAATCTGCTGCGGGGTATAAAACTCGCCCGCCTTCTTTCCGGAACCGGCGGCAAACTGGCCGATCAAATATTCATACGCGTCACCCAGCGTGTCGATGTCGGTGGAGAACTCCGCCAGTCCTTCAGCGATTTTCTGGATGATGGTGCAGAGCTTCGCGTTGCGGTCGGCGTAAGATCGTCCGAGTTTATCCGAGCCGAGATTGATCTCGGAGAACAAACCCTGGAAGGCGCTCTCGAAAGATTCGTTTTCGATGTATTTGAAGCCAGCCTGCAAGGTGTTGAGCAGTTCGTCATTCTGGGTCCGCGCCAGGTTGGCGATGCTGTTCCAGAGGTGCGGCGGCTGAATGACGTAGTGCGTCTTACGACGCATCTGCTTCTCAAATTCGGGAACGTCGTTCGGGTTGTCGGCATACCAGAGTGCCAGCGGCACGCGGCGGTCATCGCCTATATTCGGGTAATCGCGACCCAGTTCCTTCTTTGCCGCCGCTTCGTAGTTGTCGGAAAGATAACGCAGGAAGAGGAACGACAGCATATAATCGCGGAAATCGTCCGCGTTCATCGCGCCCCGCAACTGGTCGGCAATGTTCCAGAGGGTCTTGCCCAGTTGTTTTTGGTTTTGGTCGGTCATGGTGCGGATTCCACGTCGCGCGCGGGAATTGTCGTTTCGTTTAGAAGCGCGGGCAGGTCAAATTGATACTTATCAAGGAAAGCAGAGAGGATGTCCCGGAAAAGCCGTTTGTTGTCTTCCAGCATCTCAGTCGGCTCGTAAATCGAATATTTACCATGACTGAAAAGATTCAGAGCGCGGGCGTACAGCGCCTCGTCATTCATTCCCGCGAGACAATCCGAGAAATCCTTCTTCCCGAAGAAGGTGGCCGTCTTTTCAAGAATACTGCGAAGCATATTAAAATGAAAGGTGAAGAGCGCGCCGGAATCGGCTGCCCTGCGGATTTCGCTCAACATCGCGATGTGGTGAAAGAACGGGGTGTCGTGCGTCGCGCGGAGCGTAAATTCATCCCCGCCCAACGGGCGCTGCAGGAAATAACACTTCGTATTCATGGTCTTCAGCTCGTTGTAAACGACGTTAAAAAATAGCGCATGGTGCGACGACACCACTACTTTGATTTTGTCTTTGGCCTTGCGCAGCAGCCTGGTCAGGTCACTGGCCACGGCGATCGCGTTATTGTCGTCCAGGGAGGAAATAGGGTCGTCGATGTAGAAGAACTTCACCCACTCGTAGGACGGGTGTGAGTCGATCACCCTTTCACAGATTGCCATAAAAAGACACCAGACGAAAATATTCTCCTCGCCGCGGGAGACCTTGATGTGCTCGACCTCGCGTTTGCTGAACGAGATCGTCCATTTGGTGTAATCAATGTCAAAGTCAATGTCAGTGTAACGACCAAGGTAAGACTGGATGTTCTCCTCCAGCGCCAGTTCCTTTATACCCGAAAAGAAGCGGGAATCTGAATTTAGAAGATACACCCTTCTGCTGTCGCCCGCGAGATCGTTGTCCCAGACGAACAGATCTTCGGTGTAAGCGTTGAAATAGAGGGTGTCGGGATTGCCGGCGTTTTTCGTTTTCCCGGCGTCTTTGAACTCCATCGACAGACGCGTCTTCCCCGTGCCGTTATAGGCATAGAGCAAAACAAAATCATTCTTACCGCTCTTAAAGTCGTCCCGCAGTCGCGTTACGAGGCGGTCGAAAGAAGGGAAGGGAAAAATCTTTGGCTGCCCGCTCATGCTTCCCTGTCCTCCGGCGATGGGAAAAGCTGCTGCATCAGCCCTTTTTTGTGGGTCTTGATTACGTCGAGCTTTTGGGTTTCTGCGGCGATCAGTTCGTCGAGGAAGGTGAGGCACGAGGCTATTTTTTGCTGCTCGGGGATGGCGGGGAAAGTAACAGATAAATTATTCAAGGTTGAAAAATTTATCGCAGGCATTGAAGAAGAGCCTGAGAGATTCTGAATATATTCCTGTTTATTCTTGAACAGGTAGAAGAAAAACTTTGTAAAAATCTGAATATTGAATTTCGGAACAATCCTAAACAAATTGTTCGCGATTACGCCTTCAAAACCGATCGAAACTACCCCAGGCGTTCCATATCTAATCATAAATAACTCGTTTTTTGTAACATGATATTCTGTTCCGGGATCTTCGATATAACGTTCAGGTTCAAATGCTTGAGTAACATCGATTATCCTTATGAACCTAACCATGTTTGTATCGGGGGCAGTAAATTGTTTTCCTACTGGAACCTGTAGGCCTTGTTTGAATACGAATAGCTCTTGTAACAGCTTCTCCTCCCAATCCCCGGCATCCCGAAATTCCGGAAACCGCAACCGAGGCACAGTTTCACCTTCCCCCGGGAAAAGCTGCCGCATCAGCCCTTTTTTATGGGTCTTGAGCGCGTCCACTTTCCAGGCTTGCGCAGCGATCAGGTCGTCCACGGAACTCAGGCACTCGGCGATCTTTTGTTGTTCGGGGAGGGTTGGCATTAGAATCGGTAATGTCCGAAATACTGCTTTGGAAATGTTGTAGCGAGTTGCGCCCTGAGCGCCTCTCGACAGATGTTGTCGCGCCGAGCCAGATCGAAGCATATGACCCAGGAACACGATATTTGGTGATCGGCGACCATCGAAGCGAAACAAGGCACAGAAGGAATTTAGATAGCAATTGTCGATGTCTTCGAGAAGAACGCTCGACATTCCAGCATCTTCCTGTGTTTCCGAAGATACAGTGAAGAACAGATCCCCTTTGACGACGGAGTTCTGTGACTCATCGTCTGTGACATTCACCGATCGCAGGTCTCGAACATCTGTAAAGGTATTCGAGAAAACGTTCATATACGGAATAAATTTCGCAGGGCCTATGTCGAAGTCGTCAGCAGTTTTGCCTGTAAGTGAAGATAAGAAATCCCCTTGAGTTCCAAGCCGCTTCAACTCCCACTCCCCCGCATCCCGAAACTCCGGAAACCGCAGCTTCGGCACCAGCGCGGACGTTTCGCCTCCCTTGCCGCTCGCCGCTTTCTTCTTATTGCTCATACGCCCTGAGTCCTGAGATGTCGCGCCCCTGGGCGCGTTTGGTGAGGAGCGGCAGGAGGTCGTCCATCAGGGCGAGTTCGGCCTGGGTGCGAGCTTTCCAGCCGAGTTCCAGCGGGGCCATGAGATCGCCGAGTTGTTCGCCGTCGAAGATCATGCGCGCAAGGATACCGTCCACGAAACCCTGCAGGGCGGCGGTGGCAAGGCCGTGTTTGCCGGCGATGGCGGCCAGTTCGCCCGCGTCCTTTTCCGCCTTGAAGGCGGTGTAACCTTCGCGGATGGCTTTTTCGCTGAGGCCCGCGCCCGCCCTGAGCAAATTGATATAAGCGGCGATGTCCTCGCGCTCTTTCATGAATCTGGCATCGGACTGGATGAGGCCGATAAGTTGCTCACGACTCATCTTCTGCCTGTCCGGGCCCTGCTGGGAGAAACGCGCGATGAGGGCCATGATGTAGTCGTAATCGATGACGGCGGAGGCGAAGAGGACGAACTCGAAGTCGAGCTGGTCCACGTCTTCCGCACCGGGCCGGTCGCCGCCTTTGCCCTGCAGGGCCTTGAGGCGCTGCGCGGTCTCCAGATAGGCGCCGCGGAAGCCGAGCAGATGCTCTTTCGGCAGGATTTGTTCGATAGCGGCGGCGTGCTCTTCGGTCAGGTCGGTGTACTGGTCGAGCTGGGTCTTGAGCCGCTGCACTTCCTTGAACTGAGTGATGAAGGCCACGCGGGCAGCGTCGCCCTTGAGATTCGGCACGGCCGCCGGCGCGCAGTCGAGGCCCTGGGTTTGCATGAAGTGGGCCAGCTTGCGCACGGCCTCCTCCAGCCTCTGGATGACCACAGGGGCCTTATCAACCAGCCAGATTTCCCGGGCCTGCTGGCCGGCCTTTTCCCCGGAGAAGAGAGCGATGGCGGCATCCACGGCGTCCTGCTGCTGGCGAAAGTCGAGAATGTTGCCGTAGGGCTTGGCGCCGTTGAGCACGCGGTTGGTGCGGGAGAAGGCCTGGATCAAGCCGTGGTGCTTGAGGTTCTTGTCCACATAAAGCGTATTCAGGTACTTCGAATCGAAACCGGTGAGCAACATGTCCACCACGATGGTGATGTCGATCTTCTGCGCATGCGGGAAGTCAGCATTGGGCCACTGCTGGTCCTTGATCCGCTTCTGCACATCCTGGTAGTAGAGATCGAACTCGCCGATCGTGTGATTGGTCCCGTAGCGTGTGTTGTAGGTGGCAATGATGTTCTTGAGCGCGGCTTCCTTGCCTTCGGGATCTACTTCGTTGTCTTCTTTTTCCTGGGGCAGGTCTTCCTGGATCTGCTTCACGTCGGCGTCGCCTCTGGCGGGAGGCGAAAAGACACAGGCGATATTTAGCGGCTGGAAGTCGGGATCGGCGACCTGCTTCTCCGCCTGAAGCGTCTGAAAGAGACCGTGGTATTCAATGGCGTCATTGATCGACGCGGTGGCGAGCAGGGCATTGAAGCGATGTCCCCCGGTAGCGGCATCGTGTTTGGCCAGAATCGCCTCGATGACGGCGCGTTTGGCGAGCGGTTCGCCGGACCTGAGCGGCATTTTGCCCGATTCTTCCTTCGGCTTGAAATAGTCCACATGGAAGCGCAGGACATTGCCGTCCTCGATGGCGTGCGTGATAGTGTAAGCGTGCAACTGCTTCTGAAATAGATCCTCCGTGGTCCGCATCGAAGCTTGCTCGTCCGCGATCTTTTGCGCCGTGGCGTTCTGCTCGAAGATGGGTGTGCCGGTGAAGCCAAAGAGCTGGGCCCGGGGGAAGAACTCCTTGATGGCCCGGTGGTTCTCGCCGAACTGCGAACGATGGCATTCGTCGAAAATGAAGACGATACGTTTGTCGCGGAGCGGTTTTAACAGTTCCTTGAAGGTGGGCTCGTCGTACTTTTTTCGCAACCTGTTGCGCTTGCTGCTTTCATCCAGCGCCAGGCCGAGCTTCTGGATGGTGGTGACGATAACCTTGTCGGCGTAGGCATCGGAGAGCAGGCGGCGTACGAGGGCGCCCGTGTTGGTATTTTCCTCCACGCAACCTTCCTGGAAGCGGTTGAACTCCTCACGCGTTTGCCGGTCAAGGTCCTTGCGGTCCACGACGAAGAGACATTTTTCGATGTCGGGATTATCCTTCAACAGGGTGGACGCCTTAAACGACGTCAGCGTCTTGCCACTGCCGGTGGTGTGCCAGATGTAACCGTTGCCGCAGTCCTGGTGAATGGTGTCCACGATCTGCTTCACCGCGTACACCTGATACGGGCGCATCATCATGAGCTTTTGCTCGCTGGCGATGAGCACCATGTAGCGGCTGATCGTCTGGCCAAGGGTACATTTGGTGAGGAAGGTCTCGGCGAAACTGTCGAGCCGGGTGATTTTTTTATTGTCCACATCCGCGAACTGATAAACGGGCAGGAAGCGCTCGTCGGCGTTGAAAGCGAAGTGGCGCGCGTTGTTGTTGGCGAAGTAGTAAGTGCTGTCCCGGTTGCTGACGATGAAGAGCTGTAGAAAACACAGAAGCGTGCGGGTGTAGCCGTTGCCGGGGTCGTTTTTGTATTCGACGACTTGTTCCATCGCCCGACGCGGATTGATACCGAGGGTTTTCAGCTCGACCTGGACACAGGGCACGCCATTGATGAGGATGATAACATCGTAGCGGTGGTGGCTATTGTCTGTATTGATGCGGAGCTGGTTGATCACTTCGAAGGTGTTCTTGCACCAGTCCCGAATATTGACCAGGGTGAAGTTCAGCGGCGTCCCGTCATCGCGTGTAAAGCTGCTGCGTTCACGCAGGCAACGAGCGGCGGAGAAGACGTCCGGGGTGACGATCTCGTCAAGGAGCCGGGCGAATTCGCTATCGGTGAGATTGACGCGGTTGAGCGCCTCGAATTTCGCGCGGAAGTTCGTTTCGAGCGCAGAGCGGTCGCGAATGTCCGGACGATATTCGTATTTGAGGCTCCGCAGTTTTCCGATGAATCCGTCCTCGATACTTTGCTCGCCCGGAACGGGATGCCCGGCATCCGGGGTTTCCGGGCGGGTGCTGTCAGCGTGAGCCTGCATGTGGGTACCTGATGAAATCCACGTCACCGCGGTCCGGCCAGCCGAGAAACTGGATGTAGCCGCGCATACGCAAAACCGGAACAAAATCCCGATTCCGGTACATAAGGGAACGGCCCCAATCCTCGCAAGCCAAAATCCCCCGAGCGAAAATGACACCAACCCGTCCGTTAATTCGAACACTGACCCCGGAGCCTCCCGAAAAAAAAAATGTCCAGACAGGAACTGCGGTTCGGCCGCGCGGGTGTGAAATTCGCCGGACCGCGACGCCCCGCGGTAGCACCCGTCGCGCGGATATCCATCGAAATAAAAAATTCTTCTCGGAAAGGGAAAGCGCGGGATCATGGGCCATGTTGATGCGCGCGATCTGTGTGGAAAGACCGGGTGGACCGGACGTTCTAAAAATAAAATCCATGCCGCGACCTGAACCGCGGCCCGGCTGGACGCTCCTGCGCGTGCGCGCCTTCGGCCTCAATCGCGCCGAGCTGTTCACGCGCCAGGGTGATTCTCCGGGTGTCCGTTTTCCGCGCGTGATCGGCATCGAATGTGTGGGTGAAGTCGAAGTCGATCCGGACAGGCGGCTCGCTCCGGGAACGAAGGTTGCCACGATGATGGGCGAAATGGGGCGCGCCTACGACGGAAGCTACGCTGAATTCACCCTCGTTCCTTCCGCGCAGGTCCTGGCGATCAAAACCGATCTCGACTGGCCGACCTTCGCGGCGATTCCGGAAATGTTCCAGACCGCGCACGGTTCGCTCAAAAGCCTGGGCCTGAGCGCGGGGCAGTCGCTGCTGATTCGCGGGGGGACTTCGTCGGTCGGTCTTGCCGCCGCGGCCCTCGCGAAAAACGAGGACCTGGTAGTCATCGCGACGACCAGGCGCCCGGACCGCGCGGATAAGCTGCGCGAAAATGGGGCCGACCACGTAATCATCGACGAGGGTTCGATCGAGGACAGAGTCCGCGCGCTGTTCCCGGACGGAGTCGACGGCGTGCTCGAACTGGTGGGCACGAAAACCCTGAACGATTCGCTCCGGGCGGTCGGATCGGGCGGGGTTTGTTGCATGACGGGTATTCTCGGCGGCGCATGGACGCTCGACGGCTGGAACCCCATGGAACATATTCGCAACGGCACCTTTCTGACGGCCTATCACGGCTTCGGCATCAGCGCCGCGGATTTGCAAATGATCAACGACCGGGTCGCCACCGGGCGCCTGCGCCTGAATCTCGATCGTGTGTTTCGTTTCGAGGAGATCGTCGCCGCCCATAGATATATGGAAGAAAATCGAGCGACGGGCAAGATCGTGGTCGTCGTGGACTGAGAATCGGGCACGCTACCGCGTGGCCGCGCGGAGGGTGAACTGCGCCGGCCCGCGACGCCCTGCGGAAGCGAAAACACGTACGGAGGATGCAACAAATCCAGCGGCAAGCGCCATCCGGAGCGAGCAGGAATGCGAGCGGTGAGCCGATCCGCGAAACGATGTCGCGAGTCGGCTTACCCGGATGTGCGCGCAGCGCCTCCCGGATGCGCGCGAAGCGCCTAAGAATCCCGCACGAAAATCCCGCGTTTACGCAACGTGCGCACCAGGCGCGGCACGATCAGGCGCGCGGCCTCGCGGCCTTTTTCGATGATTTCGTCGCCACGGCGATGGTCGGTGACCTTGAATTCGTCCACTTCTGGTTTGATTTCGAAATCGGTGTAATCGAGGTGGCCCTTGATCGACTGGTCGACGAAGATGTCGAGCGCCTGCTGGATGATACTCGTGATCCGCTCTGGATTGAAAGCCGACCTGGACGGATCGATGCTGATATTGATACACAAAACAAAATCGACTTCCCATTCCTTGAGCACGGAGGCCGGGATATTGTTGATCATGCCGCCGTCGCCGAGCACCGCTTCCCGGTACGGATAGGGCGGAAAGATTCCGGGCGCGGCGCCCGAGGCGAGGACCGCGTCACGCATGCCGAGGTGCGTGATCACGAATTGTTTGCCCGTGCGCAGATCGGTGGCCACCGGGAAAAACGGAATTTCGGTATCGGCCAGATAAAGCTCGCCGAAGGCGCGTTCCAGGAGCGATCGATACTTGCGACCGCGAATGAGCGAACGCCGCGGGATCGTAAAATCGTTGAAGGGGTGCCCTTTTTTTTGAATGGCATGCGCGCGAATATGTTCGATCATATCTTTCGCGCGCCAGCCCGCGGCCCGCATACCCCCGAGGTGCGCCCCGGCGCTGACCCCCGAGATCATGTCCACCGGCAGATGAAGCAGTTCGAGGACTTCCAGGA
>CAZVZS010000104.1:0-13592 GCA_964631535.1 uncultured Leptospiraceae bacterium
GACCCGAACGCTGCGCGGTGAGCCCGCTGATTTCGTTCTGCCGTAACAGAAGATCGTCGCGATTCAGGGCGCCGACCGCCACGAGGCAGGTTCGCAGCGCCTCCGCCGCGCCGCGTTCCGCACGCTCCAGTTCCAGACGCCGCGTTTCGTCCCCGGCGATTAGCCGCTCCAGTTCGTGCATCTCCGCGCCGCGCCGTTCGGACCCGGCCAGGGCGGCAAGGTATTCGGTCTGTTCGGTGATAAAAAAACGTTCGAGCCCGGCGTCCGCCGCCGGCACACGCTCCGGCTCCGGCCACTCCGCGCGCAGTCGCGCGAAAAAGGCCGCCCGCTGGCCCGCGGCCCGCGCGGCAAAGGCGTACAGAACCACCGGGAGCGGGGCCCGCCCGAACCAGGCAAGGCCGGTCGCGGCCAGAGCCGCGCAAACAGACCCGAGAACCGCGACGGGCTTAATTCCGGATAAAAATGAGTTTTCGCGAAATTCGCGCAGGCGATCAAGGGCCAGGGTGGCCAGGTCGTGTTTTCGGCGGGCCGGTTCCAGATCCACGGCCTGCGCGCGCAGACGGTTCAGCAGTTCGCGCCGCCCGTCCAGACGGGCGCGCTGCTCCTGGGCGGCCCGGGCGGCCTCCCGTCGGGTGCTTTCCAGGCGATCATACTCGGCCGGATCGGCGGGCCGGGCCGCCTTCAGGCGACGTTCCAGTTCCTGGATCAGATCGAGTTCGTTTAACAGGGTATCGCGGGCGACCCGGTCTTTCGCCGCGTCCTGGAGGGCGAGCTGCGCGCTGATTTCCGCCAGATCGGCCCGGGCCTGTCCCAGACGTTCGGCGGAGCGCGCGAGGTCCTGGCGCATCGTCCGGATCGTCTTTTCGCCTGAAAGGATTCGTTCGCGTTTCTGGAGCAATTCATCCCGGCGCGCCACCGAAAGCTCCAGCTCCCGGGCGAACCGCGCGCGCTCGCGATTGTGGGTCAGGCCGGCCCCGGACAGGGAGCGCCGGCTCAGGCGTTCGGCCAGCACCGCGGGGTCCAGGCCGCCCGTAAACAGACCGGCCCGCACCTTTTCGACCCAGCGCGCCCCGCCCGGCAGTTCAGCGGCCACGTCCCCCGCCCGGATCGCGTGCAGATTCCGGAATTCTTCCTCGTCCAGGTGAATTTCGTCCCCCGCGAAAATCAGGGAACTTTCCATGGCCGCGCCGTAACGCTCGCGCAGGAGTTTGCCCGCGCGGCGAGTGGCGGGTGGCCGGCACAGGGCGGTGAACAGCGCGTCGAAAATCGTGGTTTTCCCGGCTTCGTTGGGTCCGTAAAAAACCGTGACGCTTCCCAGGGCGAAACGCCGGTCATGAAACTTTCCGAAATGAGCGAGATAAATTTCTTTAAGCATGAGTTTCCAGAATCGCCTTGATTTCGCGCAGGCCCAGTTCGCGCGCGCGCAGATAAACTTCGATTTCGTCCGGGCTGACGCCCGCGGCTTCCCGCTCCGCGAAGCGCGCCTCCCAGGTTTCCAGGAATTTGCGCGCGACCGGATGCGCGGCGATGTCCGGCAGCACGAGAATCTCCCGTTCGATGGTCAGAATACGCACGTTATTTTTCAGTTCCCCGGAGAGTTCGGCCAGGGCGCGGGCGATCCGGTTTTCGTCTTCCACAATTCCGGTCAGGCAGAGTTCCACCGCGTCACCCGGACCGAAATCCGCGGGGAGTGGCGCGCGCCCGCAGAGGCGACCATCCAGGCCCAGCGGAATTTCAATCCGCACATAACGACCGGCGGCACGCAGCGGCACGAAGCGCGGCCTGGGCACCGCGCTCCCGTCCAGATCGAGCAGATACACGCCGTGCTCTCCGGTTTCCCCCGCGCGCCAGACCCGCGCCGATCCAGGGTACGCGAGGATTCGGTCCGGGGTTTGAAAGATCCGACCGCGGTGCACATGTCCCAGGGCCACGTAATCGACGTCGAAACGCGCGAAGAGATCCGGATCAAGCGCGCTGCCACCCTCTTCGTCGCCGGGTCCGGCGTACACCAATCCCGCGAGCAAGCCGTGCGCGAGGGCGATGCGAACGTCCCCGGTTTTTTCCGGCACATCCCAGGTCCGGTAATCGTCATACGCGGGACGATGCGGGAGGGCCAGAAATTCAAGGCGCATGCCCTTCGTTTCGCGTCGTAAAAACGTAAAGGGTATGGTATTGAGGAGCGTGAGACCGCCCCAGTCGAACGCGGCGAGATCCCCCCGACCCTGGCGCAAACATTCATGATTGCCAGGCAAAAACAGGGCCGAAAAACTCTGGCCGTCCAGTTTGGCCCGCACCTGCGCGTACAGTGCTTCCGCGTCCGCGAAGGTATCGAACAGATCCCCCGCGATCAGCAAAAAATCGACCGTCTCCGTCCTGGCCAGTTCCAGAATTTCATCCAGAACGGACAGCCCGTACGCCGCTTCCCGTACCGAAAGATGCAAATCCGCGCAGTGAAGCAACCTGACCATGTGGGCCATGGTAGCACAGGGGTGTGACATAATCCAGCAAATCCTGGCCAAAAAAAACCAATTTTGGTGGTAAAACCGGGCCTGGCGCGCCCTCTGGCAGAGTGCGACTGGCCCGCCTCCGATCGATCCCGCGCCTTGCTCCGCACATCTGGCTCCTCGGCCTCCTGCTGGGGGCCGGTTTATTTCTGCGCACCTGGGATCTGGGGACCCTCCCCGCGGCCCTCTATCCGGACGAAGTGAACAATGGCTACCAGGCCTTCGCGCTCGCGCGTACCGGGGCGGTGGGGGACGGCGAACCCTGGCCCCTGCTCATTCCGCACCTCGATGGCGATTTTATCGAACCCCTTTACGTGTATCTGGTCGCCCTGCCGCTCACCGTTCTCGAACCGACCGCATTCGTCGTGCGCCTGCCCGCGGCGATCGCCGGAGTGGGTTTGATCCTGATCGTATTTCTGCTGGGACGCGAATTGTTCGACGCCGGGACCGCTCTGTGCGCGGCCGGGCTGGTGACGGTTTCGCCCTGGTTATTCGCGCTGTCGCGGATCGCTTTTCGCGCGAATCTGCTGGCCCCGCTTTTGCTGCTGAGCGTGTTCTTCGTCCTGCGCGCGCGGAAACAGCCCACGACGCTGATCGCAGCCGCTCTATGCGCGGGCCTTTCGTTTTACACGTACTCGGTGGCGCGCGTGGTCACGCCGCTCACGTTTCTCTGGGTCCTGTTCTGGTACCGCGTCGAACTGCGTGAACTCGCGCGTGCGCGGACCTGGACCGTCCTGGTCGCCCTGGCGATTCTGATCGCTCTGGCCCTGCCGATGTACACGAATTTTTTCGGCCCGGGCGGAGTGCGCACCTGGAACCTGTCGATCTTCAATCCCGACAACCCCGCGCTCACCGGGCATCCGCTGGCGCATTTCGCGCGTGGCTTCGCGTCAGTTCTGAGTCCGGTTTTCCTCTATATTAAGGGCGATCCAAACGGCAGGCATTGCGTGCCTGGTTTCGGCCAGACCTTTCTGGCCGGCCTGCCCTTCGCGTTCGCCGGCCTTGTGCGGGCGGTGTGGCGGCGCGAACGTTCCCCGCTCCTGGTCTGGGGCCTGTTCCTGATCGGCCTTTTGCCGGCGGCCCTGACCGAGCAGGGCGACAACCCCCACGCGCTGCGAACGATTCTGGCGGCGCCCGCGCTCGAACTGGCGACCGCGTTCGGGATCACGACCCTCCTGTGGACGCAGTCCGCCCGGCGGCTTCGCGCCCGGATCGCCGCCACGGCGTTTGCGGCGGTTATTTTCGCCTTAAATATATTTATTTATTTTAACGCGTATTTCGGCCACTACCGGACCGAATCGGAATACTGGTTCGAGTACGGGCACACAGCGGCCATCCAGGCGGCCCTGGCCCGGCGCGACGAATTCGACCGGATTCTGATCAGCCCGCGCCTGCCCCACGGCCTGCTGTACGCTCTGTTCTTTTCGCGCGCCGATCCGCGCGCCTACCGGGCCGGGACCGAACCGCGTAAGTTCGAGGAGTTCACGGGCAGCGTACCGCCCGGGCGCGTACTCGCCATTCAGAAATTTTTTGAAATCGAAGCGAAAGACGGCGTCTGGATCAAGGGCTCGGACGGGCGGCCGTACTTTCAACTCGTGGAAACCGGGACACCCGCCCGATGAAAGCCACGGACAGAACAAACGGTTCGACCACCGGCGCGAAAATCGCCGGGCGCTTGCTTTTCCCTGGCGCGGTCGCCTGTCTCTGGGCCGTGCAGGCCGCGTTTACTCTGCATTCGCGGGGCCTGATCCGCGGCGAAGAACTCAGTGAATCGATTCGTAACGTGTACTGGCTCCAGCACGCGCGTACGGTGTACGACAGCATCGGCAGCAATGTCGGCTTCTACGGAATGCTCGCGCTGGTGTACGAAATGATCGGCTTCCACATCCACACGGCGAAATTCGTGCGCCTGGCCGTGCATCTCGTCTCACTCCTGTGCCTGGCGGATCTTTTGCGTCGAACCCTGCGGCCCTGGCCGGCGGCGCTCGCGCTCGTGACCATCGGCCTTTCGCCGACCTGGTTATACTTTAACACGTTACAGACGAGTTACGGCTTCGATCTACAGATGGCACCGATCTGTTTCTGGCTCGTGGAGCGGGTACGGGTCGGCGCTCGCGCTGCGCTGGTCGCGGGGGGGCCGCTGGGATTTCTGGCCATGTTCGCCTGCATGTGTTACCCCACGTTTCTGCCGTACCTGCCGTCCCTCGCGCTGTTAACCCTGGCCGCCTGGCGCGCGAACGCGGCGGGCCGGGCCCCGGCGCACGCGCTTCCGCTCCTCACGGGCGCGGCCTTTTTCGCCCCGTTGTTGATCGCGTTATTGTACGTGAAAGACCCCTGGCTTTTGATTTACGACGAACGTTTCAAGGCCGGGTTGTTTCGCGGCGGCGGGCGGCTGGCTCTGCAGAGCCCGGATTTTTTTCTGAACCTCGCCCGCGTCCTCCTGGACCTGGTCTACACCGGCGACAGTTATTACTTTCAACTCCCGGGGGTCGAATTTTCCGGCGGGCTCTGGTTTCCGTTCGCCGGGGTCATTTTCGCCGGAATTGTTATTTTTTATAAAAAAGCGCAGTTCCGTCCGGTGCTGGCCGCGGCCTTCCTGCTGTTATTGCTGGCGTTCGCGCTGCCGGCTCTCACCGAATTTCGCGTGCCCGGGCTGCGCCGCGCGACCGGGATACTCTCCGCGGCATACGTCATCTTCGCCTGCGTCCTGAAAATCCTCAGCGACGAACGTCCGGCCGGGCGCGGCCTCGCGCTGGTCTTTTTATCCCTGCCGCTCCTGCACCATCTCCTGGTACTCCCGGCAAACTTCACGGCGGCGCGGACGCCGGATCAGTGGACCAACCGCGACTGGTTCGCCGTCGCGGGCTCACCCCAGGCATCGTTGCTGGCGCTGGAAAAACCCGGGGCCGCGGGCCTGCCCCTGTTCTGCCCGGGCCCGGACGGTCGGCCCCTGCCCGGCCCCTGTCGCTACGGAGAAATCTTCGGGGCCATCGCGGGCTATCGCCTCTGGAACGACCTCGATGCGCGGCCTGTGCGGGCCTTCGACTGGCACACGGGAGAAATCGTCGAACTCGAAACATGGCACTGGGAATCGTATTATTTTCCGCATTAACAGGCTATACCGAAAACCGCGCGATGAGGCCGGCGAGTCGGCCCGCCTGATCGTTGAGCTGCCTGCCGATCAGCGCGAGTTCGCCCGAACCGCTGGCGGTCGACTGTGTCTCAACGGAAACATTCTGGATCGTCTGGTTCAATTCGCTGACCGCCCGCCGTTGCTCGCGGGACGCCCGGGAAATTTCGCGCGATAAATTCGAAAGGCCGTGAATTTCACGCGCGAAATCGCCCAGTCGGCTCGTTTCCGCGTCCAGTCCCTGCTGCACGCGGCGGGCCGTGGCCTGCATGCCTTCCATCGTACCGCCCAGTTCATGCACGACGCTGCGCGCGTCCCCCGTTTCATGCGCGCCCGCTCCCACCTGGGTGCGAAGATCCGCGATCAAACGATCGATTTCTTTTACGCTGCGCAAAGTACGATCGGCCAGGCGCGAGATCTCCGATGCGACCACAGCGAAACCGCGACCCTGGTCCCCGGCCCGCGCGGCCTCGATCGACGCGTTCAGGGCCAGTAAGTTCGTCTGATCGGAGATTTCGCGGATGAGTCCGACGATCTCGCCGATGCGGGACGTGCTCTCGTGAATCCCACCCATCGCCGTCTGGATGCGGTCGATGGCCGCGCGGCCATGTTCGCCTTTGCGCGCTGACTCGTCCGCGCGCCGCGCGAGTTCGGCCATGGCTTCGTTGACCGCCTGAAACGAACGTTCGAGTCGCAGGGATCCCTGTTCCAGAGCGGTGAGTGATTTTTCGGTCTGTTCCACGAAATTCGTAACGTTTTCCACCGAAGATAACAACTCCTCGTTCGCGGCGGCGGCCTCTTCGGTGGTGGTAGCGAGCGATGTGGTCACCGTATCGAAACTCTCCGCGAGTTTTTTGGCGCGCCCCGCCAGGTGTGTGGTTTCACCGATCGCGGTACGAATGTTTTCCAGAATGCCCGCCAGCTCCCTGGACATCCCGGACAGGGATTCGAACATGGCGCCGATTTCGTCCTGTCCCGCGTCCGGCAACTTTACGCGTAAATTGCCAGCGGCTATTTTTTGCGCGAAAAAGCCAACCTCCCCCATACTGCGCAGAATCATACGCGAAATCACCAGAAATACCAGCACGCTCAATCCGAGCGGAAGCAGCATTAATACGGCGTGGAGCGCCAGATCCCCCACGATGCGCGCCCGCCGCCCGGACAGGGTATCCAGCAAGAGGCGCGAGCCGCGCAACTCGGTGGCACGCAAGGCGTCGATCCGCGCGGTGGCGACCCGCCACCAGTCCTGCGGCGACACGACCGCGGCATCGCCCCGGTCCACAACGGCCTCGCGTACCCGAAGGATCTCCCGGTACGCGGGGGTGCGCCTGCTCCGATCAAAACTGTTCGTCAAGGAGCGGCTCGCGAAAAATCGAAACGAGATTTCGTGTTCATTTTGTTCCACGATCTTCTGGTGCAGACGCTGCAGCACAACCGGATCGGAGGCCTGCCTGGCCAGGAGATTGCCCATCATGGCCCGTTCAAGGCCGGCGGCTTCCTTGAATCGCGCGAGAAATTGCAGGGCGAATAAAAAGCGCATAATCGCGGGATCCCGCACATGCGTAGAATTGCCGTCCTGCAGGCGCAGCAGGGACAGGATCAGATCGGAGTAAAAAGCGAGTTCCGTAGCCACGTCCAGCGTGCGGTTGTCAACCCCGGAACGAACGCGGGGGAGCTGACGCAATTTTTCCATGATTCTTTCACGGTCATTCGCGGTCTTCCCATCAAAATCGGAAACATCGGACCAGGACTGCTCGAACGTTTTCTGATTCGTTCCAGTTCCTGCGAATTGCGCCGTACTTTCGTCCACCGCGGCGCGTTTTTCGCGCATTGGCGCGAGGAAGGTATTATCTGGCGATCCGAGAAAGCTGGCCGAAAGTCCCCGCTCCTGTTGCAGGACGTGCACAAGATCATTCACACGCAGGTACAGAGCCACGGTTTGTTCTATTTCCGTGAACTCGCGAAACGTCTCGATCCGGAGCAGAAGCAGGTTGCCCGAAAAATACGCGAGCAAAACCAGCGGAGGCACCGCCATGGTCAGCAGCTTCCAGCGCAGTCCCAATCGATTTCTGAACCAGGTGAAAAAGGTTCGTATCATACGATTTTGATGGTGCCCGGGGAAATCGCCGTGTCAATCATGATCCCGCTCACATGACTTAAAAATATGTAATATTTATAAATTTCAAATACTGCGTGATTGATCGGAATGAAATGCCCCCGGATCCGGCGGGGTTCGCCCGATAATTTTTCGCCTCCGCCAGGCTAAAATAACACGATTTGCGATTTGACTCCGCGGTCCGGTGGACAACTGTGGTCTGTGCTCGCGTTCTCCGGCTTAAAAACCCGGCCCCTGGCCTGCTTTCAACCGATCATTTCGGTGGCCAGCGGCGGCATTTTCGCGTATGAAGTCCTGGGACGCCAGCGGGAAGACTCCGGGGAACTGGCCAGCCTGGGTGGTTTCTTCCATGATGAAACCGTTCCCCAGACGCAGAAGGTTCTGGTCGATCGCCAGATTCGCCGCCAGGCCCTGGAACGTTTTCGAGACGAGGTGACCACCCGGGACGACCGCACGCGCCTGTTCCTGAATATCAATCCGCGCTGGCTCATTCGCCACGGAGCGAGCGAAGACCGGGGCCGCCTGCCCACGCTTACCATTCTGGATGATCTGGGCCTGGCCGGTCGGCGCGTGGTGATCGAAATCACCGAAGAGGAAATATACACCGACTACGACGCCGTGATCCCGCTGATTGATCAGTACCGCCAGCGCGGACTGCAGATCGCCATCGACGATTTTTACTTCCACAATTTCGACCGGCTGATCGAACTCAAACCCGATTTCGTAAAGCTCGATCTACGGTTGTTGCGCAAAAGCGTGGAAAACGCGGATTATCACAAACTGGTGAATACAATTTCCGCGTTTTCACAGGCGATCGGGATTTCCGTGATCTTCGAAGGCATCGAAACCGACGAGGAGCTGGAGGTGGCGATCGCCGCCGGCGCCTCTCACGTGCAGGGCTTTTTGTTCTCGCGCGCGCTGGAGGGATTCCAGGAAACGTTTCGCTTCCGCGAACAAATTCAAAATTCCATGGAAATCGCCACACTGCCGCGCTTTGAGGCCGCGCGCGAGGCCGTGCGTCTTGAACGGTACATGAACGGCCTGGTCAAAAAATTCGTCCTGGAAGATTTCCGACCATCCGGCGAACTGAGCCGCCTTCAGTGCGATTCGCTGCTACAGAGGCTCGCCGGTGCCGTGCCGCCGGACTGTTTCCGGATGTACATCTGCGATGAGCGGGGCGTCCAGCAATCGGCCAATTTCGTGCGCCCCGGCGGCACCGAAC
Source organism: uncultured Leptospiraceae bacterium (assembly GCA_964631535.1). Taxonomy (GTDB): domain Bacteria; phylum Spirochaetota; class Leptospiria; order Leptospirales; family Leptonemataceae; genus CAZVZS01. The sequence continues at coordinate 8,973 of CAZVZS010000104.1, forward strand.
CCTTTCGCGCCCGGCCTGAATTCGCCGGTTGCCGCTGGAGCTGGCGGCCCTTCTTCGTGGAAGGCCTGGTGCGCATGCAGGAAAACCTGGTGGGCGTCATGTCCGATCGGTACATTGACGTCGAAACCAGGCAGGAAACGATCACCTTCAGCTACCCCCTGTCCGGGAAACTTTTTCTCTTCCTCGATTTTTCCTGATTTTCTGGCGAAATTAGCCCCGATTCAATTCATTTCATTGTAACCCGGAGCGCCCATTTCGGGGATATCGAGCCCCTCGATTTCGACGCTCTCCTCCACGCGGTTGCCCCGGACCAGCAGACCGGTCAGGCCGAATACCACGAGGCTGATCAAACTGAACCAGACGACATTGGCCGCGATGCCGATGACCTCCGCGATTAACTGGCCGCCATCGCCAAACAGCAAACCCCGGACCGGGCCGGCCACGCCGTTCCAGCCTTCGCCGTAGGATCCGTCCGCGAAAAGACCGAGCGCGATGCAGCCCCAGGCGCCGTTGATGCCGTGAACCGAAAGAGCCCCGACCGGATCGTCGATTTTTAGAATCACGTCCACAAAGAGGGTACTTTCCACCACCAGAACGCCCGCGACCAGCCCGATCAGGCAGGCGAAGGGCGAACTCACGAATGCGCACGGTGCGGTAATGGCCACCAGGCCGGCGAGCATTCCGTTACACATCATCGTCAAATCCGGTTTCCCGAGACGGACATGCCAGGTCCAGAGCGCCGCCGCGAACATCCCGGTGGCCGAAGCGAGCATGGTATTCACGGCGATGATCCCGATGCGCACATCGGTTCCCGCCAGAGTGGAGCCCGCGTTGAACCCGAACCAGCCGAACGCGAGGATGAATGTACCGATGACCCCCATGGGCAGATTGTGGCCGAGAATCGGGTTGGGACTGCCGTCCGGGTTGTAGCGACCGCGCCGCGGTCCGATGACTTTGGCTCCCACCAGCGCGATCACGCCGCCCGCGAGATGTACAACTGACGAGCCGGCGAAATCCACGTGACCGTGGCCCAGCCCGAAATTGCGCCCGAGCGTGGCCAGCCAGCCGCCGCCCCAGACCCAGTTGCCATAGATCGGGTACATGATCGTGCCGATGAAAATTCCGTAAATAAAAAACGAGGCGAATTTCCAGCGTTCGGCCATGGCCCCGGTCGGAATCGTGGCGGTGGTATCCATGAATACCATCTGGAACAGAAAAAACGCGAACAGCGCCATTTCTCCCTGCGGATAAAGAAAAAAACCCTTCAGGCCGAACAGACCGAAGTCCTTCCCCCCGATCGAAATCGAAAATTCGCTGTCCAGTCCCGCGAAACCACCGAGCGTCGCGAGGGGGCCAACCCCGCCGAACATGAGCGCGAATCCGCAAACGTAAAAACCGAGCATACCCAGCGGATAAATCGCGAAGTTCATCGCCATGGTATGCGTGGAATTTTTCGCGCGCGTAAACCCGGTTTCCACCATCGCGAACCCGGCCTGCATGAACATGACCAGAAAACCGGCGATCAGGGTCCACACGGTGTTTATGGAAACTTTCAAACCTTCGTCCGCGGTTTTTAACTCCGCGGCCGTGGCGTTCAGATCCTGAGCGGCCAGAACCGCGGGCAACGCAACGAATGCCAGAGTGCTCAGAATGAAGAATAGTCGCCGGTTATTTTGCATGGTCAACCTCGTCGGAGAATACGCCATCGCTTACTCCGCCCCTCGTTCCATGGTTTCGAGGACCTGAGATTCAAGAGCTTCCAGGGCCTGCTTTACTTTCGTATTACCCGGATTGCTGCGCACCGCTATGCGCAGCGTCTTCAGCGCTTTCGCCTGTTCGCCCGTTTTCAGATAACAACGCGCGAGCATGAGCGAGGCTTCCGAAAACGCGTGGTCCGCGGCCAGGGCGTTTTTGTACTGGCGTTTCGCCTCCTCGCTGTTCCCGCTCTGGTAGGCGATATTACCCAGCATTTGCGAAATCTGAGGGGACCGCTCGCCGGTAACTTCAGTAAAGTTTTGCAAGTAATTCCCCGAGGCGCTCAGGTCCGACGAGCGATAACTCAGGCGGGCCAGCAACATCAGGTTCTCGCTGAGGGATGGTTCCACCGCGTGCGCTTCCTCGGCCATGCTGCGCGCTTCGGCTTCGTTGCGGGCCACCGCGATCCTGGCGCGGCGGTGCAGATCGCGAGCCGTTTCGATTTCCGGGTTGAGTTGCAACATGATCATGGTCAGATCGTCTTCGCGCGACGTGCCCTGCACGTGTTTTTTCCAGCGCGACACCAGGGCCTCCAGCATTTCACGCGAAAAATTGATTCCGGGTTTTTTTTCGTCTACGAGGACGCGTTCGGACCGGAACCAGTCGAGCATTTTTTCGAGACCGGTCTCCTGGCCATGGTCGTCGCGCTGTTCGGTAAAACCGTCCGTCAGCAACACCAGCACGTCACCGGGGGCGAGCGTACCGTACTTTTCTTCGTAATCTTTGCGCGTGGCTTCGACGATTCCCAGCGGCATCCCCTTCGCGTCCAGAAAATCGAACGATCCCGAACCCACGTGGTGGTGCAGGATGCGCGGGTGGCCGGCGTTGACGTACGAAAAACTGTGGTCGTTGTAAATCCGAATGATCTGCGCCGTGAAATACGTACCCACGGGCAGTTTCGGCCGAATTTTTTCGCTCAGGTGCTCCATCGTTTCCGGCAGACCCATACCCCATTCCACACAGCGTTGAAATTCGTGGTGGATGGTGACGGTCACCAGCGCCGCCGAAACGCCGTGGCCGGATACGTCCGCGATCAGAACCGAAAGCGAAGTTTCCTTGCGCGCCACGTCGAAATAATCCCCGCTGACTTCGACCATCGGTTCGTAGTAGTACGCCAGATGCATTCCGTTCCAGGACGGAATCTCATGAGGGATGATCATGGCCTGGACCGTACGGCCCATCTTCAAGTCGTTGTTGATGCGCGTCTGCGCGTCGATCAATCCTTCGATCAGACGCACCTCGTTGAGCGCCAGCGCCAGTTGCGACGACATGGCTTCCAGGAGTTCCTGGTCGTCGTCCTTGTAAAAACCGGGGATGTCTTTTTCGATTGCGAGCGTACCGAGCACATTTTCTTTATAAAGGATGGGAACGCAGACCACGCTGCGCGTCGTCTCCCCCGGGTCCATCATCTCGGGGTGTCCGCGGAGATCCTGGATCACACGGGCTTCGCGCGTTTCCAGCACCCGGCCGGAAAACCCCTCGCCCATATCGAGATCCCGCCTGGGGGGGTCCGTTTCGACCAGGTATTTGACCGGCTTGAGTTTTTCGCCGTTCCATAAACGCAACGTGAGATTGTCGCATTCGAATATTTCCTGTCCGAGCGTCATCACCCGGTTGAACAATTCATCCTGTTCGCGCGTATTCGCGAATTCGCGCGTGATATAAAGAAGAATGTCGATTTTATTTTTTGCCGTGAGTCCACCGACCACCATCTGGCGACCGCGGTAGTTCACGACCTTCCGTTTGCCGTATTTAACCTCGATCATGTTGTCCGTCCTCGGACATGAGGAACAAACAACCCGTACCGGATTTGAGCCTCATGCCCACCGGATTACATTGCATATTTCGTGCCCGGGAAATTATGTCGTATAACATTCAGAAAAGTTCTCTGCAAGCCTGTTTTTGATGTAAAAACAGGCACACAGCCCATAAAGATGGCTATTTTCGACTGCCCGACCGGGACCGAATGGTGCAATCGTGCTCAAAAACAGCTCAATTTGTGGGCGGTGCACTATTCCCGGGCATATTGAGCGGAAAGTGCCCTTCACGCCGCGGGGACCGGGGAATGGGCCTTTCACCAGGGTGGAAAATCGGGGCGGAGTGATGGCGGCGGCCCGGACATTCGAATATAATTCGAAATCGATCATGAAATAGAATATAATTCTCAAAAAGAATAAAATAATTCAGTTTTAGCGAAATAATAAGAATTATCGAATTGATTGCAACAGCGGCGATTTTATTTTCCATCCGTGCCCGGGGAAGAAAAACTGGAAAGTTGGCGCGAAGCCATCGCCAGACGGTGGCTGTTCATGCGTTCCAGGAAAGCTCCGGGATCGCGCGTTGCCTTCGCGGAGGCCCTCCAGCGCGCCACGGGTTTCGAAATCTCCCCGTACATGATCGAAAAAGTCGAACACGACCGGAGTTTTCCAGGGTTCGAACAGATACTCGCCTACCGCGACTATTTCGAATGCGACTTCAACTACCTGCTGGCCGAGGAGGTCGTGCGGGCTCCAGGGTATCCGGACTTTTTGAGCCACCCGGAAATTCTTGAATTTTGCGATACGATGCGCGCCGCGGGGCGGACGGAAGACGAGATGATCGGCCAGCTCTGCGAGGCCGCCGTTCTATTGACGGGCATGGCGTATCTGTTCCACCCCGAACTCAAACCGCGCGGCCTGGCGCTGAAAGCCGGCCGACCGAAACCGAAAAAACCGCGGCGCTGAGCGGAACCCGAACGCCGTGCGCGGGAAGCCCAATGTTTATTACGACGGTAGAGGGCAATTTCAGAAAAATTTTTACCACGGGGATCACGGGGATCACGGCGGGTGAATACTCCGTTTCGGATTTCAGAACGTTCCGGAACGC
>CAZVZS010000105.1:0-13377 GCA_964631535.1 uncultured Leptospiraceae bacterium
GGCCGACACCCTGCGACTCTGCGAAACGAGCGACGCGATTCTCTTCGGCTCCGTCGGCGGCCCGCAGTGGGAACATCTGCCGCCCGAACGCCAGCCTGAACGCGGCGCCCTTCTGCCGCTGCGTAAACACTTCGAATTATTCGCCAATCTGCGCCCGGTCGCGCTGTATCCGGAACTGGCCTCGTCCTGCCCGCTGCGGCCCGATCTTGTGGCCGGCGGCGTCGATATGCTGATCGTGCGCGAGTTGACCGGCGATGTGTACTTCGGCCAGCCCAAAGGTCGCGAAGGCAGCGGCCCGGATGAAAAAGGGTTCGATACGATGGTCTACAGCCGCCGTGAAATCGAACGCATCGCGAAAGTGGCCTTCGACGCGGCCGCGCTCCGTAAACGTTCGGTCACCAGCATCGATAAAGCGAACGTGCTGACGAGCATGGTGCTCTGGCGCGAGGTCGTGACCGGTTTCGCGAAAGCGTACAACGCGGCTCGCCCGGCGCAGTCGAGCGTGGCGCTGGAGCATATGTACGTGGACAACGGGGCCATGCAGATCATCCTGAAACCCTCGCGCTTCGACGTCATGCTCTGCGGCAATATGTTCGGCGATATCCTCAGCGACGAGGCTTCGGTGCTCGCGGGCTCGCTGGGCATGCTCGCGAGCGCGTCGTTATCGGCGAACGAAGGCTTCGGCCTCTACGAACCATCGGGCGGAACCGCGCCGGACATCGCCGGCAAAAACCTGGCCAACCCGATCGCGCAGATTCTTTCGGCCGCGTTGATGTTGCGTTATTCATTCAAGATGGAACCGGCCGCGCGCAAAATCGAAACGGCCGTGCGCGGAGCTATCGCTGCGGGCGCGCGCACGATCGATCTGGCCGCCGGCGGCAAATCGATCAGCACGACCGAAATGGCCCAGGAAATTTTAACGCGACTCTGAGTGGCCGCGCGGGACACAGGGCCCGCGCGCGTGGCTCATTTGATCTTCATGATCCAGACGACTGAAAAGTTCACCGGCCGGGTTTCATTGCCAAAGCGCGGGGTTCCGTTGGCGTAGGCGATCGGGTTTTTCAGATTGATGGTTCTTGAGTCTGTATCCGCGCTGCTGATCGTGTTCGGTTCGGTCGCCCCGCCCACACCGATATTCGAAATATTATTCGGACCGACGACTATGTTGGTCAGATTGTGACGGTGCGCGTCCTGGTCGTGGGTATGGCCCTGAAACATGTCCAGTTCCGTTTCTCCGGAAACCGTGTGCCCGCGCAGAAACATTCCCTTTGAATAATCGGAATTGTAGCGGGCGTTGAGATTCGGCACCGAATAACCGACCAGAGGTGAATCGGGATCCGTGATTGAACTTCCATCACACTCCACCCAGCCTTTCGGAACGGGCAGGGGATTCCCGGTGCCTTTCACATGGCGATGCCAGGCGGCGATGGTGCCCACGGGCACTTCATTTACATTTTCGATGGCGAAACGAAGCCGCTGGAAATTCGCGTTCATCTGGGCGGCGGAGATGAGATCACCCGGGCCGAAATCATTGAGCGTTTCCACTGAAACCGCCAGGGTGGCTGTTAGAGTCAGCACGAGCACGAGACCGCCAGCAAAGGCCAGGCCTTTGCGAAAGCTCGATAATATTTCCTGTGTGGCGGATGTGCGCATGTCTTATTTTTGAAAAGAAATCAGATTCGAGAACCATGGTGGGAATTGTGACGAAGATTTGAGAAATAAAAATACGCCCGCTTTGTTAAAAAGTCGAGAGAATTGCGCGATAAGTCACGATTCTGCAAATTCGCGGTCCAGAGTGCGGAAGAAGGCCGTAATTTTATACGCAAAAATTGAGTTGAAGCATCGTTCGCTGATCCGTACTATGTAAGAAAGTTCAGCACGAGCAGAACTGGAATCGAATGTATGACCACCAGACCTGACGGCCCGACCGCGGCAGACCAGACCGCCCATATTCTGATCGTCGACGATAAACCCGCCGACGCCGCGGAAACGCGGCGGATCATGGAAGGCGGCGGTTTCGACGTTGTCGGCACCCTTTCGAACGGTCAGGAACTTCTGACCTGGCTCAGGGCCCACCCCGGGAAGGCGGATGTGGTCATTCTGGATATTATCCTGCCAGTGCTCGACGGGTTCGCCGCCTTTTACGAAATCAGGGAAATGGCCCGCCCGCCGAAAGTGATTTTTCTGAGCGTTGAAAATTCCGCCGCCATCGTCCGTAAACTCCTGGAAGATGGGGCGGCCGATTTTATCGTCAAACCGGTTAAAGAAGACGTGTTGCTGGCCCAGGTCCGCAAGCTCTTCCAGACCACACCCACGCGTTAGGCATCCATCCAGCCCAAAACCGACCTTTTACCCGCCCGCCATTTCACGTTCGGCCACGGCGCGCACTGCCGCGGCCACGCGCGGACATACGGACCGGTCCAGTGGACCCGGCAGAATAAAATCGGCCGTCGGTTCAGGGACGGTGGCCGCGAGCGCGAGCGCCGCGGCGCGTTTCATGGCCGGGGTGATCTGATTCGCGCCCGCGTCCAGCGCGCCGCGAAAGATGCCCGGAAACGCCAGCACATTGTTCACCTGGTTGGGAAAATCGCTGCGTCCCGTGCCGACCACCGCCGCGCCGGCCTGGCGCGCCAGGTCGGGCATGATCTCCGGCACCGGATTGGCCAGCGCGAAGATGATCGGACCGGGCGCCATCGATCGGATGTGGTCGGCGCCCAGAAGATCGCCTTTGGACACGCCGATGAACACGTCCGCGTTTTTGAGCGCGACGAAGACGTCCCCGTGCAAATGGCGAGGATTTGAAAACGCAAGCAAGTCCAGTTTCTGTGGATTGAGGTCCGGGCGCCTGGGGCTCAGGATGCCTTTCGAATCACAGAGGATGACTTCGCGTACGGCTGGCTCCGCGGCCGGACCCGCCAGCATCCGCGCGATGGCCGTACCGGCCGCGCCGGAGCCGTTGATGACGACCCGCAGATCTTCCAGGCGTTTGCCGGTGATTTTGAGCGCGTTGATCAGCGCGGCGTACAGGACAATGGCGGTGCCGTGCTGGTCGTCGTGAAAGACGGGGATGCCCAGGTCCTGGAGCGCGTCCTCCACTTCGAAACATTCCGGGGCGCGAATGTCTTCCAGGTTGATCCCGCCGAAGGTGGGCGCCACCGCGCGCACGACGCGGATGATCTCCGCGGGCGAGGACGCATTCAACACGAGCGGCACTCCGTCGATGCCGGCGAATTCTTTGAATAAGATGGCCTTGCCTTCCATTACGGGCAGGGCCGCTTCCGGCCCAAGATTGCCCAGCCCGAGTACGGCCGTTCCGTTCGAGACGATGGCCACGCTGTTACCCTTCATCGTCAGCTCGCGTGCCAGCGATTTTTCCGCGGCGATGGCCGACGAAACGGCGGCGACGCCGGGGGTATAGGCCACAGACAGATCGTCGCGAGTGTTGAGCGGGAACCGCGAACGCATCTCCCATTTGCCTTTAAGGGAACGATGCAGTTGTAGAGAGACTTCGTCGTAGTTCATGCTGTGCGGACCGGGGGTTAAGAGTTTTTCAGTGTTTCTTTTTATTGGTAAAATCGACTTCGATAACGCGCGATTCCTCGTCGTCTTTTTTACGTTTGCGCGGGGTTTCTTCTTCGCTCAGGGTTACTTCTTTTTTCAGCGGCACCGGTTCGGTTTGCGCTTCGCCGGCCGGGGCCTCGATCGTGGCCCATTGCATCAAAACCTGGCCGGCCTTGTCGAAGGTGCGGCCGATACATTCAAACGGGATGACGACGCGTTCCCAGCGGCCGAATTGCATTTCACAGTGAATGGAAGATTCGTCCCAGGAGAGCTGGCGGGTGCTGTACGGTCCGAAGACCAGGATGATGCCTTCCGTTTTTTCTTTTTCGACCAGGCCGCGTTTACCGATTTGCAGGCGCGCGTTGGGCATGCAGTGGATGTAAAACGTATCGCACTGCGTGAACAGTACGTCGAGGACCGCTTTTTTCAGCTTCCGGTTGTATTCCAGCAGTTCCTGATCGTTGTTTTCGCCCGACTCCATACGCCTCAGATCACGCTTCTCCCTTGAACATTTGAATACAGTTGAGATTGCGCCCCGCGTCGCCCGCGCGGTGCGAATAAAAGCGGTCATTCCGTTCACCGGTGCAGGCTTCCAGCGTACGGGAGATACGGACGGGCACCGATCTGGTCTGTTCCCAGTCCTGGGTACGACGCCGGGCATTGGCCCCCAGGTCGAGCCAGAATTTTCCGGGGCGGCCTGGCCGGGCCGGAACCAGCGGAAACTCCCCGGCCACTTCCGCGCCGACTTCGTACCGGTCCGCTCCGATGGCGGGCCCGATGGCGATTTCGACCGCGGCCGGTTTGCCGAGCGCCTCACAGGCCGCGTCCAGGCCGGCTTCGATCACCCCGGAGCGCAGGCCCTTCCAGCCGGCGTGCACCGCGCCCACGCCGAAAACCCGGTCGTGCGCGTCGCGCAACGTAAAAAATACCGGCAGACAATCAGCCGTACGAATCACCAGCACAACGCCGGTTGCACCGGTAAAGAGGCCGTCCCCTTCAGCGAACACCGGACCCGCCGGGGGACCGGCCAGAGCCCGGGTGTCGATATGATGAACGCGGGTCCCGTGCACCTGCGCCAGCCCGAAAACCTGACCGGGAGCGACGCCGAACTGCCCGGCCAGGAAATCGCATTCAGCGGCGCGACGCCGGCCGTCAGCGGGACCTGGCACCAGTCGGGAGAGTTCGGCGCGCCCGAACACAGCGCACCGCACCCCGGCCGCGAACGGCGGTGGATTAATCGATACTGGCGAGCTGGTAAAAATCGTGGATCTCCTGCATGGCCCGCGTTTCGTCGGGATGAATGAGTTCGCCTGGAAGTAGAAATTTCAGAATGCGCCCGCCCTCCGGGTCCGCGTTTTCCGCGAGGGTCTGGATCAGCGCGCTCATGAGCCCGGCCCCGCCGTTGAACCCGCCTGACCGAAAACGTTCCGGATACGCGCTGGACGGTGCGGCGAGCAGGCGCAGCGGGAATAGGTAAAACGCCAGCAACGCGCGTTCAGGGACAAAAATATTGGTCAGCAGGCAGCGGTCGTGCCGCACCAGTTCCGGAACGAGGACGATCTGGCGCACGGTGCCGGCCAGGAGCCCGCTCTGGTCCGCGCTCAGGGTGGTCAACAGGTGAGCCAGGCCGTCAAGGGCCGGCACAAACGGCCGGGCGGACTGCACACGCGTCGGAGCGCTCAGGCGCAGGGGATGTTTGCGGTAATCGCCGGCCCGGACCGTTCGTTCCTGGAGGGGCAAACGATAAGCCCGCGGTTGGCCGGCACGACCCGGCGTGCCAATGCCAAGCAGCTTCTCTTTGACGTCCGCTTCCAGCGCTTCAAGTTCGGTATGTAAAAGGGGCTCCATGGAGGCTCCGTCGTCCCGGGACGCTCTCCATTGGCGATGGTTCCGCCCTGAACACAAGGATTTTTGGATCGGTTTTTTATAATTTATGAATTCCACACATTTCGCCGCCGGGTCGTATCTCGTGAAAATTTGCGGAAACCGTTTTTTCGCCGATTCCCTGCTGGTGGCGTCGTTTCGACCCGACTTCATGGGCTGGATCTTTTCCCCGAAAAGTTCACGCCGGGTGTTCCCCGGCCAGGCGCGTGAACAAATCCGCGCGATCCGTCGCCTGGCACCCGGGATCCGGCATGTTGCCGTTTTTGCGGGCAATTCAATCCCGGCGATCGGAGTGGTCCTGGCCGAGGTTCCGGAACTGGACCTGATTCAGATCGTCGCGGATGCCGGGATGATCGCCTCGCTGCGTGAGCTGCCCCCGTTGAACGGGGCGGGCAGGGTGTTGCCGATCATCCCGGTCGTGGGGGTGCGCTCCCCGCTCCAGGATGCGGACCTCCTCCGGCTGGGGACCGCTCCGTTTTACCTCCTGGACTCGTTCGTGGAAGGCCAGCCCGGCGGGACCGGTCGACGCCTGCCGGTGGAATACCTCGCGCACCTCGGGCGACCGTACCTCCTGGCCGGGGGCTTGAATCCCGAAAACGTGGTGGCGGCCCTGGCTGAAACCGCCGCGATCGGCGCCGATGTGAGTTCGGGCCTGGAGGACCAGGGTAACCCGGGCCGCAAAAATCCGCGCAAGCTCGCCGCGTTCATGGCCGCCGTGCGCGGTTCGCGTCGAACGGGGAGGAGCGCGTGAAGTCAACCGATCCCTTGAACACGCCGTTCATGCGCCAGTATCTGGAGCTCAAAGAGCAAAACCCGGACGCGTTTTTGTTTTTTCGCATGGGCGATTTTTACGAAATGTTTCTTGAGGACGCCGAACGCGCGGCCCCGCTCATGGACGTGGCCCTGACGCGCCGCCAGGGCATCCCGATGGCCGGCGTGCCCTACCACAGCGCCGAAACGTACATCGCGCGGCTGCTCGGTCTCGGCCAGCGTGTGGCCATCGCCGAACAGTCCAGCGATCCGTTGAATCCGAAACTCATGCGCCGCACGGTGCGGCGGGTCATCAGTCCCGGAACGGTCGTTGAGGACGCGGCGGGCCGCTTCGGGATCGCCTGCGTCGACATTTCCACGGGCGATTTTTTCGCGCTCGAATGCGCGGGTCCGGGCGAAATTCGCGATTTTTATATGAAACTCGCGCCACGCGAAATCATCGCGCCCGGATCGCTCATCGAGTTTTTGCGCGAAACCCTGCCCGAGACGCGGGGGGTGCTGGCCGGCCTGGAAGACTGGCGGGCTTCGCCCCTGGAAGGCGCGCGCCAGATCGAAAAACGTTTCACGCGCGACCTGCGCGGCCTCGGCTTCGACGACCCGGGCTCCCCGTGCCTGGGAGCGTCCGCGCTCATTTTACATTATATCGACCGCGCGTTTCCGCTTGAGCCGATTTTGATCGAAGCGCCGGTGTTTCGCGCGGCGGGACAGCGTCACATGGGGCTCGACGAACAGACCATCCGCAATCTGGATCTCGTGCACAACGCGCAGGAGGCCGGTAATTCACGCACGCTCTTCGCCGTGCTCGATTTTTGTTGTACGGCGCCGGGCCGGCGTTTTTTAAAAGAGGCGATTCTCGCGCCCTTCCTGGAAAAAGAAGACATCCAGGGGCGACTCGCGCGCGTGCGCGCTCTCGTGGCGGGTCCGGCTCTGCTCGAACATTTGCGCGGCGAGTTGCGCGCCGTGAGCGACCTGGAACGCGTGCTCAGTCGCATGTCCGCCGGGCGGGCGGCTCCGCGCGATTTTCCCGCGGTAGCCGGCAGTATCCGCGCGGCGGGGCGGCTCTTCGACCTGGTGCGTAAGACCGAACTCGAACCGATCCTGGCCGGGGTCGCCTCCGATTCGGATCTGAATCTGCTGGCGGCGGAACTGGAAGAACGCGTGGAAGGCGAGCCGCCCGCCGTGCTCGGAGGCGGGCCTTTCGTCAAAACGGGAATTTTTCCGGAAATGGACGAAGCCCGCCAGGCGCGGACGGAGGGCAAACGCTGGGTCATCGAGTTCGAAGCGGCCGAACGCGAACGCACGGGCATCGCCACTCTGCGCGTGAAGTACAACCGCGTGGTCGGTTATTTTATCGAAATCAGCAAAGGCCAGGCGAAGAGCGCGCCCGCGGACTACGTTCGCCGCCAGACGCTCGTGAACGGCGAACGGTATTCTTCCGAAAAACTGGCCGACCTGGAACAGAAGATCACGCGCGCCGACGAAATCGAAAGCGCGATCGAACGCGAGGAGTTCCGCCGGCTCACCGCGCGCGTCACGGATACGCGCGCGCGAATTCGCGTCATGATGCGCGCTCTGGCGGAGCTGGATTTCCTGACGGCGTTATCCATGGCCGCCGTGCGCTTTCGCTGGACCGAACCGGCGGTCGTGCTGACGGGCGAATACAACGTGCTGAACGGTCGCCATCCGGTCGTGGAGAAATACCTGCCGGCCGGGGAGCAGTTCATTCCCAATAACGTCGCGCTCGACGCCGAGGGCGCGTCCTTCGCGATTCTCACCGGGCCCAATATGGCGGGCAAGTCCACGTACATCCGGCAGATCGCTCTGATCCAGCTGCTCATGCAGATCGGCTCGTTCGTGCCGGCCGAACGTGCCATCCTTTCGGTGGTGGACCGCATCTTCACGCGCATTGGCGCGGCCGACAATTTGACACGGGGCGAATCGACGTTCTTCGTGGAGATGCTCGAAACCGCGCGCATCCTCAACCAGAGTACAGCCAGGTCGCTCGTGATCATGGACGAAGTCGGACGCGGTACCTCCACCTATGACGGTCTCGCGATTGCCTGGGCCGTGGTGGAGTACCTGACCGACGAGCCCCCGCCCCGTCCGCGCGTGCTCTTCGCGACGCACTACCACGAGTTGACGACTCTCGCCAGTCGTCCGGGGGTGGTCAATCTGACGATGGACGTGCGCGAAGTCGGCGGTCGCCTGGTGTTTTTACATAAGATCAAAGAAGGCCCGGCGGACCGCTCGTACGGCATTCACGTGGCCCGACTGGCCGGTCTGCCCGACGCCGTCACGGATCGGGCCGCGGAGAAACTCCGCGATCTGGAAGAAGAATCGGCCCGGCGCCTGGCCCAGGACGCGGAACGCGGCGGCGCGCGGCGGGGGCGCAAACCCGCCGTGGCCCGCGAACAGCCGGGGTTGTTTTAAGTGCGCGTCCCCAACTGGCCGCTCTGGCGAACCTGGATGTATCGCGAATAAAATTACAATGAGGCAATTTCGTGGCAGGTTATTCTAAACGTAGTTTACGCGAAAAGCTGGGAATCAAAGCGGGCTTCGCCGTGTACTTCGCGGGAGCGCCGAAGGACTACGCGACCCTGCTGGGCCCGCTCCCGGAGGGCGTGAGCGTCCGCAAACGGCCCGGTAAGGACATCGACTTCATTCATTTTTTCACGGACCGCAAGGCGACGCTAAAGCGGAAGATAGGCGCGCTGCGTTCGGCGCTAAAACCCGCCGGCATGCTCTGGGTTTCCTGGCCCAAAGGTTCTTCCGGGGTCCCGACCGATTTGAACGAGAACCACGTGCGTGAAATCGCGCTGCAGAGCGGCCTGGTGGATATTAAAGTGGCCGCCATCGACGAAACCTGGTCGGGGCTGAAGCTGGTAATCCCGGTCAAGGACCGGAAGGGCTGACGGATCGATGTGATAGTGGCTCAGGCGATTCCCGCGCGCTGCAAATCCTCCGCTGATAGGTCCGTGACATCGCGAATTTCGGCGATCCCGTAGCCTCTGGCGGCCATGCGGCGCGCGGTCTCGAACTTCTCCTGTTCGACTCCTTTTTCCATTCCCTTTTCAATCCCCTCCTGGATAATCAAATCGTAAATGGGCGATTCTATCATCATGTCCCTCCTTCGCAAAAACAGAGCCTCAGCGGCACTACGATCATGCAGTCCGGTCAGGATCGTCAACGCCGAAAGCAAATCACCTTTCCGGTCCCGGTTCAACGGAGCCTCGTAAAGCATTTTTTCAATTCGTTTTATATGGTTGAGACCGTTCTTCATGAGCGGAATAAAAGGCAGGAGGACCGGACTCCCATTGAGAAATTGGTCCGCCTCCAGTTCCCACAATTTAATCAGGCGAAAACGGAATGTCAAGCTTTCATCGGAAAATGAGCCAGTGGCCCAGGCATGCGGAAGTAGCAATAACATCATGGAAAGGACGCGTGTCCTGGGGAACTGGCGAATAAATCGACTGCGATATTCGACCATGGCGTGGACCTTTTGCTCGTCCCAGCGTGTCTGAATTTCCAGCAGTAAAATTCGTTCCTTCGTGCCCCGGCCGACCCGGATCGCGAAATCCGCGCTGCGCAGGCTCACCGTTTCCCCGGGCAATTGATCCAGGATTTCGCAATCCTCGTCCCCTTCGCCCAATAGTTCACGCAAAATCGTCCGTCGATCGGCCTGTAAAAGCATCTTCGTTACGATGTCGTAGCGCACGGAACCATCGTAGCACACGGGTGGGACACGAAAGACGGGGCCGGGAGAGGGCATCGCGCTAACTATTCGCTCTATGCCGGCAGTACAGGGTGCGGTGGCCGTAAGCCTGCGGGTAGGCGCAGACGCCTTCGCCCATGGATCCGGCGCGGAACAGTTTTTCGTCGCGTTTCAGGAACAGAGGACAGATGTCGCGGTCCGGTCCGGAACTGGCGCGATACGCGTCCAGAACAATCGGCCTGCGACCGTCGGTTCGCAGGGAACAGCCGCCAGCGAATACGGTCGGTGCGGGAGTCCAGCGCAGAGTCAGATGGTGCAGGAGCAGGTAATTCTCGAATTCCGAACCCGGGGTCAACGCCAGGCGAAAATCCGGCCTGGCCACCGCGCCCAGACCCTGGTCGACGCGGGTGAAGATTTTGCGCGTCGGTACACGTGCCGCGAGCCAGACAGCCTGGGCGTACTCGGGGTACTGGCCGGAACTCAACCAGAAAATGTCGAGGGGCGCGGGTATTTCGCCCAGAGCGGTGATAAATTTAGGATCGCGAAAAGGCGCGTCGCCCGGCCGCAGGACGACCAGTCCGCTCCAGGTCTCTTCCGAGGCCAGGATGTCCGGCAACAATTTGCCGGGGACGACCAGGACCTTGCGCCGGTAACCGGTCAGTTTGCCGGCGAAATCGACGAACTCGCGTACGGACCGGTTCGCTTCCGGAGCGGCCGGAGGCCGGGGCGACCCTTGAGTGATCGGCTGAGGTTCGGCCGGTTCGCGCAGCGTGAAGGTGAGGATATTGTAACCGCTTTTCAGGAGCGCGGGCCGGGCGGTTTCCAGCTCCAGCAGAGCCTGGGCGCCGAACCCGACGTAAATTAACAAATTCGTCAGGCCCGGTTTTTTCAGAATAAAAACGTCGGTCTGATCGGAAGAATAAATCCGCCGCCAGTCCTCGAACAGGGTGGTCGGTTGCGGGCGACAGTTGGCGAAACCTGCCAGGACCAGGCACATCGCCACGGACATGGCGTCCCGCCTGTGGGAGCGCGCGCGGATCATACCTTCCGGAACAGAACCAGCGTGGCGTCGTCGGCGGGCGGGTTGCCGTGGCTGAATTCCAGCACCACCCGGTCCAGATTGGTTGCGATTTCCGCGAGCGGCAGACCCTGCCAGCGCGTGACGGCCTGCGCGATGCGTTCCTCGTCGAACATATCACCCTCTGGATTCATGGTCTCGGAGTACCCGTCCGAAAAGGAGATCAGCAAATCGCCTGAATTCATTTGAATCGAATTCGTGCGAATTTCATTCGGACCGATGCCCAGCACGGGTCCCGTACGTTCCAGCCAGCGAATCGTTCCGTCCCGGGCGATGACGGGCGGAGGCGGGTGACCGGCCAGGGCGTATTCCACCAGGCCGTCCGTGTGGATGCGCGCGGCGAAGAGGGTGATGAACTTCCCCATGATCAAGGATTCGTGCAGGTGCAGGTTGAGCGTATTGATATTTTCTTTGAGCGTGGCGTTGATCTGCGAAAGCAAATGAATGCCCGTGTGCAGTTCGGACACCATCAGCGCCGCCGAGAGGCCTTTGCCCGATACGTCGCCGAGGATGGCCTCAGTGGTACCGTCGGCCCGCTTCTGGAACGTGTAATAGTCCCCGCCCACTTCGCGGTGCGGTACCGATTTGCCGAAGATCTCGAAACCTTCCACGATCGGCAGCGTTTCCGGGAAAAGTTTGCCCTGGATATCGCCGCAGACTTTCATCTCGGATTCGATGGCCTGTTGTTTGAGCATGATCCCGTGCATGCGCGCGTTGTGAATGGCCATGGCCGCCTGGCGGGCGAAATGTAACATCAGGGTTTCGTCTTCCTGCGTGAACGCCTGGCCGTCCAGGCGATTCATGATCTGCGCGGTGCCGATGATCCGATCGTTGACGAAGAGCGGTACGCAGAGATATGAACTGGTGCGCGTGCCCAGCGCGTCGTCGATTTTTTGATAAAAACGTTTGTCGCGCGAAATATCCGCGATACGTTCGGCCTGGCCCGTGACCGCCACGTTGCCGGCGACGCCTTCCCCCAGGGGCACTTTCATATTGCGCAGGCGATCGAAATTTTTGTCCGTCGATTCCACGAATTCGAGGTGGGTGCGTTCGTCGTTGATCAGGGCGATCGAACCGATTTCGGCGGACATGAGTTTTGTGGCCGTCGTCAGCGTGTTCATGAGCACGATTTCCAGTTCCAGGGACGAGTTGAGCATACCGAATGTCTCAACCAGGCCTTTGAGGCGCGCGTTTTCGGACCGCAGGCGTTCGGTTTCGTTCTGATCGGGAAACTGTACGCGCGCCGAATCCTGAGTGGTGGAATCGCCGGACATAAGTCGAAGAGTATGGAAACGCCGGGTTGTGTCAATTCAAAAGATACAGGGGACGACCCGACCCGGATGGCCCGGGTGCGGGCGCCGGCTTCAGCGCAGATCGGGCGGAATATAATACCGCCGTTCCGCCTGGACCTGGACCAGCTTCGACTCCTCCAGGATGTATGCTGAAAGCGACCGCCCGTACACGCAACCGCTGTCCAGTCCGAACGTGTTGGCGCGCAAGGTGAGCCCGCGCCGGGCCCAGTGGCCGTAGAAAACGGGTCTGGTTTCCTGGTAATATTCATACCACGGTGGGTTGGCCGGGTTTTTTAAATCGCGCCCCGTCCCGTCCCAGGTGCGGATGTTCAGTACGATTCCGCGCCGCGTTTCGGACGGGTGTTTGCCTGGTTGCAGGCCCGCGTGCACGGCCAGGAATTTCTCACTTTCAATGAACAGAGGGCGCCGCTGAATCCAGGCGTGCGCCTCGCGCCCCAGGGCCTGGAACAGGAGCGCGTATTTCTCCTCGCGGGTAAAGTCGTGCAGGTATTCGTCCTCATGATTGCCCATGAGGCATTCGAAATTGTTTTCCATGACGAAGCGCACGGAGCCGACCGGATCCGGGCCGCGGTTAATCAGATCGCCCAGAAATATCACGCGATCTTCCGGGCGAATTTTGAGCTGATGGATCATAGTCCGGGCTTCACGGCAACAGCCATGCACGTCCCCGATGAAAATGGTGCGCGGTTTTTTGCGGAAAAAATTCACGTTCAAAATGTACAATAAGAATTCATCTCAAAACGGCCACCATGCGGTTTTGAGATTATCGCCAGACAAACGGAATTTTTTTTGTACCCGGCCTGGAGAGCAACGAAAATCACGAAAGTACCCGAATTCCCTTGCGTTCAAAATCCACAGGTCCGAGCGCGCCGGCGCGTACGATAATAATCGCTCCCGGATCGTCCTCGGCCAGTCGGACCACGGTGGACGCGCGTCCCACCCGCGCCGGTCCGCCGTCCAGAAAACCGTAGATCAGCGCCGCGCTCGCGGCCAGAGCCGTCAGGGCCGCCGTGGCCGATGTCGGCGCGGTGGTCGTGGGCTTCACCGCCGCGCGCGAG
>CAZVZS010000106.1:0-3853 GCA_964631535.1 uncultured Leptospiraceae bacterium
TTTTTGCATGAAACAGTGTGTTGCCCCCACAGGCATACGCTGCCGCGAAGCCAGGGAGGGCGAAGCGCCGGCTGTTCGGCCACGGAGGGCCGTACAGCCGGCCTGCGTATGCCTGTGGGGCGCATCATATTTTCGTTTCATGCATAATCCGGGTTAATCCAGTACTTTAAGCAGTTCGACTTCAAACTTCAGGGCCGCGTTGGGTGGAATGACCCCGCCGGCGCCCCGCGCCCCGTACCCGAGGGACGGTGGAATGACCAGATCGCGGATTCCGCCTTCTTTCATGCCGGCCACGCCGCGGTCCCAGCCCTGGATGACCATACCCGCGCCCAGTTCGAATTCAAACGGCTGGCCCCGGTCACGGGAGCTGTCAAACTTTGTACCATCCAGCAACTGGCCCACGTAGTGCACCTGGACTTTCCTGCCTGGAACCGCTTCCGCGCCGGTGCCTGGCACCCGATCGACGATCTGGAGTTCGGCGGGGCCTTCCGGTAGTTTTTCCGTACGCCCGCATCCCGCGAACAAAAACACAAAAACGGATAACAGAATAGCGACATTTCGCATCATGTGGAAACGATTCGTGAGGGCTCTAAGGTACGCCACCAAAATCCCCCGGCTGTTACCCGAAAAAAAATCATGAAAAAGTGGCAATTTTACTCGCGAAATAAGGACCGGCCCGGATAGTACGGAACGTAGTGGCCGGGCCCGGAGGAGGGTCGCAGCCGGGTACAGGTTCAGGAGAATTGCATGAGTGAGCGGGAAGACGGGGAGACTGAGGAAATCGAGCGCCATGAGTGGCTGGACTCGCTCGACTACGTAATTAAGGAAGGCGGGCCGGACCGGGTCAAGCGCCTGCTGCGTTCTTTACAGAATCGCTCCGCCGAATACGGGGTCCATCTTCCCTACGCCGCCAACACGCCTTATATCAATACCATTCATAAAAGCGAACAGCCGCGTTATCCGGGTAACCACGAAATTGAATGGCGGCTGCGCAGTTTCATTCGCTGGAACGCGATGGCCATGGTCGTGCGCGCCAATCGTAAGGAGAATGGCATCGGCGGTCATATTTCCAGCTTCGGTTCTTCGGCCACGCTGTACGACGTGGCTTACAACCATTTTTTTCGCGGGAAGGACCATCCCTCGGGCGGTGACCAGGTGTACTTCCAGGGCCACACCACCCCGGGCCAGTACGCCCGGGCCTTCCTGGAAGGACGTCTGGGCGAAAATCAACTCGAGAACTTTCGCCGCGAACTGGCCGAGGGCGGGGGACTTTCCTCCTATCCGCATCCGTACTGCATGCCGGATTTCTGGGAGTATCCCACTGTCTCCATGGGCCTTTCCCCGCTCATGGCGATTTATCACGCGCGTTTTAATCGATACCTGGAAGACCGCGGTCTGAAAAAAGAAACGGGTCGTGTCTGGGCTTTTCTGGGGGACGGGGAAACGGACGAACCGGAAACGCTCGGGGCGATTACGCTCGCGTCGCGCGAAAAGCTGGACAATCTAACCTTCGTCATCAACTGCAATCTGCAACGACTGGACGGACCAGTGCGCGGCAACTACAAGATCATCCAGGAACTGGAGGCGATTTTTCGCGGAGCCGGCTGGAACGTCATCAAGGTGATCTGGGGCAACGGCTGGGATCCCCTGCTGGAAAAGGACGAGGACGGGGTCCTGGTCGAACGCATGGAACAGGTGGTGGACGGGGAATACCAGAAGTACAGCGCCTCGGACGGAGCGTACATCCGGGACCATTTTTTCGGAACGGACGAACGGCTCAAAAAACTCGTCGAACGGTATTCGGACCAGGATATTGTTAAACTCAACCGGGGCGGACACGATCCCGAAAAGGTCTACGCCGCGTACCGGCTCGCGGTGGAAACGAAGGACGCGCCCACGGTCATTCTCGCCAAAACGATCAAAGGCTACGGCCTGGGCGAAAGCGGGGAAGGCCGGAACATCACCCATTCGCAGAAAAAGCTCAATGAGGAGGAATTGCGTCGCTTCCGTACCCGGTTCGCCATTCCGATCGAGGACGAACACGTGGCCGAGGCCCCGTTTTATCGTCCCGCCGAAAATTCGCCTGAAATACAGTATTTAAAAGAAAGGCGAAAAGAACTGGGCGGCCCACTTCCCGAACGGCGGCCGCGCGGCGGGCCAATCAAGTTTCAGCCCGGGGACCTGTTCCACGAGTTTCACACGGGTTCGGAAGGACGGGAAGTTTCCACGACCATGATCATGGTGCGCCTGCTGTCCAAGGTGCTTCGGAGCGAGGACGTTGGAAAACTGTTCGTGCCGATCATTCCGGACGAGGCCCGGACGTTCGGAATGGAGTCTCTGTTTCGCCAGGTAGGGATTTATTCGCACGTCGGGCAGCGGTACGAGCCGGTCGATAAGGATACGCTTCTTTACTACAAGGAAACAACGGACGGGCAGATTCTGGAAGAAGGCATCACCGAAGCGGGGGCCATGTCCTCGTTCATCGCGGCGGGTACTGCCTATTACACCCACGGCATCAACACGATTCCGTTTTTTATGTTTTATTCCATGTTCGGATTTCAGCGCATCGGAGATCTGATCTACGCGGCGGGCGACATGGGCTGCCGCGGCTTCCTGGTGGGCGGCACCGCCGGGCGCACCACTCTGGCGGGCGAAGGTCTGCAACACCAGGACGGGCACAGCCATCTGATGGCCTTCGGGTTTCCGCACATCCTCGCCTACGATCCCGCGTTTTCGTACGAAATCGCCGTGTTGCTGGAAGAAGGTGTGCGGCGGATGTACGTGGAAGAAAAAAACGTTATCTATTATATCACCGTCGGCAACGAAAATTATGAACAACCCAACCCGCCCGCGCCGATCGCCGCCCTGCGCGAACCGATCCTGAAAGGCCTCTACCGGTTTCGCAGGTCGGAAAAAAAAGCCGCCGCGCGCGTGGAACTCCTCGGGAGCGGGGCCATCATGACCGAGGTGATCAAGGCCGCGAAAATTCTGGAAGAAACCTACGAAGTGGCCGCCGATCTCTGGAGTGTCACCAGCTACAAGGCCCTGTACCAGGACGCGCTAAACATCGAACGCGACCGTCTGCTATCCGGAGAGGCGTCGCCGCCGAAAAAACCGTACATCGCCCTATGTCTGGAAGGTGAGGGTGACGCGGTCGTCGCCGTCAGCGATTATGTGAAAATGCTGGGGTACGGTCTCGCGCGCTGGATCAAACAACCCTATACGGTTCTCGGCACCGACGGCTTCGGCCGCAGCGACGCGCGCGCCGATCTGCGCGATTATTTCGAAATTGACGCGCGTTATATCGCGGTCGCCGCGCTGGACGCTCTGGCCCAGGCCGGGAAGGTGGACCGGAAGGTCGTCGCCCGGGCCTTGAAAGAACAGGACATCAATCCGTCCAAACTCAGTCCCATGCTTTCGCACTGGGCCGGAGGGCCGGCCGCGGGAGCTGACCCGAAAAAGCGGGCGATGTAGTCGGACCGCGCGGACGCGAGTTTTGAGATGATCTGGAAACATTTATGGCAAAAGAAGTAAACGTCCCCGAACTGGGCGAAAATATCGAAACCGCGACCGTCACCTCGATCCTGGTTAAACCGGGCGACGCGGTCGTCGCCGAACAACCCCTGATCGAAGTCGAAAGCGATAAAGCGTCGGTGGAAGTTCCGGCGCCGATGGCGGGCGTCATCCAGGAAATCCGCGTCAAAGAGGGCCAGAAGATCAAAGTCGGCCAGGTCATTCTTTTGATCGAAGCGGGAGACACGGCGGCCTCCGCGGCCCCTGCAGCTCCTCCGGTCGCTGCGGGGCCCGTCCAGGCCGTCAGCGCGCCAGGGGCGAACGCGGCCGCGGCGAACAC
>CAZVZS010000106.1:3863-13187 GCA_964631535.1 uncultured Leptospiraceae bacterium
GCGCCCGCGCCCGTTTTCGCCTCGGAGTCGAAAAAAATGGAACCAGGCGAACCCGTGCCGGCCGCGCCCTCCGTGCGGCGTCTCGCGCGCGAACTGGGGGCCGATATCCGGCGCGTCCAGGGCAGCGGGCCCGGCGGTCGCATCAGCATGAAGGACGTCAAGGCATACGTCAAAGATGTGGTCGAACGCCGCATCGGGGCGACGCCGTCCGCCAGTTCCACCGGTCTGCCGGCTCTGCCCGATTTTTCTCAGTTCGGCGCCGTGCGGCGCGAGCACATGAAAGGCATTCGGCGGCGGACGGCCGAAAAAATGGTCCAGTCCTGGAGTAATATCCCGCACGTCACCCAGTTCGACGAGGCTGATGTCACCGCCCTGGAAGAATTCCGCCGCGGAAAGGCCGGCAAACAGGTGGAGCAGGCCGGTGGCAAACTCACGGTCACGGCCGTTCTGATCAAGGTCACCGCCATGGCCCTGCGCAAATTCCCGCAGTTCAACACATCCGTCGACATCGAACACGACGAGATCATCTACAAGGATTACGTTCACATCGGCGTGGCCGTGGACACCGACCGCGGCCTGCTCGTGCCCGTGATTCGTAACGTCGATCAAATCGGCGTTACGGCGATTTCCATTCAGCTCAACGAACTGGCCGAACGCGCGCGCACGCGCAAAACCAAACCCGACGAACTCCAGGGCGGAACCTTTAGCGTGACCAATCTGGGCGGACTGGGTACGACGTTTTTTACGCCGATCATCAACTGGCCCGAGGTCGCCGTACTCGGCGTTGGGCGCGCCGCGCCGCGCGCTGTTTGGGTGGACGGCGCCTGGCAGCCCCGGCAAATTCTGCCGCTTTCGATTTCGTACGACCACCGCATCATCGACGGCGCGGACGCCGCGCGCTTTTTACGCTGGATTTGCGAAGTGCTCGAAAATCCGATTCATCTTTTGATGTGAGAAAACTCAAAAACCTGAATGGATGAATGTTGAGAAAGGTTGTAATTTAGAATGTTTCTCCTTATATAACTACCGTCGTCGAAACGATAGCGGACGTTTTTCGGTAGCGAGCGTTGGGGGTCCGGGGGGACCGCAACCCCCCGGCGCGGGAGAGTATGAGAGGGACCGCGCAGGTCCCTCTCATGGCAGGTTTGGAATGAGTGAAAAAGCCAGTGTTGTAGTAATCGGGGCCGGGCCGGGCGGGTACGCGGCGGCCTTTCTCGCGGCGGACCTGGGCATGGACGTCGCGCTGGTCGATCGCCGCGAAAATCCCGGCGGAGTCTGTCTTTACGAAGGATGTATTCCCTCCAAGGCGCTCCTGCACGCGGCGGAGACCATCAACGGCGCGCGCGAGGCCGGGCACTTCGGCATTACCTTCGCCGAACCGAAGATCGATCTGGACCGGTTGCGCGCCTGGAAGGACGAAGTCGTAACGAAGCTGACCGGCGGCATGGGCGTGCTCGGCAAAAATCGCAAGGTGCGTTATATTCGCGGCACGGCGCGTTTTATAAATTCGCATACGCTGAAAATCGAAGGATCTGCGGGAAATACGGAACTCGCGTTCGAGCACGCGATCATCGCTACCGGTTCCGTGCCCACGCGCCTGCCATTTTTACCCGATTCGCCCCAGGTGATCGATTCGACCGGGGCCCTGGAGTTACGCTCCATTCCCGGACGCCTGCTGGTGCTGGGCGGCGGCTACATCGGTCTGGAAATGACCACGGTGTACGCGAGCCTGGGAAGCAAGGTGACCGTCGTGGAAATGGCCGATCAGATTCTCCCGGGCACCGACGCGGACCTGGTGCGTCCGCTGTTCGCGCGCCTGGAACAAATGGTTGATAAAATTTACTTGAACACGAAGGTCACCGCGGTGCGACAGGTCGGCAAAGAACTCGTCGTTACCTTTGAAGGCGCGGGCATCGCGAATCCGGAACAGACTTTCGACGCCGTGCTCGCTTCGGTCGGGCGGCGTCCCGTGACGGATGGCCTGGGCCTGGAAAACACGGCCGTGCGCGTGGGTGATGGCGGTTTCATCAAGGTGGACGAGCAACTGCGCACCAGTGAGCGGCATATATTCGCCATCGGCGATATCGTCGGCCAGCCCATGCTCGCGCACAAAGCATCGCACGAGGGCCGCGTGGCGGTGGAGGCGATCGCCGGCAAAAAAGTGGCCTTCGAGCCCAACGCGATTCCCGCCGTGGTCTTCACCGATCCGGAAATCGCCTATTGTGGAATTACGGAAAACGAGGCGAAAAAGCGCGGACGCCCCGTTAAAGTGGCGCGTTTTCCCTGGGCCGCGTCGGGTCGCGCGCTCTCGCTCAATCGTACGGAAGGCATGACCAAATTGATTTTCGATCCCGAGACCGAACGCGTGCTCGGCATGGGCGTGGTCGGCCACGGCGCGGGCGAACTGATCGCCGAAGGCGTGCTGGCCGTTGAGATGGGCGCGCTCGCCCGCGATGTGGCCCTTACGATTCATCCGCACCCGACCCTGAGCGAAACGGTGATGGAGTCGGCGGAAGTGTTTTTCGGAACGAGCACGCACGTATACCGTCCGCTCAAGAAAGAGGCCGCTTTGTGAGCGCGCCATGAGTGATCCGAGCGCCTCCGCGCCCGAACTCCTCGGCCTGGTGCTCTGTGGCGGGCGCAGCCAGCGCATGGGGGCCGACAAGGGTCTGCTCGAAACACGGGGTACGCCCTGGGCAAAGCGGGCCGCGCGTAAACTCGCGCCGCTCACGGACCGTGTCGCCCTTTCGATCAATCCCGATCAGGAGATCGTGTATTCCTTCGCGTTCGCGGATCTGCGGCTGATCGTGGACGACGGACGCGCGCCGGGTCCCCTTGGCGCATTGCTTTCGGCCCACGCGTCGCAAAAGTGCGATCTTTTCGTGCTCGCGGTGGACCTGCTTGATCTGCAAACGGAAACCCTGCGACTGATTATTTCGCACGCACGCGCCGGCGATTCGGCGGTGCGAAATTCCGCCCGCGTCGTCTGTTTCGCCGGGGAGGCGGGCCTGGAGCCGCTCTGCGCGTTTTATTCCGCCGCCGCGCTGGAACGACTGGCGGCGGCTCTTGCGGAAAATCGCCTGAACGGGTTTTCGCTGCAACAGATTGGAAATTTTATTGAGGCGCAAACTCTATCCCTGGGGGAGCGCGCGAAAGAATTTCGAAATTATAACACGCCCGAGGATACGCGAGGGCTGATTTGAAGGTGAAAGCAATTGCGCGTCAACTGGTTTCGTTCGTGCTGCCGGTTACAGCTCTGATTCTTGTGCCCCTCGCGATTGAAAACGATTTCGCCCCGCGCGGGATCGTGGCGCTTCTGGAGGGCGGTTTCCTGATGCTGACGGGACTGTGCGCCATGGTTCTGACCATCCGCATGTTCATTTTAATCGGTCGGGGGACCCTCGCTCCCTGGTCGCCCACGCAAAAACTCGTGGTGCGCTCGCTGTACGCGCACGTGCGCAATCCCATGATCCTCGGAGTGCTGACCGTGCTGGTCGGGGAAAGTATCCTGTTCAGTTCGTGGGCGATCGGGATCTGGGCCGTCTGTTTTTTTCTTATCAATACAATCTATTTTATTTTATCCGAGGAACCCGGTCTGGAAAAACGATTCGGGGCGGAGTATCGCGAGTACAAACAGAACGTGCCACGCTGGATTCCGCGCGCGCGAGCCTGGCAGCCGCCCGCGTAGACCACCCCACGGATTTTATCCCCGTGTTCCCCGTGCCCCCGTGGTGTTTCTTTCACTCTTCCTCGCTTTCCCACGCGAAGGCGTGCGTAGCCTGGTCGATCGGGCGATCTTCCAGCACGCGAAATACGCAGCAGCGGTCCCCGTTCTGAAACTTTCGTTCGCGCCGCACACGAAACCCGGTCAGGCGTTCGAGCGTACCCACTGTTACGCTGCACACGCGGGGAAATTCCTCGGCCACGTTCAAAAAAGGGCAATTACGTTCGATCAGAAAGGGCCCGTGCTCGTCGCGGCCGGCGCGCATGAACTCGTCGTTTTCGTCGTACAGGCGGGTGAGGATTTCCAGTTTTTCCGGAAGGGGCCGGCCGCGCGTTTCGATTTCCAGGCGGCGAACGTACCGTTCCGTAAGCGCGCCGAGAATCGCGCCCAGGCCGGCTTCGCCCGCGGTGTCGACGACCGTGCGAATGAGCAGGGCGGCCATCACGTCGTACTTGCGCCCGAACAACTGGTCCCCCGCGCGGGTGAGGTGGTAGTGGCTGACCGGCCGACCGGGAGCGTCCTGGCGGCCGCGGGCCCGTGATTTCGCCAGCCAGCCTTCTTTTTCCAATTCGATGAGCTGGCGGCGTATGGCTTCCTGCGAAACCTCGGCCTGCCCGGCCAGCTCGCCGATCGTGGCCTGTCCGTTTCGTTTCAGGTACCTGAGGATCTCCCGGCGCGCGGGGCTCAGGGAATCCAGATCATGAATGGCGCTCATCGTTCGCTCCCGACCCGGTCTCGACTCCGACCCCGTATCTGTATACGAGTTTTCCGCCCTGATGCGCCCCGGTCGCGACAACCGCGAAAGCAAGCGCGTGCAGAGCCAGGATCGGGAAGTCCGGTTCGAAAAACGCGCGCACACCTGCGAGCGTTCCGTACAGGGTTGTGGCCGCGAGCATCAGGGCCTGGTGCAGACCCGCCGTCCGTTCAGCGGGACCGGATGGCTGCGCCCGGATGAAGTCGATGTATCCGGACACGATGGCGGCCATGGCGGTGATCGTTCCGCCCACGAGCGACCACCGGGCAATTTCGCCCGGCAGCCGCTCCCCGGTCACGACGCCAACGCCGTCGAGGATCGACCCGACTGTCCACAGCGCGACCGGGAAATGCACCAGCAGCGGATGCACTGGCAGGCGCGGTCGCATTAACTGAAGATCGCCCCGAGCAGGGTGCCGAAGCCAGAGACAGCCACCAGCGCGTGGATGACGATGACCGCCGGCGGTGCCTTTGCGTCCCGGACGTGGAACGAAAGCAAGAAAAACCCGCCGAGCGCGGCGACGGTGAGCAGCCCCAGAGCGATGCGCCCCATGGCTCCACCTTCGCCGTTGAGGACTCCCAGCAATACGAGCACCAGCCCCGTTGCGGCCACAAGGCCGTGTACTATCGTTACCACCCAGGGCAGGGATTTGTTCTGGAGTGAGAGCACTGCCAGAAGCAGACCCCCGAGAGCGGCCAGGCCCAGCAGAATCGCGGCAATTGAGATCATAAAACCCTCCTATTTAACAAATTATCCAATTTTTTAATTGTTTTATTTTGATTAATGCAATAGTCAACCCATTTTCAGCCCCGGTACAGATATTTGCCAGAAAAAGGAACGCCTTCATGGCCCGCGTTTGCGGGATTCAGGCGGGTTCAGGGGTTCGGGTAGGTTGCCAGGGGTCGGGCAAGCTTCCGGGCGGTCGCTCACTTTCGGTCGGGCTTTTTATCCTTTTCCACGATCACGCGCAGGCCGGTAGCCGCTCCCGCATTCGTCAGCGCGGCACCAGGCTCCGGCGACGGGGCCCAGGCATGGGCCAGAGCGGGCGGCACGTAGACGGTAATCACCGGGCCTTTCAGGCGCGCGCCGAGTTCCGCGCTCCCGGGCGAACGTTCCAGAACGTACCGGAATGTTTCGTCGGGATCCGGTCCGAAGGCGACGCGCTCCTCCAGTCGACCGGTCGCTTGAAATTCGCGTATTTCTTCAGACGTAAGACGCAGGCGAAGAGTATCCCGGGTGAGGCGCAGTTTCATTTCCGGGCAGTTTCAAAACCCCCGCGGAAAGTTTCCAGGAAATCTGCCCGGACCCTCAACAATTTATAAAAATTTCAAACGCCTGACCCGGCCCTGCCCTAACAGAACCCTAACACAAAGAATTTAAAACAGAACGGAAAACGGTCGTCATATTTGTCCGGGAAAGTTTTACTGAGCCGGGCAGGAGAATCGGAACAGGGCAGGCAAATTTTTGTGACGGAAGACCTGGAACTCAGACCCCTCGTAATCGAAGACGATCCGGACATCCTCAATCTCGTTCGGCTTTATCTCAATAAACTCGGTTATGATCCGGTTTGTGTTTCGGATCCCCAGGCAGCCCTGGGAGAATTTCAGAAACATCGGTACCGGCTCGTGCTCCTGGACTGGAACCTGCCCGGGATGACCGGGATCGACATCACGCGCTATCTGCGCCGCCATGTTTCCCACGCGGACACGTACATCATCATGATCACGACCCAGGCGCAGCCCGCGGAAATTTCCCGCGCGCTGGAGGCCGGGGTGGACGATTATCTCATCAAACCGGTGACTCCGGAATTATTGCGGGTGCGGGTTCAGATCGCCGAGCAACGCCTGCGTCTGGCCGGAGTCGGGTCGGTACGGGCCAGAAAAGAATCGCCCGCCGGGAACCCGGTTTCGTTTTCCGCTCCGGACACGTCGGATGTGGCGCTCGAAAATTTACGAAACGCGCACCGACGGACGGAGAACTCCCTGATTCTGAATCGTTACTACGATCCGCTTACGGGCCTGGCCAACCGCTCCCTGATGATCGAGATTCTGGATTCCCATTTACACCAGTTGCGCTCCCTGGCGGACTACTCCTTCGGGGTGGTCTGCCTTGATCTGAAACGTTTTAATCTCATCAATGATTCGCTCGGCTACGAAACCGGGGACATGCTGTTGATCCGCGTCGCGCGCAGAATCGAAAGTATACTCTTCAACCACGACGTCCTCTCCCGCCCCGGGGCCGATCGCTTCGTCATCATGCTCACCGAACTCAAAGCCGGCGAGGACGCGAGCGCGCTCCTGGACGACCTCAAAAAAACGTTTCGCGAACCGTTTCGCATGGATGACCAGGAAATTTTCCTGGACTTCGCGGCCGGCGTCGTCATGGCCGAGCGGGAATACGTGCGCGCGGAGGATTTACTGCGCGCCGCTGAAACCGCGCTGCATGACGCCAAACAGAATTCCGTGACCGGCATTCAGTATTTCAGCGATTTTATGCAGACCCGCGCGCAAATCAAATTGCAGCTGGAAGGCGAACTGCGTCGCGCCTTACAGAATATGGACTTCGAGGTCAACTACCAGCCGATCGTCTCGGCCCGCGAAGGTCGCGTGATGGGTGTGGAGGCCCTGATTCGCTGGCGCCATCCCGAATTCGGCGAAATTTCTCCCGGCCAGTTTGTGCCCATCGCGGAAGAGACCGGTATGATCGATCCGATCACGCGCTGGGTCCTGGAAACCGCGTGTCGCCAGATGCGGGGACTGGTGCTGGACTCCGCTGAGGAAACGCCGTACGTTTCGGTGAACATCGCCTCGCAATTATTTCTGGATGATCACCTGACGGAGATGATCCAGAGCGCGCTGGACGCGTCCGGTTTATCGCCAGGATCTCTGGTCCTGGAAGTCACGGAAACGAGCGCGATGAAATTCCCGCGCAAGACCAGGCAGATTCTGGAGCGCTTGCTTGACCTTGGGGTGCGGGTGAGTATCGACGATTTCGGAACCGGTTATTCTTCGCTCGCGTATCTCAGGCAGTTCCCGGTGCAGTATCTGAAAATCGATCGTTCTTTTCTGAAAGAGGTCGAATCCAATCGGAACAACGCCGCGATCGCCGGCGCCATCATCGCCCTGGCGGGGGCTATGGATCTCGCGGTCATCGCCGAAGGCGTGGAAAATCCGGCGCAAATCGATTTTCTCGCGCGGCACAATTGCGATTTCATGCAGGGTTTTTATTTCAGCCGGCCGGTGCCTCTGTCCGAACTCCCGGCCGCTTTTGCGCGGATCCGGGAAATGCTGGTGGTGGCGCCCGTGTCCGGCGTTTTTGCTCAAATTTGACTTGCCCCCGATTCGCGCGCCGATTGGCTGGCGAAATGAGCGCGAACAATTCCAACTTTGTCCTGAACATCGAACAACGCAAACGCGGTAGCGTGGCCGTTCTGTCCCTGAATCTGCTTCCGCCGAATAACACGTTCAATCGCGAATTACAAAAAGGATTTCTGGACGCGCTCGCGGACGCCGCGGGCCGGGCCGACGTGGTCGTCATCAACTCCGCGCACGAGAAGTTTTTTTCTAACGGCCTGGACGGCAAATTTCTCCTCGGAGCGGATACGGCATTGCGTAAAGAAACCATCTTCGCCATGATTCGATTTTTCGGCCAGGTGGTGGAATGTCCCAAACCGATCATCGCCGAACTGGGCGGCTTTACGATGGCGGGCGGCGCCGTGCTCGCTCTGGCCTGCGATTACCGTTACATGCTGGCCGCTGGCGGACGCATCGGATTTTCCGAACTGGCCGTGGGCCTGCCGCTCCCGCTCTGTTACGCGCACGGGATGCACCGGGTTGTGCGGGCGGACCAGGTGCGGTTCATGATCGAGGGCGCGGCCTACAAACCGAACGAAGCCCTGGAAATCGGTCTGGTGGACGGAGTTGCTGAATCCCCGGAGGCCTTGCGCAAGCTGGTGCTCAAACGCGCGGATGAAATCCTGCGCCTGGAGCCGGCGGCGTACCTGCCCACGCGCGCTCTGTATCGCAAGTCCCTTCTGGAAGCCGTGCGTCGCGACGAAGACGAAGACATCCGTCTGGCATCGCAACTCATCGAAACGCCCGCGTTTGAAAACGCGATGCGGAACATCGCCGGCAAAAATGCCTGAGCAAGTCAGCCCGGTCGCGGAGCGTGTGCTGAGAGCCGCGCGCGTTCTGTGCGCGGAACTGGCCGGTTTTCGCTGCGCGCCGCCCGTCACCCATATCTACAATCCGCTCGTGTACGCGGCGGCCGCGTACGATCTTTACGTTCGAAAATACGGCGCCGCGAAAAAACGTGTGCTCTTCCTCGGCATGAATCCGGGTCCGTTCGGTATGGCGCAGACCGGCGTCCCGTTCGGCGAAATCGCCGCGGTCCGGGACTGGCTGAAGATCACGGCAAAAATCGGCAAACCGGAGATCGAGCACCCGCGCCGTCCGATCACCGGATTCGCCTGCGAACGCGCCGAAGTGAGCGGCTCCCGGCTCTGGGGTCTGTTCGCGGACCGCTTCGGGACTCCCGATCGTTTTTTCGCGGAACATTTCGTGCTCAACTATTGCCCGCTGGTGTTCATGGACGCAGGCGGTCGCAACCTCACGCCGGATAAACTGCCCGCCGACGCAAGCCGCACGCTTTTCCTGGCCTGCGACGAACACCTGCGCGCCCAGGTCCGCGCCTTCGAGCCCGTCTGGGTGCTGGGGATCGGCAAATTCGCAGCGCGCCGTGCCGCCCTTGCGCTGGGTGAGGAGTTTCCCGGGGTGCGCCTGGGCGATCTTCTGCATCCGAGCCCGGCGAGTCCCGCGGCCAATCGCGGCTGGGCAGCGCAGGCCAC
>CAZVZS010000107.1:0-13075 GCA_964631535.1 uncultured Leptospiraceae bacterium
TCCCTGGACGGACTGTCCGAAGAGCAACTGCTGGCCATGGCGCGCCAGAGCGCCGAAAAAACGGGGCGCCCGGTGGAGGAAGTTCTCGCGCAGATTAAAGCGGACGCTGCCGGGGCCCAGTATAAGGTTGAGGTGCTTTCAAATGGAACGGTTCGCGCTACCCGTGAAATCGCGAGCGGCAAGGCCATCCGCACCGGCGGGGACGGTACCGGGTATGACGATTACACCGCCGAAAAAATCACCCAGGAACTGAAAATCGCCCCGCCGCCCGCCCTGAAACTGGCGAGCGCCGGGGAACTGTTCGCCGCCTGGGATCACAACCAGGTGCTGGGGCAGGCAGAGAACAACCAGATTTCGCATTCCGCCGCCCTGAACAAATACTATACGAAAATGAGCGGTGATATGGAACAGGCGGACCGGGCCCGCGACGAAAACGACCGCATGTTCCAGGCGGACATGCAGTCGCAGATGACGGCCGCGCGCGAAAGCGCGAAGGGCAAGGGCATGCTCGATTCGTTCCTTGAATCCCTGGGCGGCGCCATGATGGGCGGAGCGACCATGGATAAGGCCTTCAAATCAACCATGGAAAGCCAGAGTAAAAACTATCTGAGTGAGGCCGTCGCGCGGGCCACCGGAATGCCGGTCGGTTTCGTGGGCGGGGTGGTTGGCGGTCTGAAGCCGCACGAAGCGGCTTATAAAAATCTGGAGGCCGAGGCGTACCGGTCGTTCGAGGAAACGGTCGGCATCGACGGCGCGGCAGTTTACCTGGGCGAATACATAAAGGAGCGCGAGACCAACCGCCAGGCCCACGAGGCGGCCCGGGGCCCCGCCGCTTTGAACGTCGTCAACCAGATGCGCTATCACGAAACCGGGCGTGCGGTGCTTGAAGGCAGCATCGGCCTTG
Source organism: uncultured Leptospiraceae bacterium (assembly GCA_964631535.1). GTDB lineage: Bacteria > Spirochaetota > Leptospiria > Leptospirales > Leptonemataceae > CAZVZS01. The sequence goes on from CAZVZS010000107.1 coordinate 905, forward strand.
CAAGCGGTCGGATCATTTCCGAGGCGACCGGCCTGCCGGCGGCCCTGCCACTCATGGCCGTGCCCGGGCTCGGTTCGGCCGCGGCGATCGCGATGTCGACCATGCCGTCCACGCTTGCTGAAGCGGAAGCCATGACCGCCGATCTGGAAAAAGTTCGCACCGGGAAGATGACCGGGAAAGAAGTCGGTTCGGATTACCAGGCGCAGGCGAAAGTGAAACTGGAGGCTCAGTTTGAACAATCGCGAAATATTCAAAAGCTCAATTCCACGAGTGTGTTTACCGGGTTTACGAATATACTGAGCGGAGTGGCCACGCCGGCCATGAATGTCGTAAATTCCTTACTGGTTCCTGGCAAGGAAGCGAGCGGCACCGAAAATGCCCTGCGGGGTATTGTCGCGGGCTCACTGAAAAAAGCGACGGGTTACCAGGACGCGTTTATCGATGGTCTGGTCGTTCACGGCGAAGACATCGGCACGGCTACGACGCGCGGGATCTACGAAAACTTACTCGAACAGCACAACTTGCTGGAAGTCGAACGCAAACTGGCCGAACGCGGTCTGCCCGGTTTCGAAGCGCGCCTGCGCGAACGCGTGGCCGAATGGGAAAAACAGAAAGAAGCGATGCGGGCGGCGCAGCCGCGCCCCGAGGACGCGATTCTCGGGATCCCCTACCTGTGGCGGAACGCGCAGCATGATACGACGGCCGCGGCGGTCGTGTCGGCCGCCGAACTGGGCGCGGCCGTGGCGATCGCCATGAGTTCGGGTGGTGTGGCCGCACCGGTTCTGTATGCGTATCTCGCCTACATGGGCACGAAAGGGGCCTACCAGGGATCCATGGAAGGCGGAACCATCGGCGCGATCGCCGGCGCGGGTTCGGCGCTTGGTAACGCGTTCCTGGGCCAGTACGTTCCCGGTATGAACGCCAGTCTGACTTATTCGCACGAAAACGGGTTTGGCGCCACACTCGGCGCGGGGCTCGCGATCGGCGCGGGCGGCGCCGGTACCCTGGGCGGATACGCGCAATTTCAACAGGGCGAGGGCATGGTCGGCTACGGTCTGAACGCCGGGGTGCGCGGAGCGGTCGGTGATGACACTGTCGGCACGGAAGCGGGCGGGGTCTTTTCGCTCAACTACGATCGCAGCGGTCAGTTTCTGGGCGGCGGGCTCAAGGGCACCGCGGGCAGTAACGAGGACGTTACCGGTTCGCTCGGTTACAACTTCGACCGTACCGGTTCTTATTCCGGCTTTTCAGTCGAAAGCTCTATCGCGCAAAGAGGGGAGGGGCCGGTCGATATGTTTGGTAAGGAATTCTCGCCCTCGTTTCAAACGGGGCTTGGGGCAACCTTTCACAGTACGGGCCATACCGACCTGACCGTTTCGCAGAGTCTCGGGCTCGTGCGCCAGGGGATGGGGGTTTCAGGAATCAATACGACCGTGGCCGGTACGATTCAACTGGACCAGCGCGGGCGCTACAAAAACACCCTGTCCGCGGTTTCGGTCGGTCTGCAAATGCGTTCCCAGGCCCAGGCGATTCAGGACATGGCCCGCGAACAATTGCGCCTGAACAACAAACTGGCCCAGGCCGAAGACCCGGCGGAGCGCGCGCGGGTTCTGGACGAAATCAGGAACCTTGCCACGATCATGCGCCAGACCGATCCGACCGGGGCGATTACGGACTACGAAAAAAATCTCGCGGCGAAGCTCGATCCCGAAGACCCGCGCGCGGTCGCCATCCGCGAAAAACACGCGCAGGGGTTGACCCTGTCCGACAAAGAACGCCACGATCTTGCTCTGGCTTTGAACGCAGGCGGTGTGGAAACACGCGAAACTTTGCTGGCCCAGGTTTCCGGCGCTTTTGGGGACGCCTGGGACTGGCTCAATGGAACCACTTCGTCCGCGGCCGGGTATGTTGACAGCAACGGGGACTGGGTCCAGGCAACCTGTTTTCCGGCCGGGACCATCGTTCGGGTGCATCCCCGGACGGAGGGGGCTTTCGACGCCGAAGGGCGCTATTTTAAGGCGATCGAAAAAATTCGCATCGATGAACTGGTCCTTTCGTTTTCCGAACAGACCGGAAAAACGGAGTTCAGGCCCGTAAAAAAACTGCATGTAAACGAAACCAGAGTCCTGTTCAAGATTGGCCTGCAGGGCAAACAGTTTCTCCAGGCCACCTGGAATCACCCGTTTTTCACCGAGGGAAAATGGGTCGTGGCGAAAGATTTGAAACCGGGAGCGATCATTCAGGGCGCGGGCCCCGGAATGGGGAAATTGCCTGGCCTGCAACTTTCCAGTCTTGCCGGGTCGGACATGGAATCCGGCCTGGTCGTAACTTCGGTAGAGGAGATAATCCTCACCCAAACGATTCGCGTATTCAATTTCGAAGTTGATGAGAACCAGACCTATTTCGTGGGCCGGGGGGGAGCCCTTGTCCACAATTATCAGGTAGAAAAAGGCGATTCTCTGAGCGCGGAAATCGTCGCGCGCATGGGCAGATTCACTCCGGAGTTGATGAGGGCCACGCTTGAGCTGAATCCCCATCTTAAAGATCGCGGTTGCACCATAAAAAGTTGTTTGATTAAAACCGGGGAAATCCTGATTCTTCCAGGGGAGGAAAAGAATCTGGTGGCCCAGAAGTTGGCCACCATCAAAGAACTGGCGGCGGTCAGAAAGGAACTTTCTGAACAGGCCCAGGTGATGAACGCGATCTGCGAATCGGAGCCGAATACCGAAGCCTGCGACATTGAAACCAATAGCTTCAACGCCGCTTATAAAAAAGCGGAATCGCTGGTGGAAATCGGTAAGTCACTTCAGGCGGAATCGCGTCAGATTGCCCTTGAAAAGGAAACTCGAAAGCAGCAGGATGAAAGCTGGAGTTGCAGGTTTCTCAGTGTTGGTTGCTATTCAGGATCACTCAAAGGCCAGGTTGAAAAGGTGGCGATTGCGATCAAAGGTGCTTTACCGAAAAATCAGCCTGAAAAGAAAGAACAGGTGGCGGCACAAACTTCCTCTCAAGGGGATCATGATCCCTGGTGGTGCGTATGGTGCGGGGGGGATAAAAACCCTTCCCCGACCACAGACCCGGAGATTTCCGAGCTGATGACAAAAAAAACCTTAAATCAAAGTGAAAAGTTGAAAGTGATCGGCTACATATTTAAGGATAAACAGGTGGAGCCGGAATTAATTTTGGCCTTGATTAAAACAGAGACTGGCACCGGGCTCGCTTTCGACAACCAGGGGCGGCCCATTATTCGATTTGAGGCGCACAGGTTTGACCCGAGCCGGAATCATGCGGACCGGTTGACATATGGGGGATGCAAAACCGCCGGGGCTGATGGCAAATGCACTGTCTATTACCCGCCATGGCAAAATCAAAAATTTAAGGAGGCCAATGGAACCTGGATATCGTACCATGCCGGTGACATGGCAACTGATAAAAATGACCAAGAGCACAGAGTTGTGCAATGGGCGGCGACAATCAACAAAGAAAAAGCGTACCGGGAAATGAGTATGGGGGCTCCGCAAATCATGGGGTCGGACCATGCAAAAATGGGGTTCGCTTCAGCGGAACAGATGTATCAGGCATTTCAGCAGAGCGAAGGCGCCCAGTACCAGGCCCTGTACCGGTGGATTCAGGAGGCGAAGGGCGCCGCGCTATGGACCGCGTTAAGAAACAAAAATTATTCCGGGATTGCCTGCCGATACAACGGATGCGGAACAAGCGCGAGTTCGCTGGCCCAAAGAGCAAACTATGCCCAGAAACTGGAAGCTAAGTACAATGCAATTCCTAAGTGAAAATTGGAGCATGAACCTTATGAAATCAATTGCGTTCTTAGTGTTTTTTTCCTTCATGAGCACTGCGTGTGCCGGGCAGAGTGAATTAGAAGTGCCGATGTTCGGCATCCGTTTGAAGAATTTGCAAAAGAGCGGATTAACAGCAAAAATCATCCCCAGAGAGGATGATGCGGAGATTGTTTCCATTGAATTGTATGACCAGGACGGAGTAAAAGTTGGACATCTAAGTTTAGGACGTTACAGTGAGGCAGGCAGAATGGATATCGAGGCAAACGGCGAGCTTGATGGTTATCCAGCATTGATAGAGCCCGCTCCAGAGGGCGAAGCAAATTACCATTATTCAGCAAAGAATCCAATTGTAATCAGGATGGAATCGTGGGGAAAACAGGATTTCATCTTCAACCTCCTGATAAATGCTGAATATAAAGACTGGCTGCTTGCAAGTTTTAAGTTTGATGAGCCTCCGATCAAAAGATGAAGCCTCGCGATACCGCCACTTGCGCGAAATGAGGCGTAAAATGTCGCAAAAATTGTTCCTCACAATATCTTTGTAGGATGCACTTCGAGTTTCGCCGGCACCAACCTGGAGCGACTTAAAGCTCTTTCCCATGAGATCATGAAAAAAACGAAAACTAAAAAGAAAAAAACGGCCGGGCCGGTTGTTAAATGGAAACCCCCCAGAAAAGGAACTTCCGGGGTAACCAGAGACGGGGTGCGGGCGTACAGACCGTCAAAAAATCCGCTCAACTGGTTCGAAGAGAATTTTCAAAAATTCCGGCGCCAGGAGCTAACGAAAGCTGCCATGATCGCCGATTTCTCAGGTTTCAGGGTTTATATACGAACCCGGGGGAATATAAAAATAACGGAAAGCGGGGGCGAAATGACCCTGATCGTAATGCGGAAAAACGACGTGCCCCTTGCCGCGGTGTTCACGGAACCCGACCGTTCCATCGAATATTCAGGAAGCTTCCCCAACGGATATGATGTGCGTGGGCTCATATTTCTTGAGTGTGCGGCCCGGGAGAACTGGGGAATCATCATCAATCCGGGGTTCTGGGATTATACAATCTCCCCGGATGAAGTCAAAAAAATTCTCAAACGCAGAGAGGTGGGTCCATTCTTAAAATTCTGGCAAAGATTCGCGCCGTAGCCGGGAACCGCCCGGGCAGAGCGTTACTGGTCTCGGTCGGAGTACTGGGCGTCTGTGCGTTTGCCGTCCTGGGGCCCGGGCGATCCTGGTTGTTTGACCGGGAAACAGCCAGCGATTCCGCCGGGGAGATGCGCGTCCATGCGCTCAAAGTCAAGACCGAAATGGTCACTCCCGTATACCAGGATAAGGGCGAAATCCTGCCGTTCGAAAAAGCCGAAATTTTCGCCAAAACTCAGGGGCGCATCGAACGCGTATTCGTGGACGAGGGCCAGCCGGTGGAAAAAGGATCGCCGCTGGCGCAGATGGAACGTCTGCCGCTGGAGCTGGAACTAATGCGCCAGAGGTCGGAGTACCGCGCAGCCCTGGCACGCCAGGAGCTGGAAACCGAACGATACAACAAAGCCCGCCGGGACGTGGAGGTGCGCTGGACCAATATTCGGCTGCTGGAAACGGCGGTGCGCGAGGCGCGGGCAATCATGGACCGGACGAAACTTTCATACGAAGGCCAGACGGTGATATACCGCGGCGGCGGCCTATCGCGCGAACAATTCCGACAGGCGCGCACGGATTTGATTTCGCGGGAAGCGGAATACCAGCGCGCGCGGCGCGAGCTGGAAATGGCGCTGGTCGGTTTTCGGGACAGCGATTTGCAGAAGCGCGGCGTGGCGGTGCCGGCGAGTCCGGAAGAAAAATTTCGGGTGCTTACCGATCTGAATACCGGAGTGGAGCGTTCAGAGCTGGAAGTCGCGCGGGCCCAGAGCGAAAGCGCGCGGGCGGCCCTTGCTACCACCGAACGGTTGCTGAATGAAACGCTGGTCCGTTCGCCGATGCGGGGCGTGGTCGCGGTGCGCACGAAAAGCGCCGGGGAGGAAGTCTCCCAGATCGGTTCGGCCACGTCCTCCGCGGCGCTCATGACCCTGGTGGACATCGACCGGGTGTACGTGGAGCTAACCGTCCCGGAAAGCGAAGTGCCGAAAATCGAGCGCGGCCAGGCCGTGCATTTCACGGTCGATGTCTACGGCCAGACGCCTTTCGAAGGAAATGTGGAACTCATCAGCCCAATCCTGGACAAATCGCATACCTTCCGGGTGCGGGCCCTGCTGGACAATTCGGAGCGAAAACTGCGGCCGGGGATGTTCGCCCGGGATGCGCGGATCGTCACCGGCGAACCGGTTGAAAAAATCCTGATCCCGGAAACGGCTCTGATTCCGCGCGAGGAAAATCGGGCCTGGGTGTTCGTGCTCCGCGAGGGCCGGGCGTATCGGACTGAAATTGAGACCGGCGCGAAACACGGTGACCGGATTGAAATCAGCTCCGGCCTGCAGGCCAGGGCGGTGATCGCGCTGGAGAAACTGGCCAGTCTCACGGATGGCGGACCGGCCAGACCCGAATTCGAGCCCTGAGCGATGCGGGCCATCCAGTCATTCGCGATCAACCGGCCGGTGGCCACGACCATGTTCTACCTGGCCGTCTGCCTGCTGGGCTTTCTCAGCTTCCAGCGTCTGGAAGTATCGCTCCTGCCCAGGGTCGAGTACCCCCGGCTGGTGGTCATAACGCGGTATCCAGACGCGGCGCCGGAGGAAGTCGAAAACCTGGTCACGCGTCCGCTGGCCGAACAGGTGCGCACGGTGGGCGCGGTGCGCAAAATATTTTCCGAATCGCTGGAAGGCGTGTCGGTCATCACGCTGGAATTCGCCTGGACGGCCGGGCTCGACCGGGCCGCGATCGAGACGCGCGACCGGCTTGACCTCGCGCGCGGTCGCCTGCCCGAAGACGTTGAGAAGTCGATCATTTCGCGTTTTGATCCATCGGAAGAACCGTTCATGGAGCTGGTCGTATTCGCGCGCGACATGGCGCGGCCGCGCGAGCTGCGCGGATTCACCGAACGCAATCTCAAAGCATACCTGGACCGCATCGAGGGCGTCGCGCTGGTCGAACTGTCCGGCGGCGAAACGCGCGAAATCCAGCTCGATGTCGATCACGCCCGGCTGGTCGCGCACGGGCTGACCCTGCCGGGCGTGGGCGAGGCCCTGCGCGCCACAAACGTTTCGCTCCCGGCCGGCTCGATCGCGGCGGGGGATAAAGACGTGCTCATTCGCACGGTCGGGCGATTCAATCGTCCCGAAGAAATCGCGGGGGCCGTCGTGGGGTGGGGCGCGAACGGTACGGTGATCCGGTTCGGCCAGATCGGCACCGTAACGGCCGGATACCGCGAACAGACGGGGCTCGCCCGTTATAACGGGCGGGACGCGGTGCTGGTCGCGCTCAAACGCGAATCGGGCCATAACATCGTGGCCACCGCTCGTGCTCTGCGAGCGGAAGTCGAACTTTTGCAAGAACGCTTCTCGCGCGAGGTTGAAATTCGGATTGTATACGACCGCGCGCGGTATACCGAAGCGGCCACCAATAATATCATCCAGTCGCTCATCGTCGGCGGGATTCTCGCGTTTCTCGCGCTGCTGTTCATCCTGCGCAATTTACATTCACCGTTGATCCTGGTGTCGGTCGTTCCGGTTGCCCTGCTGTTCACGTTCATCCCGATGGGCCTGTTCGGTCTGTCGCTCAACGTCATGTCGCTCGGGGGCCTGGCGCTGGGGGTGGGAATGCTGTTCGATTCGGGGAACGTGGTGCTCGCCGCGATCGAGCGCCACCGGCGGGCCGGTCATTCACCCGGCGAGGCGGCCGGGCGCGGCGGGGCCGAAGTCACCGGATCGGTGACGGTGGCCGTGCTCACAACCGTGATTGTCTTCCTGCCGGTAATTTTCCTGGAATCGGTGATCGGAGTCGTTTTTCGCGAAATGGCGCTCACGATCACTTTTGCCCTGCTCGCGACGATCCCGGCGGCGCTCACACTCATTCCGATGCTCGCGGCCCGCGACTGGCCCGGCGCTTCGTTAGAGCTCGAACGCTACGGTCCGTTCCGGGTCGCCGCGCGCCTGGAGGAGCGCCTTGAAACCGGCTACGCGCGCAGCCTGCGGTCCCTGCTTGCAAGGCGGGCGCTTCCGGTTCGCTGGTTGATCCTGGCGGGCCTGCCGGCCCTGCTTCTGGTTTATTTCCTGGAATTCGAATTCGTCCCGCCCGTGGACGCGGGCGAACTAACCATGGATGTCGAGTTGCTCCGCGGTACTCCGCTTGAAGGCACGGTCCGGCAGGTTAGTCGCATAGAGACGGTTCTGGCAGAAAAATCGAACGTGGCGCATGTCATTGTCCGCGCGGGATCAGGTCCGGACCAGGTGGAGCGCGGGGGCGAATCCGGAACGCACCGCGCGCGGGTACGTGTTCTGCTGGAGGAGGGCGCATCCGGGCGCGAACTGGTAACGTCCGTGCGCCCGCGCCTTGAAGCCGACATAGACGGACGTGTCCGCTTTGAGCCGACCGGCGACGTGATCGGCCAGTTGCTCGCCACGGAATCTTCCATGGTCGCGATCGATGTGGCCGGGGAAGATGTTGCCGTTCTCGGGGAAATCGGCGACCAAATCGCCGGGAAACTGCGCGGCGTTCCCGGACTCAGTGACGTGGTGACCGGCCTGGGAGAGCGCGGCCGCGAGATTCATGTAATTCCCGACGAAGCGCGCCTTGCGGTATACGGCGTGTCGAATGAATACCTGGCGCGCTATCTGGGTACGGCGCTGCGCGGTGAGGTCGTGACCACTCTGCGCGCGGGGGATGAGGAAATCGATGTGCGCCTGCGCGCGCGCGAGGCAGACCGCGCGGGACTCGAACGGGTGCGGTCGTTTGAAATTCGTTCGGAGGCGGGGCGCGATTTTCTTTTTTCGCAAATGGGGATATTCAAAGACACGGCGGGATACACCGCCATCCAGCGTACCGGCGGGGCGCGCGTGAACCGTGTGTCTGCCCGGACCGACCGGCCGGCATTTCAGGAAATTGACGCGATCATTGCCACCGCGCGGGCGTCCCTGCCGCCGGGATACCAGGTCACGCTGGCCGGCGAACGCGAAAGTATGCTCGGGGCTTTTCAGGAATTGCTCTTCGCGCTCGGGCTCGCGGCTTTGTTGATATACATGCTGCTCGCTGCGCAGTTTGAATCATACCGGATCGCCGCGGTGCTCATGCTCACCGTGCCGATGATCGCGGCCGGGATTGTGCCGGCGCTGGTGCTCACCGGAAAAAGTTTCAATGTGTCGAGTTTTACCGGCGTGATTCTGCTGGTGGGGATCGTCGTCGATAACGCGGCTCTTCTTTATGAATACGCGGCGAAACTGCGGGCGGAGGGTCTGCCCGTGGCGGTCGCGCTTGAAAACGCGGGGCGGATTGTCCTCCGTCCTGTATTGATGAATACGGGCACCACCGCGGTCGCGCTCATCCCCGCCGCGCTCGAGATCGGACAGGGCACCGAATTCCAGGCGCCGATGGCAATCACATTGATAAGCGGGCTCGCGGCGGCGGTGGTTCTGACCCTGTTCGTAATCCCGGTCGTCCTGTCCTGGATGCTGGAGCCCGGACGGTGAACCGGGTAACGCGTTTCGCGCGGTCGCGCCCGGTCGCGGCGTCCATCCTGGCGCTGCTTCCGGTACTTCCCGGAGCGGTTGCGGTGTTTAAGATTCCGGTCGCGTTTCTGCCCGATGTCGGCCGCCCCGTGCTCGCGGTGGAGGTGCGCTATCCGGGCACCGCCCCCGAAAAAATCGAGGAGGTCATCACGCGTCCGCTGGAAGAACGCATCGCCACCGTCGGCGGCGTGCTGGAAATCCAGTCCACCGCGGAGGAAGGTCTGTCCCGGATCACGCTGTCCTTCGCGCCGGGCCAGGACGTGCCGGCGCGGTCAATGGAGGTCCGCGAACAGGTCGCGCTCGTGGAAGGCGGTTTTCCGTCCGAGGTCCGGCCGCCGTTATACCTGCGCCACGATCCGGCGCGCGAGCCGGTCATGATTCTCACGCTCGAATCGAAATCCAGGGAACTGCCCGAACTGCGCGAAATCGCGGACCGCGAACTTAAACCGGCGTTTGAAGCGGTGGACGGGGTGGGGGAGGTAAACGTGGCCGGCGGTCGGGAACGCGAAATCGTCGTGCACTGTGACCGGCAGGCCCTCGCGGCCCACGGTCTGACCCTTGACGACGTGTCCCGCGCCCTTACGCTACATAATGTTTCCCACTCACTGGGGTTCGTTAAAACCGGTACGGGCCGTGAACCGCTTACGCTGCGCGGTCGTTTTAGTTCGGTTCATGATCTTGCCGCGACATCCGTACGAGCCTCCGACCGGGCGGTGCGGCTCGGTGCGGTTGCCGAAATCGCGTACGCGTTTCGCGAAATGGATTCGGCCGCGCGCGTAAACGGCGCGGACCGGGTGAGTCTGTACCTGTACGCGGCCGCCGGCGCGAGTCTGCCCGCGCTTTCGCGCGCTGTGCGCGCGCGCATCGCCTCCACCACGCCCCTGGATCCGCAAATACTCGTGCGGGCCGACCGCGCTGAAAAAATCGAACGCGCCTTATTTTACACTGGCCTCGCGGTCCTGGCCGGGCTGGTGGGCGCCGGCCTGGTCCTGGTCCCGATCGCGGGTTACACACTGCGCGCGGGATGCGGGGTTCTGGCCATGCTGCCGGCGGGATTCTCGATCGCGTCGTTCGCGATTTATCTGGTCGGCGGTCGGTATGATCTGGTGACGGTCTGCGGTCTTGTGATCGGTTGTGGACCGGTGCTCCTATTCGCGGCCGCGTACGTCCGCGCCCTCGATGATCCGGCGAACGGCGGGGCAGTCCAGGTCGCGCTGCATTTATGGCTGCTTCCCGCCGCGATCTTCGCGCCGATCGCCTTCGCCCCGTTTGAAATACGAACTCTGTTCGGACCGGTAGCTTTCGCGGTCCTGGTCCAGACCGCGGCCGGGATGTATTGCGCCGCGTTCCTGCTCCCGGTGCTTATCCCTCCCGGGTCTGGCGGAGTAAAGTCGAACCGGGCTTTCGCCGCCTGGCATGATAAGAGCCTGCGCCTGCTGCTGGCAACTGGCACCCGCATAGCCCGCTGGCCGCGGCCAGTTGTGTTCGGTGCGGCTGGGCTTGCGATGGCACTTTTCACCCTGATTTATAATTCCGAAAAAAAATACCTGAACCTGTCCGGGGACCGGACCCTGACCGCGTTTCTGGAGTTTGAAAGTGGCACCGGTTTTGCGGCCACGGACCGCGGGACGCGCGCGGTGGAAGTGGCCCTTCTGAAGGCGGCGGGCGTCCGCGAAATCAATACGCAAGTCGAAAACGCCCGCGCCACCCTGCGCCTGAACCTGGACCGTGATGCGGATGAAGAATATATCGACCGGCTCAAAAGCGCGGCCGGACGCACCGACCCGGCCTTTCTGTACTTCGCGCGGGGCGGTGGCTTCGAAAATCGCGAAGAGCTTATCGTGCAAGTATACGGCGACGAGCTGGAGCCGCTGGACCGCCTCACGCGCGCGCTCGCCGCGCGCGCGGAGCAAATCCCCGGTGTGCATGATGTCGTTTTGCGGTATAAGAGTCCCCGGCCGGAGCTGGAATTGATTGTGGACGGCGCGAAGGCGGCCGGGGCCGGACTCAGTTCCCGGGCGATCGGGCAGACCGTCCGGACCGCCGTGCAGGGGACGATTGCCACGCGCTTTCTGGAAAAGGAACGCGAGATCGATGTGCGCGTACGCTATGGTCCCCGCTGGCGCCGCAGTCTCGAAAGTCTCAGGGAGTATTCGCTGCGCGGAGCGGACGGAAAATTCGTACCGCTTTTCGAACTGGTCCGACCGACGGAGAGTAAAACCCCGCCGAAGATATTTCGCGTGAACAAAAAACGGGCGCTTTCTTTTTCGCTCAAACCGCGCGGCGTTTCGCTCGCGCGACTCAGGCCCCGCCTGGAAGACCTCCGCGAAATTCCGCTCCCGGAAGGATATCGCCTGGAATTTGGCGGCGACGTGGACGGGGACGCGGGCTCACCAGCCACCACAATCGTTCTGGGTATTGTGTTCGTGTTCATGTTGCTCGCGGCCCTGCTCGAATCGGTCGCAAGACCGTTCCTGTTGATTCTCCCGGCACTGCCGGCGCTGGCCGGGGCGGTCCTGCCCCTTACACTGTTCGGTGATGGGATCGCGTTTCCCGCTTTGATCGGCCTGGCGCTCCTGCTGGGCGACGTCGAGATCGGTGCCGGTGCCGGCGTTGCGCCGTTCCCTGACGGCGTCGAGAATGCGCTGCGCGCTCGCGATGTTACGCTGCGAGGTCATGATGCGGTCCTGCGAGGCCAGCACCTGGAAATAGGCGTTGGCGA
>CAZVZS010000108.1:0-12923 GCA_964631535.1 uncultured Leptospiraceae bacterium
TTTAAATCCCCCGTGAGCCAGGCGGCCGCGAAGTTCGTTTCCGTCGGCGGAGTAAAAATTTTCACTTCCGTGACATCCGCCGCTTTCAATGCCGCGTCGAGGGCGATGCCGGATTCGATCGGCGGCGCCACCAGGTAGGCCATCGAGTCGCCGGGGCGCAGGCCCGCTTCGGCGGAAAGATAATAACCGAGAGAGCTGATCACGTGCGGAAAGACGGCCAGATCGCCCGCGCCGTTGGCCGCGTAAAAACAGGCGTCCTCTTCCAGGCAGCGAATCAGCGCGCGCAGGCCTTCTTCCACGATGTCCGGATCCGCCCCCGCGAGAACGCCGAGGATTTCACCGGAAAGCGGGCCCGATGCGTGGGACGAACCGGCGTAAAACGACTTCGCGAACACCACATCCACCGGCGCGTGTTTCGTCGCCTCGTCCAGTGCCACGTAAGTGGAGTCGTCCTGATCGCAGGTGATGAGCCCAAGGGCGGTGTGTTTGTTCGGGTCGGCTCCGTAGGAACGTAAGACCGATGGGTGCGCGCTGGGAATGCGGCGCACAGAAAGGATTCTGGGCTGGATCGGTTCGAGAATCACGCGGAAACCTCCACGAGCTGCACGCGCGGCTGGGCCTCGCGGTAACCCATGCCCCCGGCTCCGCCCAGTTCGGCCAGGCCGCTGAGATCCAGCGGGACCCCCGACGTTTTTTGTTCCAGCATGGCGCCGGCCAGCAGGGCCAGACGCGCGCCGGCCTGTTCGGGCGGGGTGCCGCGCGCGTGGATGTTCGACATCATATTTCGATCCCCGTCGGTTTTACCGACCCGCGGCGCGTACACCAGATACGCGGACAGTCCGTCCCCGGTGCCCAGGCCCGGACGTTCGCCCAGTAAAATGGCCGTGACCTTCGCGCGCACAATTTCGCCAATTTCATCTTCCAGCCAGACTCTTGCGAATTTGGCGCACATGGGCGTGCCCACCGTCCAGCCGCGGCCACGGCATTCGCGCGAAAACGCTTCCAGTAAAACCAGGCCGGAGCCGGTGCAGGCAACGGCGGAAAGGCCGTCCGCCAGGATCGGCTGGATGTCCACGTCCTTCGCGGCTTTTTCGCGTAACAGGGCGACGCTTTCGTCCGAAAGGCGCCGGCCCAGGTCCGGGCGCAGGAGGTATTCGTGGTGATCGCTCACCCGACTGCGCAGGCCCAGAAGACCGTTGTCAGCGGCCCAGGTATCGGGCAGTTCGGCGCCGACCGCTTCGTGGGCCACGGCCAGTTCCGCCTGGAATTGTAATACGACCTTCGTCTGGTAACGCGTGCCGGCCCGTCCGATCCCGAGCATGGCCGTCGTGTGGCGGGCCGCTTCGCGCGCGAAGTCCGCGTGCGAGTTCACATTCGCGTTTGTGTTATTAAGATTGATTTTAGGGGAAATCGAAGAGCGCCCGGTCTCCCTGGAATCCTCCAGGCGTTCGCGCAGGCGCGCGACCAGGTTGCGCGTGACACTCATCGTAATTGCTCCGGTTTGCCAAAGTTCGGTCCAGGACGATTGTCTTTGAGGATGCCTTTGCGTTCCAGCCAGGCTTCGAATTCAGGCGTGGGCTTTTTGCCGAGCAGGCCGCGCACGGAAGGAATGTCGTGGAACGAAGTGGACTGGTAGTTGAGCATGATGTCGTCCCCCACGGGCAGGGACATGAGGTAACTGCATTCAGCGGCGCCCAGCAACACTTTGAGGCTTTCGAGTTCGTTTTGCGTCATGGAGGAATGGTAGGTGAAGCAGGCGTCGCAGCCCATCGGCAGTCCGAGCAACTTGCCCATGAAGTGGTCTTCCAGGCCGGCGCGCGTGATTTGCGCCCCGTCCTCCAGGTACTCGGGGCCGATGAAACCGACCACCGTGTTCACGAGAAAGGGCCGGTACCGCCGCGCGAAGCCGTAGCAACGCGCTTCCAGGGTGAGCTGGTCCGCGCCGTGGTGCGCGTCAGACGACAGGGCCGAACCCTGGCCGGTTTCGAAGTACATACAGTTCGGACCGCGCGTCGTGCCTTTCGCCTGCATGATCTCGAACGCTTCGTCCATGAGCGCGACGGAGATGCCGAAGGCGCGGTTGCCTTTTTCCGATCCCGATAGAGATTGAAACATGAGGTCCATGGGACAGCCCAGCTCCAGCGCTTTCATCTGCACGGTCACGTGCGAAAGCACGCAGTGTTGGGTGGGGATCTGGTTGCGCCGCATCAGCTCTTCCAGGGCGGTCAGGATTTCCGCCGTCGACTCCGGCGAATCGGTGGCCGGGTTCACCCCGATCACCGCGTCCCCGCAGCCGTACGAAAGTCCTTCGCGGGTGCTGAACAGGATGCCCTCCACGTTGTCCGAGGGATGGTTGGGTTGCAGGCGCGAGGACATGCGCCCTTTGAGGCCGAGCGTGGAGTTCGCTTTGACCACCACCTCGCACTTTTTGCCGACGAGCATGAGGTCCAGGTTGGACATGAGCTTGCAGACGGCCGACGCCATCTCCGGGGTCAGCCCGGGAGAGATCGCGCTGATGTCCGCGGCGGTGGTGGCCTCGTCCAGCAGCCACTCGCGAAACTGGCCGACCGAAAAATTTTGAACCGCGGCGAAGGCGCGCGGATCCAGCGAGTCCTCCACCAGGCGGGTGAGTTCGTCCTCTTCGTACGGGATGACGGGGTTTTCGCGGAGTTGTCCCAGCGTGAGCTCGGAAAGTACCGCCCGGGCCGCTACCCGTTCCACGGCGTCCCGGGCCGCCAGCCCGGCCATCTGGTCGCCCGACTTGACGGAGTTGGCCCTGGCAAGCACCTCTTTAATGGAAGCGAAGCGGTATCCGACGGATCTGATCGCGGACCGTAATTGCACGGCGAATTTTCACAGGCGGCTCGAAATAATCGAATCTTTTTTAAAGCGGCGGTCCCGGAGTCAGGGCCCCGGGTCCGGGCGTTCATAACCTGTTTTGAGATGGGCTCGGGGCACCAGGTGGTAGCCCCCAATCGGCGAGCACCAGCGGAGCGGAGCCGATGAACTCTAAATTCCGGACCCGACCCGCGTGCGCGCGTATTCCAGAAACTGGTCCAGAGGCATGGGGGCGGCAGTGTAATAACCCTGGACGAAATCGCAACCCTGGTCGCGGAGGAATTCGTACTGTTCCCGGGTTTCCACCCCCTCGGCCACCACTTCCAGGCCCAGGCTGTGGCCGAGCGTTATTATAGAAGTAACCAGAGCGCAATCGGGACCGCGTTCGGGGACGCCTTCGATGAAAGAACGGTCGATTTTCAATTTGGTAAGCGGGTATCGTTTCAGGTACGCCAGTGAGGAAAACCCGGTGCCGAAGTCGTCGATGGCGAGCCCGACCCCGGTGGCGCGCAGGCGACCGAGCACGTCCACGATTTCTTTTTCGAAGCCGAGCAGCATGCTCTCGGTCACTTCCAGGTCCAGGCGTTCGGGTTCCATTTCCACCCGCGCCAGGATGCCCGCCAGGATTTCCGCGAAATCGCGCTGCTGGAACTGGCGACTGGAGACGTTGACCGCGGTGCGGATCGGCAGACCGTTTTCGCGCAGAATCCAGGCGATGCGCGTGGCCTCCTGTAAGACCCAGGCGCCCAGTTCGGTGATCAGGCCCGAATCTTCCGCTACGGCGATGATGCGGTTGGGCGCGGGCCCCGGTCCGTCCTCGTCCGGCAGGCGCAGCAGGCATTCGCACGCGCGAATTTCGCCACTTTTGATGTGAATGATCGGTTGAACGAAAATCTGAAACCTGTTTTCGCGCAGGGAAGTTTTGATCAGGGCCTCCATGCGCAGCACGCTCATCATATAATCGTGCATGGCCTGGTCGAAGACCACGTACCCGCCGCCGCCCTGGTTTTTGGCGCGGTACATGGCCGCGTCCGCGTCGCGCAGCATGTCCTCCGGTCTGCGGTAGTGTTGCGAACACAGGGCGATGCCGATGCTGGCGCTGGAGTACAGGGGATTGCCTTCATACGCGAACGAATCCTCCAGCGCTTTCTGCACCCGGTCGGCGGCGGTGCGCGCGTCCTGCTCTGAGGCGAGGCTGTTCAGGAGGACGACGAATTCGTCGCCGCCGAAACGCGAGACGATATCGCCGGGCGTGCGCGTGGCTTCGAGGATGCCCGCGACGTTGCGCAGATAGTCGTCCCCAACGTGGTGGCCCAGACTGTCGTTGATGATCTTGAATCGATCCAGGTCCAGAAACAGAATCGCGAACAGATCGTTCGGGTCCTTCTGGTTCTGCTCCATCCGTTTTTCCAGAATCTGCATGAGCCAGGTGCGATTGGGCAATCCGGTCAACTCGTCGTGCAGGGCGCGGTACTCCAGCCGCTGGCGAAAGCGCACGCGTTCGGTGATATCGGACATGGAGCCGGCCATGCGGTACACGCCGTGGGCGCGGTCTTTGACGGCGATTCCGCGCGTCAGCACCCAGATGTATTCGCCGCTGGAATGGCGAATGCGATACTCGCTGTTGAAAAACACGGATTTCCCGCGCAGGTGGGAGTAGATTTCCTTGCGCACGCGGCGAATATCGCGCGGATGAACGAGCGCGCTCCAGGCGCTGACCCGGGCGATCGGATCGGTGATGTCCAGGCCGAGCATTTCTTTCCAGCGCATGGAAAAGTACACTTCCCCGTTGAGGACGTTCCAGTCCCAGATCCCGTCGTTCGCGCCGAGCAGGGCCAGCGCGTAGCGCTCCTCGCTGCGGTGCAGTTCCCGTTCGGCGATTTTACGACCGGTGATGTCGATCACCTGGCACAAATAGGAAAGCGGTCGTTCTTCAGCGTCGCGCAGCAGCGTGACGGTCAGGAGGCAGTGCAGGGTTTCGCCGTCCTTGCGCACGTATCGTTTTTCGATCTGGTACGAGGGCCGGTTGCCTTCGAGGAGTTCGCGATTGCCGTCGCGATTCAGATCCATGTCATCCGGATGCGAGAAGTCCCGGAAGCGCATGGCGAGCAGTTCTTCCTGCGAGTAACCCAGGAGTTTACAGAAGGCCCGGTTCACGCGCTGGACGCGTCCGTCCAGACCGGCCACAGCCATTCCGGCCGGGGCATGTTCGAAGAACAGGCGAAATTGTTCCGCGCTTTCGTACAGCAGGGAATCCTGGTCGGGCGGCGGACCCATCAATCCGTACCCGCCAGGAGTTCTTTCAGTCGACGCGCGCTCGTGGCCTGGGCAATGACGCGCAAAATCGGTTCGGTATTGCTGGGGCGGGCGTGAATCCAGCCGTCATCGAATTCCAGGCGCAGTCCGTCGTCTTCGTTGACGCGCGCGCCCGGGAATTTTTTTTTCAGAGCGCCGAGCGTGCTGGCCGGGTCCCCGGTCAAACCGGCCTTACGTTTTTCCATAAATAACGGTGGCATCCTGTCCATGAGCGCATCCAGCGTGGCCAGGTCTTCGCGGGCCATGGCCGCGAGCACGAGCGCGGCGCCGGAAAGCGTGTCCCGCCCGAACGAGGGCAGGCGCGGATCAATTACCCCCCCGTTGCCCTCACCGCCGAAGACGGCTCCGCGGGCGCGCATGAGTCCGACGACGCTGGCCTCACCCACCGGGGCGCGCAGGACTTTCAATCCACGCGGAAGGGCCACCTGATCGATTAAATTGGACGTGGAAAGGTTCACGACCACAACGCCGCCTCGCGGGGTTTTCGCGAGACCCAGGAACGCCAGCGGGAGGGTGTACTCTTCATTGATGGCCCCGCGCCCGGCCGAACCGAGCACGAGTCGATCGGCGTCCGGGTCCAGGGCGAATCCGATCGCCGCTTGTTCCGATCGCACCAGAGCCCCGAACTTGCGCAAAGCGGATGGGGTCGGTTCGGGCGGGCGCGGAAACTCGCCGCGCGGGTGCGGATCACAGTAAAGCCTGGTGACGCGGCAGCCGAGTTCTTCCAGCAGGCGCGGCACCGCGACCCGGCCGGCGCCCGCGACCGCGTCCACCACGACTCTGTATTTTTTTTTGCGA
The DNA here is from genome assembly GCA_964631535.1 of uncultured Leptospiraceae bacterium. Lineage (GTDB taxonomy): Bacteria > Spirochaetota > Leptospiria > Leptospirales > Leptonemataceae > CAZVZS01. The sequence goes on from CAZVZS010000108.1 coordinate 5,953, forward strand.
ATTAAGTCCCGCGTGGCGGCTCCCAGAGCGGCCAGCACCGCTTTCACGTGGGCCTCCACTCCATCGACTTCGCGCACCTTTCCCGTGTGACGATAATCGACGAAAGGCGAGCGGTCGTCTTTAAGGGCGGCCAGGAGCCGGTCAAATTGAGGTCGATCAAAGAAAAAACCGCCTTTGCCGAGGAACTTGAACGCGTTCCATTCGGGCGGATTGTGGCTGGCGGATAACATGATGCCGGCGTCGGCTTTCTGGAGCCGGACGGCGGCCTTGACCGTGGGCGTCGGCGCCAGGCCGATATCCGTGATTTCTTTCCCCGCGGCGATCAGGGTCCCGAGTACGAGATGCCGCATGATGGGCGCCGTGGGTCGCGCGTCGAACCCGAGCACGATCCGTTTGCCCGTGGTGGCCGCGAACGCCCTGGCGAAATAGACGATGTTGATCGGATCGAGTCCAGCGGGCAGGACACCCCGAATCCCGGAAAGGGAGACCATGAGGTCTCCGCCACGTTTTACGAGGGAATCGTAGGTTTTTTCATCCATAACAGGCTGGTTTCACATAATTCGGAGGCTCCTCCCTATCAAATCAAAAAAACTTCGCCGGGTTTCGCGGGGGATGGCCCGGAGGGCGAAAATTACTCGACCCGGCGCCCCAATTTTCGATTTCTGGTCACCAACTCCCCGGCCGCGAGGTCGTGGGGGATCCTGCCTTCGCCCGGATGGTGGAATCTGGTAGACACGCAAGCTTGAGGTGCTTGTGCCGCAAGGTGTGGGGGTTCAAATCCCCCTCCGGGCATAGTAAAGAGTGGTTTGACCGAACCCCCGCGCTCACCGTCGATCTCGCAGCCATTCGAAAAATCTCTCAAAACCCTTTGACTTTCCTTTTTATATGTCGTCCTATGTCATATAGGTTCACCGGGCGAAAAGGTTTTTCGGGAACGGGGGCTTCGGGGGTCGGATTATGTCTGGATCGATTGCAAAGATTGCGCCACGTTTCACCTGCGGCCTCTGCCTGATCCTCTGGGCGGGCCAGTATTTCATGGCCTGTAACGTCTCCCCGGCAAACTGTATTCCGACCGATGGCTCCTGTGAGCCCGCAGTCACCGCATTACTCCTGAAAGGTTCAACCACAACCTCCACGGGCACCTGGAAGAACATTTTTATGTCCCCTACCAACGTCGGGAACTTCGGCGGCATAACGGCGGTGGATAGCTTTTGCGCCGCCAATCTCCCCGCGACCTTTTCGGGAACGTATAAGGGTCTGGTCATGGGCACCGCGCGTACCCAAACCACCGACTGGGTTCTGGCGGCCAGTACGGAATACCGGCGTGAGGACGGCACCAGTATCGGTCGCACGAATTCGTCGGCCATCTTCACTTTCCCGCTGACCAATCCCGTTTCAACTTCGACGACGAACGTCTTCACGGGCATTACCGTCACTGACGAAACCACCTGGACGTTCAGCGGCCTGGCCAACAATTGCAGCGACTGGGGGGCCGGCGGCAACTCTCTGGTCGGGGTATCGGACAATACGGCCAGTACGATGATTTCGAACGGGATCGCGACCTGCGCCACCGGGGTTCCGGTGTACTGCGTTCAGCAGTAACAATCGCCGCGGTCAATCGCCAGGTGGACGTCGCGCGTAATTCGTGACGAGCGTCGCCGCGCCGAAAAGAGCGGCGGGTACAACGTGCGAAAACAATCGATGTTCGCCTCCCGGTTCCACGCAGACGATGTGCTGCGCCAGGGCGCCCAGACACGCGGCAGCCAGCGCGACGAGCGAAAACGAATGCGCGGGGCGCAGTAAAAACCCTTTGCGCAACAACCACGTGAGAAAGAAAAACGCCGGCAAAGACCAGGCGACGCTGGCCGCGACGCACACGAAGTACACCGGCGCGCGAATCAAAGTCGGAATAAAAAAAATCGAGACGATGACGGGCAGGGGCCAGAGCGCGGCCACCGGCAGCAAACGACGCGACGCGCGAATTTCGTGCGGTGAGGAGCTGGCGAGCGCGGTGAAGCCGCACAGCAGTGTAAACGCGAACTGCGCGAGTTCGATCCAGACCGTAAACGGCCGGCCCGGCTGGCGCAGAACCAGCGCGACCGCGATCAAAGTCAGGCAGAAAACCGTCCAGTACAGACTCAGTCGCAAAGGCGAAGGCGCGGGAACGACCGGCTTCAGATCGCGTACGAGGTCCTCAATCGAACTCATATTGTTCCCTCAACAGTTTTTTTAATGCTTTGCGCGCGCGGTGAATCGCCACCTTCGCGGCCGGCACGCGCAGATTCAGGGCCAGCGCGATTTCCGATACGGGGCGTCGCTCCAGACGCATGCGCAGCGCGGTCTGTTGCTTCGCGGGCAGCCGCGTGATCGCTTCATGGATGGCCGCGACCGTCGTCCAATCGGGATCGCGCGTCGCGACCAGGTCAAGCGCCGTTTCCGCGTCATAAGTCAATGGCCTGCGGCCTTCGGCGCGCAAGAAGTCGATGAAACGATGTCGCACGATTCCGAAAAACCAGGGAGCGAAGAGTTTGTCCGGGCGAAAGGTGTGCCGGGCCCGGTGCACGCTCAGCAATAACTCCTGCGCGAAATCTTCGGCCAGGCCCGGATCGGCGAGGCGACCCCGCGCGTACGCGCTGGCGGCACGAGCGAGTTCACCGAGCAGGAACTCGTAGGAGCGTGCATCGCCCGCCTGGGTCGCGAGCATCCAGCGTTTCCAGCGCACCTCGCGCGACTCGTCAGCTTTCGCCTCCGTGGTCTTCGCTGTTGTTTCCGGGTTCTCCAAGCAGGCGTAGTGTCGCCCCGATCGCCAGCGTCCTGTCGATCTTTTTTCGGAACCGTGTGTCGATCGCCGAGGGTTCAGTCGCGCGGCGAATCGCGCGGCGAATCGCGCAGCGCCGCCAGCAGGACGCAGCAGAAACCCGTGAAATCGAAGATGAAACAACCGGCCTGGCCGAACTGCCAGCGCGCGCGCCACACCATCCAGTCCCCGGGGACCGTGTGCGCCGTCAGCCAGGGCATGATCTGAGCGTTTGCCGGAGCGACAATGACAGCCCAGATCGCGAGGGAAACGAGCATGGCACCAAGGCCGATCGCCGTGAGCGGGAAAGCCGTCTTCCCGCGCAGCCGAAAAACGAGCACACCGATGGCGAGAAGGGCCCCGACATCGACGATCGGTCCGAAGATCGCGAAGTACCGGTAGAGGCTGGTCTGCACGGGAAAATAAAGGTCTGCCGTCCACTCCAGCTTGACGGGTAGCTCCAGGGTATGCGCGAGCTTCATGCCCACTGTCAGCGCGGCGAATACGAGGGCGAAAAAACGTAAGTTGCGATTGTTCATTGGTTACACTCCAGGTCAGGGTGTATGTGTATTCGTTCGCTGGCGGAAAAGGTTACAGGGAGCGCTGGATTTTTTTTGCGCTGCGCGCACATCCGGGGATCGCTGCGCGCACATCCGGGTCAGCCGACTCGCAACATCCTGTTGCGGATCGGCTGACCGCTCGCACTCCTGCTCGCTCCGGATGGCGCTTGCTGCTGGATCTGGTGCTATTGTTTGGGGGTGGCCTTTTTGTTCAGGGCGTCGCGGGCGCTGCGCGCACATCCGGGTCAGCCGATTATCGCCCATCCATGGGCTCGATCGTCTGACCGCTCGCACTCCTGCTCGCTCCGGATGGCGCTTGCTGCTGGATTTTTTGCCTTGCGGCGGGTTGGGTGTTTTATTTCAGGGCGTCGCGGTCCGGTGGTGTTTCGCTTCGTGTGTCCGGACCGCCGCGCTTTCGCTCGCAGGCTCGCTCAATCGCTGACGCGGGGTTGCTTCGCGTGCCGTGGCTTTCATCTGGTGCGCTACGCGCGGGTTTCGTATGTAGTAACGAACCCTATGGGACATAAGAAAAAAGTGAGGAGGTTCAGTGTCCGGATATCCGGACGTCATTGTGTCCAATTTTTGTGTCAAATTTTAGTGATCGGTGCACCCGACCGACCGCGCTTTGGATAAGGCTTTCGATTGCATGCGCGCGGACGTGTAGTTGGACTCTCCCTGAGGGGCGTGGGTAGTTTTTAGACGGTACACTTTAGCACGGTTACCGATTTATGGGAAGATGCCCTCGCTTGAGCGCTTTACCTGACTGGAGCCCTCCCCGTCGATGATCGTGTCAGCGCTCGTAAACCGCGCGATCTGTGGATCGTAGTAGCGGGCGTTGTAGAAATAATAGTTCGTCTCTCTGTCCAGCTCCTGGCTGTTGTACTTCGGCGCGAAATCTTCGTCTCCTTTCTGTACGAACGTCTCGCCATACGGAAGGTACTCTGCTCTTGAGAGTATTTGCCCCGCCGAACCCATAACCAGTTTCACGCTATCAACCTGGTCCTGTAAGTACCAGACCTTCGCGCCGTTCTGCGCCACCGCGGCAATCCGCAGTCCGTTGTGGTAGATGTTTGCTACCGAATTCAGTGTTCCGCTCTCGCCTATCAACTCCATCCCGAAGTACATACTCGGGTACACGGTCTCAACATCCGTGAAATCGCCTCCTTTATCGGGCGCTGCGCGCACATCCGGGTCAGCCGACTCGCGACATCCTGTCGCGGATCGTCTGACCGCTCGCACTCCTGCTCGCTCCGGATGGTGCTTGCTGCTGGATTTGTTGATTTCCGTACGGGTCTCCTCTTTCGCAGGGCGTTGCGGTCCGCAGTCTTGTTCCTTCGCCGTCGGACCGCCGGGCTTTCGCGGCCCCATGGCTGGCCGCTCAATCCCTAACGCGCCGTTGCTGCGCGTATTGCGGCTCTCAATCGTCGCGCTCCGCGCCCGTTTCGCGTTAAAAGTTGTACACGATTTTTCGTGTTCGAATATTCGCTTTTTGTTGACGGATTTAAAAGTCCGTACTGCCGTACGAAAAATTTGTTCGCTGGAGGTGTGTATGGACGATGAAATCGATGCCCGTATCGCGGATCTGGAAGCGAAACTGAAACTTAAACGCGCGGGTGATCCGGCCGTTATGCTGTCTTCACTTTCGCGGGAGATTGTGCGTGAGTGCGCGGTCGTCACGGGAACGCCGCTCTCGCCCATTCCAAAGCCCATGGTCAACCATCTTGCATGGCGGCTCGCTGCCGCGGAGCTGGTGCTCAGAGAGCATGGTTGTTTTCAGGAGTTTCTGGAACTCGCGGATGCGGACGGGTTTTGCGTACGTGATCTGCGTAAATTTTCTGGAGGTAGCAGATGAGTAGAAGAGATATTCCGGCGCCAGACGATGACCTGGGCGATCAGGTGGTCGCGAATTCCGTCGTCCTGATTGACAGCGCCATTCACAAGGTCGAAAAAGAATCCGAGGTTCATGACCGCGAAGACTGGTTCAAGCGTCCGTATGAAGTCTGTGATTTGCTGGCCGATCGGCTGTCTTGCGCGGAGTGGTGTTTGCAAGAAGATGTGTCGTTTAAGGGCTATTTGGCCATTCTCGATTACATGAACCTCAGGAGTGCGGATGGTGAAACCTGGGATTGAGCTTGTTTGAGATACCCGGGCGTTGGGAGAGTCGTCCGGGTGTTTTTTTGGGTGAAGTTCACAGAACGTGGGGTGCATTCTTTGCTGAGGAGGGCCGTGATTGAGCGCTTACGTTAAACCGAATGTTTTTCGTGCACAGACCATCAGGCAGTTTACCATTAATTCGCTTGTTTGGTCGAATTGATGGCTGAAATGGTTTTCTACTGAACCAAGCTCAGAATATGAAATAAGCTTTATTTTGTCTCGTGGTTTAGCTCGCCATAGCGAATCTAAATTTTTCGCTTTTACTTTTATCTGATTAAAATATTCCGGCAATGATTCCTTCTCGGAATCTTCTAGTATCGATTTGCATTCCAATAAAATTGATTTTCTTGAAAGCTGTGTGCGGTGTACTTTTTGATTCGTAATTCCGCCAGCAAAAAATATGCCAATGCTTGTGAAGTATTTCCCTTGGTAAACAATGCACTGTCGAGGATGCGCAAGTGAGCTAATTGAATTTTTTGAGACTCCCCATGCGGCCGCCAACAATGTAGAAATAAACCACAATTGATAGGGGGCGTTTTTGGATTCTTCCATCGCCTCTCGAAAGAAATTTTTGTTTGAATTTGAGAACATTTCGGGTAAGGCGACAAAGAATATTGGCCTAACTTTCTTTTTACTTAATTGATAAATAGAATTATCCAGAATTAAATTAAGAAGATCGGAATGAAGAGAAAGCGGATCCCTTTCATGTTGGCTTATTGTATTCCATAACTTAACTTTTTCGTTGCTATTGATTGAGGAATTCTGAACGATTTGCCAAAGATTTTCATGGTTAAGAACGACTGTTTCACCCGTTTTACAATTCCCTATCCGAAAGGGGGATTCGAATAAGTCGAGGGCAATTATCGGAAAAAAATTTCCATATAATTTTGCCATGTCAAAATGAAATCGAGAGCACACATTACGAGATGCTTTGTGGCATTTCTTTGTTAGTTGCATATTCATTCTCGCTCAGTGTGCTTTAATTCCCCTGGAACAATGATTTTGCCCAGGTTGACGCATCTGGAACTCCGGTAGCGATTCCGCTTGCCGTTTCCTTCGCAGTATTCCCGAGGAAAACCATTGCTGCCAATTGTTTAGTTCCCTTTGTATAATCGGGTAGTCTCGGTAAAAAATTAAAAGTAACATTTTTTATTTCCGGTGATGAGGCAACAGTCCGAATTTCTTTTGACGCTGCGCCGACAACTCCACCTGTAACAGCACCAATTCCAATATCCCAACCAATATCTTTTGTCGCGGAGTTTCCGGCATCAAGGTTGTTAAGCCCTTTGGAAATCCCGCTGTTTGTTGCACCGGCCAATGCCCCGGAAATGCTGCGTGCAACGGTTGGTGCAGAGGCAGCAAGAGGTGAAATCCTGCGAACTTGATCTAAACCGGGGATAATAGCTCCCGGTCCCGTCCCAAACAGTGTGTAAAAAGCGGTAGTTAAAAAAACACCGCTG
>CAZVZS010000109.1:0-12740 GCA_964631535.1 uncultured Leptospiraceae bacterium
ACGTTGTGATCAAGAACGACTCGGTCGGGTACGCGAACGTCCAGTTCCCCGATAACAGCAAGGAAATTCAGCGTTTTGATCCGACGACCGGCCAGAAGACGGCCAGCCTCGGTTTCCTGCCGTCCGCCGGCGGGTTCGTCGCCGGCCTGCTGCTCGCGCCCAACGGCAAACTGTACGTGGCCGATTCCAGTTTTGATCGGCCGGGAATCACCATGTTCGATACGAACGCCGGCGATTATAAGTTTAACGGCTCGCCGATTGACGTGGGCCTGCGCCCCGTCGATCTCGTCTTTCTGCCCTGAGGTAAAAGGGCGGACGTGTTTAATTGTTGACGAAAATCAAACCTTCGAAAAGCTGACGGTATCTCCCGGGAGGAAGAGGGTGTGAGTCCCTCGCTGACGCGCAACTGTATTTACAGATTGGCCACAGGGCCGTTTGTATGAGCCAGATCTTCCCCGTAGTCAAGGCTTCGCGAAAAGAGTCTTCTACAACTCGCCCCGAATTTTTTTCGCCGGTGGGTACGGGCTTCCCGGAGAATGGGAATCCTGTACTCAAAATTTTTCATCGTACAGATTCCTCATGCAGCCACGACGGATCGTTCGTTTATGCGATTCGCCGCGGTTTGTTACGGAGGATTTTATGAAACGTTTTCCGGTTTTTTTCGGTTCGATTCTCCTCGTCCTGGCCGGGGCGGGTTGTTCGAATCCTTTGCAGATACTCGATCAGCGGCTTTCGCCGGCGAAGGACCCCGACTATTTGTTGGCGGCCCTGTTCGCGAATTCGCAAAAAAAACGGTACGGGGACACGCGCGCTCTGGTGAGCGGGCAATTACTGGACAGCACGGGCGCGGCCCTCGCGAACGCGACCGTGACCTTCTCGTCAGACGGTTCCACAAACTCGCTGAGCATCGCGCCCACGCACGCGCTTTCCGTGCCCACCGTATCCACCACCACTGACGGCTCAGGGCGATTCGCGGTGATGATGATCGCTGCCACCTACTCGGCGAGCCTGGTTACTTCGGGCGGGTCGCTGCTCACGTTTTCTATGTTCGTCCTGAGCGACGGTACATCCAGCGCGACCGGGTCCCAGGTCTCCTTCGTTTCGGATCGCCCGCCGCTGCCGTGCGGGTCGGACCTGGAAATCGCCGGTCAGTGGAATACGTACACGGGCAGCTCCGCGACGGTGAACGCTTACATCATTATCAGCGCGCGCGCGACCGGCGCGGGCAGTTTTCTGACGATCGCCACGGCCTCCCATCCCTTCGGTCCGTACGCGAGCGCGTACCGCATTGCGGAGTTCGACAACAGCGCGAATGTTCTGTATTACCAGAATTCACCCAACGCGTCGTTTAACGCGAATACGTTCGGACGCATCCACTGGACCGAGCCGAAGAACAACGTGTTTTACTATTGCGAAGCCGTGTTCGGCCAGGGAACCCTGGCGGCCGCGAAAGCGAACGCGACGACTGTGGATTCGTCCAACCCCGCCGCTGGCGGTTGTGTCGGTTTCGCCTGGTCGCGTATGCAGATTTCCACGCCCGAAGCCCCGTCCGTGTGTTCGGCCGCGCTGGAAATCGCCGGACATTTCAACGGGTTCACGGGCGACTCCGCGACGATCAACAACGAAGTCACCGTGAGCGCTTCGTTGAGAGGCATCGGCAACTTCGCGACCATCGCCGGAGCCGGGCATCCCTTCGGACCGTACGATAGTTTTTACAGAATCGTCAGTTTCGATAACAGCGCGAATGTCCTGTACTATCAGAATTCGCCTAATGCGAGTTTTAACGCGGGTAAGTACGGCCGGATTCACTGGACCGAACCTTCGTCCGGGCGCTACTACTTCTGTGAAGCGGTCTTCGGCAAGGACAGCCTGGCTGAAGCGAAAACGGACGGGACCGCGGTCAACTCGGCGTCCCCCGGCACGACCGGTTGCGGCGGTTTTTCCTGGTCGCGCATGGAGCTCCTGGCCCAATGAGCCGCCATACGAAAAGGTTCACACAACATGTGCTCGCCCCGGTGTTGATCGGGGCGCACATGTGGCTGGGGCCGGCCTGTTTTCTTACTGACGCGGCGGGCATCGCCCCGGGCGGATCGCTGTCCGGGGTGGCGGTGGGCGAAAAGCTGGAAGAAGTCGTGTCGCACAATTTTTTCCTGGCCGGTTACGCTTATTGCAATCAGTTTTATACGTCGGACACGAATTGCCTTTCGGACCGGATGCGTGTGTTCCTGGAAGGCGGCTTCCTGGCCGGCTATTTAACGCGCGCCGGTGTCGACGAAAACGCGTTTTATACGATCGACTCGGTGAACGATTGCCTGGCGGCAGTCGGGCCGGTGGTGTACGCTGTCAGCTTTCGATTTCTTGAAGAGCGCAAGGCGTGCAACGTGAACGGTTGTTTTCCAGCCAGCGCGACCGATGTGCGCGCGGCAAGCGGTCCGGCGGCGCTCTTTGCCGATCGTTTCTGCGAATTAAAAAAGACCGGCAATCTGTTCAGCGCGTACCGCCTGCAACTTGAATCGCCGGGGCGGTGAGCGTCAGCAAAGGGGAAATCGAATGGGCAACATTTTGTTAAAAACGATCTGTGCCGCGCTCTGCGTCGGCGCTGTGCTGGCCTGCGAGGTGCCCGAGTTTCTGCCCGGCGCTCCGAAGCAGGATGACGGCAAGAACGAAGAACTCGCGGCCATGTTGCTCCTGGCCTTCGTGGCCGGGGGCGGGTTGTCCTCTTCCTCCGATTCCGGGTCAGGCACGAATCTGAATTGCACGAGCACCACGGCGCCCGGTTCGCCGGCTTTCGTGGCCGATACGGTCAACTCCGCGCCCGGCGAGACGGGGTCCGGCTTCGGCGATAGCTCCCGCGCGGTGAACGGCATCTGCGGCGGGGGCACCAACGCGGGTTCGTACGATGTATTCACGCTTTCCCAGACCGGGACCGGCGCGGCGCTCATCCTCGAATGGGTCGGCAAAAAAATAACGAACGGCACCGGCACGGATTTCGTCGTGTTCGAGAACGCGTTTCGACCGCTGGGCAGCAGCTCGTCCGTTTTCATGGAAGCGGTCATCGTGGAAGTCAGCCAGGACGCCACGAACTGGTGCGGGTTCGCGCCCGATTACACGAATACGCCTGAAACGAGCTACAGCACCAGCCCCGCGCACTGGTCCGGTTTCGCGGGCATCACCCCGGTTCTGTACAACCGGGATTCGAACCCCCTGTCCGGGGCCGCGGTGTTCGACCAGTCCCAGGCCGGCGGGGACGGGTTCGACCTGGATAATCTCAGTGACGATAATTCATATGGAACGGGGTGCTCCACCACACTCCGCAACGATATCCGCGATACGAACGGATTTGTGTACGTGCGGATGACCGCAGCCACGAATCGCACCAATGCGGATACCGGCGCGGCGTTTTTGAAAGACTCCGGGGCCTTCAGTGGCCCGGACATCGACGGGGTCGTCGGGCGTTACCTGGCGAACCGGTGAAAGGAAAAATTGTTTACGGGCGTTCGTCCCGGAGGAGAATTGAAATATGAGGAATCTTTTTGTGCGTATTTTCGGAGAAAAAAAACTCGGCCTGGCCGAGATCGGCTTTGCCGGCGTTTTACGGGTCGTGCCGCATCCGGCCAATTTCTCCCCCCTGGGCGGGCTGGCGCTGTACTCGGGCGCCCGTCTGGACGGCTGGCGAGCGTTCGCCGCACCCATCGTGGTTTACGTTATCACCGGTCTGGTCCTGGCGGCCCTCGGCGGGTATTCGTTCGCGGCAATGACCAGCCTCGTGGTCGTGCTTGCCTGCTGCTTCTCGGTCCTGATCGGCCGACTCGTTCGCAAAACCGAAAGCGTTCTCGCCATCGGCGGGGCCACCCTCGGCGCATCGCTCCAGTTTTTTTTCGTAACGAATCTGGGTGTCTGGGCGTTCGACGGGATGTATCCCCTGACCGGCGCCGGACTGGCTACCTGTTTCATTGCCGCCCTGCCGTTTTACGGCATGACCCTGGCGGGCGATCTGGTGTACGCTGGCCTCCTCTTCGGCGCGCATCATTTTCTGGCGCGTTCGTACTTCCCGCAAGAAGCCGTTCAGACGGCCTGACGCAAAGTCCCACCCGGGCATGCCCATGTCGCCCATCCATGGGCTCGATGGGCATGCCGCTCGCAATCCTGCTCGCTCCGGATGGGACTTTGCGCTCGTGAAGTTGCTTTCTCCGTTCGGCCGTTTGAACTCGCGGGGCGCTGCGGGACCGCCGCGCTTTCGCTCACTGGCTCGCGGGGTCGCTGACGCGGTCGCTTTCCCAGAGTTTCCCGATTTTAGCGGGCTCACCGTCGCATTCGTTGGGTACATTCGGACGTTTCGAAAGGTAGGGGATGTGAAGCAACACCCGGAAGTCATCCGGGTACGAATAATGTCTTGCTTCGATCTTCACTACCGATCGAGCCGGTTTCGATCCGTCGATCAGTTCGAAGCAAAGGCAGACGATTTCATTCGGTCCGATCGCGAACTGAATGGCCTGTTTTTCTGATTCGTGCGTAATCGTTTTTGTGCGGTTTATGATGGCATCGTAATTCTTTTCGACTTGCCGACGCCATTCCCAGACCTCTTCAAGTGCGCGAGAGTTTGGTTTCGGTTTTTTCAGTCGACATGTCGCCGCCCCCCTCACTTCGCGTGCAAAACCTCGGACCCGTTCCAATCGGCGGGCGGGGGCGTGCGCGCGAAGATGATACACCGTTCGATGTACATTTCCGTGAGTCGTTCGGGCAGTGCCGCGTGGGCCTGTTCGAAGAGCGGGCGCGCCTGATCGAATTCGCCGCCGACGAAAAGCGGAAAGGCCTGGGTGATAAACGCGCCGGCCTGTTCTTTCCGCGCGCGGGCGTCGGGCGGGTCGGCGTTGAAGACTTCGTGAATTTCCACCGGCAGCGATTTGCCTTTGACCGTGACGGTGCCCAGCAGTCGTGTTTCAAAGCGCGCGGAATCGCGCACGGCGTTGAGCGTGGCCGCTGAAATCAACAGCGACAGGCCCACGCGCGCGGTGAGGTTTTCAAGGCGACTGGCCAGGTTGACCGTATCGCCGATGACGGTCGTATCCAGGCGCATCATGCTGCCCACGGTGCCGAGGACCACGGGCCCGGTGCTGACGCCGATCCCGCATTCGAGCGGGGCCTCGCCGCGTTTTTCGCGCAGTTCATTGAACCGGGCGAGTTGGTTCTGCATCTCGACCGCGCAGGCCACGGCGCGGTCGGCGGAGGAACCGGTCGCGCCCGGGCGTTCGTCGTCGAAGAGCGCCATGATCGCGTCGCCGATGAATTTGTCGACGAAGCCGCCGTGGGCGTGGATGATCGGTTCCATGCGCGCCAGGTACGCGTTGAGCAGTTCGATGTTATCCTGCGGCGTGAGTTTTTCGCTGATGGCGGTGAACGAGCGGATGTCGGAGAAGAGCACGCTCATGCGACTCTGGCGCGAATCGCCCAGCTGGATGTCCACGGCGGAGCGTTTGCCGAGAATTTTCAGAAATTGATCGGGCACGAAGCGAAAAAACGCCGCGCTCTGTTCGTTCAACTCCTGCGCGAACAACCCCTGTTTGGACAATGCTTCCGCGCGTTCGGACACCACCGCCGCCACGACCAGCGTCATGACTGTCAGCGATCCGATGTACAATTCGAGGAGTAAGAGCGAATCGTTCAGGGCCAGCTTGCCCTCCGCATGAATCGCGAAGGGTCCGACCTGGTTCACCGTGCAGTACGTGGCCACGCCCGATACGATGGCGATGGCCGTCACCGCCCCGTGCAGGCGATAGCGAAACACGGCCCAGATGAGCAGGGGAATCGGCAGGTACGTGAGGTGCATCTGGTTCAGGAACACGAACACGCTGATGGCCAGCAACACGACCGCGAGCGCCACCGCTTCCAGAATACGCCGGCCTTTTTTGGCCAGGTAGGTTTCGCGGTCGGGCAGGCGGCTCCAGGCGTACAGAAACGGCGCGACGATGATCAGGCCCTGCATTTCGCCGGTCCACCAGGTGAGCACCACCGTCGGATACGCCTCCGGCGATACGAAGTCGAAGAGTCGCAGCGCGGTCACGCCGATGAGCGCGCTCACGAGGGCCCCGGGCATCGTGCCGATCGTCAGAAACTTGAGCACGGGCCGCACGCGACCGAAGAGATTGTCGCCGCGCGCGAAACGCCGAACCATCGTGGCGGCCATGAGCACGCTCAGGGTATTGCCGATGGCGATCAACGCCGCGGTCGGCAGATGTGGGTTGTTCAAATAATTCGCCAGAAACGCGCCCAGCAACACTCCAGGCGCGACGCGAAAACCGAACACGAGCACGGCCGCGAGCGAAATCCCCTCCGGCGGCCATACGGGCGAAACCTGCGAATGCAAAAACGCGAGCGCGAAACCGATCTGCGCGCCGGCCGCGTAGGCCAGCGCCATGACGATGTTCTCGACTGCGCGAATGACGTACTTCATGATGCCTGGCCCGGAATTTCGGATTTCCTGAAACATCCGTTTCGGAGGCGCGGGGGGATTACCTGCCCTTCTTTTTGGGGCGGTTGTCGACGACGTTCCAGCCGGACGGGGGGATTTTCTCGGTTTTGACCTCTTCGATGATCCGACGGATATCACCCTGCTCCTCCGGAGTTTCCGGAACGACGTAAGTCACTTTGAACGTTTTGGTTTCAAGAACTTTCATGCGAGGTGACCGTCCACGATGGCAATGTAGTCAGGATCAGTGATGTCGTAAGCTGTAATAATGAACAGCACGTTTTTGCTCTTTTTTCGGAACGGGATTTCAAGATACCGGCCGGACCCCAGCCTGCCGATGGCGATCCAGCTGCCGTCCGCGCGCTCGTGGTCGAGATAGAGTGATTCAGTGAAAAACTCGTAGATCTCGGATTCGGTAACCCCATGCCTGGCGACATGGGTCGTACCGATGTCCGGGTCAAAATAGAACTCAAAATCCACAACCTGTCAAAATGGCGGCCGGTCCCCCTCGCGTCAAGCAGCTCCTTAATCTGATGAAAGGGTTCCCGCAGACGCGGAGCTTCGTCTTCGGAGAGCAGGGACCAGAGATTGCCGATCTGCGCGCCGGCCGCGTAGGCCAGAGCCATGACGATGTTCTCGACTGCGCGAATGGCTTACTTCATGTCCGGGCCAGGTTCCTGGTGCGGACTTATCAGGTGAATGTTCTTTCCTTTTATCCGGGAAGCTTTCGGAATCTCAAACTGTCTCTGATCCAGAGATTCTAAATATCCGGACAGAGCTTCGCGTGCATGGTCCAGAGCCTCGTCCAGACTCTCGCCGAAAGTCAGGCATCCAGGTAAATCGGGAAATTCCACGTTGTAGGCCCGGTCTTTCTTATCAAAACTGAATCTTGCGGGATATTGAATCATGATCTGAGGCCGGCCTGTTTCAAAATCGCGTTAAGGGTTCCCCGGGGAACGTCCCGGTTCCCGTGAACCGGAACAACCACGGTGAGATCGTCTTTGTTCAAAATACGTAGGGGGACCGCTCACCGCAGCGATAGCAGCAGCGGGCGTAACTGCTCCGCCCAGCGTTTATAACCTTCGTCGTTGAAATGGACGACGTCCACGCGGCCGTCCGGTAAGATTTGATGAAACGGTTCGCGCAGACGCGGGGTTTCTTCTTCGGAAAGCAGGGGCCACAGATCGCTGAACTGCGCTCCGCGGCGCGCGGCCAGGTATTCCAGACGGCGATTGTAATACGGCGTGATGCTGTTCGCCTTCCAGGACAGCACGGGCGGTACGCTGGTCAGCAGCACGCGCGTGTCCGGGCTCTCGGCGCGCACGATGTTGAGCAGCGCTTCCGTATTGGCCAGCACCGTACCCAGGCAGCGCCCGCCGAGGATATCGTTGCCGCCGATGCTGACGATCAGCAGACGCGGTTTGAGCGCCAGCGCGTCGCGCGCGACGCGTTTACGGAGCAGGGCGGTCGTATCGCCCGGGATGCCGCGGTTGACGATATCGAATTCGCCGAGAAACGCTGACAGGCGGCCGTGGTGAAATAGCGCGGCGATCGAGTCCCCGGTCACGACGGCGAAGGCTTTGCCTTTCTGCGCGTTGTTTTTCGCGAATTCCTCGCGGAACAGCTCGTAGCGTTCCATGACCGGTTCGCTCGCCTCGATGCCGACCGGCCCGGTCGCGCAGTGAAAGTCCTCCGCCAGATAATCCTGGCCCGCCGCGAAACCGCGCCGCCCGCCGGCACCGGGCAGGGCACAGGCGGACATCGAAACAGCGCAGAGCGCGAGGCAGGGCAGGCGCCGTGGTGAAAAAAACCCGCGATTCATAAAAACACTCCCGCGACCGTCAGGCTGAAATTACCCCGGACGGTACGGAATCCTGGAACACCCGGCGGCCGCGCAACTGGCGCTGGCGCCTCTGCGAACGAAACCGATTCGTGATTCGCGCCCAGAGGCCGCGCCGGCTGCGCGTGCGTCCGTGGGTCAGCAACCAGTCCTGTACGCGCGGGTAAACGTCGAGGATCGCGCGATCGCCCAGCACGAGTCCGGTGTGGCAATAGTCGAAAGGGATCCCGTGTTCGCGGCCCATGATCTGTAATTCTTTGATTTTGCTCGCGGTATTCTGATAGGCGAAACGCAAACTTTCCACCGGGGCGATGTGATCGCGCGCGCCGGCGATGTACAGCACCGGGATTTTGATCTCGCGAAACGAACGGCGATAATCGTGCGCCCCGTCGCGGGTCAACTCCTGGCCGCTTTTGATCCAGTCCGCGAACTGGCGCTGGAGACCGGGGGAAATGTTTTCAATCCCGTTTTTCATGAGCCGGCGAATCGTCAGCGTGCTCACGACTTCTTTATTATATACGAGTTCCTCGATCGGCGTGATGAAACGTCCGGTCAGCGGCGAAATCACCTGGGCCCCGAAGCGCAGGTCCAGGAGTTGTCCGAGCTGCGGGTATTTGGAGGCCGCGCCCCAGATCGTGCTGCGCGCGTGATCGATTTTGCCCGGCCCGCCGAGCGAGACCAGCGTGGCGATGTCTTCGTGGCCCGGCAGCTTGCGCCCCAGGAATCCGTAGGCGATCATCGCGCCCATGCTGTGGCCGACCCAGCTTACTTTGGGCGCGCCGGTGAGTTCGCGCACCTTGCGAATCACGGCGGGCACGTCGTTTTCGACGATATCGTCGAAGCAGAAATCGCGGTAGCGGTAGCGCGAGGAGTGATATGATTTGCCGACCCCGCGCAGCGAAATCACGAACACGGGGAAGCCGTTCTGTTTGAGATAATAGGCCAGCGAATGCCCGCGGTCCATATCGACGCCGAATTTATTGTTCGCGATCCCGTGCGATAGAATCACCGGATACGCACCGGGCAGCGGGTACGGCGGCCGGTGGAAGTGCAGCGCGATATTCCAGCCGTCTTCCGTGTGCGCGTGGAACACCTGGTCGGCCAGGTCCTCCACGCCGTACAACCATTCCCATATTTGCAGAAAAAACGGATAAAACAAAACCAGGAGCACCAGTACTCCGGCCGCCAGAATCGCCAGGGACCCGGCCAGCAGGGCCGCGAGGGCGATGATCAGGATGGAGGTGGCGATATAGAGCGGATTTTTACGTTTTTTAAAGGTTCCTAACAAAACGGATGCAGCCTGGACCCGGGGCGGGTGAGGGTCAAGTCGTTAAACCGGCCGGCGCCCGGCGGTCGGGACCTACGAATTTCTCTTGCCCGGGGGCCCTTTCCTGAATTTGTTCCCAATCATGGAAGGGGAGCTCGTCGAAAAACCGGCCCGGTTGTTTCGGGGTGTTTTTTTTCAGCTCCTGTACCCGGCCGCCTGGGAATCGGAGATAATAGAAGACATTCCCGCGTTTTACGATCCCGCTTCCGGCGGGGTATTACAAATTGCCGCCAGCCGCAGCGAAACCGGGTTCGATCTGGCGCGGGAAATGCGCAAATTCCTGGAACGGGTCGGCATCGAATTCCAGGCCGATCACGTGGCCAGTTTCCGGATGCCCGGCGGTCAGGAATGCCTGGCCTGTGAATTTACAAAGGACGACCGGTTCTGGATGGTGTACATCATCGTAGACGAGGACCGGCTCCTGATCGTCATGTACAATAGCGACGAATTCCCGGACGCGGAGCTGGCGCGCGAGCTGTCGGACGTCATCGCCTCCATTCGGTTTTTTTGACGCGCGGCGCCTTGAGAGACGCAGGCCCCACCCTATGACGGCAAAGAACACGGTCATTTTCGCCTCCGGTCGCGGCAGTAACTTTCAGGCGATTCTGGCGGCCATCGCCGACGGTCGCCTGGCCGGGTTGCGGATCCACGCGTTGTTCGTCGATCGCCCTGGCACCGGGGCCGAGGAACTGGCGCGGGCAGCGGGAATCGCCGTGGAACTCCTCGATTATAAATCCTTCCCGGGGCGCGCCGCGTTTGACGCGGAATTGTCGCGGCGCCTGGAACGCGCGCGGCCGGATCTGATTTTGACGCTCGGCTGGATGCGCATCCTGGCCGCCGATCTGGTCGCCGCGTACCCCGCGCGCATCATCAATATTCATCCTTCGCTCCTGCCGGCCTTCCCGGGCATGAACGCGCAGCGTCAGGCCAGCGAGTACGGTGTGCGCGTCAGCGGGGCCACCGTACATTTCGTGGACGCGGGCGTGGATACGGGACCGATCATTTTACAGGAAGCGGTGGCGCTGGAGCCCGGGATGTCGCCGGAGCGGGTCGCCGCGGCGATTTTAATCGTGGAACACCGGATCATCGTGGAAGCCGCGCGTCTGTTCGCGAGCGACCTCCTGGAAGTGCGCGGGCGCCAGGTTTTTATTCGTTGAACCCGGATAGCCCAGGAATTCCTGGAACTGGTTGACAGTTTTCGGCGCGTACCCGGCATCTCTTGTCCATGACCGATTATACCGAACACTATCGACCACCCGCTTCGTCAACGCCCGGCGGTGCCGGCCAGGGGATGCGCTACCTGTACTCCCTGACCTTCGTCAAAGAACACCCGGAATATCTTTCCAATGTGTTCCTGGCCACTCTGCTCCAGTTCATTCCCATCGTGGGGCCCATCGCCCTGTACGGGTATGTCTATGAGATCGTCGCCGCCGTCATCAAAGGCGAACAGTATCCCAAATTCGAGTTCGATCGGTTCATGCCCTATTTAAAAAGCGGAGTCTGGACCTTCGTGGTTGGTTTCATCGGGGTCTTCGTATTTTTTATTTTTTTCGCGCTCGTTTCCCTGGTGGTCGGCGGTGTTGCCGCTGGCTTCGGCATGGCGATTGGCCCGGAAGAGGACGGGAGCGTCATGGCCATCGTGCAGGTGGCCGTCATGTTCATCGGTCTGCCGGTGGGCGGGGTGCTGGCCGGCCTGGTCATGCGTCCCATGACCCTGCGCGCGGTGCTCATGAACGATCTTGGCGCCGCTTTCGATTTCGGATTCGTGCGCCAGTACGTCGCCCTCACCTGGAAAGAACAACTGCTCTCGTCGGCCTTCCTGCTCCTGGTGATGCCCTTCGCGCTGCTCATCGGTATGCTCGCGTGTTTCGTCGGCATGTATTTTACGCTCACCTGGATCTGGTTCTCGATCGCGCATCTGGAAGCGCAGATCTATCGCCTCTTCGTGGCCCGCGGCGGTAAAGCCATCGAAATCAAAATCCCGCTGCCGGTGTGAGGCGGGCGGCCCCGGATTTTACGTACACGGGGACACGGGGACACGGGGACACGGGGACACGGGGAAATTTTTTATCAGGGACTGACGTTCCGGAACGTTGTAAAACTTTATTAAACTGTCTTCGCCCCCGTGCTCCCCGTGTCCCCGTGGTGAATTAATTTTTGAGTAACTATAATGATAAAAATCCAGCGCGCACTGCTTTCCGTTTCCGATAAAACCGGCCTGGTCGACTTCGCCAGGTTTCTTGCCGGGCGGGGGGTGGAGTTGTTGTCAACCGGCGGCACGCTCGCGCAGTTGCGCGCGGCGGGGATCGCGGCGATCGCCGTGGAAGAGTATACCGGATTTCCCGAGATGATGGACGGACGCGTGAAGACGTTGCACCCGAAGATCCACGGTGGCCTGCTCGCCCTGCGCGACGAACCCGAGCACCGCGCGGCCATGGAGGCCCACGGGATTCGCGGCATTGATCTGGTGGTGGTGAATCTGTATCCGTTCGCGCAGGTGACCGCGCGGTCGGGGGTCGCGTTCGGCGAAGCGATCGAGAACATCGACATCGGCGGGCCGTCCATGCTGCGCGCGGCGGCCAAGAACTACCGCTTCTGCGCGGCGGTTTGCAATCCCGAACGCTACGCGGAGTTGACGGGCGCCATCGAAACGGCCGGCGGGATTACGGATGACCTGGCCCTGCGCCTCTCACGCGAGGTCTTCGAGCACACGGCCGCGTACGACGGGATGATCGCCGCGTATCTGAACGAACAGGCCGGCGTCAAATTCCCCGAAACGCTCACGCTCAGTTATCGCAAGACCCAGGATTTACGTTACGGCGAAAACCCGCACCAGGCGGCGGCTTTTTATCGCCCGGTGCGCGACGTGACGGCCGGCCGCGAAAACGCGCGCCAGCTCCAGGGCAAAGAACTGTCGTTCAACAATATGCTCGACTTCAGCTCCGCGCTCCAGGCCGCGCTCGACCTGCCGGGCCGCGGCGTCGTCATTATCAAACACCTCAATCCCTGCGGAGCCGCGCGCGCCGAAAGCGAGGCCGGCCTGGCGGACGCCTTCGTGCTGGCACGGACCTGTGATCCCCTGAGCGCGTTCGGCGGCGTGATCGCCG
>CAZVZS010000110.1:0-12216 GCA_964631535.1 uncultured Leptospiraceae bacterium
TCCGAAAACTGTCGCGCGGATCCCCGGAGCGGATCCTGCGCGGCGGGGGGCAGGGCCGCGCGCTCCACCAGCAGGCGACCCAGCAGGGCCTTCTGCTCCGGCGTCTCGTCGCCAGCGGCTTTGATGAAGCGGAGCGTCTTGAGTAAAAGATCGTAAAAATTCGCGCGTTCTGTATCTGAAAGCTTATCTTGCGAATCGGACCGGAGCGCCTGGCGGCCGTCCAGTATTCGGTGGAACTGCGCGCGCGCGGCGGGGTCCAGGTCCGCGAGCGCCCCGCGGATTTCGCTAAAAAGAGATGGTCTGTATTCCAGGCGCGCAACGAGATTTTTTTCAGCGTGCACCAGGCGGACCATCTGGCCCGGGACGATCCAGGCGCGAACTTTCGCGGTCAGGCGCGGACCGGCAGGTCGGGCGATGTCGATCAGGGAGAGCAGGTGATACGAACAGTTTTCGTCGAAGTAATAATAGTCGAAATACGTCTGTTCGAGTTCGACGATATGCAGCAGCATGTTTTCGACGTCTTCCGGCTTGAGATTGAGGCGATACTCCCAGATGTCGCGCGACTCGACGTCGTTGTATTCGCGCACCTTGATATGGTAGGGCAGGGTCGTGACCCGGCCCGGATACCCGCCGGTCAGGCCCTTCCAGACGTAGGCCAGCGCGTTCGCGTTGCCCACATCCGCGCCGAAATTGACGACGTAGTCAAGTAGCTCCATCCCACCGCGTTTTTTCGAATTCAACTTGATCAATGTATGCCCGAACATCGACGCCGGGGAGTTCATATAGTACGACGCGAAGATGAGCGAAACTGAATCGACGGCGACTCCGTCCAGGTATTTCTTGATGCCCGGGCATTCGACGGCCGGGAACTCGGGGGGACTGCCGAGCATGCGCCGCAGCCATTTGTAACGCAGCGGAAAGACGCAGCGCAGATCGCCGCCATCGGGCAGGGCCGGCGCGAAGAAGGCGCGAATGTTCGCGTCCAGTTCGGCGGATGGGTCGGTTTTGCCCTGCTTTGAAAGGAAAAAATTTTCGCCGTCGGCTTCGCTTTTGTAACCGATGACCGTGCCCCGGTAATGCAGCATGCGGTGCCAGAATTCCGCTTCGGAGAGTCGCTTGGCCCGCGCCCGTCCCAGCAGGCGCCGCAGGGCGATTCCTTCCGCGCGGTACGAAGGGCCCGGACCGGTTTCGTCATCGGGTGGCAGGTCTTCCTCCACTCCGTCCGGGAGCGTGTTGAGTTGATCGGATTCGAAGTAAGAATCGGCCGGCTGGGCCGGCAGCGGGCGGTGGAAGATCAGAATCGCACTATATAAGAAGAAAATGACGCGGGCCTTTGCCACCGGTGACCAGGATGGTCCCGGGGCGGGCAGGGGCAAGTGTTATTTGACAGCGGGACTTGCGGAGGTGAGAACGCGAAACATGTGGGAAAAACGAAAAAGAGGAGTGATAACGCTCGTTTGCGGGGCGTTCCTGGTAGTTCTGGTGTGTAGTGAGCAGGTTCGTTTTAAGCGTCTGGAACCCCTGGACCGTCAACGCGCTCATCTGTATATCCTGCGACCTTATCAGGACGTTTTAACCTGGACA
This sequence comes from uncultured Leptospiraceae bacterium, assembly GCA_964631535.1. Classification (GTDB taxonomy): domain Bacteria; phylum Spirochaetota; class Leptospiria; order Leptospirales; family Leptonemataceae; genus CAZVZS01. Next base: position 1,585 of record CAZVZS010000110.1, read on the forward strand.
CGCATCACGCTGATCTTGCGCCGATTTCCGGGAAAGTTCACCGAAAAAAACTCCGTCGAGACGGGAACTTTTAAAATAGGTGATGGAGAATACGTACGAATGGAGCTGGCGGAAGGATATTACGAGCTGGAAATCAAAGGCGAACCGGTGGCCCGGAAAATCGTATACCTCAAAAATGGGGACCAGGGCTTTTTCGCTCTCCGGTACCGGAGCCGGGGGAGCTTTTCCATTCCCGGGGTGTTCATAGAAAAAATAGAAAATACTGACGCCGTCGGCGAGTTACTCAAGTACGATCGGATGATCCAAATTCCCGCATCAATTCATTGAGATTTTTTCCGCTGACCAGGCCGATTAAGAGCGCGGCGAATTTCAAACGGTACGGTTGCGCGGCCTGTTGGTTCCAGAATAAATGCCCGCCACCCTGAATCGTCAGCAGGACTCGCGGCCGATTCGCCTGCGCGTATATTTCCTGGCCGAAGCCGTACGGAACCACCGGGTCGTGGGTTCCGTGCAGGACAATCAGCGGGACCGGGGCGATTTGTTTTACGGCATCGCGCGCGTTATAAGAATCGTCCAGCAGGCTGGCCGCCGTCACCGGTACGGGCCAGAAACAAAAATTTTTCAGTCGCTCATGGCCGATTTCCCGGTAAGAAAGAAATGAACCCTCGATTACTACCGCGCTCAGGTGTTGTAAACGTTTCCACTCCGGAACCGCACGTAAGGCAATCACCCCACCCAGCGACTGGCCGTACACGATCAATTTCGTTCGGTCCTGCACTGCCAGAGAATCGGCGAAATTGAGGATCCGCAGCGCGTCGTCGTGGGTTCCCCGGGGCGAAGGCGTTCCCGTCGATTGGCCATACCCGCGATAATCAAAGGTCAACAAATTGAATCCCTGGTTAACCAGCCAGAGCAGGGAGAGAAAATGGGAGGAAATATTTTCGGCGTTCCCGTGAAAATGGACGATCGTACCCTTCGCATTCGCCGCGGGAATGTACCAGGCATGCAGACGAACTCCGTCAGTTGAATCGATCCAGAATTCCTGATACCGAAACCCCATTTCCTCGGGGGTGTAATACTGTTTGTTCGTCGGAAAGTAATAGAAGCGGCTGACACACCCGCTCATTGTGTAAAGGCTGAACAGTCCGATCCACGCGGCTAAGAGACTGAATTGTGTTTTTTTTGAAAGCATGCGAAACGTTCCGACCCTACCAGTGGAAATTGAGGCTCAGATTGGCCTGATTAAAATATTCCTGCCCGGACGCTTCCAGCCGAATTTCGCAATCCGGATCGATCGCGTAACGGAAACCGGCGCGACCGCGGTAAACCGTTTCGTCTCCGCTGGCCGAAAAGCCGTATACACCCCCGGCGATGATCCCTTTGACCGGCCCGTTACCGAATAATACCATGGCGCTCATGACCGGACCGGCTCGCGGGGGGAATCCATCCGACCCGCTTTCTCCGCGGATGCCGGCCAGCAAGGTTAACCTGACGCTTTTCGAGATCGGTGAATATTCGTCATGGAGCGTGTATCCGAATTGCAGATCGAAAAAAACCGGATGTGTTCGGAAATAATTTTCCCCGCGCGGTTGGGAAGGATCCGGACCTGAAATTTCAAGAGCGCGATCCAGAGTGAGAGCCTCGGGCAGGGGTCGATCGCGCAGGAGTTGGTCGAAGAGAATATATTTCTCAACGAACGGGGGCTCTGGAACCGGTCGCCAGACCGTACTGATTCCCGAATCAATTGTATAGGAAAAATCGCGCGAAAGAAATTCGTAACGCGGAAGGGAGAAAATTTTAAAAAACGTGAGGTGTTCCAGATCGGCTTCCTTCCGGTCGTGAAAATACCGGACGGTAAGATCCATAAACTCGAAATTCGTAAAAGGAGCGAATCCAGTATCGTCGTTCAGGAGATCATGGAACGATGCCCGCCAGCCAAGTTCCGAGAAACCGCCGAAGGTCGAAGCCCCCCCGCCGAACCGGATTCGCCATATTTTATGTCCCAGGTGAGGTGGATCGGAAAGGCGAATATGTTCCGCCCGCTGCACGACCTCCGATTCCATCTGCGTACGTTGAACAAGCAGAGCTGAGTACAGGGCTTGATCTTCTTCCGTCGATTTTTTTCGCTGTTTTTTATATTTGAGTGAAGAGAGGAGTAAATCAAAGATCAACAGTTGCGTCTCCGGCGTCAGAGTCAGAAAGGTTTTATCCGTAACTTTTTCTTCTCTGTTGAACAGGCGGAAAAAAAGATCCCGCTCCTCCTCCGAAAGAGCGCCAAGCTCACGACGAAGTATGGAGTGGGCTGAGGGACGGTAATTGACGGCCGCGATCAGGTCTTTTTGCGCGGTCAGAACGCGCAGAGTTTCACCGGGAGCGACCCAGCCGGAGAATTGATCGGTGAGGTGCAGTTCCGGCCGCGCGACTTCGATCAGACCCAGGAGTTGATACGAACAATTTTCATCGAGATAAAAATAATCGAAATAGGTATTTCCCATTTCGATGTTATGTAACAAAAGTCTCTGAATCTCTGCTCTGTTGAAGTTTAAGCGGTACTCCCAGAGATCGCGATTTTCAATGTCGTTGTATTCCCGGACTTTTAAATGGTAAGGAACCGTCGTAAACCGCCCGGGAAACCCCCCGAACAGACCCTTCCAGGCGAATGTTAAGGTATCGACGGGCGGAGTTTCGGCGGAAAAATGAATGGCCCAGTCCAGTAACTCAAGACCGGCCTCGTTTTTTTCCGAATTCAATTTTATCAGGGTATGGCCGAACATACTGGCCGCGGAGCCCATAAAATAGGAGGAAAAAATGAGCGAAACAGAGTCGGCATCCAGAAGTTTCAAAAATTTTTGAACATTTTCACAGGGATGCTCCGGGAGCAGTCTGGAGTCGAAATGTAACTTTTCTTTAAGCCAGGCGTAACGCAGGGGAAACCTGCATTGTGGATGGCGGTACTCGTCGGGTTCGTCTGAGAAAAAGGATTCCAGAGTGCTCTCAATTTCGGCCGCAGGATCTGTTTTCCCATTTTTCGCGAAAAAAAAATCCGGGCCATCGGCCCGGCTCTCGAATCCTCCGGTCGTTTGGGGATGATAGTGAAGGAGTAAATGCCAGAATCGTTCGTCATAGAGTTTATTTTCTCTGGCCTTTTTAGCCAGAATTCTGAAATAAACAATTCGGTCGGAGAGATCGGAAGGCGATTCGGTGAAGTCTAAATTTTCGACCGACGGGCCGGGTTCGGCGAAAAGCGAGCAGCAACCCGGCAGGATGGAAACAACCAGTACAAAAATATAAAAAAAACCGACCCTGTGACGGAGCACAGGGTCGGATTCTCCTGTCAGGAAAGAGCGATCAATTAGATTTTACAGGCGTTAGACAAATTTTGGTCTGCCTGAATACTATTGCGCACTTCTTTTAACATCGCCGAAGGATCTTCCTTATTGGAGAAAAAACGGCTGTGTTCTTTTTTGACCAGTGTTCCAAAGGTATCCAGCTGTCCTGCGGGGCAACCGAGCAGGGTGGCGAAGGCCGCCAGTTTTTCACCTTTTCCAACGGCCATCTCTTGCTCCAGGCTATCATAGTTCACGTGAACGAAAACTTCCTGGCGATGAAGATTAAACGCGGTTCCGCCTCCAGGCACGCAGTTCGAAGTTCCTGACGTAATTCCGAAAAACTGGTTGTACGAAGATCCGTTTGTGGTAGCTGCCAGCACTTGCGTTTTCGTGCCGAAAACGATCGAGCCGAGGCCGCAACCCGCCATTCCGTACGTTGGTTTATCCCCGGGAGCGGAGATCAACGGAGTTACTGCAAAGGCGGAAATAAGCGCCGCAAAGGCGCCAGTTATCATTACTTTTTTCATTTTACGGTTCCTCCTTTATCAGGCCTTAACCTGGCACGCATTGGATAGCGTCTTATCGTTCGCGATCCGGGCGCGAACGGAGTCAATTAATGAATCAGGTGTTACGTTTGCGGGAAACAGGCCGGAATATTCCTTTCTGGTCATTTTACCGAAATCCCCCGCCGGGCATCCGAGCAAGGAAGCCAGCGAGATTAACTTTTCACCCTGACCGACAGCCATTTCCTGCTGCAGGCTTTCAAAATTGACAGTTACGAAATACTCCTGCTTGCGCTTCTGAAAGGCGACCCCGTCATCCACGCAGTTCGAAGTTCCTGTAGTGATACCGGACGTCTGGACGCCGGTAGCGTTCAAGAACGCGGCGCCGATTTGTGGTCCCACTTTGTCTTCCTTGAGAATCAGGCTTCCGAGCCCGCATCCCGCCATTCCATATTCGCGCGCTTGCAGGGAAAAAATGCCCGCAACCGCGGCGATAGCAACAACAGCAATACCGGGTACAATTGTTCTGTACAGCTTCATGCAGCTTCCTCCAGGTTGTAATATGCCCTTTTTTCAACCGCGGGCCGTTTAACATCCAGCAGATTTTTTAATCAGGGTGAAAATTTGTGGGTTTTCGCCGTATGGACGCGGTTTTTGTACGGACTGATTGTGAAAAATATCAGAAAAAAAAGGTTCAGGCGAAGAATGTTTCTTGCCTGGAAAAAAAATTCCGGGACGACATACAAAATGGCGTCGCGAAAAGTAAAAGTATATGCTATGGCTCTGGTCAGTCTTTTTTTGTCATCGATCGCCTGTATTACAACCTACAGGGATTTCCCGGTAGAATACCTGGACAGCCAACCCGGGGTGGCGAAATCCGCCGGAACATTGTATTATCAAATTGACCCGGAAAAGGTGGTATCAGTCGGGGGTTTCGGGACATTGCGGCGAATTTTTAATGGCAACCATACTTCGTTTAACCGGACGGAGGCACGTACGGAAGCGCCCCCCGAAGGAATTTTTGTGCATATCTTAAACGATTATAAACCCCCAACGGTCCCCGCGATCATTTTCGGTTATATATCCGTGGCAACGGCCACGATTTTACCCGCCTGGAGTACCGAGGATGGTTACCTGCTAACGTACGACGTCTTTGTGAACGGGCAGAGAAAAAAAACCTTCACATACGAGTATACGCGCAAAATCGGGGCATGGCTCTGTTTGCTCCCGTTCGCCTGGATTAACTTCATAACTTACAGCGAAGACCAGGTCATGCAGGCGATTAACGCGCAGTTTTTTCATGATTTGAATCAATTGCTGTCCGGGAATTAAAGGATCCTGGGCGGTTTCCGGGCATTAGCAGGGCGCTGAAAAAGCCGCGAATGAGACGATACAGGATGTATCGCCAAAACGCATCGTGAAACCGCGTGAAACACCCGTTTTGCGAGCATCGGTGAATTTAGTTCGCCGCTGCGACGGCTGAAAAAGTCCATGGAGGGACTTTTTTCAGCAACCTGTTAGGCCTGTAAATTTGCTTGTGTGCCTGTAGTGGACCCTTAGAATTTGGTCTCCAGTTCCCACAAATCTACCAGTATCATAGAATACGAGGATTCCCGTGAAAAAAATCCTGAGTCGTTTCGTTTCGCCACGTTTTTTCCTTTTCCTGCTCCTTGCTCTCGCCACCACAGCCTGTGTATCCCCCGGCGGCGCGGGCGGTTTGCTGTTTAATAACTACACCGGGCCTTATCAGACAGTCAGCGGCGGTGCCGGGAAGAAAGTCGGGGAAGCCAGCGTGGCCTGTTATATCGGACTGGTCTGTCTGGGGGACGCGGGCATCGCCACCGCGGCGGAGGAAGCCGGCATTACGCGCATCAGTAACGTCGATTATCGTTATCTGAGCATCCTCGCCATCGTGTATACGCGTACGACGATTATCGTAACCGGCGATTGAACATGCTGCGCCGCGCATTAAACGCCGTGCCCTCGTTCGCTGGCGCTTCCCGGCGTCGTCCGCTCCTGATGCTGCTGATCGCGCTGCCGGCTCTTTTCCTGGCGGGACCGGCCTGTATCTTCCTGGGCTCGACGCTTCCGCCAGCCAATCGGCCCGTGCGCGGGCCGGGTTCCTTCCACCACCCGGATCGTTATGATTCGACGTACAATGTTTATAAATCCTACGAAGGGTACAGCATGGAAGGTGTGCGCCAGTTCGAATCCGGTTTCTGGTCGATCCTGGGCGGCTGGCGACTTGGCTTGATTTACGGATCGGTGTCCATGCCGATCATGGCCACGCCCGTTCCGCGCGGCAGTATGGTGATGGAACGCGCGGCCACCTGCATTCTCTGGGTGTGTTTCGAGGATGACGCTCTCGAACGGCAGAATAAACGTAATAAAATGGCCGCCGTCAGTTCGGTCGACGGGCGCGTGACGACGGTTCTGTTCGGAATGTATTCGCGCCGTTCGATCGTCTACACGGGCTGGAGCCAGGCGGACTGGGAAAAATCAGGCGGCGCGACGACCGCCCCGCCGACCGAACCCGCCCTTGCGCCCGCCCCGGTGGCGCCACCCGCGCCCCCGGCCGTCCAGGAAAAACCGCCCGCTGGCGGTGAGACGAAACCCCCCGCTGCGCAAGAGCCCGCCCCAGCAAAAGAAGAAATTCGCGTTAAGTAATAAATTTTTTTGAATTCGCGTAAATCGCGCGAGCGGATACGAAGTTGGCCCGGGATAAAAAAGTTTCCGGAACGATTCGACCGCAATCTGCGAATTGCAATCGCATGAAAAGCCGCTCCGGAACGTTATTCCCTTTCAACGAAAGAGAGCGAGCGTTAGGAGTCGATTCAGGGCGGACCCCTCAAGGACTCTCACGTTCCTGCTTTTTGAGCAATTCGAAGACGGTCCGCAGTCCGGGCAGGACCCCGCGCGAAAAACCGGACGCGTTGGCGGAGCCGAGAATTTCGCCGATCAATTTCTGGATGCCGAGATCGAAGGTGAGCGCGTAGTCTTCCCAGTTGATCGCGAAATCGAAGGATATGCGCGTGCTGACTTCCGAGAGCGAAAAAAATTCTTTCACCGGTTTGCCCGCGGGCGTCGTGCCGATCAGGCCCTGGGCTTTGCGCCCGTGCGAACCGCCCGTATGCGTCGCGTAGAGCGCCATGCGCCGCGACATGAAGGGCATGTCGCCCAGACCGGCGATTTCCGCCCAGGTCACGCCCCAGAGACGAATCGTACCCTCGTGGCCGTGCCGGCCGATTTCCAGATGCCCCGAGTCGATGCGCGCCTGGCCTTTTTCCGCGCGGAAGAGCACGTCGATCGGCGTGCCCGCGTCCATGTCCGCGTTTTCCAGCACGACGTCACGCAGGGTGAGGCGGTACGCGGGCGCCATCGTTTCGTCGAGAATCAGAAGAAAGCCGTCCTTGATTGAAAGGTTTTTGAGTTCGATCCGGTGGCGGCGCGGCAGGAGTCGATTTTTTTGGTACGAAGCCTGGCGATTGAAATAATGGAGCAGGGGTTCTTCCAGCCTGAGCCCGACGACGCGTACCCGGCCCAGCAGCAAAAAAATCGGGTCGATCCGGCAGCGCAGGGAACGCGCTTCAAAATAAACGCGGTCGCGATCCGGGCCGCCCTGGATCATGAAGCGCACGCGTCGCGCGGAGAAATACAGAAGCGGCAGCACGAGGCCGATGCCGCGCCAGTCGAGAAAAAAGTAGGGGCGTAAAACGCGGGCGAGGATGCGGTTCAGGATGGGGCCGGCGCAAATGATCTGTAGAGTGAGCAGCCCCGCGACCGCGATAATGATTCCCGCCTGGATCATGGATGGCCCATGAAAGGGGACCGGACCCTGCGATTCCAGCTTGATTTATGACACGGGGTAATAAAAATTCGTCGTGGCTCGTGAAAAAAATCAAGAATCAGACCGCCTGTCGATTGACGCGGTCCATCCGGGAAAATCGATCTGGCGCGCGGAGTTGATCCGCTTTTTCGGTAAGATGGGCCTGCCCCTGCGGTTTAAGATTACCGTCGAGGGGCACGGTAATCTGCCCGCGTCCGGTCCCTGTCTCGTACTTTCCAAACACCAGCGTTACGTCGACGTGCCCCTGGGCCTGCACGCGCTCGTGGCGGTCCTGCGCGAACGTAAACACGATATCTGGTGCGTGATGAAAGACAATCTGGTGGGCGGTGCGTTCGGCGATTTTTTTCTGCGCTGTGGCGGCATTCCGCTGAATCGAAATAACCCGGAAAAAAGTAAGGAACAGTTGCTCTTCGCGCGCCAGCGACTGCACGAAGGCCGGATCGTCGTCGTCTTTCCCGAGCAGACGCTTTATCCCTGGAAGATGGCCCGGGGCCGGCCGGCCGGATTTCGTTTCATCACCGGCAACCCGCCCGAGCCGGTCGCCGTCAACTGCGTCGGTTTCGAATATTCCCGGACCTCCTTCCCGCGCGTGGCCGTGAAGATTCGCGTGGGCCCGCCGACGTATTATACGGTGGATGACGACCCGGAACATTTTCTCCATGATCGGATGGCGGAAATCGCCGCGCTCTCGAACCTTTCGTATTCCTTTCCGCGGCCGGAAGGGCGGCGCGGGCGCGAAATCAGCGCGGTGGAATAATTTTTTCAGCGACTATTTTGAAGCGCTATTTTGGGCGTCAGGAAGGCGCGGCGGACCGCGCTATCGGTCGCAGGCTCCCTCTTTCGCTGGCGCGGAAAGCGCAGAGCAAAAACCCTTGCCGCCCCGCCAGGCCCTGGAAAACTCGGTGCTGCGGTCATTTCAGGAGAGGTGCCGGAGTGGTCGATCGGGGCGCACTCGAAATGCGTTGACGGGGCGACCCGTCCCAGGGTTCGAATCCCTGCCTCTCCGCAATTGCCCGTCGTTTAACGGTTTTTTTATTTTGCCCGGTCGGACGCGCCTTCAGCGAGCGCTCAAGCATGAACGCATCGAGCAGGCTTTTATACGGAGTCAGTGTCCGCCGGGATCGTTTGCTCCAGAAATATCGTCAGGCCTGGAACGGTCTGTCGGTCCTGATCTTTACGGTCGATTCGGCCCGACCGCCGCGCGCCTTTCGCGTAAATTACCTGATTCTGTTTTTTTTCGCTCTGATCTGCCTGGTTCCCCCGGCCGCGGCACTCTGGATCCAGATCCTGCGCAACCTGGATCGGACGCGTCAGGGCAACGTCATCGAAGGTCGCACGGCGCTCTTGCGCGAGGTGGTTCTGGCCAATCGCGAAAAATTGTTGTGGTTCGAAAAGCTCGAATCCCAGGGAGAGTCGTATCGCGATCTGGCCGACCGCTTCCAGGAACCGCCTGTCGCCGGGGGCGGCAGGGCGGGAAACGCTCCCGCCATGCGGCAGGGCTCGTACAATACCATGAGCATGGAATGGCATCGCATGCGTTCCCTTCGCGAGCGGCTCCTGAATACCCTGGCCTTGAACGACCAGGCCTTCAATTTTCTCGGTCATCGCCTGGCCGTCTGGTACAGCACGCCGCGCGGTATGCCCCTGCATGATAAAGACCTGCTGTACATCGGCAAGTACGGCAGCCGCATCGATCCCACCGGCGGTGAGGGGTATGAATTCCACGAAGGCGCCGACCTGATCTGCGCGAGCGGCCGCGATATCCTGGCCGCCGCGGCGGGCGAAGTGATCGAAGTGGTCGACGAAAGCGATACCGGTTACGGGCATTTCGTGCGCGTGCACCACGGTCTGGGTTTCATCACGCTCTACGCGCACACCTCGGAGAACCTGGTCAAAAAAGGCGATCAGGTGAAGCGCGGCCAGGTCATCGCGAAGGTCGGGGCCACGGGCCGCGCGATCGGCGCGCATCTGCATTACGAAGTCAAGCTGGGCCCCGACTTCCAGTTGCGGCCGCCCTGGCGCAAGCGGCACGCCGAGAATCCCATGGACTATCTGCAACTGACGCGCCGGGAACCGCTGCCCGAAGTGAGCCAGAAAGAATTCGAAGAACAACCGCCGGAGCCGAGGGAGAAGAGTGGGGTGGAGGAATCGTCGGAAGATGGTTCGGGTGAACCGGATCAGCCGGAAGAGGCCGGGACGCCGCAGGAGCAAGTGCCGGAAGCGACCGGGGAGGGGGAGCCTCCGTGAAAAGAATTGCGGGCTCACGCGGGCGGATTTCTGCCCCGGGAAGCCCGCTTTATCGAATCACTTCAATAAATTTCGTCTTTCGGGCATTTTTTGGCTTTTCCGACGGGTTTTACCGTATATACTTCGCCCTGTGGACCCCGCGATGGAGGCAATCACGACCTGCCGGGAAATGGTTTTTATCCTCCGGCAAATTCATATCAGAACCTCGGCGGCGATTGACGCCTTCCCGACCTACAGACAGGCCATGCAGTTTGTGAAAAAAGGGCAGCGGCCAAAAATGGCGACCATGCGGAGCATTCACCAGTCCGCGGGCTTCGATTTTAGAGGGCTGGTTTCGGAAACAAACGTGATTTCAAACGCGGAGTTATTCCTGACCCAGGCTGATCACAACCTGCTCACGGCGTACAATAACTGTCGCAAAAAAATTCTCCACTATGTAAGCACCGCGATCAACGACCAGGGCGCGGACCAAACGTTCCGAGAAAAAGGTTCTCCGGCCGGGTATGACAGCTATAAGCGCGCAAAAGCGGACCCTGAATCCATTCCACCCGAAACCCTGCGCGCCCTTGCCTGGGTTCTCGCCGGGGGCGACCGGGAAGAATTCGACCGGCTCGAAAGCATCCAGATTCCCAAACGCCTGAAGGCCAGAAAAATGGCCAGACCCCGGTACCGGCGGCAGGCCTGATTTCGCGCTCCGCGTCAGGGG
>CAZVZS010000110.1:12226-12735 GCA_964631535.1 uncultured Leptospiraceae bacterium
GCACCCGACGGTCCCGCCGGGCGGGCGCGGCCGTCGCGGGACCGGGACGCCCGTAAATTCGCCTGTTTAGAGTAAAATATAATTCCAGAGGAAAACGGTCAGGAGCGAAAGCGGGATGCCCAGTCCGACCATGAGGTGAATGATCTCGGCGTCCAGGCCGAAGTCCTCGGCGACGATGCCGGCGGTGATCATCGGGGCCATGGCCGCCTCAATAATCGTGACGCGGGTCACGAGGTCGCGCGCGGCGAAGAGGCCGTAGAGCAGCGTAAAAAATAACGGCGCGAGCAAAAGTTTAAAGCCGAGGCCCAGCACGACCTGGCGCCAGCGCCGGCGCAGTGTCGCGGCGCGCACGTCCAGTTGCAGGCCGACGGCCACGAGCGCCAGCGGGAGCAGGGTGCTCGCAATGCGCTCGAGCGCGGTGACGAGGACACCTGGACCGTACGTGCCGGTCGCGTGCCAGAGGATCGCGGTGGCCAGGGCCACGAAGGGTGGAAAGGGGGCCACGTGCC
>CAZVZS010000111.1:0-10692 GCA_964631535.1 uncultured Leptospiraceae bacterium
GGACACCAGTCCGGCCAAAAGCAGTCCCGCTATCGCCCGCCCCGGTTCCAGTTGATTTCGAAGAAAACAATCGGCGACGATCGTGCTGGTTGATCCGACCGGTTCATTGCGAAAGAAAATCGGTTGGGTCGTCGTCAACGCGCCGAGGCGGTGATGATCGACGATTTCCAGGATTTCGACCTGCTCCGCAAGGAATCACGGCGGCGGCTGGAAGCGTACGACGAGGCCGGGGTCCCGGAGCGAGTCGCGCCCGAGGAAACCCTGCGCCGCCTGCGCGCGCGCCAGGCGGAAAGAGCCCGGCTCGTGGAAACCCTGGCCGCGGAAGAACGGGAGCGGTTGATCGCGTTGGAAGGTTTGTCGCGTGAGATGACCGGTTCCCTTGGCGGCCTGCCCGCCGAAATCGTGGCGGCCGAGCGTCAGATCGGGGAACTGGAAGCGCACATCCGGGAACTGGATCTCGTGCGCCAGGCATCCGCTCTGGCGGGCGAATTGTTCGCCGAACTGGCCGCGGATTCCGTTTTCGCGCTCCAGGCACTGGCCGGGGAACTGGCCGGGCTGTACTCGGAAATGTTCGGGGGCGGCGGAGACCTACGCCTCGCGGCCCTGGAACTAAAAAATGCTTTTCTGAAAGACGCGGGGGGGGAACTGCGCGCGCTCGACGCGTGTTCCACCGGGACTCGCGACGCGTTTTATCTGGCCGCGCGTCTGGTTCTGGCGGCCCGGACCAGTCCTGGCGTGCGCCTGCTGGTCCTGGATGAACCGTTTCTGGCGCTGGACACCGGGCGCGAACGCGCTGTGCTCGAGTTCCTGGCCCTGTTTCAGGCCCGCCTTGACTGGCAATTCGTATTTTTCACGAAAGAAAAGCGACTTTGCGAAATGGTGCGCGAGAAATTTCCCGCGCGCCTTCTGCATGATCTGACCGCCTCCGGGCCGCTCAAGGTTCCGGTTTTCGCCTCCGGTACAGATCAACCAGCACCAGACCGGCCAGGTACAGGAACGGCACCCCGTGCAAAAAAACGTCCACCAGATCCATGAACTCACGCAGGGTGCCGTTCTGAAAATTGCGCGCCTGTTTGACCAGGTGCGGCTCGGGAAAAAAAGGCGCGAGCCCCAGGGTGCCACAGAGCAGAATCGCGACTGCGTACCGGCCCACCGTTTATTCGCCCTTGCGGGTGCTTAAATTCAGCGGCAGGTAGAGCGGGCAGAACCCGACGAGCCCCGTGACCAGAAAAACCAGCGCGAGAACTCCAAGGATGATGGCCGCCGTTCCGGAAATCATACCGCCGTAATATAAGGCGCCCACCAGAAACGCCAGGGCGATGCGAATCACTCGATCAATCGTGCCCATATTCAATTTCATACAAACCTCCCGGTCCGTCCGGACCGAATATACCATACCTCTTATAGTATAAGATTCTGTCCGCGCGAAAGCAAGCCGGAGCCGCCTTCGGGTCGTATGATTTATATCAGATCAGAGATTCGCCACAAATCGCGCGGTCCGCCCCCGGACCGGCCCGTTTTCGAGTTTGAGTACGCCCCGCGGGCAGACCGCCGAACAGATGCCGCAGCCCACGCAACTGGAGCGGACGATGTTCTGGCCGCGCTGCGCGTACCATTTGACGTCGATGCCCATTTCGCAGTAGGTGGAGCAGTTGCCGCAGCTGATGCACTGCGCGCCGTTGGTCGTGATTCGGAAGCGTGAAAAGAATTTTTGCTGGAGGCCGAGGACGGCGGCCATGGGGCAGCCGAAGCGGCACCAGACCCGGCTGCCCAGCAGAGGATAAAATCCGACGCCGACGACCCCGCTGAAGATCATGCCGATGTAAAATCCGTACGCCTCCGCCAGGGGGCCGGAGAGTCGCCCGAAGACCCTGCCCGGGAAGACCGAATTGAGCCAGAGTAAAATCGTCACCGCGCTTACGGCCACGAGCACTCCGTGAATCATCCAGCGTTCGACGCGCCAGGCGAAGAGTGACTTATCCGATAGCTGGCGAAACGGATCGCCCGCGGTTTCCGCGAGCGCGCCGCAGCCGCAGACCCAGGAGCAGTACCAGCGTTTACCGAAAAAATACGTGAGCACCGGCGAACCCGCGAAACTCATCAGCGCGCCGAAGCACAGAAAGGCCACGCCCGCGTTCGCGTCGCCCCGGGCAATGTACGCCGTCCAGGTGGAGGGGTACAGATATTCGGGTTTCAACGGCCAGAAGTACGTGAAGTAATGATCGGGCTGTTTGAAGAGGACCAGGATTTTCGGGATCAGAAAACCGAATCCAAGCTGCACCAGTGTGACCGACACGGTACGAATCTGCTGGTAGCGGTTGTGTCTGTATTTCAGAAACATGCGTACGCTGAATACCAGAACCGCGAGCGTGTACACGAACGCGTAAAAAAACCAGTTCGTCGCGCTTTTGCCGCCCAGAAGCGCGGCGAGCGGGTCCAGCAGACGGTACACATGCCGGGTGAAGAACAAATGCAGCGTATCGCCGCCGCCGATTGCGATGCGGTCGCCGAAATAGACCACGATGTACAGACCGGTCAGCACGACCCCCAGCAGAACGGCCGCCACGCCGCGCGACGAAATCGCGTCCCGAAAAATATTGTCGTTATCGATGCCGGCCGGCCGCGCCAGGGCGCGCGCCGCGAAGAGTACGAACGCGCCGAGCGCGGGCAGGCCCAGGACCAGGCTCAGGGTGAGTCCGCCCGAAAACGGACTCAGGCGCGCCATCTCCAGGACGACGCAGGCCGCGCCCACCAGAACGAGGGACCATCCGACGGCCTGGAGCGAAAAGCGAGCGGTATTAAATCGCATGCGAGTTTGTCCTTTTTTCTATCAGGTACATTCCAGGCTAAATCCTGGCCGGAGTAAACTTTTCGCGAAATTGGCGCCGGACTTCTGTTTCGTATCGCGGGAAAAATTCCGGGTCAAAATTCGCTTCCGGGAGATGATCCACAACGTATTCGATCGGTCGTTCCTCGCGCAACCACTGTTCGCACACCGCGTGGCGGTAGCGAATGCCGAGCAGGTTAAAACCCGTGATACGGGTATCCCCGCCGCGCCGCTCCCAGACCAGGCGGATGGCCCGGTCGTCATGCTGCCAGTAGAAGGTCGTGGCCGGATCCCGCTGATTGGAAACCAGACCGTAGGTCTGCCATTCCAGGTTAAAAAATTTCGCCGAGTTAAACCAGATGCCGGGTGTGTAGGGCCCGGCCTGGAAAGACCCGGAGCGACCGGTGATCCGTTCGGCCAGAATTTTTCCGAGCGCTTCGCCCTGGTGTTTGCCGGTGTACCAGAGCGGAAACACGCGCCCGGGGAATCCGGTCTGGTCACGAAACTGCGCGCAATCGCCGGCGGCGAAAATCCCCGGCGCGCTGGATTCCAGATAGTCGTTGACCACGATGCCGCGCGCGGTTTCGATCGCGGTCGTTTTCACGAGGCCGAGATTCGGGCTCACCCCCGCGGTCAGGCCCACGAATTGACAGGCGATTTCCGCGCCCGCGTCCGTGGTGACAGCGCGGGCGCGACCACGGCCCCCGTCCAGGATGGCCTTAAGATTCGTGCCCGTGCGCAGATCGATGCCGTGACGCAATATTTCGCGGGTGATGAGGGCCGATTCCTCCGGTGGAAAGGCGTGGTCCATATAGGAAGCTTCGCGCACGAGAAACGTGACCGGTACGCCGCGCGAATGAAACATCTCCGCCAGTTCGACCCCGATCAATCCGCCGCCCACGACCACCGCCCGCGTGATCCCGGCGGCCGTGGCCGCTTCGATGTTTTCCAGGTCCTGGAGCGAATACATCCCCTGCACGCCCCCCAGGTCCTGCCCGGGCCAGCCGAATTTGTTGGACACCGAACCGAGCGCCAGGACCAGGTAATCGTATGCGAGAGAGCCGCCCGTTTTACAGGTAATTGTTTTTCGTTCGGGGTCAATCCGGGTCACTTCGTCCCGAACGAGTTCGATGGCGTTACGCGCGTAAAAATTACGTTCGTAAGGTTCTGTGTCCCGGGCGCGCATATGCCCCATGTAGATATACATCAGGGCGGTCCTGGACCAGAAATAATCCGACTCCGCGGAAATCACGGTGATTTTCACCTGGCGCGATTCGGGTAAACACTGGCGCAACGACCGTGCGGCTGTAATCCCGGTAATCCCGTTGCCGATGATAAGTACGCGGGGCGTGCCGGAGGCGGAATTCACATTTCTATGGACGCCTTTGCCGCCCCCCGGTTACACGGACCCGGTATTTTTTTTCACCAATCCGTTTGAGCGGCTTTCAATTGGCGCTCTTGAAATTTTTATTACAACCCAATGGAACAACCGGAAGCAGAACAGGGTGAACTCGACCTCATCGCGCCCCGGGCCGAAATCTGGGCCCTGTTCGCGATTTCAGCGAAGGACCTGAACCCCGACTACCTCACGCACGATCTGGGTATGGAACCGGACCGGCTCGTTCACGCCGACCCGACCCAGGACACCCACGGCGTCTGGCAGATCAACTCTTCGCTGGGCGTGTATGAACCGTTTGAACGACACGCCATGGAAATCCTGGAACGACTGATTCCGGTGCGGCGGCAGTTGCGGCAGCTTTCGAGAACCGCGCGGCTGGAATTTTACGCGGTGATTCAAAAAAAAACCAAAAACACCGCGCTGTTCGAGGTGCCGCCGCGCCTGCTTCTGTTCATGGGTTATATCGGCGCGGCCCTGGCGCTCGAGATTACGGAATGAATGGTCGGCACATCTCAGGGACTGGCGCTGGCGGAATCGCCGGAATTTTTCGCGGGTGTAGCGGCTTCCTCCGCGATATCACGACCCTCATCGAACTGGCCGTAGCCCCGCACGTTCAGGTCTTCAAACAGCGAATCGACCGCGCGGACCACTTCTTTGTATTCACGCAGGGTCCAGCCGAATTCGCCGGCCATGCGATGGTAACGCTGGTATTCCTTAAAATCGTAGATGCGCATAGGAATGGGGTTGGCCCCTCCGCCCGGAACGGGAGTTTTACAGAGGTCTGCCCGCCTCCTGTTCCACGAAGCCCGGAAAACGCGCGAGCACAATCCCGATCGCTTCCTCGATGGAATGGTCGCCCATCTCCAGAATAAAATCGGCCGTCTGTTCGTACCAGGGGAGACGGCGCCGCAGAATTTCCTCGTACGCGCGGGCCGCGGACAGGGACGGGCGGGAAGAGTCGTCCTTTACTTTCTCCAGCAGCCAGTCCATACTACGTTTAATATAAACAATTCTTGAACAAGAACGCAACAGGGTCGCTTTGTTTTCGGAAAAAGTCTCCGGGGCTCCTTCCGCAGCGGGCGCTTCCACCAGGATGCCGCCACCGCAGTCCAGGACGATGTGGCGCATCCCGCTCAACTTTTTGAGAATCGCCGCCTCACGTTCGCGAAAGGACGCCCAGCCTTCTTCGGCCACGAGGCGCGGAATGGAGCGGCCGCCCGCCTCGTAACTGACCAATGTATCGGTACTGAACACGGGCATATCCACCCGCCGGCCGAATTTTCGCGACAGTTTCGATTTCCCGGCGCCACGGGGTCCGATAAACGCCAGGGAGGAGGGCCTGCGACTTTCCTCGGTCATAAGGGCGATTCGCCCGCGCGCGCCTTCATGACAAGTGGTTTTCGGCGCTTTTCGTCCCGCCCGCCCCTCAAAGAATTTTGCGTTCACCGCCCATCCGTAATTCGATATTTCCATTGTTCAGGTCGACTGTGATGGTTCGGCCGGTTTTTCCGCCCACATCTTCACGGACGATACGAATCCGCATCCGGTCGAGGGTGGTCCGCGTGGCGTTGATATTACCCGGTCCGATTTGATTCAGGAAGGGCGTGTGCAGGGTATCGAAGAGGGAGGCCCCGCCCACCAGGGTGGCTTCCAGATCAGCGGGCTGAATGTTCAGGCGTGAGAGATCGTTGACCAGAGACTCGACCGCGGTTCGCGCGTATTTGCCGCGATGAACGATTTTCCCGGCGGGCGGATCCCCCAGGAGAATGTGGGCCAGTCCCCCGGCCTGGTGCCGCGCGGAGTAGAGCACGACGCCGACGCAACTGCCGAGGGTGGTGCGCAACTGGCCGGGGGCCCGGGCTACCTTCCATTCGGCGACGCCCACATTGATTATGTCCTGCCCGTTCTCTGCCACGTTCTGAATTAAGAGTTCATCTCAAAATACGGCCAACCTTCCGGGACCTGCCGCCGTGAATTTCAGTGGTGGGCCAGGCAGGTGGTGGAAAAGCTGGTCGTCCGGGGACGCTCTGGAAACACGACGCATTTGTTTTGCGCTTCCGAACGACCACTGAACCCACCTCGTAAACTTTATGGCGAGAAAAAAAACCGCAACTTCGAAAAAAGAGCAAAAGTCCGCGGTTAAATCCGCGGGCAGGGGCGCCGGAACGCTGCGTGGCGTGCCGCTGCGGAAAGTGATCAGGAACGGTTCGGAAATCTGGCTGCTCGGAACTGCGCATGTTTCGGTAAAATCAATAGAAGATGTGAAAAACTCATTCGCGGCGATCAAACCCGACGCGGTTTGCGTGGAATTATGCCAGAGTCGTTTTGACGCCATGAACGACCCGGATCGCTGGCGCAACCTCGACATCTCGCGCCTGATCCGTGAACAGAAAATCTGGGTGCTCGCCAGTTCGCTGATCCTGTCCGCGTTTCAAAAAAAAGTCGGCGAATCGACCGGCAGCCGCCCGGGCGAGGAGATGCTCACCGCCCTGCGGCTGGCCGAAAAAAATGGCGTCCGCCTGGTGCTGGCCGACCGGGAAATTCGTACGACCCTGCGGCGCGCCTGGCACCAGGTGGGCTTCTTCAGTAAACTCTGGCTGGTCAGTTATCTTTTCGCTTCGTTGCTGGTCCGCGAGGAAATCGAAGCGGAGGAAATTGAACGTTTAAAAAACGAGGACGCTCTCTCCGATTTGTTTTCACAGTTGCCGCCGCGCTACGACGCGGTCAAACGCGTGATCATCGACGAACGTGATCAATTCCTGGCCGAAAACATCCGGCGTACCGTGGACGATTTTCACGCGAATGTACCCGGCCGTAAAAAAAGCCGGGTGCTGGCGGTTGTCGGCGCGGGGCATATGCCCGGCATCGCGCGGATTCTGGAACGCGACGAACCGGTTCGCCTGGAAGAAATTAACGCGGCGCCCGCGTTGAGTCGCTGGAAGGCGGTGCTTTCGTTTGCGGGAGCGGCCGTGATGCTCGGGATCGCGAGCATCGCCATTTACTGGTACGACCGCGATCCAGTGCAACTGGGTGTCGCGTACGCGCTCAGTCGGGCGATCGGCTCCGGACTCGGCGCGATACTGGCGCGGGCCCACGTGCTGACGATCCTTGTTACGATTCTCCTCGCTCCGTTCGCGGCGGTGATCGCCATCTTCGGCCCCCGGCTCTGGATGTTTTCGGCCCTGACCGAGGTTTACAAACGCGAACCGCGGGTGGAGGATTTTGAAAATCTTTCGGCTCTGAACATGGAAAGCGCGCGCGGCTTCCTGGACGGGATCAATCGCAATCGGGTGCTGAAATTATTCACGATCATTTTCCTGGTTTCGCTCGGCCTGACCGCGGGGAATGGTTTTTTCTGCGCCGCGCTTTTTTCCGGGAATTAAGGGCGCGGCCACAGAGCGGGTCCCAAAAGTACCGGACAGGAAGCGACTCCCGTCGGGGGCCTTATTTTCGGTTGTCATCCGATGCCTGGCCGGGACCTTTGCCGTCCGGACCCCGCTATGGCCCTTGAAGTCGATCTCAAAAAATTGAAACTTTCGATTCAGCCCCAGGTCCTGGCCGGGCTCCTCAATCTGGATGACGAATCCGGCATGAGCTTTAAGGAACTGGACCGGTTGATCAAGACCGACCAGACCATGGCCGCCCTGATTCTCAAAGCCGCCAATTCATCCCTGTACAGCAGAGGACACGAAATCAAAACCCTCCAGACGGCCATCGGCATGCTGGGATTTAAAGTGGTCCGGTCTCTGGCCATGGTGGCCAGTTCGCGGCAATTATTCGAAACCGGAAATTATTCCAGGTTCAAAAAGCTGGTCTGGGAACATTCCATCGTTACCGCTCTGGTGTCACGCCGGCTGGCGGAACGAACCGGTAAAAAAGAGCAGGTGGAGGAAGCGTTCATCGCCGGCCTCCTGCACGATATCGGCAAAATTATCCTGAACGTGATCGATCGCAAAAAATTCATCGAGGCGATCGACCTGGCAACGGAAAAAAAGATTCCTTTCGCGCAGGCGGAAACCGAAGTCTTCGGCACGAATCATCTCACACTCGGCGCCCAGGCCGCGGTGGCCTGGCAGCTTCCAAAAGTATACGAAACGATTCTTGCCAAACACTGGAACGTCGCCGCGGCCGTGGTGGAATCGGACGAGGAACGTTCCCTGCTGTACATCGTTTCGTACGCCAATTACCTGGCCAAAAAATACGGGTACGGGCATTACACCGAACATGACGATCCTGACGGACGGTTCCTGGAAAACCAGCTGGCGCTTTCACCGGTGGACCGGAAGTACTTTGACGAGGAACTGCCCGCGACTCTTCAGAACGACGAATACTATAAATTTTTTATGACGATGGTATGAAGACCCTTTCGGAGGAGGAAGCCTCCAGGTACGTTCCCGATTTTGAGTTTCATCTCTACGATCTTTTTTCCGGCGAGGAAAAAAGATTGCAGGAGCATCTCAACCACGTCGCGGACGCGCTGGAGGCACCGCGCCTGCGCGGCACGCTGTATACGATCGCTCAGGAACTGGTCGGGAACGGCCTGAAAGCCATCTATAAACGCGCCTACTACGAATTCATGCTGGCCGAAATCGGCCTGACAGATCTGCCCTACGAAGAGTGGCTCGTTTTATTCAAGACCGAAATCGAGACGCACCGCGCCGAAAACTTCGCCCATCTCTGCCGCGAGAAGGGCCGGTTCGTTTCGCTCTCCGGCGGGATTCGCGACAGAGCGTTCTTCATGCAGTCGCGCAACCAGGGCACGCCCTCCGAAGTGGAGTGGGCCCGCCTGCAACGATCGATCGCCAGCGCGCGGGATGTGACGGACCTGTCCACCCTGTTTCTTGACGATTCGCAGGACCACCAGAAGGAAGCCGGCGGTCTGGGCATTCCGCTCATCGTCATGTCCCTGCGCGGTCTGGGCGCGGGAGCGGATGGATTCGAAATTCGCCGCGAAGGCGATTTCACCCTGGCAGGAATCAAAATCCCGCTCGAGGAGCTGGCCCGCACGGGCGATCCTTCCCGTTAATTCAAAGCACGACGGTTTCGTCACGCAGGGCGTCGCGCCCGGCGGCGCGAATCGAACGCGGCTGCCCGGATTCGTTCACGATCGTCACCTCGCCCGCGCAGCGAACCGGGGCGTCGAAAAGAACCGGCCCGCGTACGGTCAATGCGGCGCAGTCCAGCAGACCGGGCACGACGGAAATCAACGACTCAAAATCGGCCAGTTTCGTGTACGCCGCATCCAGCTGCACGACCGGTTCGCCCAGACGACGCGCGGGGTTCGTGACCAGGGAAAAATCGTCCGGGTTCAGGATGTACACGTCGCTGCGGCGCACCAGCAGATCGGCGCAGTTTTTGACGGGCGCGAACCTTGCGCGCGGAACGATTATTCCGCGCGTTCTGGCGAATCCGCCAATGGCCGAGCCCATGGCCGTTTCGAGCTGAAGCACCGGTTCACCCGCTACTTTTTTGGGATTGACGATCAACGACAACGGCATGCCGCGCGCGAGCGCGTCGCGCAGGGCTTCCAGATGCACCCAGATATTATTTGTATTAAAATAAGCGAAACGGCGCACGTCCTGGAAATCGCCGAGATGTTCCTCCGCCACCTGGGCCGTTTCCAGCAGCTCAATCGGGCCCGCGCTGCCGTCCGTTTCCCGCTTGCGATACAACACACCACCCTTGAGATCGGCCTTCGTTTTGGGCGTCTGTTCGCTCGCCAGTTCGAGCCCGTCGTCGATGAGATGGGCCAGCACGCGCGGTTCCACCGTGGCGCCCAGGTTGTCGCCGTTTGAAAGAAAGGCCACGCGAAAGCCGTCGCCCAGCAGCCGGTCCAGGAGGCCCGAAATTTTCAGTGAAAGGAACACGTCCCCGTGTCCGGGCGGACACCAGTGCGCGTTGTCAGATCCGTCGCCGATCGGTTCGAAGGTGCGCGCGTGGATACGCGGCACCATATTCTGTAAGAAATCGACCGGCAGGTCCGCGCCCCCGTTCATGTCCTTGATGCCCGCCTGGGCCAGGCTGTCCGCGCGGGTGTTGAAACTGTTCATGAACAGCAGCGGGACCCGTACGTCGTAACGTTCGCGCAACCTCAGAATCTGGTGGCGGATGATCTGTAAAAAATTATAACCATCTTTCACGGGGATGATCGACTTCACCCGCTCCAGGCCCATGGATGTGCCCAGGCCGCCGTTCAGTTTCACGACGACGAGTTGTTTCAGATACGGAGCGGGATCGCGCGGGGCGGGCAGGGCCTCGAGATTCCGGTAGTCGGAGGCGGCCAGGTTCAGGATGTCCGACCAGGGGATCTTGCCCGAATACCCGCCCGTGACCAGGTTCACGCGCCGTAAAAATTCGGCGATCATGTCCGGATGAATGGAACGGGATTGCATACGTTCGCGGATTTTCTGTTCAAGGTTCATATTATCCTTGAGGGGGACCTGCGCGGTCCCCCTCAAACTCCCCC
>CAZVZS010000112.1:0-10154 GCA_964631535.1 uncultured Leptospiraceae bacterium
AGATCGCGTTTCCAGAGACTGAACAGGCCCAGTGGAAAAAGAAAAAACAGGGCCGATTCTTTGGTCAGCGCCGCCAGCGCGAAACAGGACCAGGCGGCCAGGGAAGACCCCGCGCGGTTGAACGGGGTCGCGCTCCCGCTCCGTCGCCGGAACCAGTAATACCCGACCACGAGCAGTCCCGCCACGACCGAATCGCTGACCAGTAACAAAAAGGACTGGAGAGTGAACGGCGAAATGATCCAGAAAACCGCCAGATACTTGCGATCCGCTGGCAGAAGCGCGAGCAGGGCCAGCAGGCCCCCGCCGATCAGCGCGAGTTGCGCGAAGATCAGACCGACGAGAACGCCCCAGGAACCGAAGACGGCGAAAGGCGCCGCCAGCAGTGGATAGCCCACACGCGGGGCGCGATACGCGTTGTTGAACCCATCCGGCCAGACGCCGGGAAGGAACAGGGTGCGCGCGTAGAAATAAAAAATCTGGCCGTCGTACCCGTTGCCGCCGTTTTCCTCATTGCCCAGGAGGCGAACGGCGCCGGGCGGCGTGAAGTCCTCGTTTTGTTCAATATAATAGTGTCCAAAACGCGCGAGGGCCGAGGGATTGAATCCGTACCGCGCCAGAACAAATCCGGCCGCGAGAATATAAAACAGAAACAGCAGCAATAGCGCGCGCGCCGGGGAAAGGAAGCGGTTCAGGCGATCCCGGAGAAGGCTTCCGTTCATGGATCCGGGACCCTGTGGTGAACCTGGCCTTTGGTCGCGAGCAGATGCATTCCGAATTTCAGGGCGAGCCAGAGAACTTTGCTGTTAAACGATGAATTGGAAAATTCGTATTCGATTGGGATTTCGCCCGCGCTGAGTCCCGCGCGCACGCAGATCGCCAGGGCTTCCATGTGAAAGTCGAAGGCCCTGGATTCCAGGTCCGTCTGCGCGATCAGCCGCGCGGCCACATCCGAATAGCGGCGAAACCCGCTCGTACAATCGCGGAGTCCCGGCCCGCGAAAATCGAAATAGCCGCGGGTCAGCGAATAGTTCACCAGCCGCGCCGCGCCCCAGGTGATCGCGCGGCGGTACAGAGGAACCCCGCGCGATTTCTGGCGACTGCCAATCAGGACATGCACGAGCGGATCGTGCTGGATGAACGCGAGCAGAGCCGCCGGGTCATGCGAGAGACCCGCGTCCATCGTGATGTAAAATTCGTATTTTTTTTCGACCCCCAGTCGCAGGCCGTCCTGGATGGCATGGGGAATGTGCGTCGATTTTTTGTGCGTGATGATATGCACATGGTTCGGGTGCAGCCCCGAAGCCGTTTCCATTTTAATCCCACGTAAAACCTGGGGCATGGCGTCAACGCTCCCGTCGTCAACGACGCACACGTCCGTGAATTCGAGCGCGCGAGTGACGACTTCGTAGATCGTCGCCGCTTCGTTTTTAGCGGGAATGATGACGAGAGTATTGTTCATAGGGTGCGGTCAGGTATTCGGTTATTTTACACCTGCCGCCGCTTCCGGCAGGGCGATCCCCTGGTCGGTCATGACGGCGTTCAGGAAATCCTCAATTTCGCGCCGGGGGCGGTCATTGTCGCTCTGGACCCATTCACTGAGCATGACGTGGTTGCCGTCCTCAATGGCCACGGCCCGGTTCAAACGATGGCCGGCCAGCGGACCGCGCCCCGTGGGCGAACGACCCATCTGCGTGAATCGTTCCAGCATTTCGCGCACGGAGACCGACGCGTCCTGGTGTTCCTCGTCCCTGTAGTAGTACAGGAGCAGCACGGGCATGGTGATGCGCGCGAAACGATCCTGGCGGACAATCCCGTCGCGCAACTCCGCGATGGGGAAATACGAATCGGTATATTTTTCATTGTACCAGAAACGTTCATACCCCGGTTTGCGCGCGTCGTTTTTGTCCGGGGGCGCGTTCGGATCGGGCCGGGTCACGCGCACGCGGTGTCCCAGTGCCAGCCGCGCGAAGGGCCGCACCAGAACGTGGCCCATGATTTTCGCGTCCAGTGGCGCGAATTCGTAAAAAGGCGAAACGAGGACGAGCCCGGCGATCCCGTCCGGATGGGCCGCCGCCAGATGCGTGGCCAGCAGGCCGCCGAAACTCGTGCCCATGACGACGGTTCGTTTGCCGAGCAGCGGCATGGCGCGCAGGGCCGCTTCCACCGCGTCCAGGTAATCGCGCGCTCCCTGTTCCCGTAGATCGTCTTTATTCGTACCGTGGCCAGGCAGGCGCATGTAATAGGTATTTGCGCGGAACCGTTCGGCGATTTTATCCACGACGAGTTCACCTTCCCCGCGGCTGGCGCCGAACCCGTGGATGTATAAAATCGCGTATTCGGTACGTTCCGGGGAAAAACGGACCACGCGGTCTTCATTGCCTTCCCGTACCGGAGCGGCGGGGGCCATCTGTTTCTGGAAATCCTCAAAAGTGGCCGGCAGGGGTCCGGGCGCTTCATAACGATACTCCGGGGCGGGCAGGAGCAGAACCCCGAAACCCGCCAGACCGACGAGGATCAGAATCAGGAAGAGGAGACGTTTTTTCGAATTCATCGGCTGTATCAGGACAGTTCAAAGACGCCTGGCAGAGGAGTAAAGCAAAAGCGGGAATTTCCAGGCATTCGATTTTAACTCCACGCGGTCCGATACTGTACCACAAAATACCGCTCCGGACGGGAAACCGTCGCGGGGCTGCTTGAATCGGGCAGGGCCCGGCACAGTCCATGCAAACCATGATCATCGATAAGGGCACCAGTACCGTCAAGGCCGCGCTGTACGGCAGTCGGGTTTTCCGTTTCTGCATTTCGGATCGACCCCTCGAATTGTTTCCGGACAGTTCGATTTTACAACCGGGCGTCCGCCAAGAGCGCGCTTCCATTCACAAAGATCCCCAGGGCATGCTGGTGACCCGTAAACGGTCCCTGCATTTTGTATTCGATCCGCCCACCGGTCATTTTAAGCTGACCGGGGACGGCCAGGAAATCGCCGCCGGAACGGTCCAGACCGGGGCCTACAACCAGCCACTGTTCACCGTGCGCCTGCGCCCGCGCGACCGCGTCTACGGCTTCGGAGCCGCCAGCGGTCAGGCCGACCGCAACAACCAGAATTTCCGGCTCGTAAATCTGGACACCATGTTTTATTCGGTGCCGGGGGCCACGTACGCCTCGTTTCCATTTTTTATAGTTTCTCGCGAAAATCGATTCTCCGGGATTTTTTTGCATTCCACTCGTCCGGGTCGCGTCTCCATCGATAACTCGGAAGACCATCCCGACGGGCCGAGCGTGCGGTTCGATCTGGAAAGCGAAGGGAACGATCGTCCGGTGGACGTGTTCGTCTTTCACGGCACCCTGCCGGAAATCCTGGAAAGTTACTGCGAATTGACGGGCCGTCCCTTTTTGCCACCGGTCTGGGCCCTTGGTTTTCATCAGTCGCGCTGGTCGTACAAAAGCGCGGCGCGGGTGCTGGAGCTGGCCGCCAGGTTCCGCGCGGAGAAAATCCCCGTGGACGCCGTGCACCTGGACATCCACTACATGGACGATTATAAGGTGTTCACCTGGAATCCGTTGCGATTCGAAAAACCCGGTGACATGCACCGCCGGCTGGCCGAACTCGGCATCCACACCGTGGCGGTGGTCGACCCTGGCGTTAAAATCGAAGACGGGTACAAAGTATACGAGCAGGGCAAGCAGGGCGATTATTTCTGCAAGACTCACGATCACTTTCCGTACGTGGGCAAGGTCTGGCCGGGCAATACCGTCTTCCCGGATTTCACGCGCAAGGACGTGCGCGACTGGTGGGCCGATTGTCACCTCGCTTTATTTAAAGAAGGCGTGAGCGGGATCTGGAACGACATGAACGATCCCGTGCTCAAGATCGGGAAAAACTACAATCCCCTGGCCGAGGATATCGAACATTTTACCGGACCCCACCGTGAGGTGCGCAATCTGTACGCGAACCTGGAAGCCGAAGCGGCGAACACCGCGTTCAGGAAACATCTCCCGCTCGCTCGGCCCTTCATTCTCACCAGGTCCGCGTTCTGCGGCATTCAGAAACACGCCGCGCTCTGGACCGGTGACAATCACTCCACCTGGGAACATCTGCGCGAAAATTTATACATGGTGCTCAATCTGGGACTTTCGGGCGTGCCGTTCAGCGGGGCCGACGTGGGCGGGTTCGCCGCCGGGCCGGGCATGACGGGTGTCGTGAAGGTCATCAAACAGAAGGAACTGTTCGCGCGCTGGATGGAGCTCGGATCGCTCCTGCCGTTTTTCCGCACGCACACCGTGCTTTTCTCCCACGATCAGGAACCCTGGAGTTTTGGCGAAGAAGTGACCGCGGTCTGCCGCAAGCACATCCAGCGTCGTTATCGCCTGATGCCGTATCTGTACGCGCTCGCGCACGAGAGCCACCGGACCGGGGCACCCATCGCGCGCCCGGTGTTTTTCGAATTCCCGGACGTCGACCACGAATTTGTACGCGATTCGTTCATGCTCGGCCCGCATTTGCTCGCGGCCCCCGTGCTCGAACCGCGGGCCACGACGCGCCGCGTGTATCTGCCGCCTGGCGATTGGTACGAATTCGAAACGATGCGGTTGTACCCGGGCGGGGAGACGCATGAATTCGCCGTAAAACTGGGTTACTATCCACTGTTCGTACGCGCCGGTGCGATTCTGCCGGTGTGCGCCGCGGAACGCAACGCCGAGGCCAGTATGCGTTCCAGCCTGACGCTCGAAGTTTATCCGGGAGACCACATGACGGGCGAGCTGATCCTCGACGATCTGCTGACCCCGGCGGCGGAACGATACCGGCTCCAGTGCCGGGGGGAACGCGACCGCACGGGGGCCCTCTTTTTACGCCTGAACCAGGTCGAACGCGGTTTTTCGCCTGAAACGACACAGATACGAGTTCGCGTTCCGACCAATTACCAGTCTATGGTTGTGGGCGGGGCGCGGGTCGACGGGGTGACCGAAGACCTGTCGCGAGAGGACCGGGCCATCGAGATGCGCGCGTTTCCGCTTGACCGTGACGCGACCGCGGTCGAGTTCCGTTTCACATCCGGCTGGCATTAGCCCGGATTATGCATGAAACGAAACTATGATGCGCCCCACAGGCATACGCAGGCCGGCTGTACGGCCCTCCGTGGCCGAACAGCCGGCGCTTCGCCCTCCATGGCTTCGCGGCAGCGTATACCTGTGGGGGCAGCACACTGTTTCATGCAAAAAATCCGGTGCCACTGTGAAATGAAGAAAACCGCCTTGAAAGGCGCTTTTCGTTGAGCAAAAAAAGTGCCCCGCAACCTGTTGAGGCCGGGGTGGGCCCCGCATGCCGATCAAACTCGACGATCTTTCGCCTTACATCATTCCGCCGCTCCTGTCCTTTGCCATCCAGCTGGCTCTGGCGGGCCTGGTGCTCACGCGCGGGTTGCGCCGCCCGGAGAATATTCGCCTCGCGGTGGTTTCGTTCTGGTGGTCCCTGCTCGCGCCCATTTTCATCGCCCATCATATCGTCACGGACGAGGCGCTGTTACTAAAAATTGAACGATCCGTTCATTTTGTGTACGTGTTCGTGACGCCGGTGACCCTGCACTTCATTCACCGGGTGTACGGATTATCGCGCCTGCCGCTGGTTCTGGCCCTTGGTCTGGTCAGCGCGGTTTTCGCGTATTTCACGACGACTGACGCGTATTTCTACGGTTTTTATAAATTCGAATGGGGAACCATCGCGCGGGGCGGACCGGCCTTCGACCTCTTCGGCCTGTATACGGTCCTGGGCCTGATCTACGGCCTGGGGGTTTGTTTTTTACAACTGCGGCGCGAGACCGGGCAACTGGCGCGCCTGAAAATCAAGTACATTACCTTTTCGTTCCTGACCGTGGCCGCGCTGACGCTCTTGAATGTGCCCGCCATCAAGGGTTACAACGTTTATCCAGTTGGAAATTTCCTGTTCATTCCCCTGGCTTTTCTGATCTACGGCATCCTGCGCCATCGGGTGTTGAATCCGCGTTTTGTATTTCGTATCACCCTGCCGCGTTTGATTTTTTCGTCGTTGATCCTGCTGCCCAATTATTTCGTTTTGCGCTGGCTCAAGCCGGTCCTGTCCGCGTTGGATCCGCTCCTGCTTCTGATGCTCTTCGTCGGCACCTTCCTGGCCAACCTGTTTTATTTCCAGCGTGTGCAACCGCAGATTGATCGTCTGTTCGAAAAACGCCGCAAATCGCTCGTGCGCGAATTTGGCGAAAAAAAACGCGATCAGTACCGCATCTCGCACATCAAAGGCGTCGACCTCGATGACCTGGGAGTTCGCCTGAAGTCGCTCATGGAGGAAGAACGAGCCTACTGTGACGAAGACCTCACGCTCGCGCGGCTGGCAGCCATGCTGGATCTTTCGACGCACCAGCTCTCTGAGTATTTGAATCGCCATCTGCAAAAAAGTTTTTACGGCTATCTGAACGAATACCGGATTCGCGAGGCCAAAGCCTTGCTGAAAGAAGACCAACGTTCGGTGCTGGACATCGCCCTCGCGGTCGGTTACAATTCTCGTTCAGCGTTCTACCGGGCTTTTCGCGAGGAAACGGGCATGACCCCGCGTCGCTACGCCGAACTGGACGCGGAGTGGAAGGGCAAAAATAATCCGGGTTAACCCGTCGCTCCCCGGGCTGGCGCCTTTATTTATTGATCATTCGGGCCCCTTTCGTGTTACAGTGGTCGGAATTCTTTCCCGGAGGATCAGTATTAAGCCCCGCTAAAAAACCGCGGCCGGGGAGGTATCCCCCGGCTTTTTTTTCGATAATAGTCACCATTAAGAGACATAATCTTATTCCCGGAAAATCAAAATAAAATCGTCATACAGGAGCCATCGCATAGATACCTTCGCCAAAAACTCTAATGAATTGATCCCGGTACCGTCTGAATGTGTGTTTTCGGAATCGGCGTTAATGACAACCCGGGTCCATATGCGTGGCGGACCGCGCACAGACTATTTTTTTTCCTTTCCCGCGCAAAGCTATTGATTTCATACAAGGAAATCGTAGATATCATCGCCTCCGCCAATTCCGACGCGGGCCTGAAAATCGCCGCCCGCCTCGATCGCATTACATAAAAAAGGAAGGGGAATCCGATGTGGAGATGGCGGCTGTTAAAATAGAACGCTCAACTTTTCACGGAGAGGGGACCTATACAATTCGTCGTATTTGTCAACTTTCGGCCCCTCAGACCGTAAACGGGTAAGTTTTGTAAGAATATGGTGTGGAAAAATCTTCATGCTTGAGACGGTTTTTTGGATGCCTGGTTTTAGCAATTTTAAACTGGGAATAATGGCACGGCCCCGGGGCGGGGAATGGCTGAATGATTCAATAGGCTGTCTGTCATCCCAGGGCGTCGATTTGGTCCTTTCGCTACTTGAAGATCAGGAAATCGTTGAACTGGAATTAGAGAGGGAAGGAGACTTTTGTAAAGAGTATGGAATCAAGTTTTTTCGGTTCCCAATCCCAGATCGGAAAACCCCGGAGAGCTTTTCAAAGGTAAACATTTTTCTGAAAAAAATAAAGACTGAACTAAACAACCCTGAAAGCAGAATGGTGATTCATTGCCGAATGGGCGTTGGCCGCGCAGCAATTATTGCTGCTGCTATTATGATGGTTCACGAAATGCATCCTGAAACAGCACTACTTCAAATCCAGAATGCAAGGGGAGTTTCGGTTCCCGATACTCAGGAACAAAAAAAGTGGGTAATACAATTTTGGGAATATTTTAGCCACTCGGAATAGAGGCTAACGGTTTTTACCCTTGATTAGGGTTTTTGGCTGCTTTCAAGTATTCGAACGCTTGAATACATGAATCCAGAAATTCATCCTGGAATTCTCCTGTCCCAACGGTTTCGAATAGGGCATCAAAAAAATCATTTGCAGAGTAGCTCTCCTCCAAATTTAAATAAAGGTTAAATAACCTGCCCATGATTTTACCTTGTGTTTCATTAAGCTGGATTCCAACTTCCCTCCCCCTTGAAATATCCCTGAGTTTGAGCCGGGCATTTGTACATAAGTAGCAACTGGTCGCAATTAGAAACGCGATTTTTTTTTCCGTACTGTATTGTGCATACGCATCCACCAATCTGTTTTTCATTTCATTGAAATCGTTCATCGAAATAAATCATCCAAATTTTTTCGGCTTGATCCAGAAGCCTTCTTTTGTGCTTCCTTTAGAAGGGGAATGACGTCTACTCCACGTTCAATCAACTCGCGAATTCGGTGATTCCCTTGCATTATGACGCCGTCAGGAGTCACTTTTAATGCTTCCTGCGGATGATTTCTGAGCGCATTGATTAATGTGTCAGTGGGCTGCTTTCTAAGAAATTCGGTCGTAGATTTTGACAATGAGCTTTCTGGGTGTAACATTCGGAAACCATTTTTTTCAAGATGTTCAATAACTTCTTTGGTACTTTTTTTGAAAAAGAAGGACCCGGCTGCACCAACCAGGGCTTTTCCGGTTAACCATCCCCAAAGAGCTTTGGCCGCTCCCTTTCCTATTCCACTTCCTCCAGCGAAGGTAAAAGGGTCCAAAAAGAATTCCGGATCACCTGCCGTTCCATGATCTGGATTTTCCCATCCTTTTCGCCAGACCATATTTCCGTCTTTATCAACATACAGGTCACCTTTGATATCAACAATCAGGGCGCGCAATCGCTCCTTATCTTCCGGTTTTAATCCCGGGAATTTTAAGCGGGCGATTTCGGCTTTTAGCTGGCTTTCGACCGGCCCGGCGGTGGGGATAATTTCATGTTCGGCGATAGCTCGCCGCACGGCCTCCGCCGATCCCTGTTGAACAGTATGCGTCAGCTCGTGCGCGATGAGTTTTTTCCCGTCACTCGATTCCGGCCGGTACTGCCCCTGCCCGAAGAACACATCGTTGCCGATAGTAAGCGCTTTCGCGTTGACCTCCGCCGCCAGTTCGGCCGCTTCCCCGTCCCGGTGAATGCGCACATCGGCAAAGTCAGTCTGCATCCGCGGCTCGAAGAATTCACGTTCACTACCTGCGAGCGGTTCACCCTTCCCGCGCTGCGACTGAATGCGGTCGGCCGTGTCCGGGTCGGCCTGCGCTGCGCCATTGCCTTTGCGCAGGAGTTCTTCCTCATCCGCGCGAAACGCTTCCCGTTGAACATCCTCCTCGCCCATATCCGGCGCGCGCATGACTTTCTCCGCCACGCGGTCCGCTTCCACTTCGAGCGGATCCCCCGGAATGCTCACCTGGAGCGCTTTTTTCTGGAGGGCGAGGTCTCGTTCGGCCTTGATTTCCTCCATCACGCCGCGCCAGTAGCGGTCTGATTCTTCACTTCCCTGGTACAGGTAATACCCCGGCGGGATGATCTGCTTATAAGGAGCTGGCGGCGGAAGCGGTCGGCCGAATCGATCATACTTTTGAGCGGTTTTATGATTTTGCCGCGCGAATTCGGAAGTTTCACTCGCTCGCTCAAGCTGCGGCACTTCGAACGTGCGAATTTTACGTTCGTAGGCGTAGCCGTTATTGCGCCGGGTGGACCCCGAATCGTCGGGCCCCTGTTTGCTGGAATTGTTCGATTTGTTTTCAGCCATGATCGTCCTCGAAGGTATACGGCGCGAAATCCACCGCCATGAACGCCATACTTCCTTTTTTGTACTCACGCTTGACGGCCCGCAGAACGTGGCGCATCGCAATCGAATTGCTTTCAGCGCGCGCGTAAAAGGCCGCGTTGATGACGATGTTCTTGATGCCGCCCCCGGTCATATTGATCTTCTTCGCGAGAAAATCGAAATTGACATCCGGTTCAACCGGCGCTTCAGGCGGAAAAAAACTGGCCCAGAGCCTGCGCCGGTGCGTTTCATCCGGGAACGGGAAATCGACCACAAACTGCATGCGGCGCAGGAAGGCTTTATCCATGTTCTCCGAAAGGTTGCTCGCCAGGATGGAAATGCCCGGGTAGCGTTCGATCTCTTGTAACAGGTAGCTCGTTTCGGTGTTCGCGTAGCGGTCGTGCGCGTCTTTAACCTCCGTGCGTTTGCCGAAGAGGGCGTCAGCCTCGTCGAAAAACAGAATCGCGTGCGAGTTTTCGGCCTGCGCGAAGATGCGCGCCAGATTTTTCTCCGTTTCGCCGATGTACTTGCTCACCACCTGCGAAAGATCGA
>CAZVZS010000113.1:0-6380 GCA_964631535.1 uncultured Leptospiraceae bacterium
CGGGGAACTCTACCGGTATGGAGATGACGATTTGTTGAACCGAAAATTGGTTCAGTATGGCCAACGGAGATTATCCGGACAGGGGCGAAATCTGGCGATCCGGAACGTGGATATGTTCCGTGTTCGCCTGGAATTAATTTACTCCCCGGGAAAGCGAAACAGGGCCGGCAGGGTTTTGAGGATGATCAGCATGTCGAACCAGAAAGTCCAGTTTTCGATATAATAAATGTCCGCCTGCACGCGCTTTTCGATCGAAGTGTCACCGCGATAACCCTGCACCTGGGCCCAGCCGGTGATGCCGGCTTTCACCGCGTGGCGGCGCATGTAATGCGTGTACTGCGATTTAAACTGGGTTACGAAATGCGGACGCTCCGGACGGGGGCCGACGATCGACATGTCCCCCAGCAGCACGTTGATCGCCTGGGGTAACTCGTCCAGGGAGGTCTTGCGCAAAATTTTGCCGAGCGTCGTCACGCGATTGTCGCTCTGCGATCCCCAGACTGTATCCGACGAGTTTTTTTCCTGGACGATCATCGTTCGAAACTTAAATACCGAAAAAATGCGGTTGTCGAGTCCGACCCGCTCCTGCCGGAAAAAGATGGGCCCGGGCATGGTCAGTTTGATCAGCAGCGCGATCAGGGTCAGGAGCGGCGAAGCCAGCATGAGCGTGACCGACGCCACGGCGATGTCGAACATACGTTTTACGAAACGATTGTATCCATTCTTCAGAGGGATGTCGCGCAGCGAAAGAATTGGCAGGCCTTCGATTTCGGTGATACGCGCGTTCTGCGTGATCAGGCGTACGATCTCCGGCACGATGCGACAGTCCAGGCCCTCCGTATCGCAGAACTCCACGACGGTTTCCAGCTTTGCGGTGTCCATCGGCATGGCGTACACGATCATCTGCGGCTTCATGCGCTGCGCGATCTTGCGAAAATCGCGAAAGGTCCCCACGATCATTTTTTCAAGGGCGGGGTGGGTCTTCGCCTTCGGGCCAACCAGGCCGATCACGCGGTATCCGTACAAAGAATGCCGCGCGAGAATGTCGACCAGGCGCAGCGCGCTGTCGCCCGTGCCGAGTACAAGCACGTCGCGCGTGTTGAATCCGCGCGCGCGCAGGCGTTCCATGAGCGCGCGAAAAATCCAGTGGCCCGCCATGAAATAAAACAGCGCAAAACCGGCCGTATACAGGATCAGGATGCGCGAATAACTCGCGCCCCGGTAAAAAAACAGCAAGGCCACGACGACGATCAGGTTGAACACGACGCCGCGCGCGATACCGACCCACTCGCGGAAGTGCGACTGGCCCCGCCGCGGATGGTACAGATCCGTCGCGACGAACACCACCACCTGGCTCATGCAGAAGAGGAATCCCAGGTAGGTGTACGAAAGAAAGGCGGCCAGGCCATGCTCCTCGGAATCGAAGAGCAAGCGCGCCAGGACATAGTCGCCCACGGCCACCGACCATTTATCCGGCGAAACGATGCCGAAGTGCAGCACCAGGGCCGTGGCGTACGCACAGGCCGCGAGCACCAGGTCCATGAAGATGAACACCAGTTTGAAAGTTTGATTCCGTTCGCGCAGCATGATGGTTGTTCGACGCGATTAGCGCGAGCCCGCCTGGATGGAGGAGCGACCCACGTCTCCCGGCCGCACGCGCTGCCGGTTGATGATGAACCGGCTGGGCCGGTCGCCCACCCCGCCGATGTCGAAACGCAGCAGCGTTAGCGAAAAAAAGACCTTGTTGTCGTAAAACGTGACGATCTCCCGTGAATTGAACCCGGCGAAGAGGGTACGCTGTTCGAGCGCGTAGCCCATGCGCATCTCCCATTCGTGCAGATCCATGATCAGGGCGCCTTCGAAATAGCCCACGTTGAACACGGTGTCCTGGCGCGCCTGACGGCCGTTCAGACCCAGACCGTTGGCCAGGTCTTCTTCCACCGGCACGTGGTCCGAACGTCCCTGGTCGTCAGTGGAGCCGGTTTTGTAACGTTCGATATCCGTGGCCCGCGACTCGATCTGCATCTCAAAAAATATATACCGGGTCAGCTGGATATCGACCTTCGAACTGTAACGCATGTGATCCAGGCGACGATCGAAATACACGTGATACCAGTAAAAGCCCATTTCGACGTAGCGCAGCCGTTTAAGCAACCACAGATCGAACCCGCCCGCGGTCAGGTTCACTCCCACCACGTCGGCGTGGTCGCTGCGGCTGGCCGGATCCCAGATGTAATCGTTGGTCAAACGCACGCCCATAAAGTGCAACTTCTGACGGCTGAGCAGGTTTTCGCGGCGGTCGCGGCCCAGGTTCAGGAAATCGACGGTCAGATCGCTGCGGAAAATGACGTAGTTCCAGCGTTCGCGTTCGGAGACATCGTACTGAAATTCACGGTTGTCGTAGATGGAGCCGACGCTGAACAGAAGGTCGGAAAGCGGGCGGGCCTCCAGCGAGAGTTCGGTTTCGTTTACTTTCTGATTTTCCTCGAATCCGCGAAAATTGACGACCGGAGCGTCCTTGAGTTCTTCCTTGCGGCTTTCCTTGAAGCGGTACGTGGCGCGCAGGCTCAGGGGATCCGGCCCCAGCACGAGTTCGTCTTCGGTGAAAAGAAATTCGTAGCTGTTGCGCCGCGATTCCTCGTCCAGCGCCTGGAGCGAGGTCGCGCTGAGGTAGTCGTCGTTCCCGCGCGCGAGGGTGCGCTGGACGCCGTAGCCCGCGCGCGGACTGAACGTAATGAACGGGTAATACGAAAAATACGAGCGGAACGAACTTTTCAGCACGTTTTTGTTGATCGTCTGGAACTCGGTTTCGTTGACGTTGGAAAAATCCGGGTCTTCCAGGCTGGTGTACTCCCGGCGCACTTCCGTGCGCAGTTCATTGTCCCAGTACACGGGCGCGTCGAGGAAGGGCAGCAGTCCCAGATTCGTTTTTTTCGAAATGTCGAGCGCCGGCGCGTAATCGAGCACCGGCAGATAACGCGACTCACGCGGATCGGTGCTCTCGCGCCAGTAGCGCCGGCGGCTGCCCTCGAGCCGGACGTGGATGTCGTCGAATTGTTCATTGTAAATCAGATTCCAGTCGGTCTGGTTGCGGATGAGTCCGCGCCCCGCTTCGTTGTTCTGGTAGAGCGCGGGGATCGTGGAGGTCGGCAGATAACGCGCCCCGAATTCGTATTCGTACAGGCGGTGGGTATAATCTTCATAACGCAGATGCAGGTTGCGCACCTGGTTGTCCGGCCCGTCGCTGTCGTTGTAATTCAGGATGCCGAAGGCCTTGCGCCACTTGAAGTTTTCCTTGCCGTAGGTCCCGTCCCCGTGGCGGACGACGTTTGTCACACGAATATAATCGTCTTCGCGAAAGTCCTGTACGATTTCGTAGCGGCGATACTGCGCGGCGCCGAACTGGAAAAAATAATTCAGGTGGGAACTGAACTTGTAAAACTCGAGGCCCCCCGCCTCGCCCGTATTCTGGTAATAGTCGGCCGTGACGCGGTAGCCCGTGGGCTGCCAGGCCGAAAGGTACGCGGACGGGACGCTGAATTGATAGGTGTTCTGGATGAACCAGCCCTGGATCTGGCCGAGGCCCACCTGGGTGATGATGCCCGTGCCCCATTCGGAGCCGTACAGAAACGGCAGGGGCAGGAGCGGCACCCCGCCCACGTAGTACAGAACGCCCACCGCCACCATCTTGCGGTCTTCGTACAGCCACAGGCGTCGCGCGGTGAAATTGTAATGCGGGAGTTCGGCCGCGCAGCTCGTAAAATACGCGTGCGAAACGGCGTATTTTTTTTCGCCGATGCGCGTGAGATTTTTACCGATGAAAAAAATCGGTTCGCGGTAACCGCTCGCGTTGTACAGAATCCCGGTGCCGAGGCGTTGATCGAAGATCAGTCGTTCGCCTTTGATCTCGGACGTGCGGTCGCGGTAGACGACGTCGCCTTCGGCGTACACTTCCTGGCGTTCCGTATCGACGATCACCAGGTTCGCCAGAAAATAACCGTTCTCCATGCGCACGCGGATCCGGCCGCGCAGAAAGAGCAGGCCCCGTTTGTCTTCCTGGCCCTTGATGTATTCGCCTTCGCTCGCGTTTTCGATTTCGATGCGAGGTTTTGACCTGGGCGCGGGCAATTCCGGGGGAAGCATGAGGCCCAGGGCAATCTTCAAGCGATCCCGTTTCTGGAACACCGTACCCCGGGACGAAAGTTCCAGGGTGCGCAGATTTTCTTCCAGTTCCTCTTCCGGCATGCGGTCGACCGCGCGCTGGAGAATGATCTTCTGGGTTTCGGTCAGGCCGCCGGAACCGCCCTGGCCGAAGAGACGTTTGAGCAACGGATCGCTCTGCAATTTTTCCAGATCGCGACGAAACTGCCCGCCCTGCTCTTCCAGCGATTGCGCGGACAGGGCCCCGAATCCGAAAACCAGCAGCAAAACGCTCAGGGACAGCCAGGCGGTTTTCGATTGCGGCTTGCCGGCCCGGGAAGCGAATGGTATAATAAAGTTCAGTTTCCCTGTTGGGGTAGAAACCACGCAGGCACACTCTGGATGTATGACCCGCCGGTTCGCCCGGGGCGAAACGCGGAGGATACGAAGTTCGGAACCGGTACAGTCGCAAAAATTAAAAGGAACATAATCCGGAATTACGCGCGTCTGTTTTCCTCCGGTACCCTGCCGGCAGCGGAACCGGTATCAGCCCCGGCCCGTACGAACAAAACTGAAACTGTATCACCGGACGGCCCCCGGCAGTAAAGTGTCATTTTTATGCTCATTCTCGATTTTTACGTCGATGAACCGGCCTGTTTCGGTGTCCCGCCCTACCTGTCCCCTTATTGTCGGTACGCGGCGGGGGCACTTGTGAGCGCCGGAGTCGCCCCCGAACGGATTTCTTATCTCACTGTGGACGAATGGCGCGCGCGCGGGAAAACGCTCGACCATGATCCCGAACTCGTCGTGCTGGTGGCCGGTCATACGGTGCCCGGTAAATACCTGGGCGGGAAAATCGGTTCCGTCCAGGAAGTGCTGGAGTTCCTGGAATGGCGGGAACGTCACCAGCCGGGCGGGACCACGCTGATCGGCGGACCCATCCGCTACGCGGCCACGGCCATCCAGGAAGAAATCGCGCGGCGCGGCGGAGTGCTCGTGCGCGGGGACCTGGAACTGTACGTGGAACGGCTGGCGGGCCATCCGGGCGGAATTCGCGCGGGCCTCGCTGAATTACAGAATGGCGAAAAGTACATAACCACCGGACGGCGTTCGTACGAACAGGTGGACCGCTGGGCCGCGGCCGGTGCCTTCCTGAGCACCCTGCACCCCAATTTTCCGTACATCATCCTGGAGCTGGAAACGTACCGCGGCTGTACGCGGGACGTGTACTGTTCGTTCTGCACGGAAGCGTTTTACGGTCGCCCCGATTTTCGCGAAACCGGGGGCATCCTGGCCGAGGTGCGCGAACTGTACGCGGCCGGCTGTCGTTACTTTCGCCTGGGTCGTCAGGCGGATCTGTATACGTTTCGCGCGAACATGGGCGACTTCCAGAATACGTTTCCGCGGCCCGTGCCAGGAGAGGTCGAACGCCTGTACGCGGGCATTCGCGCGGCGGCACCGGATCTCAAACTCCTGCACCTGGACAACGTGAACCCGGGCCTGATCGCGACTTTTCCGGAGGAATCGCGCGAAATTACGAAGATCATCGCGCGTTATAACACGGCCGGAGACACGGCGGCCATGGGCCTGGAAACGGCCGATCCGGTGGTCGTGCGACTCAACGACTTGAAAGTGGACACGGCCGGGGCCATGCGCGCCATCGAAATCGTCAACGAATACGGGGCGCAGCGCGTGGACGGGATTCCGCGTTTTCTGCCGGGCCTGAACTTTCTGGCGGGATTGCCGGGCGAAAGCGAAGACACCTTCGAACTGAATTACAATTTCCTCAAAGAAGTTCTGGACCGCGGACTTTTGCTGCGTCGCATCAATATTCGCCAGACCGTGGCCTATCGTAATACGAAACTGGAACGACTCCAGCGCGACCCGGACGCCGAAGCCGAAGTTTCCCGCAAACGCCGCCGTCCCGCGGCGCTGGAGCAGAAATTTCGTTACTTCCGCGAAAAAATTCGCCACGAAATCGACCGGGAGATGCTGATTCGCAATTTTCCGAATGGATCAAGAATACGCGAAGTTTTCCTTGAGCAGACCAACCAGGGGTATTACCTGGGCCGTCCGCTCGGCTCATACCCTGTCACGGTCAAAATCCCCCTTGGCGACCCGGCCGCGGCCCGGGCCTTCGCGCAGCGCCGGCCGCTGGACGCGCTGCAGACCGCGCGCCTGCTGGCCAAGCACCAGGGCTTCTCGGCGCCGGCAGCCCAATCGCTGCTGCGCTCGCTGGC
>CAZVZS010000113.1:6390-9922 GCA_964631535.1 uncultured Leptospiraceae bacterium
CGGTCGTGACCGGCGCCGAGGAACGTTCCGTGACGGGGCTCGCCTATCCGATCGCGATCAATCAGCTCGACCGCGGCGCCCTGGCGTCCCTGCCTGGCATCGGCAAAAAACGCGCGGCCAGGCTCGTAATGGAAAAACCTTTACGCGACCTGGGTCATCTACATACGATCGCCGAGGGGCGCATCTTCCAGCATCTGAGCGGAGGCGAAGACGACCGGTTCGACTTCGCGGCGCGGCGCGAAACGGAGACGAGCGGTGCGGGATCTGTTTGAGGCCGCGCGCGCGTTGATCGCCGAAGCGCGACGGGTCGTGGCCCTGACCGGCGCCGGCATCAGCACACCCAGCGGGATTCCCGATTTTCGGTCCCCCGAAAGCGGACTCTGGAGCGAACACGATCCCATGGAAGTGGCCACGATCAGCGCGTTTCGCCGCGACCCGGCTCGCTTCTTCGAGTGGCTGCGGCCGCTGGCGCGCAAGACGCGCGCGGCCCGCCCCAATCCGGCCCACCTGGCTCTGGCGGCTTTACAAAAACACGGGCGACTCGGCCCGATCATCACCCAGAATATCGACGGGCTGCACGAAGCGGCCGGTTCCACTCTGGTGCTGGCCCTGCACGGGCATTCGCGCACGGCGACCTGCCTGGACTGCGGAGCCGGTCATGATCGCAAGGTGGTCGAAGCGGCCATGGAACGTTCGGCCCTGCCGGTGTGTCGTGGGTGCGGTAGCAATCT
Organism: uncultured Leptospiraceae bacterium; assembly: GCA_964631535.1. GTDB lineage: Bacteria > Spirochaetota > Leptospiria > Leptospirales > Leptonemataceae > CAZVZS01. The sequence continues at coordinate 7,122 of CAZVZS010000113.1, forward strand.
CGTCAAACCCGACGTCGTGCTCTTCGGCGAATACCTGCCCGAGGATGTGTTCGCGCGCGCACAGGCCGCCTGCTCCACGGCCGATTTGATGATCATCGCCGGCAGTTCGCTGGAGGTGTTTCCGGCGAACAATCTGCCGGCCCTGGTTTTGCAGAACGGCGGCAGCCTGCTCATCGTCAACCGCGGCCCCACGCAGCGCGACGCGCAGGCCCGTGTCAAAATCGAAGGGCCGGTGGAAGAAATCCTGCCGCGCCTGCTGGATTACGAATGAGCAGGTCCAGAACTCCGAATCCCGCGCGTCCGGTGTTTTTCGGGTTTCGTTCGGGCACCACGTTCGCGCGCGGCATCTTTTTTGTGGTAGCGGGCGAAATCGCCCTGGCCCTTGTTCTTTCGGCGCCCGGCCGCGCATCAGAGCCCGGGTCTCCCGCCCTGGAGCGTGAACCTGCCAATCTGCCGGTGGCCACGCGCGGAGCGGACGACACGTCCCTGTTTTCGGGCGCGTTCTGGGCGGCGGGAATCGACCAGGACGCGGCGGAACCGGTGGAGGAAGAGGGTGAACGAGCCGCCGATGACGACGAAATCCGGGAACCGGTCGACGAAGACAATCCGCTCAATCCCACGACCGGCCAGCCGTTCACCAATCGCCAGATGGCGCGTTTCGAGGAACTCACCCGGCAATTTCCGGGCAACACGCTCGTTCCCCGGAAACGCGCGGGGGTTCGCGCGGCCATGCGGGCGGAAGCGGAGATCATCGGGCTGGAACGAGCGGCCGAACGCCGCCAGGCGAGCGCCGCGCAGATCCTGGCGGTGTATCGTTTTTATATTGAACGCGAGGAGGCGAATATTCGCCTGCTTGAATATTTAAAACATTACGCCGAAACAGACGCGCAGCGGGCGCGACACGCCTGGCTTCAGAAACGTTCGCGCGCGGCCATCGAACAGCGCCGGGAGCAACGCGAACGGTTCGAAAACCCTCCGGGTTAGAAACGGAGATAGCCGATTTCGAAGACCCGACCGGTGCGAATCAACGCCGTGCGGCATTCCGTGGCCCCCGCCACCCCGGCGTACCAGGTGGAGAGGAATAAATTGTTATCGGAAATCGTCCCGGAAGTATTCGTGGGTATACCGTAACTGACTTCGAAAAATTTCAGGATCGCCGCGCCCGTCGAAGCAACGTACGCACGCTCCAGACAGGATTCGAACGATTCGCGTGTAAAATAATCTCTGTCGCCGGTTTTTTCGTCGATCGCAAGCATTCCCAGACCGTAGGCGGTGTAATACAAATTTTCGCGGTACGCGGGGTTGACGAAGGACGTCCGCCGGTCGCCCTCAAAAAACGTCAGACCGGTCAACCAGCCATTGGCCACGCGGACCCCCACTTCGGCGGGGATTTCGTTCGCCCGGACCGAATTAACGGGCTGGATCCCCATTTCATTCGTGAGCAAACACGATACGAAGGGCAGCAGGCACAGGACTACGACGATATTGAGACGCAGCATAACGTATTGTAAGGCCGCCGCCGAACACCGCAAGAAAAAATTAAGGGCCGGCCCACTGTTTCGTTTCACAACCAGAAGAAATCAATTTTCAGGTTCATTTTTTTTTGCGATTCGGAAATTTTTTTTAGTTCGACACAGCAGTACTCAAGGGCAACGATAGATCGGGCGACCGTATTGATCCGTGCCATCGTAGATATGGCAGTTGCCCCTGCTGTTGTTCTGGCTTCGATTGACACCGGAGTTGCCGCCGCTGGCCCCGGAGGAGTTCATTCCGGGCGAAGGACTGGCCGGGACGACCGACCCGCATTCCTCCTGCGCGGTTTTATCGTTCAGGTTCTTCCTGGTAACAACCCCCCCGACGTCAAATTGCAGAAACAATAAATTATCCCTGGGGTTCAGGAACTCTTTATGCCAGTAACAATAGTTTAACAGATCCCCGGAGAGGCCCGTTTTCTGCGGCTCGCCATACACATTGACGATGACATCCCGGGTGGTGACACCTTCTTTGATCATTTGAACATCTTCGACTTTGATGGGAATTCTGGACATGGTTCCGCAATGCCCGAGCAGGGAAAATGCGACGAGGATGGGAATTAGAAAACGCATGGTCAAAACTTCCCCGACGGGTTTGGATGTAAAGGACTCATGGGGTTGTTTCTCAAGTTCTCCTCCCGACTGTCGATACAAAAACCAGTGCGTTTCCTTCCATTACGAATCACCTGGCTGTTCGCGCCGCTTCTGGCGAACCTGCTCATCGCCCCGGCGACGGCCATGGCCGAATCGACCGCGCCAATCGGTCCGCCCGTGATTTTCATTCTGGACGCTTCGGGATCGATGGCGGAGGCCTTCGGCGAAAGTAACCGGCTCGACGCGGCGCGCGCTCTGATCGCGGCCGAGATGGCGCGTCTGCCGGCCAGGACCGCGCTCGGTCTGGTGGCCTACGGCAATCGAATTCCCGGATGTCGCAGTATGCGTTTGTACAGCCAGGTCCAGACCGGCAACCGCGAGACGATCGACGCGCAACTGGCCCTGATGCATCCGGAAGGCGCGACGCCCCTGGCCGGCACGCTCAAACTCGTACAGGAAACTCTTCTGCCACTGCATCCGAACGCGCAAATCGTCGTCATCTCGGACGGAGCCGAAAGCTGCGGCGGCAATCCCGCGCGCGTGGCCGGGGCCATCGTGACCGGAGGGGCGAAAATTCGCGTCAACGTGATCGGCATCGATTTAAACACGGACGCGACGCGTGAGCTGGAAGCGGTCGCGCGCGCGGGAAAGGGACTGTTTCTTCCCGCGCGGGAC
>CAZVZS010000114.1:0-7358 GCA_964631535.1 uncultured Leptospiraceae bacterium
GCGCGAGGCGCGCACAGGAAAATTTTAACGATCGGCAACACTGGCACGGGGTCCGAGCCTTTGAGAGACAATTTCGCGAAAATCTGTCACGTACTAAAACGATGCGGCCGCTCTTTTTTTAAGAATCTTGCGTGATAAGAGCGGAACCGAAATTTGTCGCCCGCTACCATTTGTTTTCCCACTCGATCTCGGCGGTGGATTTCATCAAGACCACGAAACAGACGATACTGGCCAGAGTGATCAGGAGGCCCGTGTATTCAGGGAAAAAAAACGCGAGCGAAAACAACCACTGGAAAATGCCCGACCCGAGCGCCGCCATTCGGAAGAGTTCCGGGCCTTTTTTCAAAAGATGTATATAATACAGGATAATCCCGGTCGACACCGCGAGCGCTCCGACGACCGCCACGAAGATCGGCACGAAACTCAAGAGATACGAACCCAGCAAATAGAAGACGAAGAAGCTGGCCGAGAGGAAAAAATAATGCATGGGATGCAGCGACCGCCCGCGGCTGATCGTGCTCACAAGCAGGAGGCCCATGAATAAGAAAAGCGCCAGCGGAGCGTAGTAAAACATTTTCGGGGCGAGTTTGCCCCAGTTACCCGGCGCCTCGAAACGCACGGCGAGGTTCTGCCCGGTGATCAGGTTCTTCGCGGCCCAGCTCAGGCGCGAACTCTGATTGCTTTCGGCTTTATCCGTAGGCACCATCGCCTGTTCGGGGATGCGCACGTCTTCGTAGGTGGTCTCCAGTGTGGCCGCCAGGTCCTTGATTTCGATCTGGCGATTCGCCAGCGCGTACGTAAAACCGTCCGTGCCCTGGGCGGAGTAACTCAATTTGAAAACCTTCGATTCGCCCGGGGCGAGCCGTCCGGACCAGGTGTAACCGTCCGAAAAATTCACGTCGTTCACGGCGGGTTTGCCGTCAAGTCGCACGGCCATATCGGTGATGTTACCGGCGGCTTCGGGTAAAGCGAAGTGAAACGTAAAATTGTCGGCGGCCTGGCTCGAATTGGCCACGGTGTATTCGCCCTGGTAGGTCAGATTATACCCCGCGTAAAATAAAAGGCCTTTCTTGCGAATATTGGACTGGAGCCCCAGGGCGATTTTCTGCGCTTGAAAGTTCGCCTCGCGCGAAACGGTTACCAGCCTTTCGGATTGTACGCCGGTTTTTTCATTGGTATACGTTTCGGTCTGAGTGACCGGAAAAGTGAAGGAGGGCGAACTCTGGACGATTTCCCCGCCCCAGATTTGTTGTACGGCCTTGAGGCCGCGCGTGTACGTCTCCTCATGCCGCGAATCGAGGCGCAGACCGATGGCCACACAGACGGCGGAGGTTACGGCCACGACTCCTAAGATGATGCCGTAGCGGGCCAGTTTAAACAGGGCGCTCAGGTCTTCCGTAAAAAAACGAATGCTGGCCAGGATGAGCGCGCTTGAGACGAGAGCCAGGCCCAGAAATACCAGGCCGGCGAGAACTGCTGTGTTTTCCATAGAGCGTCATGGAATTTCGAAATCAAAAAAATGAAAAGCTTTTCCGCGATCGCTGGACGGGATTCGTGTGTGGCGAAACCCGCACCCGGGTGCGCCGGGTGCGCCGGGTGCGGGTGGCCTGTTCGAAATCCAGGGCCGCGATCTCTTAATTGAACGCTGCCCGTTCCGGTTTACGCGCGCGCAGAACGGCCGAGGTTACGTATTCCTCCATGGCCTTTCCGGGAAACCAGTCGCGGAGCAGATCCGCGCTGGAATTCGTGGGCGTCAGCGTGATGTCGACAAAACCCGCCTCCGTAAGAATCGCCCGGAGCATGTCCGGTTCCTCGGCGCCGGAAACGCAACCGCTGAGCATGTCCGGGTTGTCGCGCACCGCGTCGGGCATGGGCCCGGTGCGTACGATGTCCGCGATCGTCAGTCGCCCGCCAGGTTTGAGCACGCGAAACGCTTCCCGGTACGCGGCCGGTTTGTCGGGCGAAAGATTGATGACGCAATTCGATATGATCACGTCCACCGAAGCCGTCGCCACGGGCAGATGTTCGATCTCGCCGAGTCGAAATTCGATGTTCGTGGATTCATTCCCGTCCGCGATGCGTCGCGCCCGGCTTATCATCTCCGGCGTCATATCGACGCCGATGACCCTGCCGGTTGGACCGACCGCGCGCGCGGCGATAAAACAATCGAAGCCGGCCCCGCTGCCGAGATCGAGCACGGTCTCGCCCGCTTTTAATTCCGCGTTCAAATGCGGGTTGCCGCAGCCGAGGCCCAGATTCGCTTCATCCGGTACGCGTTGAATTTCTTGCGAATTGTAACCGAGCCGCTCCGCGGTCGCCGGGCGTGCGCCGGCCGGTTCCGCCTTTGCGTCGGGTGAGCAGCAGGTGGGGCCGCAGCAACTGCCGCCTTCCCGCGCGATCCGGCCGTAATTTTCGCGCACATTCGCGCGGACTGTTTCCTGGTTCATATTTTACTCCTGCCGGGGGACCATCGTCCGCCACGGCAATCTGAAAGACGGAGCCGGCGGGAAAAGTGATGCAAATTAATTCGGAACCTGGCCGACGAGTGGTGAGTCGCAATATTTGATTGACTGAAATCGATGTTACCGGTATCATTCAATTGTGGCAATTCCCGCCGTCGAAAGTCCCGTATTGCGTCAGATGCTCCATCCGATCAGCGTGGAGGAATACCATCGCATGATCGCGTCCGGTCTGCGCGGCCGGGTCGAATTGATTCGCGGCGGTCTGGTCGAAACAATGCCGAAATCCCCCGCGCATACCCGGGCCGTGGAAGCCCTCGTTGAATTTTTACGTGAAAAGCTTGGCGCCCTGTTTTATATCCGCCAGGAACAACCCCTGACTCTGGTCGATTCGGAACCTGAGCCGGACATCGTCGTGCTAAAAGGCAACCGTTCGGATTACGTGGAGCATCCGCGAACCGCGGAGTGGATCCTTGAAGTTTCGGCGTTGGACCCGGCGTATGATCGGGAAAAGGCACGGCTGTACGCGGGGGCCGGAGTTGCCGAATACTGGATCGTCATGATTGACGCCGGTCTGGTCGAAATCTATTCAGCGCCGTCTGCGGACGGTTACGGAAACGTTCGTCGCCAGCCCCTGAACGAATCAATCACCGCGCCGGTTGGAAAGCTCCGCATGGACATCCAGTCGCTGATTCGCTAGGGACGGTCCGCCTGGCTGCGTCTGAAATTCACCCTGGAGTTCATCTCAAAACTATCTCCATGTGGTTTTGAGATGAACTCTCAACACCCGTCGCACGATTGTTTCGCGTGAAAATCGAAAAGTTCACCGCGGCGATTGCGTTCAAAGGCGCAGCATTCCTCGAACCGCCGTTTTAACATGACCCGACCCCGCGCGAGCCGGGCGCGCACGCCAGGCAGGCCCAGGCCCAGCGCGGTCGCGATACTGGCGTGCGAAAACCCTTCCAGATCGGCGAGCGTCAGAGTTTTGCGGTAGTCTTCGGGGAGAGTCGCCAGCATGGGGCGGACGCAGGCGCCGAGTTCGCGGAGCACATCGGGGGCGTGCGCGTCTTCCGCGACTTCAAAATCAAGCGCTTCCGGTTCGCGGGCCTGCGCGCGGTAGGCGTCGACGATGACCCGCCGGGCGATCTGAGACATCCAGGCCGGCAGGGATTCGGGCCGGCGAAGACCGGGCAGGTTCGCGACCATGCGACTCAGGCATTCCTGGAGAGCGTCAGCCACCAGATCCGCCGGCAAACGCCGGGCCAGGAAGCCGCGTAAACCGACCGAAAGCGCCTGCCAGTCCGGGTCCGGCCTGGGGGCGGGGATGGCAGATGCGGTCGAGTGTTCCATCGACCTGTAAGACGCGGCACAGTCCGCAAGTGATGCAAAAAAATCGGAATTTTCAACGGGCGAACCAATTGCTGATGTGCGGGTCCCAGCGAAAAAACCATTGACCGGCGCCGTTCAGTCACTTACCTTGTTTTGGTGGGGCTTCTTACCGCCCCGGTCAGTCTGCGCGAAAAACCGGGTGAACAGGGTCCCGGGACCTCATGGAACTGATTCAATCCGCCCAGGAAGACCAGAAATCCGTCCTGTTTCAACTTGTGGAGGACCGTTTCGCCCGTCGTGTCCAGGAAACCGAACAAAGACTGGTCGAACGTATGGACGCGCGGTTTCTTGATGTCCAGAAACAGTTTGGCGAAGTCCAGAAGCAGATCGTGGGCGTGCATGAGGCACTGAGCCGACAGACACGCTGGTTGCTCACGCTGGTCCTTGCCGCCGCGGTGATTTACCCGCTCGTCACCAAACTGATCGACAAACTGTTGCCCTAACTCTAACAACTGTTTCACGAAACACCAGTTTTGGCGCTACCGTGCGTCTCATTCGTAGCTTTTTCGGCAGCCTGCTAAAACTAACGCGCGGCCATGCGGTCGATCGCGTCCTTCGCCTCTTTGAGGCCCGCGCCGGTGTGTTCGCGGTAAAGTTTAATCGCCTCCAGCGTGTTGCCCTTCCGGACCAGTTCGGCGATTTCCGGCGTGATAAATCCCTCCGGGTTGTTGTCCGTGAATTCGAGCTTTAGCTGATCCAGTAAAAACTGCGTGAGTCGTTCCAGGCGCGCCACCCGTTGTTTGAGACTGCCGACGTCGTGTTCGTGTGTCATAGGTCTGCTCCTGTTTATTTCCCTGTCCGTCCCCGGTACAACCAGGTGGCCAGCGGTACGGAAACGGCGATGATCCCCGCGCACCAGACGAAGGCCAGCCAGCCGGAACTGCCCGTGGGTGTGCCCACCATCCAGGAGCGCAGGGCGGCGATGACGTGCGTAAACGGTTGATTTTCCGCGAATACGCGTAAAACGGTCGGCATCGTCCCGGTCGGGACGAAGGCGCTGGAGGCGAAGGTCAGCGGCATGATGATCACGAAACCCAGCCACTGCGCGGCCTCGAAACTTTTGACGAGCAGGCCGAGAATCGCGCAAAACCAGGAAAACGCGAACGTGAACAGAAAGATCAGGCCGAAGATCAAGACCCACTGCACCGGCCCGGCCGTGGGTCGAAAACCCACCAGGAAGCTGGCCGCGAGCATGATGGCCGCCGCGAGCGTATTGCGCACCAGGTCGGCGGTGATGTGACCGATCAGAAGCGCGCTGCCCGCCATCGGCAGCGATCGAAAGCGATCCACGATGCCGCGTTGTAAATCGATGACGAGATTGATCGTCGTCGTGCTCGCGCCGAAGGCCAGGGTCTGCACCAGGATGCCGGCTACGAGGAAATTGACGTAGGACGTATCTCCCGTCTGGATCGCCCCACCGAACGCGTAACGAAACAATAGCAGGAACATCACCGGCATCAGCACGACGCCCAGCAATTGATCGAGGTTGCGCGTGATGTGTTTAACGCTGCGCGCGGTGAGCACCCAGGCGTTATCGAACCACCAGTACATTTCGCCGAGGCGCGATGGCTCTCGTTGGCCCGGTTGTTTCATTTCGCGTTGTCCTTTTCCGCATCGCCGTTTTCGTTTTCGGTCGCGATCGTGGCCGTGTGTCCCGTCAGTGTAAGGAACACATCGTCGAGCGTGGGACGGTGCAGGGACAGGCTTTCGACTTCCACGCGGGCCTTTTCGAGTTGTTTGAGGACTTCTTTGAGATCGTGCACCCCGCGTTCGATCGCGAAACTGAGCACGCGGCGTCTGGCGTCCGTGTGCAGGCCCGGCGCTTTCAACGCCTTTGCCGCGGCGGCGAAGCTGCTCCTGCGCGCGACGGTCAGTTCGATCCGGTCGGAGCCCACGCGGGTCTTGAGCGCGTGCGGGGTCCCTTCGGCGATGACTTTGCCCTGATCGATCACGACGATGCGGTCGGCCAGGTGATCGGCCTCTTCCATGTGTTGCGTCGTCAGCAACATGGTTACGTTCGTGGCCGCGAGTTCCTTGATCATGTCCCAGAGCGCGAGGCGCGAGCGCGGGTCGAGCCCGGTGGTCGGTTCGTCGAGAAACACGATCGGCGGCGACGCGATCAGCGACATGGCCAGATCGAGCCGGCGGCGCATCCCGCCCGAGTAGGTTTTGACCGCCCGGCCGGCGGCGGCGGTCAGCTCGAACCGTTCCAGAAGTTCCGCGGTCTTACGTTTCACCTCCGCGCGCGACAGACGATAAAGGCGTCCGATCATCGCCAGATTTTCCGTGCCCGTCAGGTATTCGTCCACCGCGGCGTACTGGCCGGTCAGGCCGATGCTGTTACGAACCGCGCGCGCCCGGGTGCGCACGTCGAAGCCGTTGATCAGGACTTTACCATCGTCCGGTAACAGCAGGGTACTGAGGATGCGAACCGTGGTCGTCTTGCCCGCGCCGTTCGGTCCCAGCAGAGCCAGGATTTCGCCGCGCCCGACATGCAGGTCGATGCCGTCGAGAACGCGCAGGGATCCGAAGGATTTTTTGAGCCCGCGCACGAGGACGGGCGCTTGATCGCCCGCGTCGGCCGGGCGATTATTTGACGCTTTGCTTCTGGTTTTACTCATTGTTCCTGCCGCGGTCAGGCAAGAAAAAAGCGCGGGATCGCGTGCGCGACAAAAATTCAGGGCGCCTCCGCGCGGGCGCGGACCGGGCTCTCGCTCGCGGGGACGCTCGCTCGATCCCTGGCGCGATCGCGGGCGCTTAATATTTAATCAGAAAGAGGACGGCCACATTACGCGGGCGGGTTTCATTGCCATGACGGGCGGTGCCGGCCCCGGTTCCGGAATCGGCGTTTTTTGTTGATGGTTGCCGCGGACATTCGAGAGCGGTCCGCCAAAAAACCATTGACCGGCGCTGTTCGGCCACTTACCTTGTTCCCGTGGGGCTTCTAACCGTACCGGTCAGTCTGCGCGAAAAACTGGGTGAACAGGGTTCTCGCGATCTTGTGGAACTGATTCAATCCGCCCAGGAAGATCAGAAATCCGTCCTGTTTCAACTTGTGGAAGATCGGTTCGCCCGTCGTGTCCAGGAAACCGAACAGAGGCTGGTCGAACGTATGGACGCGCGGTTTCTTGATGTGCAGAAACAGTTCGGCGAAGTCGAGAGGCGGTTCGGCGAAGTCACCAAGCAGATCGTGGGCGTGCATGAGGCCCTGAACCGCCAGACGCGCTGGTTGCTTACGCTGGTCCTGGCCGCGGCGGTGATTTATCCGCTCGTTACCAAACTGATCGATAAACTGCTCCCATAATCCGGGCTCATACACGAGAGGTTGATGGCGACCGATTCTGGCCCGGCGCGCGACAAAAATTCAGGGCGCCTCCGCGCGTCGCGCGGACCGGGCTCTCGCTCGCGGGGACGCTCGCTCGATCCCTGGCGCGATTGACTGAGGCTAATACTTGATCAGAAAGAGGACGGCCACATTACGCGGGCGGGTTTCATTGCCATGACGGGCGG
>CAZVZS010000114.1:7458-7723 GCA_964631535.1 uncultured Leptospiraceae bacterium
TGCCGGCCCCGGTTCCGGAATCGGCCGGGTTACCGAGGTTCGCGCTCGCGCTGCCGGTCTGGCCGTTTGTGCTGCCATCGGATGCGCCATTGTCAAAGCTGGCGCCCCAGCCGGCCTGGTTCAGGGTCGTGCTATGCGTATGTCCGCTGTCGATATGCCGGTGACTCTGGAGCTGGTCGGCCTGGGCGCTGCCGAGTGCGCGTCCGCTATCGACCAGGCGGCCCTGATCGAGCCCGCGCAAAAACTCCCCGCGCAGATCCGGAAG
>CAZVZS010000114.1:7733-9114 GCA_964631535.1 uncultured Leptospiraceae bacterium
GCCGTCGCCCGCTCCGTACGTCGTTCCGATCGCGGCGAAAAGTTCGGGGTACGAGTCCCGGGCGACAACGCTGCCGTCGGCAAGGAGCCAACCAGCGGGTACGGTCGCACCGGAAAACGGGGCGATCATGCCGGCGGGGATTTCATCCGCCTTTTCCACCGCGGCGCGGAGAAGGGCGAAGTTTTCGTTTATGGTAGCGGCGGACACCAGATCGCCTTCCGCAAAGACGGTCAGGGTTCCCGTGAGGGTAATGGCGACCACGCTGGAACCGGCGATAGCCAGGACGAAGCCGATGCCAATCCGGAATCCACGTTGCAAATCAGCGAGCACCGGGCGCATGCCCGCATCCGGTCGCGGGCGCGCCGCCAGTCAATTCAAAGATCGAAAAAAATCTCAAAATTTTCGTTAAAAAACGTGGCCTGAGTATTATTGTGAACCGTCGCCCTGGCGATCGGACGCGCGTTTGTACCTGATTTCCCGTTTGCGTGCGTACCCGCGGGCGGCTGTTTCCAGATCGATCGGGTCCCAGTCCAGCAGAGACTGGCGTTCGGCCGCGCCCAGTTCGAATCCCTGGAAGACAGATTCCGCCTGCCCCGCGTCGCGAGCGGCCGCGAACCGGGCGCGAAAATCGCCGTCGGCGAAGAGCCGCGCCATGAATCGTTCCAGGTCGATCGCGCTCATGCTGGAACCGGTGCGTCCAGGGTGTTACGCGCGAGATCGCGTCCCCGGGCGACGGCGGCACGGGCCCGGTCGAGTTGCGCGCGCATGACGGCAAAATCCGGGCAGTCGCCGTCGCGTTCGATGATGACGGTCAGCGGGCGGGGGCAGAGCGCGGCCGCCCGTTCCAGCAGGGCGTAGACGTCCGGCGGCGGATCGTGCAGGTGGTCGTCCAGGAGGTACTCGCGTGTGCGACCGGCGTATTCGCCCTGAATTATTTTTCCACCGGACAGGTGAATTTCTTGAACGAGATCCAGCGGGTACTCCTCCAGGACGGCGAACGGATCCTGGCCCGCGTTCCAGGCGTCCGCGTACAGATTATGAAGATCAAGCAGCAGCCCCGCGCCCGAACCGCGCAGAATTTCCGCTGTCCATTCACCGGGTGAATACTCCGCGAGCGGCGGGCGGTAGAGCGCGGCGATGTTTTCCAGCAGCGGCAGCGAACCGACGACCTTTCGCGCCCGCGCGAGATTGCGCAGGGTGCCGTCCACGACGGCGGCGGTGAACGGGGGCAGGGCCAGGTGACCGATTTCGTGCGACCCGCCGCGTACGAACGCCAGATGCTCCGACCAGACCGCGGGTCGCGCGCATTCGACCAGTCGCGCGAGAGCGTCGAGTCGCTCCGCATTCACGGGCGCGGCTGATGCCAGGCCCAGGCTGACGC
>CAZVZS010000115.1:0-9033 GCA_964631535.1 uncultured Leptospiraceae bacterium
GCCACGCCCTTCACGTCCGCCTGGCCGCCGAGCTTGCCTTCCGTGCCCACCTCGCGCGCCACCCGCGTTACTTCCGAGGCGAACGAACTCAACTGGTCCACCATCGTGTTGACCGTGCTCTTGAGCTCCAGGATTTCGCCCTTCACGTCCACCGTGATCTTCTTGGAGAGATTCCCGTTGGCCACCGCCGTGGTTACCTCCGCGATGTTGCGCACCTGGTTGGTCAGGTTCGAGGCCATCGAGTTCACGTTATCCGTCAGGTCCTTCCAGGTCCCCGCGACGCCCTTCACGTCGGCCTGGCCGCCGAGTTTGCCTTCCGTGCCCACCTCGCGCGCGACCCGCGTCACCTCCGACGCGAACGAGTTGAGCTGGTCCACCATCGTGTTGATCGTATTCTTGAGCTCCAGGATTTCGCCCTTCACGTCCACCGTGATCTTCTTGGAGAGGTCACCGGTGGCCACGGCCGTGGTCACCTCCGCGATGTTGCGCACCTGGTTGGTCAGGTTCGTGCCCATCGAGTTCACGTTATCCGTCAGGTCCTTCCAGATCCCCGCGACGCCCTTCACGTCCGCCTGGCCGCCGAGTTTGCCTTCCGTGCCCACTTCACGCGCGACCCGCGTCACCTCCGAGGCGAACGAGTTGAGCTGATCCACCATCGTGTTGATCGTATTCTTGAGTTCCAGGATTTCGCCCTTCACGTCCACTGTGATCTTCTTGGAAAGATTGCCCGTGGCCACAGCCGTCGTTACGTCGGCGATGTTGCGCACCTGGTTGGTCAGGTTCGACGCCATCGAGTTCACGTTATCCGTCAGGTCCTTCCAGAGGCCGGCCACGCCCTTCACGTCCGCCTGACCGCCCAGTTTGCCTTCCGTGCCCACTTCGCGCGCGACCCGCGTTACTTCCGACGCGAACGAACTCAACTGGTCCACCATCGTGTTGACCGTGCTCTTGAGTTCCAGGATTTCGCCTTTCACGTCCACCGTGATCTTTTTGGAGAGGTCCCCCGTGGCCACCGCCGTGGTTACCTCGGCGATGTTGCGCACCTGGTTGGTCAGGTTCGACGCCATCGAGTTCACGTTGTCCGTCAGGTCCTTCCAGGTCCCGGCCACGCCCTTCACGTCGGCCTGGCCGCCGAGTTTGCCTTCCGTGCCCACTTCGCGCGCGACCCGCGTTACTTCCGACGCGAACGAGTTGAGCTGATCCACCATCGTGTTGATCGTGATCTTGAGCTCCAGGATTTCGCCCTTCACATCCACCGTGATCTTCTTGGAAAGATTGCCCGTCGCCACGGCCGTGGTCACTTCCGCGATGTTGCGCACCTGGTTGGTCAGGTTCGACGCCATCGAGTTCACGTTGTCCGTCAGGTCCTTCCAGATCCCCGCGACGCCCTTCACGTCCGCCTGGCCGCCGAGTTTGCCTTCCGTGCCCACTTCACGGACCACGCGCGTAACTTCCGAAGTGAACAGTCCGAGCTGCTGGACCATGCGGTTGATGATGCGCGCCTGGCGCACGAAGGCCCCGCGCAGGGGTCGCCCGTCCATCTCCAGCGGCATTTCGCGGGAGAGATCGCCCGCGGCCACGGCTCCAATCACGCGCACGACCTCGTTCGTAGGCTGAACGACGTCCTCGATCAGACCGTTGAATGATTCCACGATACTTTTCCAGCCGCCCCGAAACTGGCCGAGGGGGATCCGGTGGGTGACCTGTCCCTTTTTACCGACGGCGATGTTCGCCGCGTCGAATTCGACTTCGAGCAGGTGGTTGAAGCCGATGATTTCGTTCACCGCGTCATACACTTTGCCGGCCACGCCGACCGCGTCGCGCGGCAGGCGCACCGAAAAGTCGCCCTCTCTCATCGATGTCAGTACGGTTAAGAGACGGCCCGTGTCGATCCCGCCCTCGTTTTCAACGACCTGGTTCATTGGGTCCTCCGGAAAATGACCTGGTTCAAATCAGGGCGTTGCGCACCGCGAAACGGACCAGGCCCTGTACGTTGTATACTTTCAATTTGCGCATGATCCGGGAACGATGCGATTCCACCGTGCGGACGCTCAGGAAAAGACGGTCGGCGATTTCTTTGTTCATGTTGCCTTCCGCGATCAGGCTCAGAATTTCGATTTCGCGCTTCGTCAGAATGTCGAGCGTCGCCTGGCTGCGCTGGATCGTTTCGTAATCGTCGATGATGCCGCCCTGAATCGATCCGGAATAAAACCGATTGCCGTTCATGATATTACGAATCGCCTGGATCAGGACTTCGAACACGTCGTCTTTCAGGACGTACCCGTCGATGCCGCGCGCGATCGCCGGTTGAAAATACTCACGTTCCCGGTGCATGGTCAGGGCCATGATTTTCATCGCGGGACTTTCCTCGCGAAATTTCTCGATGAGTTTCAACGAATGGGTGCCCGGCATCGACAGATCGAGGATCAAAAGATCGCAGGGTTTACTTTTCAGAATCGCGGCCAGTTCCCGGCCGTTTCCGGCCTCCGCGACCAGATCGATATCCTCCATTCCTTCCAGCAGCTTGCGAACTCCCTGGCGGAACATCACATGATCGTCGGCGTGCACGACCTTGAAGCGAATTTGTTCCGGATCACTCATGCGGGCCTCCGCACCAGTAACACCCGGGTTCCCCGGCCGACGGTGCTTTCCACCTCAAGCGCGGCCTGGATGGCCTGCGCGCGTTGCCGCATGATCAAAAGTCCGATGCCGCTTCCGTTTTCCTTATTTTCAAAACCGCAACCGTTGTCCTCGATGGAGATACACAACCCGACGCTGGAATCCAGGGCGATTTTGATCCGGGTGGCCCCCGAATGCCGCACGGCATTGGCCAGGGCTTCCTGCACGATCCGATACGCGTGGATGCTTACCTGAACATCAAGTTCCGGTTCCTCCGTCGGCAACTGAGTTTCAAACCTCAACTCCTGCTGCGTGCGCCGGTAGGTTTCGGTCAGACCGCTCAGCGCGCCGCAAAGTCCCACCCCTTCCACCGCCAGCGGGCTAAGGCCCCGGGAGAGACCCCGTGCGCCTTCGGTGGTGGAGTCGATCAATTCCAGAATTTCGCGCCGGCGCTCGCGGTTGATCCCATGCGGGTCCATCTCGTGCCAGGCCGTCTGGAACATAAGTTTCAGTGTGAGCAGGTTGGTCCCCATCACGTCGTGGATCTCCCTGGCCACCGCCGCCCGTTCCAGTTCGCGCGCCTCGATCACGCGATGCGACAGGCGAATGACCTCGGCTTCGGAACGGGTTCTCAGTTTAATTTCATGCCTTAGCGATTCAATCGCCTGGGCCAGCTCGCGCGTTCTTTCCATGACGCGCTCCTCAAGCTGGCTGTTCATGATCCGAATTACCTCGTGATTGCGCTTCAGGCGCAACATGGATTGCACGCGGGCCCGCAATTCCACGAGATTGATCGGTTTAATGAGATACTCCTCCGCGAAGCGGAGCGCGTTTACGATTTCCTCGGTTCGCTGGCGAACCGAAATCATGATGGCCGGCATGAAAGGCAGGGAAGATTCGTGCCGGACCCGGCGTAACACTTCGATTCCGGAAAGATCCGGCAGCGCGAGATCGCAAAGGATGACCTCGGGACGACTGGAGGCGATCAACTCCAGCCCTTCCTCCCCGGACTCTGCCTGTAAAACACGGAATCCTTCCTGTTCCAGGTACGCAGCGATGCGCAGGCGCACCGGGGCACTATCTTCAATTACAACCAGGTTATCCATATATCAGCGACCCCGATTGGAAACGTCCGGTTTTGCGCGCCCCGTTGGGGGTCCCACGCACCGATTCCCGCGGGTAAAGTGCGGCAATCGAATTTGGAAAGCGAAGAATACTAAAATATGACCGGCCTGTCAAGGCGCGGCACCCCTCTTTTTTACCGTACTGCTACGGAAAAAATCGAGGTCGGCTTGCAAAAGGAGCGCTTTTTTTCTGGACAAAAAAATAAAATTGACAACCAATTCCAACCGATCAGGGGAAACGTAAGCTTCTGGACTGGAATTCGCTCAATCTGCTGACCCCTGAAAAGAGCCGAATCGTGCTTCTGGCCTTCCGGGAGGTATTACTTGCCACCCAGGCCGAATACCCGGACTGGGTTCCCCCTGTTCCAGGGTCCATGTCAAGGACACTGCACATGCTGCGCGGATCCGCTCTGGAACTCGGCGCTCGTTCTCTGGCGGCGGCCTGCCTGAAAATTGAGCGGAGGATCGAAAAGGGATCTTTCCCTGAAGGCGCCCTGCTGGCGTCCTTCCAGCGCAGTTTGACGGAAACCCTGACAAACGTTGACCGTTTTTTAGAGGAAGTCTGAGGAGTACCCTCACGGGGAAAAACCGTAGCCGTACGACTTGCCTTTCGATCAAAAATGTAATAATCTGTCGTTCTCCATCCCCTTTCGATCGGGTAGATTGATGCAGCCGGTAACCGACCTCAACGTGATTGTCAGCTCCGCCGTGGAAGCCTGGAACTCGTTCATGAAGACGGGCCGTGAGTCGCCTTTTTTTCAACGCGCCCTGGAAACCCTGGGCCGCGAGCAGGCGGCCGCCATAACATTATTGAATCTGTACATCGACGCGTTTTTTACCGCGTGCGAAAAAAAAGGGCTGCGCGATGAGGCCATTTTTTATCGGTACGCCGCCGGTTTTCTAAGGGAGCTGGCTCCGTACCGCGGTTCCATCCCTGACCATTGCCACGAATCGCGCGGGCGATTGCTCGGATGTATAAAAAAAATGCTGAAAGACGCCGGAGCGGACGGGGCGGCCGATCGGGAAGAACGGCGGGCATTCGCGCGCGCCACAATTCACCTCGTTTCCTCCCTCAAGTACATCATGCGAACCTACCATATATATAAGGAATACATAACAATTGTTTCCCGGAATCGGATCCAGAGCATGGCCCGGCTCGCTCCCCGGGTCCCCCGGCCATCGCCAGCGCGCCTGAACCTTTCGGCAGGCGCCTGAACCGCGAGGAACTTCACCCCGCATCGGTTTTTACTCATATTGCGAATTTCCGTTGCCAGAAAGGTCGGTCGGGTTACAGTACCCGAATTCCGACCATGACAGGCGACAATTTTCAGGATCGGCCCCCCCATCCGCGCGAGGATCATACCGTCCCGGAACTTCGCGGGCTGTCGGTTTTGTTAATTGAAGACAATCCCGTAAATCGTGCTCTGAGCGTCGAACGCCTGCGTCGCATGGGGCTCAGTCCCGCCGCGGTCGCGACGGCGAAAGCGGCCGTCGACAGCCTGCGTCTGACGAAAGGGTTCCGGTGTATCCTCTGTGATCTAAATCTGCCTGATTTTTCCGGGCCGGATTTGTTGCGGATGCTCCGCGATCAATCGGAAGTCCCGGTCCCGGTCGTTGCGTTCACCGGCCAGCCGAAAAGCGACCGCAAACGTCTGCTGGAGGCGGGATTCGACGAGTTCATCGCCAAACCGGTCAGCGATCACGACCTCGCGGCCGTCCTGTTAAAGGTCATCCGGGGTTCCTCAGATTCACCCCGCTCGCCTTGATGGACCGCGCGAAAAATATTTCCGCATGAATTGTTTCTGGATGGTGTTCACCGGATTCACACCCGCACGGGGCGTTTTAAGAACTCGGTGGCTTTTTCGACGGGAACGGGGGGGCTGAAATAATACCCCTGGAGCATGTCGCATTGCTCCTGGCGGAAAAATTCCACCTGCTGCGCGGTTTCCACACCTTCCGCCACCACTTTGAGGCCGAGGGTCTGCGCCATGCGAATGATGGCCGCGAGAATCGCCGTGCTGCGTGATCCCAGAATATCGTCCACGAACGACTTGTCGATTTTCAACTCGTCGAAGGGCAGACGTTTGAGATAACCGAGCGAAGAGTAGCCCGTTCCGAAATCGTCGATGGCCAGGCCCACGCCCATTTCGCGCAATCGTTCGAGGATACCGCGCGATTCCGTTTCATGGCCGAGCAGAGCGCTTTCGGTGAGTTCCAGCACGAGTGATTTTTCTCCGGGCGCGATTTCAAGCAGAATTCGTTCGATCCCGCCCACGAAGGCGGGATCCTGAAACTGGCGCGCGGAACAATTCACACTCACGGAAATATCGCCGAAACCCTGCTCCCGCCAGCGTTTCACCTGACGCGCGGATTCTTCCAGAATATAGGTGCCGATCTCCAGAATCAGTCCGGTTTCTTCCGCGATCGGAATGAATTCCATCGGCCCGACGATCCCGCGTTCGGGATGCCGCCAGCGAATCAGGGCCTCCAGTTGCGCGACGCGGCCCCGCGCCGGATCGATGATCGGCATGTAAAACACTTCGAACTCGCCGTCGCGCGTGGCGCGGCGAATCTGGCCTTCGATGTGCAGCCGCGATACGACGCTATCGTGCAGCGAACGATGAAAAATTTTCTGGCGATTGCCGCCTTCGCGTTTGGCCCAGTAGAGCGCTGCGTCCGCGTCGCGCAGCATATCGTCATATTGTACATAGCCCGCGTTGGACATGGCGATGCCGATGCTGACCGTGATAAAAATTTCTTCGTTATCCAGGAAAAACGGCCTGGCCAGCGCCGCGCGGATGCGCGTGGCCACCATGTGAACGTCCTCTTCGGACGTGATCCCGTCCAGGAGCACGGTGAATTCATCGCCCCCGAGCCGCGCCACCGTATCCCCTTCGCGCACGCAGTTTTTGATGCGACCGGCCGCGTCCATGAGCAGTTTATCGCCCATCAAATGACCCAGGGAATCGTTCAGGATTTTAAACCGATCCAGGTCCATGAATAAAACCGCGAAGAGCGTGTCGTTGTTGCGCGCAAGGCGCACCACCGCGCGTTCCAGCCGGTCCAGAAACAGGGCCCGGTTGGGCAGGGACGTAAGCGGATCGTGAAACGCGTCGTGGCGGAGCTGGTCCTCGGCGTGTTTTTGTTCGGTGATATCGCGCGAAACGACGACGACATGCGTGACCGGGCCAGGCTGTCCGCTGTAGGGATAGTACGAAATGTCGAAGTAACGCTCCAGGCCGTTGGGCAGAGTGATCGGGAGCTGGTAGTTCATCACCTCCCCGGCGAAGCATCTTTCGAAATTCGGCCTGATGACCGCGAAAAATTTTTCGGCGCCCCAGATATCCTCCACGCGCGCTCCGACCATTTCGCCGCGATCGCGCCGGTGCATACGACAGTACGATTCGTTGACCGCTTCGTACACGTAATCCCGGTTCACGAGAGTCATCCATTCCTGGGAGGTGTTGACGATGAATTCATAACGCCGCAGCGATTCCTCATGGCGACGCAGGGTCTGTTCGGTCATCACGCGCTCGGAAACGTCGCGCACGCTGATCAGGACCTGATCCTGCCCGGCGGGGACCGAGCGGGCCTCGTAAAAACGCGAACCGTCAGGCCAGTCCAGGCGGTATTCGTACGTTTGCAGGCGTCCGCTCGCGAGCGTCTCGCGGATACATTCGTTTTCCAGGCTCGCCACATCCACCGGCAGGTATTCCAGGTTACGGCGTCCGCGGGCCTCCGGGTACGGGATGAAGAGTTCCCGCGCGTCCCGGACGTAAATATCCAGATAACGGCCCTCCGCGTCCATGAGGAAGAGCAGATCGGGCGTGGCGCGCAGGAAGGCCCGGTACCGTTCCTCGTTCTGCTTTTTCAACTCCCGGGCGGGGCCGAGCAGGCCCAGGGCCACCAGGAAACCGGCCACCAGGCCCCAGCCCAGGAGGCCGAGAAAATCCGAGTGGTCCAGACTGGTGAAACGGTAGAGGTAAAGGAACTGGGCGATGAGCGCCAGCAAAACCACGCCACCGGTTGGCAGTACAATCCTATATAAAACTTTACGATCCAATTGCCGTCGGATTAAAGGGGAGAATCCCGGAGGCAAGAAAAAAAGTCCGGGCCCCGCCGGCGACCCTTCCCTGCCCGGACCCGGGCGAATTGACACCGGAAATTATCAGCTATGAGTTCATCGGCTCCGCTCCGCTGGTGCTCGCCGATTGGGGCTACCTCCAGTAGCCCCGAGCCCATCTAAAAACAGGTTTTGAAATGGGCTCTAATATTTAATCCGAATAAAAAACCTGTATTTCCGTTACATACCGGTCCGGGTTTCCACGAAAAAACATTCCCGGCCCTTTCCAGTAGATTTCGCGCGTGGGCAGCGCGAAGTTCCGGCCGGTGGTTTGGAACGTTTCGAAAACCTTTTCGTACGCCCGGCTGATTGAGTTGTAGGCTCCGCGGTGAACCAGGGCCAGACACAGGCCCCCGGGCAGAACCCGGCACTCCACCCCGGACCCGCGCACCTCGCGTTTTACCCCGAACCCGGCCTCGTAACTGGCATCTTCCCGGTACTCGCCATCGTAACATAAACTTATCCCGGGCGTTTTTATGTGGCGGCCCGCTCCGCCGCCGCCGGGCGATAGTAACGGTACCCGGTCTCCGCATCCACATAGTCCGCGGGCAGCACCCCCACGTCATGGTAATGTCGCAGAGTCTTCACTGAGATGCCGCACATCCGCGAAAATTGTCCGATGGGTACCATGCGAGTCGGCTGGCTCAGGATTTTTTTTGTTGGTCCAGAGCGCGACCCATAAAAAGGCCGCCCGCCACCATGCTCAGATAGCCCAGACCGATCTGTGTGAAGTAATCGCCCGGGCTCTGTTTACTGAGCGGCAGCAGAATCAAAACATCCAGGCCCCAGTTGATGGCCAGCCACGCGAGCGCGCTCAGGAGACCGATTCGCGTAAAATTGCCTGTGACCCGGCCCAGGTGAAAGGCCATGAGGCCCAGGCCAACCCAGCTCGAAACGACGATCATCACCGATTTGAACACGAAGATGTCCGTGCGCAGCCCGCCTTCCGGCGTGTAAAAACCGATGGCCACGACGAACGGAACCAGCCAGACCACGCAGCCCAGCCAGAGAGTACGAATAACAATTTGTTTCATGATTGGAATATAAAGTCTCCCGCGGGGGGAGAGACAAGCAAAAAGGATATTTTGCGATAAACCCGGAAATAATCCGGACTGAGAGTTCATCTCAAAACTGCCTCCATGCAGTTTTGAGATTGTCGCGGTTTTC
>CAZVZS010000116.1:0-8903 GCA_964631535.1 uncultured Leptospiraceae bacterium
CCCGACGGCCGGCGCGCTCGCAGCCTGGCCCCGCGCCGGCCGGGGCGCCCTTCTGATCCGCTCACTTTCGCCGGTGGCGAATGGCGGGGCATCCGTTTCCCGCGCGCCGCATTTGTTCGGAAATTTTTTTCCCCGGCAACTAAAAGTACTCAGAAAACCAGGTATTTTCACGGATTGGCACAGGGCGGGGGATCGGATACTGTATGGCCACGATGATGGGTACGATCAATCAACTCCGTCTGGCAATCGTCCGGCGTTTCATGGACTGGCTGGCCGCTGCCCCGATCGGGACCAGGTTAAAAGCCGCGTTCGCCGTTTTATGCGGATTCTTGCTGGTTTTGAGCGCGCTCGCGGTCCTCGATATGATTCGAATTTTCGCGGATTTGCGGCTCAATGTGACGCGAACCCAGCTCACGGAATCGGTGCAAAATGCCACGTCCACGGTGCACGAACGATCGAGCGCCGTATTTAGCGCCCTCCAAACTGTCGATGATTTTGTTTTTCGGGAGGAACAGGCGGGTTACACCGATTACAGCCAGCGTTTTACTAAAAACATACAGGATCTTGATCGAAAGGTAACCGATCCTTCCGGCCGCGAATTGCTGGAGGAGATAATCGAACACGACCGGACCATGACACTGCTCATTGATCGCGCGTTTAGCCTGCGTGAACAGAACCGGATGGCAGAGGCCAGCGTAATCCTTGTGCGCGGAGTTCGACCGGAGCAGCAACAGATCATTGATCGTTTGACGCGTCTCGCTTCTTTACAGAGTGACGCCAGCAAGGCCGACCTCGCGCGCGCCGAAGCAGGCTACCACATGGCCTTGCTCGTTTTCGCCTTCCTCAATCTGTTCGCGTTGTTCGCGGCCCTGCTCGCCGCCCGCCTCCTCCTGCGCAGTATCAACCAACCGCTCGGGGACCTCTTGATGGCCGTTCGCCGGGTGGAGGATGGCGACCTCGATTTCGCGATGGAATCAGCGGGAACGGATGAAATCGCCGTTCTTTCCCAATCATTTGGGAGAATGGTGGACTCGGTTCGCACAACCAGACAGGAATTGGAACGGTACGCGACCAGGCTGGAGGAGCTGGTTGAGGAACGGACCGCGGAATTGCGTTCCACCATGGACTATCTGAGCGCCAGCCATGAGGAAACTCAGCAGTTGAAATTGCAACAGGATGGGGATTATTTCCTCACATCGTTACTTGTGCGTCCGCTTTCGGGGAATTTCGCGCGACCCGGCACCGACCTTTCAGTGGACATGCTGATTCACCAGAAGAAACAATTTCGTTTCAGAAAATGGAACGTGGAAATCGGCGGCGATATCTGTATCGCCCATTCGATTCAGTTGAAGAATGGCGGTTACCTGGTGATCGCGAACGCGGACGCCATGGGCAAAAGCCTGCAGGGAGCCGGGGGCGCCGTCGTTTTCGGAACCGTGTTTCGCGCGTTGATCGACCGAACCATCCACAAAAAGGAAATGCGGGAGCTGTACGCCGAACAGTGGTTGTACCAGTGTTACCTGGAATTACAGAGCGTTTTC
Source organism: uncultured Leptospiraceae bacterium (assembly GCA_964631535.1). Classification (GTDB taxonomy): domain Bacteria; phylum Spirochaetota; class Leptospiria; order Leptospirales; family Leptonemataceae; genus CAZVZS01. The sequence continues at coordinate 1,542 of CAZVZS010000116.1, forward strand.
ACGGCCTTCGACGGGAATATGTGCACGTCGGCTCTCGTGGGCCTGATCCACGAATCGACGGGCGTGCTGCATTTTTTCAACGCCGATCACCCCCGTCCCGTACTGTACCGCGACGGCCGCGCGGAGTTTGTCGAATCGCCCCTGATCTTAAAACTCGGCCTGAACCTTCCGGGTACGGAATTTCAGATGCGTTCGCTCTGCCTGGGTTCCGGTGATTGTCTGATACTCGGCTCGGACGGCCGGGACGACCTCGTGATCGGGAGCGATCAGGCGGGGCAGCGTGTCATCAACGAAGACGAGACTACGTTCCTTTCCGTGGTCGAGTCGGCGGCAGGCGAACCGGAGCGCATCCGGCGCGCTCTCGAATCGATGGGGCATCTGTCCGACGACCTTTCGCTGCTGTCGGTCAGGTTCCTTGGTTCCGCCCTCAAAGATCGGAATCAATCGGATGTCGGCGCGCTGGCCGGTGACTCCGGTGTCCGTGAACTCGCGGACCTGGAAGCGGCCCACGCCGGCAATCCCGCGAATCTTCCAATTTCGCGCCGGCTCGGAAAACAATTGCTCCGTGCGAATCGCCACGCGGAGGCCGCGGAGGTGCTGGCCGGGTACTGCCGGGAGGATGAATCGCGACCGGAATATCTTTATTACGCCAGCGTCGCCCATGCGCGCGCGGGGCTCCTCCAGGAAGCGCGCGATTACGGCGAACGTTGCCGGATTCGGATGCCGGCCCTGGCCGTCAATCTCGCGAACCTCGCCGGGGTTTATCTGTCCCTTCGAAACAAGGAGCGGGCGGTCCAGCTTGTGCAAATGGCGCTGGCTCACGAACCCCAGAATCCGGAAGTTCTCAAAATGGCGCGGAGAGTATCGCCGGCGTAATCAGGTCCGGGGCCTGGATTCGCGCAAAGGAAAACGAATGGCGGGACCTCCGTGTCCCGCGCGGGCCCGCGGTATATCGTGCCCGGACCAGGAGGCAGGGAAAAAATGAAACTTCGAATTGTACCATTGTTCGGAATCTATTTCGTGGGGCTTTTTTTTGGTTGCGGCGGTTCGTCCCACGAATTGGCCCTTCCGGCGCCGCCGGCTCCGGAAGGAAATCGCATGAATTATGCCCGGATAAAACTGGGCGAAAAATTGTTCTTCGACCCACGCCTGTCCGGATCGAACTGGATCAGCTGCGCGACCTGTCACAACCCCGCGCTGGGGTGGTCTGACGGTCTGCCCACGGGCCTGGGGCACGCGATGCAACCGCTGGGTCGTAATACGCCGACGATCATCAACGCGGCCTACAACACAGCGCAGTTCTGGGATGGTCGCGTGGAAACTCTGGAAGCGCAGGCCCTCGGCCCGATCGAAGCCAGCGGGGAAATGAATCAAAATCCGGGGGAACTGGTAGCGGAATTAAAGGCCATCGAAGGCTACCCGCCGCTTTTCGAGTCGGCCTATCCCGACCTTGGCCTCAGCCCCGCCGCGATCGCCGCCGCTCTGGCCGTTTTTGAACGAACGATCATTTCAGGCGATTCGCCCTTTGATCGCTGGCGTCGGGGCGCCGAAGCAGCGGTGTCACAATCGGCCGTACGGGGCTTCGATCTTTTTCAGGGCAAAGCGAAATGCCAGGCCTGCCATTCCGGTCCGAACTTCAGCGACGGTGGCTTTCACAACATCGGGGTAAGGGACCAGGGCGAATTCGATCCCGGCCGCTTTCGGGTTACGCCAGTAAAAATTAACCAGGGCGGATTCAAAACCCCGGGTCTGCGCGATGCCGCCCGCACCGGACCGTACATGCACAACGGGTCGTACCGAACCCTGCGCGAGGTGGTGGACCATTACGACCGCGGTGGCGACGTCAAATGGAACCTGGATCCGGAGATGAAGCCGCTTGGTTTGACTGAGCAGGAGAAAGAGGACATCGTCGAATTTTTGTTATCCCTGACGGGTGACAGCATCCCGGTCACCATTCCGGAACTACCTCAATAGGGGGCTGCTGAAAAAGTTATGCTATGATTACCTGATAGTGGAAAAGGCGGTAAATTTATGGAAACCAGAATGAGAATACGACCGAGAGCAAAGAAAAAAAAATTCAGGAGCGGGCTTTTGTTGGCGCCCCTCCTGCTTGTGGCAGTCACCGGGATCATCGCGGTAAACGTGCCGGAGGTGGCGCAGCGCGACAAACAATTTTCCCTTGATCGTCTTGAAATTCAGCGCGGAGGGGTGGTTCGTTTCCCGAATTACGATCCCTTTTTTCACAATATTTATTCGCTTTCGCCCGCGAAAATTTTCGATCTGGGTTCGTTTCCGAAAGGGGAATCGCGGGAAGTGAAATTCGACACCCCCGGTGTCGTGGAGGTTCGCTGCGCGATTCATCCCGGGATGAAAATGACGATCGTGGTAAAATAATATGAAACAAAAATATTTTGTCCATCATTCAGGTTCGATGCGGTTGGCCTCGCTCCTGGTGCTGACGTTCGCGCTCAGTTTGATCGCGGCCTGCGAAGAAAGCACGAATCAGCAAACCGATCCGGCCGCGGTGGAACGGGGCCAGACATTGTTTATTACCTACTGCGTGTTGTGTCACGGGACTGAGGGCCTGGGAGACGGACGCCTCGCGGTCAATAAAATGCCGCCGCCAGCGAATCTACGCCGGAGTATTCTGACCAGGGAACAAATGATCGCAATTATTTCGCGCGGGGGCGCGGCGGTCGGACGTTCCGGCTTCATGCCGCCCTGGGGCGAGGAACTTGGCGCGGAAAAAATAGACGACATCGTCGCGTACATTCTGACCCTGCGAAAAGCCGATTGAAACACGCCTGATTCGTAAAGAGCGTGTCGCGAACGGCTACGGATCTCCGGTGCTACCAATGGACTGGCGATCGCCAACTTTCCGCGCTAAAGCCGCGCCAGGGGGCGAGGGAGCGCCCCCGCGACCGAGCACCCGACGGCCGGCGCGGATGCCGCTGGACCCCGCGCCGGCCGTGGCGCCCTGATCATCAGACGTAAAGAAGGCCCGCCCCACCGCCAGGCAACAATTCCATGCCCGGGGCGATCCCCTGCTCGCCCGGTCCAGGGAGGGACCGGGACCAGGTGCATTCAGGCAGGATGCCGCAATGCACCTGGCAGGGTATCGCCCCGGGCTCAGAAAAACTCGCGCTGGGGTCCGCCCATGGGCGATGGTTTGTAGTGGCGCATGAGGTAGTGCAGGTTTTCGCCGAGAACCTGGCGCGAGCAGCCGGGCATGACGATGCGCGAAATCGAGCCGAGCGAAAGGGCCTCTTTGGGATTCATGAGGTCTTTTTCGTAGCGCACCGAAAGTTCGGCCATGATGCGGTCCAGTTCGGCGCGGGCGGCGCTGTCCCCTGCGTTCGCGGCCTTGAGGTACTTCGCGCGCGCTTCAGAGAGTTCTTTTTTGTACACGAACTCGCGCCCCGCGGGACCCATAACGGCCACGCGCGCGGTCGGCAGCGAAAAACACATGTCCGCGCCGACGTGATACGAGTTCCAGGTGGCGTACGCGCCGCCGTACGCGTTGCGCACGATGAGCAGGAGCCGTGGAACGCGCAGGTCGATGATCGAATCGAGCAGGGCCCGTCCGGCCTGGACGATCCCGCCCGCCTCCTGTTCCTTGCCGGGAAGAAATCCGGTTGTGTCCTCCAGGAAGATCACGGGAATATTATACAGATTGGCGAAGCGAATAAATCGCGCCGCTTTGAGGGCGCCGTGGATGTCGATCTGACCGGAGGCGTACGCGGAGTTGTTGGCCAGAAAGGCGACGACGTGTCCGCCGAGGCGACCGAAGGCGGTGGTCACGTTCGGCGCGCGTTGCGGTTGAGTTTCGAAGTATTCGCCGTGGTCGCAGAGCAACTGGATCATGAGCGTAATGTCGAACGGGGTGTTGAACCCCGTGGGCGAATTGAACGTACGCCGAAACAGGATGTCCTCTTCCGGCGTGAAGCGGTCGATCGGGTCGCTGGTCTCGTGGAACGGCGCCAGGCTGTGGTTGTTGTCGGGCAGGTAGCTGAGCAGGCGCAGGGCCTTGCGGAGCGCGCCCAGCTCGTCCGGGGCCACGATATCGGTCACCCCGCTCAGGCCGTGTACCCCCGGGCCGCCGAGTTCGTCCGGGGTGACGTCCTCGCCCAGGACTTCCTTGACCACGCCCGCCCCGGTCAGGCCGAAGAAGGTACCGTGGGGCTGGATCATGAACGATCCCTGGCGCGGCAGGTACGAACCGCCGCCCGCGTTGTAACCGAACATGAGCATGATGCTCGGGACCACGCCGGAAATTTTGCGGAGCGCGGCGAACGCCTCCGAATACCCGTCCAGCCCGCCGACCCCGGCCGGCACGAAAGCGCCCGCCGAGTCGTTCATGCCGATCAGCGGGATGCCGTGTTCGGCGGCCATGTAAATCAGGCGCGCCAGTTTGTTCCCGTTGGTGGCGTCCATGGAGCCCGCGCGCAGGGTGAAGTCATGGCCGTACAGGGCGACATCGCGCCCATCGATGTTCAGGATGCCGGTGACGATGCCGGCCCCGTCCAGGTTCTTGCCCCAGTTCTGAAAGAGAATGTTGGGTTCTTCCCGGGTGAGAACTTTGATCCGTTCCCAGACGGTCATGCGGTTCTTGCTGTGCTGGACCAGCACCCGCGAGGGGCCGCCGCCCTGGAGGGGGGTTTCCAGTAACTCGCGCCCCATCGCGAGGTTCTCTTCATACGTAACACCCGGCACGCCAGGGACGGGTGAGGCGACCCGGTTGGCGCCGGTGACCCCGGCCGCGCGCGCTTTTTCCTGGAAGGGGTTGGACAGTGTAAAATTCATAATTCGGATGGACGCATGGTCCGCGACCGCGCGCTCCTCCGTCGACCAAAAATTCCCGGAATTTTCTGGTTGAAGGTGACGGACCGCGCGAATTGGCTTGCCTCTGCATGCAGTCCAGACAACAAACGAGCGCTCCGCGTCGCGTTCTGCGCGGCTTTATTTTCATTTTTCCAGGGGGCACTTTTTTCCTGACCGTGTTCTCCCTGTTCGCGTACGGAAGTACGGACACGGGGCTCTGGCCGTACGCCTTCTCGGCCTTCGCCTTTTATTTTTTGTTTTATACCCTGGCGCAGCGTCTGCCCCTGTACGCGGGCGCCGTGATCGCCCCGCTCGCCACACTGATGTTCTGCATGGCGATTTTTTTTCACAACGAAACCGGCTCGCTGCTGCCGGGGGACGCGCTGGTCAGCGATCTGTGGGTGTACACGGAAACGGCCGTGCCGTCCGGGTTGCTCCGGAGTCCGCTGATTCTAACGGCGATTTACCCGCTCCTGCTCGTGGCGTACTTCGCCCTCCAGGCCCGGCTGATGCGTTTTCGGCGCGGGTACAACCTGGATCACCACGCGGTCAAGGCCGGCGCTCTGCTCGCCCTGGTGGTGCTTTTTTTTCTGCCGCCTGCGCATTTCCCGTATCTGCTGGGCACGGCCTACCGCTCGTTTCGTCTGAAAAACGATATCCAGAAGATCGAAATCGCGAAGGCCGGGAAAACCCTCGCGCCGCTTTTCGCCGCGCCGCGTACTCAATATCCCCTGGCTGACTATCCCTTTTTGCGACTGCCGCCTTCCCTGAGTACCGAGGAAGAAATGAGCGTGGAGGCTTTCACCTCGGCCTGGGAGGAAGATCGCCTGAAAACGACGCAGGCCGGCACCCCGCCCAATCTGTTTCTGATTCTCCTCGACGATTTTAACGGCCTCATGCGCGGTGAGCGGGCGGAGGGCCGGGCGCTCACGCCGGTGCTGGACGGACTGTACGAGCGCGGCCTGGGGGCCGATCGTTTTTACGCTTCGGGACCGGGCCACCTGCGCGGGCCGTTCGCCATCCTCTGCGGAGTGCACGCCAGTTTTCTCGCGCCCGCTTCGATTTTGCGGCCGGACAACAATTCTTTCTGCCTGCCGCGGATATTGAATTACGCCGGGTATTCCACGTACTATCTGAACGACTCGGCGCGCGCGAATTTGCACAACGCGCAGGTGCTCATGAAGCGCATCGGGTTCGAGCAGGTCTTCAGCAATATCGGGAAGGACGCGGAAAAAACGAATCCGGACCGGGTTCTGTCCTGGTCGGGCGACGCGGAGTACTACCGGAACGTGTTTCGCTTTTTGAACGAACGCGGGGCGACCGAACAGGTCTTCGTCACCATCGCGGTGCATGAACATACCTATCCGTTTGTGGCGGCGAACGGGGATTCATTTCGTTCGAGCCTGAGCCCGGATCGCAAACGCGCTCTGTACCAGGAAAGTCTCTCCCGCGCGGACGCGGCGCTCGCGGTTTTTTTTCAGGAACTGGAAGCCAGTCCTTTCGCGAAAAATTCGATTATCGCTATTGTAGGCGCACAGGGGTATCCCGCCGGCGAACATGGTGTTTTCCACGACGAACGCGGGGCGTACGAAGAACATTTTCGCACCGTGTTCGCGCTGACCGGAGCGCGGGCGGCGGGGCGCGTGACCGTGCCCGTCGGCCAGACCGACGTGGGGCCCACCTTGCTGGACGTGCTGGGAGTCTCGGCGCCCAATCATTTTCTGGGACGATCGCTGCTCGATTCGTTGCCGACCGCGCGGCCGATTTATTTTTCGCAGGCGGCGGACGGCAAATACCTGGGTTACGTAAGTTATCCGTACAGGTATGTGTATCATCTGGGCGGCGAACGCGAGACCATTTACAACCTGGCCGAAGACCCGGGCGAAAAACAGCCGCTCGATCCGGTGGCCAACAAAAATCTGTACGAGACCATGCGCAAACGCCGCGGCCTGCTTCCGCTCAACCAGGCCGTCCTGCTCGAAAATCGACTCTGGCCCCTGGCCGAGTAAGGCGCCGATTGCGCACCTGACGCAAATCATGGTCGCCGTTTCGTTTCGAGGCGAAATTTTATTGACCTGGTGAAATTCTCCGGAGAGAATCCGGCTTATGATTGCGTGGGATAAAAAATACGAACTGGGCATCCCGGTCGTCGACTCCCAGCACATGATCCTGGTCACCCTGCTGGGTCGCCTGGAGGAGATGCAGTCGCGTCCGGCCGCCAGTCCCCGGGACATCGCCGAAATCCTGAAACACCTGGTGGATTACATCCGGGTTCATTTCGCGGATGAGGAAAAGCTGCTGGAGCGGTTTCACTACGGCGATTTTGAGAAACACCGCGATCAGCACCGAAAATTCATCGAATTCGTCGAAAGTTTCCAGAAACGATTCGAGGGCGGGGAAACTGAAATCGCCCGCCCCATCTACGATTTCCTCAAGGACTGGCTTCTGCATCACATCGCCGGCAGTGACCGCGCGTACGCGGATTTTTTTCAGCAAACCGGCGTCCTGGACCGGGTGGCGGCCGCCCGCCTCTGAGGATCT
>CAZVZS010000117.1:0-8773 GCA_964631535.1 uncultured Leptospiraceae bacterium
CCGCCCGCGATGGCGGTCCAGAGCGGGAGGCGTACGGTCAGCCCCGCCGATACGGCACGGTCCACCCCGATGCCGGCGCGCGGCAGACCGGGCGTCGCGTTTTCCTCGCGGTACCCGGCGAAGACCGAAAGGTCGGGCCCGTATTCCAGACGCGCCAGGGTTTGTTCCTTGCCGGCACGTTCCGCTTCGACGCGTCCGCGTGCCACGTCCAGCGCGAAGCGGTGCGGTTCCTTCGAACGCTCAATGGCGCGTACTTCCATCTTCGCGAGCAGGGCCGTGAGATCGTTCGCCGGGATGGGTGCCGGCGCAGCGTCGGCGTGTTCCGCCGGATGATTCGTATCCTCCGATTCAGAATTAAAATAGGCGAATTCAGCGCCGAGAGCCCGCAGTCGGCCCCCCAGTTCGAGCGCGCGGTCCTGGAACCGACCCTGGCGAACCCGGGCCATGGCCGCGTCGGAGATGCTGCCCATGCCCGCGGCGTTGCGCGCCCCGGCCGTGGTGGCCAGGTTGCCGATGCGTTGTTCGAAGCCGCGCGTCAATGTTAGCGTGGCCGCGGCGGATCGTTCCTGGATCCGGCGTTCCAGATACTGGCGAATGATCCGGTTGCGGGTTTCGGCGACTTCGATGCGCTTGAGCTGCGCTTCCAGCCGCAGCGCGGCCGAGCGCGTTGTATACCGTCCGGGAAACGGAATCTGTTGCGTGATGCGGTATTCCGTGGCCGTGGCAGCGCGGGATGTGTAATCCGGTTCGGGAAAGACCATCAGGTCGCGGGAGCTTCCCCGTTCGCCCATGATCATGAATTCCGGATCCGGATATACGCGCCCCGCGTAGCGGCCTTCCTGCGCGGCCGCCCGCCAGGCGGCGAGAGCGCCGACCACGGCCGGGTGCCGCCTGGTAAGCGAATCGATATCCCGGTCCAGCGCGTTCGCCGGTTCCGCGCGCCCGGCAACAGGGGCCCCCAGCGCGAAACCGAGCAGAACGACGGTTAAACCGGCCCGCCCGCCGGGGCGTGAATTCGTAATAAAATAAAAATTATGTATAAAATGCGAAATAAAAACTCGAATCAAACGTACCATTCCCTGCCTCTTTTTTCGCCGGCCGCGCGGCCGGACCGTGTTAAAACGTCGAAACGAAGCGGGTTCTAAATGAGGAACACGGAAAGTTTTTTATGAAGGGTGGGGCCGGGCGGCGGCAGAGAACGCGGCGCCGCGTTCAAGCCCGGAGCGGATGAGATGGCCATGGACGGGACCGGCCCGAACAGAACGGGCAGCGTGGCCGGCTGGGCGATGAGCGGCGGATTGTCCATTCCCGTGGCTTTTTTTAAGCAGCAGTCACCCTGGTGCTCGTCGCCCCGGGTGGGGTCATTGTGCGCCGTATTCCGGCAATGTTCCGCCTGAACGACCGGCCCGGGGATGACATGGGCGCAACTGAAAATAAAGCAGGAGTTGACCGCGAGAATCACGGCGGGCAAAATACCCAGGGCGATATTGACGCGTACTGCTCCCACACGTCCAACAAACCAGGCATTTTCAAATTCGGCAAACCATTTTCGAGGCCGGCCGGCAACTATATATCAGGAAGTTTTTCCGTTCGCGGCCACGACCGCCTGGGCCTGTCGCAAAGCTTCTTCGAATGCGGGGAAAATATACTCCTGACCGATCGATTCGATCATACCGTATTTGCGCATCAACTCCAGGGGTTGCGGGTTCACGCCCGAAAAGATCACGCGAATCCCTGATTTTTGACTGCGTTTGCAGAATTCGTTCAGGGCGTGAATTCCCGTACCGTCCATGAAAGGTACGCGGCGCATGCGCAGGAGTCGCACGGTCGGAAGACTTTCGATGATACGCGCGGCTTCTTCGAATTTATGCGAAATTCCAAAAAAGAACGGCCCGTTGATTTCGTAGATTTCGATCCCCGGATAACGCTCCGGGGTTTCCGAATCGTTGGGCAACTCGTCGGCGAAGACGCGCACCTCGCTGAAGGCGATGACCCGCCGGATGAACAGCAGCGCGGCCAGGACCAGGCCGGCTTCGATCGCGATCGTCAAATCGATGAACACGGTCAGTAAAAACGTGATCAACAGCACCGCGATGTCGCTGCGCGATCCGCGAAAGATCATGAGAAAGGAGCGCCACTCGCTCATGTTGTAGGCCACCACCATGAGAATGCCCGCCAGCGCGGCCAGGGGAATTTTGCCCGCGAGTTTGCCGAACAGGAGCAGGATCAGCAACAATACGACCGCGTGGGTGATGCCGGCCAGCGGAGTCGTGGCCCCGTTTTTGATATTGGTGGCGGTTCGGGCGATCGCGCCCGTCGCGGCGATGCCGCCGAAGAGGGGGGTGACGATATTCGCGATGCCCTGCGCGGCCAGTTCGGCGTTGGGTCGGTGGTGAAAGCCGGTCATGCCGTCACCCACGACCGCGGAGAGCAGCGACTCGATCGCCCCGAGCATGGCGATGGTGAAGGCCGCCGGCAGGACGGCGCGAATTTTCTCGAAGCTGAACGGGGGCAGGGCGGGAGCGGGGATGCTGGCTTTGATTTCGCCGAAACGGTCCGCGATCGTGGCCACCGGCAGATCGAACAGGGCCACCGCGAGCGTGGCCAGAATGAGCGCCACCAGCGAACCAGGTACGCGGTGGCTGATGACGCGAAACCCCCCCGTGACGATCAGCGACCCGGCGCCAACCGCGAGCGCATAGGGATTCAGGGCCCCCGCGTGTTCCAGGTAAAATCGCATTTGCTCCGGAAATTCGGGCGGCAGGCCCTGACCGTCCAGGCCGACGAAGGCCGCGATCTGACCCGAAAAAATGATCACCGCGATGCCGGACGTAAAACCGACCACGAGCGGATGCGGAATGTAACGAATCACGCTACCGAATCGCGCCAGGGCCATGACGATGAGCAGAATCCCGGCCAGGAGCGTCGCCAGCAGTAGACCGTCGACGCCGTGCTGGCGGACCACTCCGTAGACAATGACCACGAAGGCCCCCGTCGGTCCGCCGATCTGTACCCGGCTGCCGCCGAGGGCGGAAATCAGAAAGCCGGCGATGATGGCCGTGAGCAGGCCCCGGTCCGGTGTCACGCCTGAGGCGATGGCGAAGGCGATGGCCAGAGGCAGGGCCACGACGCCCACGATCGTGCCCGCCATCAGGTCGTTCGTGAATTTAGAGACGTTGTAACCGCGAAAGGCGGTGAAAATTTTCGGCAAATATTCGTTCATACGCGCACTCCGGAGTGTAAAATGATGAAGATAAAAATCGCCATTCGGAAGCAAGGACTTATTTTTTGATTGGCGTTTGATGTCTGTCATCCCATCCTGATTTCGTGTCGCCTGTTTCGAATGATCCCGCCCCGGAGAAGGCAACCGATTCCGCTCTTTCCGCGTTTCATCCGCTGGTGCGCGACTGGTTTCTCCAGCGCTTCCCCGCGCCCACCGATGCGCAGGGCGCGGGCTGGGCGGCCATCCGTTCCGGCTCCGATACCCTGATCGCCGCGCCGACGGGGTCCGGAAAGACCCTGGCCGCGTTTCTGGTCGCCATTGACGATCTGGTGCGCGCGGGTCTCGCGGGCAGCCTGACCGGGGAAACGCGCGTGGTGTACGTGTCCCCGCTCAAGGCACTCACCAACGATGTGGAGCGTAATCTGAACGGACCCCTGCGCGAAATCCAGGAGCTGGCTGCGCTCAGGGGCGTGCCGTTGCCCGAGATTCGCGTGGGACTGCGCACGGGAGATACCCCGGCCGCGCGCCGCCAGGCCCTGGTGCGTCGTCCGCCGCACATCCTGGTCACGACGCCGGAGTCGCTCTTCCTTCTGCTCACGGCCGGGCGCAGCCGCGAAATTCTCCGAAACACAAAAACTGTCATTATAGACGAAATTCACGCCCTGGCGCGCGACAAACGCGGCAGCCACCTGGCGCTTTCTCTGGAACGGCTCGACGCGCTTTCGCGCCGCAGCCGATCGAACGGGTGGCGCGGTTCTTGACCGGCACCGGGCGCGGAACGGAAGCGCCCTGTCGGATCGTGGACCGCGGTCATCGGCGGGACCTGGACCTCGCGGTGGAGGTGTCCGAGAGCGAGCTCTCCGCGGTCTGTTCCAACGAACAATGGAGTGAAATTTACGGACGGCTCTGTTCCCTGATCGAGAGCCACCGCAGTACGCTCGTGTTCGTGAATACGCGCGCCATGGCCGAACGCGTCAGTTTTTATCTGTGCGAACACCTGGGGGCGGACGCGGTCGCATCGCACCACGGCTCGCTTTCAAAAGAAATTCGTCTGCGCGCGGAAGAGCGGCTCAAAAACGGCGAGCTCCGCGCGATCGTGGCCACGGCCTCGCTGGAGCTGGGCATCGACATCGGCACCATCGATCTCGTGTGCCAGATCGGATCGCCGCGCAGCATCGCCGCGTTTTTGCAACGGGTGGGTCGTTCCGGGCACGCGGTCGGCGCCCTGCCGCGCGGGCGGCTCTTCGCGCTCACGCGCGACGAACTCATCGAATCGCTCGCGCTCATTCAGGCGGTGCGCGCGGGCCGGCTGGACCCGGTGGAAATTCCGCGTTCTCCGCTGGACATCCTGGCCCAGCAGATCATCGCCGCCGCTGCCTGCGACGAATGGGAGGAAGACGAACTCTTCGATCTCGTGCGCCGGGCCGCTCCGTACGAAAACCTGGAGCGCGCCGAATATGATCAGGTCGTGCGCATGCTGGCGGACGGGTATGGCAAAGACCGCCCGCTCGCGTACATCCACTACGACAGGGTCAATCGCAAAATTCGCGGGCGCAGCCGCGGGCGACTGGCCGCGATCACGAGCGGGGGGGCCATCCCCGAGCAGCCGGCGTACCGCGTCGTTAATATAGAAGAAAACTCATTCGTCGGCACGATCCACGAGGACTTCGCGGTCGAACGTCCGGCCGGCACGATCTTCCTGCTCGGCAATAATTCCTGGCAGATGATTAATACGCGTGGACTCCAGGTCAACGTGCGCGACGCGAAAGGCGCTCCGCCGTCCATGCCGTTCTGGTTCGGCGAGGCCCCCGGCCGTACCTTCGAACTTTCCACGGTCGTTTCGGAGCTACGCGAAGCGGTCGGCGACCGAATTGAGCTGAGCACGGACGACGCGCCCATCGAGTCCGTCAGCGAAATTCGCCACGGCGACCCGCCCGCGTACCGGGCCGCGCGCGCGTTCTTAAAAGAACAAACGGCCGATCTGGACTGGGCGATTCTCCAGGCAGTGCATTACATCGCCGTGCAGAAAGCGGGCCTGGGCCTGATCCCCGGCCAGCGCCGCATCGTCTTCGAACGGTTTTTCGATCAGACGGGCGGGATGCAACTCGTGATCCACGCTCCCTTCGGTACTCGCGTAAACCGTGCCTGGGGACTGGCTTTGCGAAAAAGTTTCTGTCGCAGTTTCGACTTCGAACTCCAGGCCTCTGCCGACGACGACGGCATCGTGTTATCCAGAGTTTCCCGCTGGAACAATTGTTTCACTTTGTCACGCCTGCCAACGCGCGGCCCCTGCTCGAGCAGGCCTTTTTACAAGTAGCGTTTTTTCGTACACGCTGGCAGTGGAACGCGAACCGGGCCCTGGCCGTGCTGCGCACGCGCGCCGGCAAACGCGTCGCGCCCGCCCTGCAACGGATGCGCGGCGAGGATTTGCTCACCGCGGTCTTTCCCGCTTCCACGCAATGTTTCGAACATATCACGGGGGATATCGAACTGCCCGATCATCCGCTGGTCAAAGAAACGATGCGCGACTGTCTGTACGAGGCCGCCGATCTGGAGCGGCTGACCCGGATCGTCGGCGATATCCAGTCCGGGGCCGTGGAGCTCATCGCGCGGGATACGCGCGAACCGTCACCCTTCGCGTACGAACGCCTCAACGCGTCGCCGTACGCTTTTCTGGACGACGCGGGCCTGCTGGATCGTCGCGCGCGGGCCCTGGCCCAGCGGCGCACTCTGCCCACGCATGAGATGCGCGACCTGGCGCGGCTCGATGAAAGCGCGATCGAACGGGTGCGACTGGAAAACTGGCCCGCGCCGCGCACAGCCGACGCGCTGCATGAAGTGCTGTACAATTTCGGCGTGCTGCGCGCGAGTGAAGCCGGAGAGTGGACCGCCTGGTTCGAGGAACTGGTCGCGGCGGGCCGGGCCGCGCGCTGCCTGGCGGGCGAGCGTGAATTTTTTTTCGCGGCCGAGCGCCTCTGTATGGTACGCGCGGCCTTCCCTGAGAGTCGCATTTTTCCGGTGTTGAATTTGCCAGAACGATTGCTGGACTCCTGGAGCGATCTGGACGCGCAGGCATTTTTATTAGGCGCGCGCCTGAACGCCGTGCCCGCGCTTTCGGCGGCGAGCCTGGCGGAGTATTTCGGTTTCGCGGAGAGTATGGTAAGCGCGCAACTGGAAGCGATCGAAGCCGGAGGACGCGTTCTGCGCGGACACTTTCGCGGCACGCCGGATCTGCAGTGGTGCGACCGGCGTTTGCTCCAGCGCATTCATCGCCTGACGCTCGACGGGCTGCGCAATCAGATTCGCGCGGTTTCCGTTCAGGATTTTGTACATTTTCTGTTCCAGCGTCAACGTCTGCTGCCTGGCCTGCGGCGTGAGGGCCGCGCCGGACTCGCGGAGGCGCTGGCGCAGCTCGAAGGGTTCGCGGTCCCCGCCGGACGCTGGGAGAACGAACTTCTGCCCGCGCGTATAAAGGAATACGATCCCGCCTGGCTCGACGAGTTGTGTATCTCCGGCCAGTGGACCTACGGTCGCCTGCGGCCGCCATTTCGCGCAGAAGAGTCGCCGATGCCGCGCATGCGCATGTCGCGCGCCGTGCCCCTCGCCTTCGCGCGGCGCGAAAACCTGCCCTGGCTCTTCGCGGATCTGCCGGGCGCACTGTCCCCGCCGCCGGGCACAGCGGCCGCGCTCGTGTTCGATGCGCTGCGTCAGTACGGGGCGCAGTTCACGGCGGAACTTCTGGCGCGCTCTGGCCTGGCTCCGCTCGATTTCGACCGGGCTCTGGGCGAGTTGTTTCGCGCGGGGCTCCTGACGGCCGACAGTTTCGCCCAGGTGCGCGTTTATATTTCGCCTGAATTCAGGCGCTCGGACCGCCTGCGAAGACTGGCCCCGGCCGGAGCCGGTCGCGTCCCGACGCAGAGGCCCGCCGGTCGCTGGGCCCTGTTCCCCGGCATCTTCGTGCCCGCTACGGCGGAAGCGGCCGCTCTAAACTGGACCTGGCTGCTTCTGGAGCGGTACGGGGTCCTCTTCCACGACCTCCTCGCGCGCGAAAGCGTGGCGCCGGGCTGGTCGGTGCTCGGTCCGGTCTTGCGCAAACTGGAGGCCCAGGGCCGCGTGCGCGGTGGACGGTTCATAGCGGGCGTCAGCGGCGAACAATTCGCTCTGCCTGGCGTAATCGAGGGCCTGCGCGCCGCGCGCGACCGTGCGCCTTCGACAGAAATCGTCGTTCTGTCCGCGGCGGATCCATTAAATCTGGTGGGCGTGCTCCTAAAAGGACCGCGGCCCGGCGCTCGCGCCGTGCGTTCCGTCTTTCGCGACGGTCGCCTGGTGGCCACGCGGGAAGGCGGCCGCCTTGAATTTCACGAGAATCTGGCGGGGACGGATCTACGCGAAATCGCGCTGGCGGTGGAGAAGTAAACGACCAGGCCGGGCCCTCCTCAGGGAAAAACCTTATCGATTAATTTGAGCGCGATGGCGAGAAATCCGATCAGGGCGATCAGCCAGCGTGTCTGCGCGGTGATTTGCTTCTGAATGCCCCAGAAGTTTTTGTGCATTTCCCCGAATTGTTTTTGCACCTCTCCGAAACGGGATTCTATTTTTTCTGAAAGCTGGTGAATTTCACCCCGTAATCGGTTTTCCGACATTTCGATGCGCCGCGTGAAGCGTTCTTCCAGCAGTTCCAGCAGGTGAATTTTCTGTTCTTCCTGGCTTTCTTTTAAAAGGGAGACCAGCGCATCCGAGCCTTCGTCGCCCAGCCGGTCACGCAGGGGTTTGGGAACGGAAACGATCGGCATGGTGGAAAAATAAGAAGTAACTAAACGAATGTCAAGAGGAAAATATTGCCTGCGCTGTACGGGTAGGTCCGACTGAACGGAGGAGTGAAGTCTCCACTCAATCCTCCGGCGGTGCTTCCCAGCCACCCGCGGGCTGGCTCGCCGAGCCGCTGTAACGCGCGTCATAACGATTGAACACGGGCTCGTCGCCCTTGAATCGCACCAGGATTTTATCGCCGGCTTTCGGGCCGATGAGGATGAAGGAGCCGTCTTCGCCGGTGTAGGTCACCCCGCGCGCGGTGAATTTGTAAAACACGCGCGTCTGGACGGGCAGTTGTTTGCGCCCGCCGCGCCTGGTCTGGACTTCGGTGACTTCCCCGATCGCGTAGCGAACCGGGCCGGCTTTCAACTTCACCTCGCGTGGATCGGACTGGCCCGTGAGCTGGCCGATGAGATCGACCGAGAGCATATTGTAACCCGCGAATCCGAAGACGCCGAGCATGCCCGCGTATGAGAAAAGTCTGACTGCTTTGAGATTCATAGCCTGATTCGGAAAGGGCAGGCGCGAAATTCAAGTAGAATGTGGCCCGCGGCTTTCAAAAAAAACCCGCCCCCGCCCATTCCTGTCACACCCACCTGCTATACTGGCACAGTTCCGAAACGCGGCGGGCTCTTTTTGGTCCGTACAGGTTGCTGAAAAAGTCCCTCCATGGACTTTTTCAGTAGTCGCATCGGCGAACTAAATTCGCCGATGCTCGCAAAACGGGTGTTTCACGCG
>CAZVZS010000118.1:0-8235 GCA_964631535.1 uncultured Leptospiraceae bacterium
CCGATGCTCGCAAAACCGGTGTTTCACACTGTTTCACGAAACACCGGTTTTGGCGATACATCCTGAATCGCATAGCAGGGCACTTTTTCAGCGCCCTGCTATTTTCGGATTATGTAACATTCGCGCATCAGACCAGGAGCGAACGAAAAAATAAATCGGCCATCAGCGCGGCGAGAACCACCAGCGGCAGGGCAAGCCAGGCGTACAGGCGCGCGCCAGCGGCCGGTAACAGGCAGACGACCGCCGGCATCAGACAGGCCTCGCTGCGGTACAGACTGATTCCGCGTCCGATTGTAAGCGAAAAAATCCAGAAAAATAAAATCAGCAACCATGGCCCGATTGCCCCCGCCAGACCGGCTTCCCGTCGCCAGGGTCGGGTCACCCATAAGAGGCCAACCACACCGGCCGCAACCGCCAGGCTCTGGAACGCGGCGATGCGCACCGGGCGAAACGGGCTGTGTAATAAATTTTCGCCCAGCCAGGCGAGCACCGCGGGAGGCCACTCCAGGGCGCGGCCGTACTGGCTTTGAATCAAAAAAAACCCGGCGGCCGAGCCGGTGTCGTGCCATTGAATCGCCAGGGCCAGGGCGAAGCCGATGCCCACCCCGGCCGCCACGAAACATCCGCGCAAGATCCGCACCGGCAGGGGCGAACCGGCCCGCAGAACGTACGCCCAGAACGCGACCGGGGCGCAGAGAATCCCGGGCGAATACACGGCGGAAAGAATCGCCCCGCTCAGGCAGGCCCCGGTCGTGTTCTGGTTTTCCAGAGCCCGCAGGAACTCCAGCAAACAGAAGGTAAACACAGCGATCGGAAAGATCGCGTGGTAATAGACCATGCCCGGAAAAAACGTCGCGATGACAGAAGCCGACAGGCGATGTGTCCGACTTCGCCTCAGTCTCAGTAGAATAAAGTTCAGGCGAATTAATAGCCCGAGGTGCGCGAGGTTCGCGACGGCCAGCCCGGCCACGGGGCCTGACAGACCCCCGCGTTCCAGGGCGCGGATGAGCAGGGAATAGCCCGGAAGCCAGGCGGTGTTGCCGCACCACTCCTCACCGGTCGCGCAACGTTCGAACTCGTACCCGCGTGTGGCGATGCTCAGGTAATGCCCCGAGTCCCAGCGCGCGTAGGTCTCCGGCGCGAAGGGATCGAACCCCGCCCGCAACGCGATCAGCGAAAGAAACACTTTCGCGAGCAGAAAAAAAAAGATCGGAATGAAAAAACCTGTTTTGAGACCGCCCGCACCGTAGCTGGAAGATGTGTCGGCGGAGTACATATCAGGCGCCGGGTTTTTTTAGGGGCGCTGTTTTTTTCACGGCGGGGCGCGGGGGCGATTTTTCCACGGTCGAATACCCCTGGGCGCGCGGGGTTCGTTCGTCGAGGATCAACGCGATCGAAAACGGAGCGCTCAGGCCGAGCCAGGTTTTGAAACTGGTTAGCGTCTGGACATTGTAATGAAAGGGCGCGGTTTTTGGAAATTTTTCGCCCGCGGGCTGGCCGTACACGAAGTTGCGTTTTGACACCGTTCGGACGATGATGCTGCGCTCGTCGCCGGGCAGATCACTGAAATTCGCGCGAAAGGACGCCGGGTAAGTTTTGAAATAATCCTCCGCGTTCGAAAGGTACGCCGCGCGAATTGGAATGCGCATGGCGCGAGCGGCTTCGTTGATATTGCGCAGTGTGGTGGTTCCGCGCAGATCACCGGGGAGGGCCTGGATGCGGCCGGCCAGGGCCATACTTCGCAAAAACTTGTAATCGTCCTTGTTATTGTGAAATGTGTTCAGGCCGTGTTTTTTCGCAAGGGTGTCGAGCTCCGTCAGGCGCGTCGACACGGGGGCTCCCGGTCCGCAGGCCACATCGAAGGCGCGCAGGATGTGCGCGCGGTACGGGTCATGCAGGAATTCGGCTTCCACCAGAGATCGCGCCGTCTTGCGCAAGGCCGGCGACCAGAGACGGCGAAAAACGGCGTACTCGCGCGCCTGGCGCAGGAAGAATAGATGGATTTTGTTGATCCCCACGGAAACCGGATCGAAATCCACCAGCCAGGCGTAATCGCTCCGCGCCCAGGCGATGAACGTGAGGTTCTGGTCGGTGCCCACGCCAAGGTACCCGCCGCCCAGGTCCTTCAGCGCGGGGCGAAACAAATCAATTCGATATTCATTGGAAGCCGGGTAGTGCAGGGCCACCAGCCCGCGTTTCGCGGGGAGCGCGTCGAAGTTCCCGATTTGAAACGCGGCCGGCGGCGGCGCGAGTTCGACGGGATCGTTCGCGCCAAACTCGATCGCCTCCTCCGCCCGGGGCGGGGGCGAAATGGCGGGTGTCTTGCTGATGGCCGCGACCGGCATCGTGGTCGTGGTCGTGGCCGTGACCGGGGGCGCTGTCGTTTCGGGAGGGTTCTGTGTGGCGCCCGAAAGCGCCGCCGCGCCGGTGGAACGCGACAGCTCCGGTGCGGTCGGCGGAATTTCGAAAAGCGGTACGCGCGGGGCCGGAGGATAAAAACGTTGCGGGCCCGCGTCGCGCGGAGGCGGCGGACCGGCCGGCAGGGCTACGGAACCGGTCAGAAGCACCAGGGCCAGGCTGAGATTTAATTTTCGCATTTTATTCAGACGAATCATTCTATGGGAAATTGGACGCGCAGCTCAGCGCGCGTGCCGGTTTTTTGGCCGGTCTGTTCGGGATAAAGATCAAAAAACATACCGCTTTCCGGCTGCTCCGGTTGGGCGGGGGACCCGTAGAGAAAAAAATGAGTCAGATACACCGCCGCGGCGCCGCCGGCGGAGACGAGAAAAACATTACGATTCCGCGTGTACTCCGCCTGGACTTCAGCCCGGCGCGCGCTGGCCACCAGGGCCGGGGCGGTGACTTCAGAAAATTTCACGTTCGAATAACGCAGAGAGGCCAGCAGCGCGGGTTCACTGACGAGACGATAAAACGGATCGTTCGCGAGTGAATTCACGTTTGTGTTCGCGTTGTCGTAACTGCGAACCGCGAGGCCAGTCAGGCCGACGAAACCCAGAGCCCAGGCCTGCCGTCCTGGAAATCCGCCAGACCGGGCAGGAGCGCTCCGCCGCGCACGGGAGTCGCGCTGAAACCGAGATTGTAACGGAAGGCGTGGACCGCGTAAACCAGCACCGCGGCTCCGCCGTAGAGTGTGGCGCGCTGAAAATGTTCCCCGGACGCTTCGTCCATGGCGCGCAGGGTCGCGAGCGAATAGATGGAGTAAAACGCCAGTCCATCCGATTTCGCCTGGGACGCGGCCGCCACGGCCAGGGCCGGCGACCGGTAGAGGGGAAAGGCCGGGTGGGCGACGATGGTCGCGTCCAGGGAATACGACTGCGCGTATTCGTAACCGCCTGCCGCGGCCAGAGTGAAAATCGCGGCGGGCCAGAGCAGACCGCGCGCGTCGCCGGCCTGGCTTTCAGGCAGACCGGGCACATAGGCCTGCCAGTAAAAACCCCTGTCTTCCGTGGCTCCGGGGGGCGTGGTCTCTTTCGGGAGGATCGGTTCGCCTTTCGCGCGCACCCGAATCGCGTCCGGTGTGCGGGTGACTTTCCCGCCCGGGTTTTTTAGAACGAGATCGTACGAGCCGGGCGCCAGGGCCGCCGTGATCGCAATGCGCATACGATCTTCGCCGTCGATTTCAGGCGTATATTTATAAATTTGATTTTCGCGCTCCAGATACAGTTCCGTACTCCGGAAAAAACCGCGGCCCTGGATCTGGATGGTCGGTCGTTCCTCCGTGCTGAACTGGTCCGGCTCCACGCGTTCCACCGCCGCGGCCAGCGGCCGGCGGATGCTGATGTCCTGCCAGGCGCTCCAGGTCCCGGGTTTGTTGAACTTGTTCACTCCGGCGATCCGTACAGTATAATCGCCCGGCGGCAAAGAAAAATCGATCTTACTATCGGCCGTCTTCCGGTCCAGGACCGGTTTGCCGCCGACGTCGCGAAACTGGACGATGTACCCGCGCGCGCCCGGGATGTCTTTCCAGTCCAGGTGTACGGACGAGTCCTCCGCCTGCGCAAAAAGCGCGGACACGCCGGCGAGCAGGAGGCCGCAGCAGAGGATCGTTTTAATTCGGCGGGGCATCATTTTCACGAATCATTCAATAAATAACGTTCTGGGCGAATCGATTTCCGGCGCGGTCAACTCCTCAAGCTCCACGCGAAAGTCGCTGCGCGCGGGCTGGCTTTCCACCTGGACGCCATTCTTGCGCGCGAAGGCGCGAATTTCCACGGCGAAGCGGCCCCGGTCCAGGGCGTTCAGGTTGTTGAACCGGTAAAACGTGGCCCGGGTCCGTTCGCGGGCGAGTACCGCCGGCCGGCCGGCCGCGAAACCCGTAAAGATCAGTTCGTATTCTTCCGCGCCAGGGACCGGAGCCCAGCGAAAGTCCAGCAGGTCCTGGCGGGTCATGTCCACCTGGCCGCCGTTGCGCGGCAAAAGAATCGCCGGCGGTGGCAACTCGGCTTTGATCCGCAACGCGCGCGTTTCGCTTTCAGCCAGGATCGCCTCTCCGTCCAGTAAAACGACTTTCCAGAAATAATCGCCGGGGGCGAGCGCCGGCAGACGCAAGGTCGTACTTTTCCCGGGCGGGTAGTTTTGCGCCCCGTTCATGCTGGCGTCGCGTCCAAGCGAAAAGCGGTACACGCCCTGGATCCCGGCCGCCTGCCAGTTGAAGTTCAGGCCGTTCGCGTCCAGCTCGAAAACGTTGAGCACCGCGCCGGGGCCGGGTGTCCCGAGACGCAGAGCCCCGGCCCCGCCCACGGTGAACGCGGCCGGCGCCGAATAGTCGCTCCAGAGGCCGCGCGCGTCCTGGCCGCGCACGCGCCAGTAATAATTCCCCGGGTTCAGATTTTCCCGGATCTGAACGAAATTGACCGGAGCGGTTTTCTGGGTCGCGCGGTTCCGGAACGCGGGGTCGCTCGCGATTTCGATTTCGTACGCTTTTAATTCCGGGCTGCCCAGCCAGTTGAACATTTCGCCCTGGCGGGCGAGCAAAACCTGATGCAGGGTGCGGCCCTTCGGTTGGAGCGGACGGGGCGCTTCCTGTTTCTGGAGCTGGCTGACCGTGAAACGAAACGCCTGGCTTTCGGTGGCCGCGCCACCCTGCGCGGATCGCGTGAGTACTTTCCAGTAATACGTGCCGGGGTTCATCTGGCGCGTCACGCTGGTGGTGAGCGTGCTGAGGCTCTGCGATCCCGAAAAATTCGGGTTCTGCGCGATCTGGATCTGATACGCGCTCGCGTGCGGGTCGTTCTTCCAGGAAAAATTAACGAGCGGTGGATCGGTCGTGTACGTAAACGCCTGGCCGTCGAGCGGCGAATACAACTGCAGGGCCTGCTGGCGAATTACGCGAAAGCGGCGGCTGTCGCTGTTCTGGCGAATTCCGGTCTGGCCCAGGCCGGAGATGCGCCAGTAATACATACCCTCCGCCAGATTGAAGGTGGCGGCGTTGCCGACCACGGGCGCGGCGATTGCCAGGTTCGCGAAGGCCCGGTCGCGCGCCACTTCCAGCTGCAGATCCCGGGCGCCGCCCGCGTTCCAGGCGAAGCTGACGGGAACCGCGGCCTCTTTAGAAAAAATTTGCGAAAGTTCCGCGGGCGCGTTCAACAGCAAGTTCAGCGGCTGAACTTCGATTTTTTCCTGACTCACGCGCGCCTGCTGGTTTTCGGTGAGCGCCGTGCTCTGGCCGCCCTTTTCGATGACGGCCGCGCCGCTCGCGAGCGTGACGACCAGGTCTTTCGAATCTTTTTCGCCGGCGAGTTTGACGTCCCCGTCGCTCGATTTAATCACTTTATCCTGGGCGCTGATCTGCAGATCCAGCTCCGCGCCTTCGCGGGCCGTGGAACGTTTGGCCTGGATGGCGCCGTACGCGAAATTGATGTCAGCCTGCTCTTTCGAAATGTTCAGCACGATCATGCTGTTTTCATCCATCTCGATGCGCGTGCCGTCGTTCAATTCGATGACCGCTTCCGAAAGATCTTCCGTACGAATCGTATCGCGGTTGTAGACGATCGCGTCAGTATCCAGATCGCCCCAGAGCGACCGCGCCGCGAACTTGCGCTGGGCCACGCGGTTTTTGAAATAAATTTTGCCGATCGGGTCGCTGCTTCCCGCGCCGGGCGAATCGTTGAGGTTGAGCCAGAGCAGCCATCCGCAAACCAGAATGACGAGGAGGGCCGCCCCCGGAAATAGAACGTCCGGATCGGTGAGCGCGCTTTGCGATTTGAGCCTGTGGATCAATGTCCTCAGTTCACTTCTCCAGGATTTCGAATTTTTCTTCTTTGTCTTCTTTCAGGACTCCGCCTTCCGTTTTCGGTCCCCCGCCGTATTCGATGCCGAGGGCCGGACGCACTTCGTCCATATTCCCGGGACAGGCCGGGTCGTCCTTGCGGCCGAGCACCGCGTAGATCGTCTGCGGTTCGGATTTGCCTTTCACTTTAATCGCCGGCATTTCCTCTACGGCGAAAATGTCCCGGACCTCGTTGTACGCGTCCGTGCTGATGAGCACGTCGGTGCCGAAGGGTTTGTTGAGCGCCTCAATGCGGCTCGCCAGGTTCACCGCGTCCCCGATGACCGTAAAATCAAGGCGATTTTCGGATCCGATGTTGCCGGAAATCACCTGCCCGGTGTTGATCCCCGAGCCCATCTTGAGGAATGGAAATCGTCCTTTGTTGCGCGCGTTAAAATCGATCAGAGCGCGGCGCATGAGCAGCGCGGAGTTGATCGCGTTTTCGGTATCGTTGCCGGGGGAGGGAATCGCGCCCCAGTGGGCCATGATCGCGTCGCCGATGAATTTATCGACCACGCCGCCCGTCGCGTCCACGCAGGCCACCATGGCCGTGAAGTATTCGTTGAGCACTTCCACGACTTCTTCCGGGGTCATACCCTCGGACATGGCGGTGAAGCCGCGCAGATCGGAGAAGAAGACCGCAGCCTTGCGGCCTTCCCCGCCCAGACCCAGCTCTCCGCGCAGCGCCCGTTCGGCGATTTCCGGGTTCACGAACTTACCGAGGGCGCCTTTTAGTTTTTCGCGTTCGCTCAGACCCTGGGCCATTCGCACGAAAGAGCTGGTCAGCACGCCGACTTCGTCCCCGGAAGCCGGCCGGATCGAAACCTCGAAATGGCCCTGTTCCACTTCTTTCGTGGCGCCCACCAGGCGTACGATCGGCACCGAGAGGCCGCGCGCCACATAGTACACGATGAGAATCGCGATTGCCAGAACGATCATCGTAATCAAAATATTACTGCGCTGAATCCAGGTGACGGGCTCGAGCACCCGCGCTTCCTCGGCGGTGGAGATGATCCCCAGGTCGGCGTAGGCGATCTTGCGGTACGAGCCGAGGGCGGTTCGGCCCGATTCGTCTTCGTACGCCTTCTGGCCGGAGACAACCGTGCTCTTGAGAAACTCCTGCACAATTTCGATGTCCGCCAGGCTGGAGCGCGAAAGCACGCGCGCCGGATCCGGGTGCGCGATCACTTCTCCCAGTGAGTTCACCATGTAAGTACGCGTGATCTGTTCTTCCGGGTTTTCCGAATCCCCCGCGCTGAACACTTTCAGAAAATTTTCCGCGTCCAGATACACGAGCAGAATCTCGTCGCCCGGCACGCGATTCGTGGAAAGGCCGAGTACCGGAATGACGAAACCGGGTGAAATATTCTGAAAGACTGTGGCCCCGTTAAAACTTTTGAGAAAAAATTTCCCGTTCAGATCGTGCAGACGGTAGAAGTCTTCCTCATTGATATTGTTGGCGCCCATGTAGGCCGTGTTAAAAATCGAACGGCGAATCTTGAGGCTGCCGTTTTCCTGGCCGGCCGTGCCGACGAAAATGATACCCGGGTTGCTCTTAAAAAACTCGTCCCGGATCGCGCCGGCCCCGCCACCGGTCACGAGCAGTCTGGCCCCGCTTTCGAGCGCGCGCAACTCGGTTTCCACGCGCGAACCGATCACCGTGGCCTGTACCAGGTTGTTTTCCTGGACGCTCGTTACCATCGCCCGGCGAAAAAAATACGATGCTGCCAGGATCATGGTCCCGAGCGCGGCGACGATGATCCCTGAAGTAATTGAAATTAACTTTACGCGAATTGTAAACCGGGAGGGGTGAAAATCCCCCGGCGCATTACCGGCGGGAGCCATGGCGGGCGCGGGGCGACCGGCCTGCTCTGGAGGTTGCGCGGCCGGTTCTGGCGCGGGAGCGGGCCGTGCCGGTGGTTGTGGGGCGGCCGGCGTTCGCGGCT
>CAZVZS010000119.1:0-7350 GCA_964631535.1 uncultured Leptospiraceae bacterium
CCACACGAACTCGAACCGCCGGAACCGCCCGACCAGTCCGACTTATCCGCTTTTGGAAAAAGTTCTCGGGTGTAACCGAATTGGGTCGCGGGCAGGGCGGTGGTTCCGAACACGGCGGCCAGTAAAGCCAGCTCGGATGTATTGTGGCCGGACCTGAGTTGATCGGCGCGTTTCAGGGCCTTCTGTAACAGGAGTCGCAATGCCGCAAGACTGCGATCGCCCCGAACGGTTCGGCGCGGGTTGAATCGCCAGGCGATCAAAAAAAACAAACCGGCCATAACCACCAGAAAGAGAATATTCGAACGACCCGCCGCGAGCGCCTGGTAGATGCGCCATCCCGCGAAAAACAGGATGACCCCGATCACGGTCGTTTTCAGGAGTTTGCGACGAAAGCGGGTGGTATCGTCGGGAATCAGGCCCCGGGCTCGCAGACGTTCGGCGATGGGTTCGGTCGCGGCGGTGAGTTCGAAGAGGGTAGACGCTTCGCGCGTGCTCTCAAAATGATGCAGGATATCTTGCTCCAGCTTTTCCGGGAAGTCCGCTTTCGAATGGCGCGGGGTGGCGTGCAGGCTGGTGCCATCTCTGGTGAGCGCGCCCGCGTCGATCAGGGCGAGTGCCGCCACGCGCAACGCTTCCGGTGGTCCGCCACGCATATAGGCGATTTCCAGCGGGTCACTCAACCGTACCGGGTCCCCGTTCTCGGTCATGGTTCGAACCAGATACGGCGCGGCGGAGGCGATGACGCCCAGCACTCCGAAAAAAATCAGGAACTCCGGTCCGGTCAGATCGAAGGGATTCATACGCTTTTCTCCGCGCGTTTTAGCATCTCTTCCGCGAGGCCGAGCAGCGCGCGGTACGCGCCCAGGGCGTCGGCCGTGGAAGCGTTATTTTCGCGTGTTTTTGATAATTCAGCCACCGCGCGAATCGGCTCCGGCCCCGCGCCGGCGGCGATTTTTTCCAGGGCCTCGCGTGGACTCGCGAACGAGGTACCTTCCAGTTCCAGCAGAGTCGCGGCGGCGCTGCGCAGGGGACCGGCCAGATCGGAAAGGGCACGCACATCGCCCGGCGGGCGCCCGTCGCGGTACGCCGCGCGCGCGCGTCCGCGCAGAATGAGATTGAACAGGGTCTGACGCACGCGCCGGCGCAGGGCTTCGCGGGAAGGACGCGCGTCCGCGAACGGGTCCGCGCCGTACAGCGTAAAATGCCGGCGGCGGATGTCGGCGAACTTCACCGCGAACAACTCCAGCGATCGTTCGATTTCCGATCGCCGCAGAAACATGACGCGAATCCGGCTGACGGCGTACGCGCGGGTCAATTCTGCGCGAACGGATTCCAGTTTATCAGGAGCGGGCTGGTCTTCGCCAAAAACGAGAATGAGGTTCACGTCGGAATACGCGCGCAGGCGTCCCTCGGCGGCGCTGCCGAAAAGGACCGCGGCCACCAGCGATTCGCCCCAGGTGGCCAGCGCGTGCTCCAGGAGTTCGGCCAGGATTGCCCGGACCGTGTCGGGCAGGTTGAGCGTGTGCCAGGATGTTTGGTCGAGGGACGGGTTCGTTTGCATCCGGGAAAGTTTACGCGAAATCAGGGCCTCTGTCAAGCACGGGTCATGGCTTTTTTCGGTCGCCTCCCCGCCGCGATCTGACTATAATAGTCAGGTGCAGACTATAAATATCTCCAGCCTCAAGGCCAGGCTCAGCGCCTGCCTCCAGAAGGTGAAGGCCGGGGAAACGATCGTCGTCCTGGACCGGGATACGCCCGTCGCGCGCCTGGTGCCGTATCGGAAATCTCCAGGCATCTATAAATTGCCGCTCCGTCCCGTTCGCGGAAAGCTGGTGGATCTGAAACTGAAAATCCGCCTTCCCATCGATCCGGCCGAAGTGATTCGTCGCGACCGCGAGGACGCATGATTTTTTATCTGGATTCCTCCGCGATCCTCAGATGGGTGTTTAAGAGTCCCGGGTATTACCGGGCATTCGGACGCTGGGAGCGCGCGGTATCGAGCGTCCTGGCGGATGTGGAGTGTAATCGCGCTCTGGACCGGTTGCGACTGGATGGAACTCTGAATGATGTGGACCTGACGGACGCACGCGCCCAGCTCAATCTGGTGATGGATAGCATCGAGCTCCTGGGAATCGACGATGAGGTCGTCGCGTACGCGAAGCAGGCCTTCCCCGTGAATATCCGGGCCATGGACGCTCTGCACATCGCCTCAGCTTTTATCATTCGCCGCGAAACCGGAAGCAAGGTCAAGGTTGTGACTCACGACGAACGGATGATCTTACTCGCGCGCAACCTGGGGCTTGGGTTGGTGTGATTCGCGGGCGCGCGTTATGTTTTCAGGCAAACTATCCCATCGATCGGCGGCGCGCGGACCCGCGGAGAAAAATACCACCGGTCCGCCGCAAGCCTGGAATATGCGGGCGCAAATTTCCTCCAGAGCGGACATGCGCATCTGACTTCCCGCGTAGAGATCAGGCCAGCGGGTCCGGACGGGGCGGCACTGCCCGAGGATTTCCGTCTGGCGGCGGCGGGCGGGGAGCCCCTCTACCTGGCGAAGATCGGTGATGAAACCCTGTTCGTCATGGACCACGTAGGCTTCAAGGTCCGCCACATCCTGTGGCGGCAGGTATTTTTCGACCGCGTACAGAGTGAGCCCGCGCGCGTGGTCGAGGCAGGTGAGGCCCAGTCCGTCCACGGGCAAGTAAGACAGAGCGTAACGCAAGAGGACCAGGTCAAAGGTACCGTGTCGCAGGGGACCCTGGTACAGATGGTTTCCATTAAAACGGTCGGGTGGAACGGTCAGGGCTTCTTCGGAAGGAAAGGGACCGGGGCCATGACGGGTCCAGATGAGACGAAAGAGGCCCAACCGGTAGGCGGGCAATGACAAAATCGCGCGAGCGTCGGTCGGTGAAACGTACGGGAAAAAACCATGGAGATGATCGAGCAGGGCGCCCTGCGCCCCTTCGTAGAGGGTAAAATGTTCGGTCTGATTTTCCCCGGTTTTGACCTGTTCCCTCCAGCGCACCAGGCGATCCGCGTAAAAGTCGAGCAGCGCGTCGTCGTCGAAGAGCCGCGCGTCGGGATCCGCGCTGGCGGCTGAAGCGGGCAGGGACCGCCGCAACCGCGCGCGCAACTCTCGCAGGCGCCCCTTCAAATCAGGAGCGCCGATATTTCGCAGGCGCAGCGCAGGTTGTCCCGCGCGCTCCTCCGCGTACAGGACCCCCATGCCCATGCCACAACTGCCGTGCCGCGCATCGCCCCGGCTTTTTTCGCGCAACCGGCCCAGTGCCTGGTGGTAGGGAGTCACGAGCGGGGAGTCGGGATGAAAGCTGTGCAGGCCGGGCCCATCGATGCCGAGTGTTGCCAGAGCCCGGGCCTCGTTTTCCCAGGCCAGTGCCTCCAGGGCGACCGCCCCGGTCGAATGGCCACGTACGCCGGGCACCAGCAGACCGGAGGCGAATTGAGCGAATACATGGTGCTGGCCGGGCAGGCCCTCCACATGGTGGGCGGCCTGCGGACCGCCGTTGTAGCGCACGACCTGGCGGTAGGGCCCGTTGCGACAGAAATAGTCCACGGCCGCGCCCTTGCCTTCGTCGCCGAAGGCAAGGCCGAAAACGGCCAGGGTCGCGGGCCGATCAGCCAAGGCCGGCCAGGGCGCGCTCAACCTCGGAGGTTTCCTTTTGTGAGCGTCCCAGTTCGCGAAGAGTGGCCAGATAACCCTGGCGGTCCGCTTTGCCCTCTTTGATGGCCAGGCAGCCGAGAATCACATCCGTAATTGTCTCGGGGTTTTCTATGTAGAGAATATGATTCGCTCCGAGCATGTCCTGCCATTGCTTCTTGATGACGGCATCGTCGTAGTTGCGCAGAGCCTCATCTTCCTGAGCGGAGTAGGTCCTTTCGTCCGGTTTGTAATCGAATTCGATGATGGGAACGTCACTCTGGTGCCCGGTTTCGCCTTTGAGGCTGATTGTTTTGTCGAAGTATTGTTTCTGTCCGTTGATTTCGATTTCCACCGTGAACTTGCCGGGCTCTTCCTTTTCGTGAAAGCGGTAATTTTGCACGAAAACTTTGTAACGACCGCGCGGCGCCGTTCCGTGGGCCCAGCGCACATTCTCCACCGGTTTCGTGCTCTCGCCCTGGACGTTCATGTCGACGTCCAGCCAGCCTCCGCAGGCGGATTGTTTGTTCCGATAAAAAATTTCCTCGCCGGAAGGACAGATGACGTGTAAATCCAGATCGTTGCGATTGTTCCAGATAAGCGAGGCGCGAATGTCGACGTTTTTGTACTGGCCTCCCGCGCTTTCCACCCGCTGGCGGATCTCAGCGGAAATGTCGCCCAGGCGCTCCTGCCAGCTTTTCTGAGGATAAATAAAATACACATGGTATTTCTTTTTCAGCTCCGCGAAAATTTCAGCGGAGGTGATGTCTTTTGAAATCTGAAAACCGCACACGGACGAAACCTGTTCCTTCTTGACCGACGGATAGAATCCTTCATCGCCCACGAAAAAGAAATAACCCTTGCGGCCTTTCTTCAGGCAATCCAGCGCGCTGTGGCGAGCGTAATAGTACGCGCACAACTCATAACTTTCCTGGCCGGTGCCGCCGCCGCCCTCCTCGATCCAGAAATTTTCAAGAACGGCGTCCAGCCGGTTATCAGCCTCGAATTGCCCTACTTGAAGAGGAGCTTTATCGCCGGAGGAGGCGTCGCCAATGGCGCAGAAGCTCATGGCCACACCGGACACGTAACCCTGCAACTGGATCTGGCCCACGAATTCCGGCAGTTTGGTGTACATCAGTTTGGTATCATTGCCGCGCGAACGTGTGACATCCAGCGCGACGACCACCGCCGTTTCATTCATACATTCGCGGATGTGGCCCCTGGGGTCCAGGATGGGATGTACCTTTTGCTGGCCGTTTTCTTTGTAACCTTCGAACGCGAAAGCGTTCCGGTTGGAACTGCGCGCCTCGTAGGCTATGTCCTGACTGTAATAACCACCGCCCATTTTGTTTTCCTCTTCCTTCTGTTTTGAGATGAACTCTTATGGAACAACGAATGGAATGAATTCATGCGCCCCGTACAATTCTTCCCGTAAGCGGTCGAGCCGACCGTACACCTGCCACGCGTCCTGCCAGCGCGATTGCGCGCCGGACAGAATAGCCTCCCCCAGAAAGCGCGCCAGAGCCGGTTCGATTGCGGGCGGAAACGTAGCTGTGGCGGGGTCCCCACCCAGGGCAAAGAGCAGGCACTTCCCCACGGAGTAGAGGTCGGAAGCGGGCAGGGGCGGACGGCGGCCGGTCACCTCCGGCGGGCTGTAGGGCGGGTTATGGGCGCGGAAGGTCTGTCCCGTTCGCGCCGGATTGTCGATCGCGTAGCTCCAGTCGATCAGCCACACATTGTGGTCCTCCGGGCGCACGAGGATGTGCGCGGGTTCGATATTGCCGTGCAGGATGCCCTCTTTATGGGCATGGCCCAGAATCGACAGGATGCGGCGGGCCAGCCAGATGCTGTGCCTGGCTGGAATGCCGTCCGGCAATCGTTCGCGAATCTGCAGCAAACTCAGGCCCGGAATGCTTTCGAAAACAAGCGTGGCCAGGCCTTCCGTCGTCGTAAAATGATCCATCAAATGGGGTAGATGCTTTTTGAGCGGCCCGGCCGTGCCCGTCAGGCGCTGTAAGATCTGACGTTCATGAAACAGCCAGTCGTTCTGACTGCGGGCGGCGGACATTTTGATAAAAATGTTTTCGCCGGAGGGAAGTTGCCCGCGGTACAATCGGGCATGGTCATTCGCCCCCAGCAGTTCCGTGGCCCGGTAGCGTTCCGTCCAGGATTCCTGCGCGGGGCGAGCGACGATTACGGGGACGGCCACAGCGGCAGGCAGTTCGGAGGGCGGCGCACTCCTGCCAAAGATCCAGCCCTTGATTTTGCGGTAGATGTCTTCGGCGATGCGCTGGCCAATGTGGCGAAGGATGAAAAGAGCCACGACCCCGGCCAGGCTCAGGCCGTACACGACGTATTCATTGGCCACCAGCCCCTGCAGCAGCGCAAAGGCCGCGGCGCCCAGCTCGAAGATGACTTCCACAACGCAGGTGAGAAATCCGGGCCGGCTCTGTCAAGCCGCAGAAATCGAAGCATGGACCGGCATTCACGCGCCGCGCTCAAGAAAGTAGCGCCACAAACTCGGCTTCGGTCACGATTTTGACGCCGAGTTTTTCGGCTTTCGCGAGCTTGCTGCCAGCGCCTTCGCCCGCCAGGAGATGGGTTGTATTCGAACTCACGCCGGAGACGATCCGGCCGCCGCGTTGTTTCACTGCTTCCATGGCCTTTTCGCGCGGTTTGAACGCGGCGAAGCTCCCGGTCACGCACCAGGATTGGCCGGCCATGGTTTGCGGCAGGACCCGCCCCGGGCGCGGGGCGGCCGCGAAGTTGAGGCCGACCGCCTTGAGTTCGTCGATCAGTTGCAGAACCTCGGGGTCCTGGAACTGGCGCACGACAACCTCGGCCGTTTTGGGGCCAATGCCTTCGATCGAGGTCAGGGTTTCGACGGCGTCGGGGGCGCGCGCGAGATCCGAAATTTTATCGATTGAATCGTAACCGCTCTGAATCAATCGTTCGGTCGCGTTCGGTCCGACTTCTTTCAGGCCCAGCGCGGGCAGGACCTGAGCGAACGGGCGCTGCTTGCTGTCGGCGATGCCTTTGAGAATGAGGCGCACCGATTTTTCGCCAAAACCGTCCAGCTCCTCAATTTCGGCGGCGTGCGCCTCCAGACGATAGATGTCGGGCAGGCGGCGGATGTATTTTTTTTCGAACAGCACGCGCACGATCTTTTCGCCCAGGCCGGCGATGTCCATCTGCTTGCGCTGACAGAAGAAGATGATGCGTGACACGATTTTTTCGTCGCACAATGGATTCGGGCAGAGCCAGTCGACCATGTCCTCCTCGCGCGCGAGTTTCGTTTTGCATGACGGGCATTTTTTGGGAAACCGGTAAGCCGGGCCTTTGCCTTTTTTGACGACTTCCTCCACGGCGGGAATGATTTCGCCGCGTTTGCTGATTTTCACGACGGCGCCCACGTTCACGCCCAGTCTGGCGACGAAGTCGGCGTTGTGCAGCGTCGCGTACTGGACGGTCGTGCCGGCCAGTTTCACGGGTTCGAGCGCGGCGCGCGGGGTGACGCGACCGGTGCGGCCCACGAATACTTCGATGTCGCGGACGCGGGTTTCGGCGATTTCCGGTTCGAATTTGAGCGCGGTCGCCCAGCGCGGGTGGGCGGCGGTGAAGCCCATCTCCTCGCGCAGCGCGAAATCGTCCACCTTGAGCACGAGGCCGTCCACGGGAAATCCCACCTCGTC
>CAZVZS010000120.1:0-6867 GCA_964631535.1 uncultured Leptospiraceae bacterium
CCGTAGCTTCGCGGCAGCGTATGCCTGTGGGGGCAACACACTGTTTCATGCAAAAAATCCGGTGCCACTGAGGAATGAAGAAAACCCGCCTTTAAAACTGAAAGTAAATGAACTGCGGACTCGTGGTCACGCTGTACACGAAGAAGCAGAGCACCATCACCGTTGCGGCCAGTGGCAGGAGAACGACGCGTCGCTGCGCGATCCACCCGAGCAACTCCGGTCGGCGCTCCACCAGGTATTCACACAGAAACAACACGATGGCCAGAACGAAGGGCGACGCGGGAACTGCCGGGAAGGCGCCGTCGGCCAGCGTGAAGATCCGCCCCAGCATGAAAAAGGCCACCTCGACCCCGCTTTCCATCCCCGCCGTTGGGTACGACCTGAAAAAAATCATGGTGATGGCGAAAACACAGTACGGGTAAAAGGCCCGAAGCGCGCCCGGCACGCGATCCCAGGCGCGGCGCGGCAGATCGAAGCCGAGAACGAATCGTTCGCCGACCATGGCGAAGGCGTTGATCAGTCCCCAGATGATATACGTCCAGTCAGCGCCGTGCCAGAGCCCGCCGATGAACATCGTCAGGATGATATTGATGTACTGACGCGGCAGCGAAACCCGGTTGCCGCCGAGGGTAATATAGACGTAGTCGCGCAGAAATCCGGAGAGGCTGATGTGCCAGCGACGCCAGAGTTCGGTCACCGTGCCCGACATGAACGGGCGGTCGAAGTTCATCGGGAAATGAAACCCGAACATCTGCGCGAGGCCGACGGCCACATCCGAGTAACCGGAAAAATCGCAGTAAATCTGAATCGAAAACAGGAGCGCCGCCGCGAAATTTCCCACACCACTGTACGCGCCGGGATTCGCGTAGACCACGTCCGCCGCGATCGACAGTTCGTCCGCGATCAGGGTTTTTTTCAGCAGGCCGAGGGCCACCAGATACAGACCGAGTTCGATGTTTTCGCGGCGGAAGGCATGGCGATCCGCGAACTGGTAGATCAACTCCTTCGCGCGCATGATCGGGCCGGCCACGAGTTGCGGGAAAAAACTGATGAATAGGGTCAGGTCAAAAAACGAACGCGTGGCAGGGATCTGGCGGCGGTACACATCCACCGCGTAACCGATGGATTGCAGCGTAAAAAACGAAATCCCCATGGGCAGAATGACGCCCCAGGATTCGAGGCGCAAGGATTCGATTTCCGCCAGGCCGAGGGCCTGGTTGCAGGCGCGGATCGCGAAATCGATGTACTTAAAGAAAAATAAAATGCTCAGATTGCCGAGCACCGCGAAGAGGACCCAGGCCCGGCGCGTGCGCGGACGTTCCGTGCCTTCCATTGCCAGCGCGGCCACATAACTGAAACCGACGGACAACAACAGAAGCAAAGTAAACGGAACGCGAAAGACGGCGTAAAAATAAAGACTGGAAACCAGCAAGAGCCAGCGCCTGGCCGCGTGGGGCAGCAGGTAATAGGCTACAATCACCAGCGGCGCGAAAACGAGAAAATGAATTGAGTTAAATAACATGGAATGAAAAAATCAACGCCGGAGTCGGCCTTCGTCCGCGAGCCGGCCCAGCTCCTCCCGCAGGGACTCCGCCGCCCAGCGATTGCCGATGACGGTGAGATGCCCGTCGCCGGGGATAAAAAAATCACCGATTCGTTTTTCCTCACTCCCGCGGCCGTCCGCGGAAGACCAGGTCCCGCACATGCGGGGGACGTGCCGGCGCAGATCGATAACCGGCACCTTGTTCGCCTCAAAGAATTTTTTAGCGCGCAGAGCGAAATCGAAAAAATCGGAATATTCGGCCAGATTCGTGCAGTACAGTTCCTCCGCCTGGATCGGCAGAAGGACCACGATCAGTTGAAAGTTTTTACGCCGCGCGGTTTCGATCATCGACCGGTACGCCGCGACCGTCACATCCAGCAGAGGCGCCAGAGTTTCCGGACCTGGCTCGCGCTTCACGCAGGGTTTCATCCCCGTCGGTAGTGGCTCGGGACAATTTGTCCCCGCCACCGGCGCGGGGGGCGCCGCCGGACCGCGAAAAAAAGTGGCCCGCATATAGACGGGAAAATTTTTCGCGAAGCTCGTCCCCGGCGTCAGGCCGGCGTCCCGCAGTTCCGCCATAATCGCCTGCCTGGCGAGCACCTGTCGAACCCGCAGTTGTTCCACGGAGAGTTTGAGCGCCATCAAGAAATACGAATGGCGGGTGGCTTCGAACTGCAATCGGAACCAGAATTTATAATCCGCGTCCCGGTAACGCACGCTGTCGGTGACGTCATCGGGCTGCACGCCCTGGGCCGCCAGGGATTCGGGAATCGTAAAATCATTGGGAGACGGAAAAAACAGGGCCACCTTGATATTTACGCCTGGACCGTCGGCCGCCTCTTTCAGGCGCAAAGCGGACCCGAGCGACCCGAACGCGTCCACGCCCAGATTCATGGCCTGGTAACGATCCCCACCGGCCGCGAAATCGCCCAGCTGATAGCAGAAGGTTTCCTCGTCGGACACGCCGAAGCCCATGACCAGGGAATCGCCCAGGCAGGCGATCTGCGGGCGGGCTGGATCCGGCTCGGGACTCCCGCGAAAACCGAGCGAATTGGCGGTGAATCGTCCCTGCCAGGAACCGTGAAAATGGCGGATAAAAAAATCTGCGTTCGGGGCCAGGGTCACGTTGTACTCCGGATGATACCGGTGCAAAAGCTTGACCTTGCGGTAGTAGTCAAGGGCGTGCGGTCCGGTCAGGCGCAACCCAATTTCACTCAGAACTGGAACAAGAATTAAAAGAGCGAAAATGCTGCCGGGGACCCGCCCGATCCCGGGGCGCGGTCGCATTTCCTGTTTAGCGGGGGAATTCAAACCTCAATCCTTCACCGGAACCAGCAGACGGGTCAACTGGTCCAGGACACCTTCGCGAACTTCTGACGGCGGGTGGGATCGCACGAAGTGCATGAGCGAGTGCACCTCCGCCTCAATCTCCACCGCCAGGGTTTTCCGCGCGCCCACTGAACGGGAGAGTTCCAGAATCACGGCGATGGACGCGGGATCCGCGCGGGATTCCTCGGAGCCCCAGATCTTGAGCAGACGCGTGCGTTCCTTGCGTCCCATTTTTTTTCGGAGCAGAATCAGCGGACGCGTGACCAGGCCGCGTTTAAAATCCTGGAAGAGGTCTTTGCCCCCGTCGCCTTCGTCGAAATAATCCAGGTAGTCGTCCCGCAGCTGGAACACCAGGCCAAGCCGTTCCCCGAACGTGCGGTACTCACTGGCTTTCGCGGTCGCGCGGCCCGCCAGGATGGCGGCGGTCTCGGTCATCGCTCCGAAAAGCACACCAGTTTTCCCGACGATAATTTGTTCGTACACAGGTTCGCGTAATTCAAGGTTGGTTTCGTTTTCTTCCTGTAAAAGTTCGGCGACCGAAAGCATCCGAATGACCCGCGTAAACACCGGCAGGAGTTCGGCCGAGCGCGACAGCGTGGACAGGTGATCCAGCCCGCAGGCCAGGAGATAATCGCCCGCCAGAACCGCGGTTTTGTTCCCGTTCAGGGCGTTGACGGAAGGACGCCCGCGCCGCATGGTCGCTTCGTCGATTACGTCGTCATGCACCAGCGAGGCCGCGTGGATCAGTTCGCCGATCGCGCCGACGTCCCGCCATTCGTCTCCCCGGTATTCCAGCAGATGAGCGAAAAAATAATGGATGAGCGGGCGGATGCGTTTACCGCCGCTGGCGATCACGAAGGCCTTGATTTTTTTCAAGACCGGCAACTCCTCGCGAATGATTTCGTCCAGCTTGCGATCGAATTGTTTGATCAGATGACCCTGTTTCATGCCGGTCAACTCTGGAGCGAGGCGTTTTCGAGAATGGCGAAGTGTTCGCGCAATTCCTGGTTTAAAACGGAGTCGTTTCGCGAGGAGTAAATATTCATCAGATTTCGATACATCCGCTTGAGAATCGTCAGCGAATCCGCCTCCACGAGATGGCGCCGGGAGGGTTCCAGGCCCTGGCGAATCAAATAAAAAAAACAATCGTTTTCGGTGATCAGATCCCCCCCGTTAAACGGATCCAGAAACATACAGTAATCGTCCTGGCTGTATTTGACCAGGAAGTGGCCCGGGAAGTTGATCCCGAACAGGCGCAGCCCGACGCGCCGCGCGAGCAACAGACAGAGCACCGAAAGCGAAATGGGGATGCCGCGCCTGGTATCGAGGATAGTGGCCAGAAAACTGTTCGCCGGATCGTAATACTCCTGCTGGTTGCCCTGGAAGGCGTGTTCGTCAAACACGTATCGCCGAAAGGTTTCCAGGCGTTCGTAGGGCCGGTCTTCCGGGATTTCGCTCAGGCGCGGCCCGAGCGGCAGGGCCAGTTCGTCCAGACGCTGGCGCACGTTTTCCGGCGAAAATTCCGGTTCGTCGCCGAGGCGCGAAATCAACAGGGCCCCCGCTTCCAGATCAGGTTCGCCCGGGGCGGCCAGGCAGGTTTCCCAGTCCAGACGCAGTTTTCGGTAATTCAGTACCTGAGAATATTTCTGGCGAATTTGTCTTCGCGTGAGCGGGTCATGCAGTCTTTCGATATAGGGCACAGGATGGTGCGCGAACGGAATGCGCGCGGCGATGCGGCCCAGCAGGAGACCGGCCACTTCCGAGCTTTCAGAGTCCGCCAGGCAGGCGAAGAGCTGTTCGAGTTCGACCGATTCCTCTTCGTGCAGCATACTCACTCCCGCCCGGTTCCGGCTTTAATCCGCCAGTTCCTCGAGGGCCTTGCGGTACTGATCGTCATTGGGAGCTTTCCCGTGCCAGGCGGGCTGGTTCTCCATGTAGCTGACCCCTTTCCCGAGCACGGTGCGAAACAGAATCATCTGGGGACCCGCCGAATACTCCCGTGCCTCCCGGAACGCGCCGCGAACCCGTTCGATATTGTGCCCGTCTTCCTCGCGCACCTTCCAGCCGAAAGCGGCGAATTTCGCGGTCAGGTTCCCCAGGTCGCACACGTCTTTCGTATACCCGTCGATTTGAATGCCGTTATAATCCATGAAGGCGATGATCGGGGCCCGGTAATGAACGGCGGCCGTGGCCGCTTCCCAGATCATGCCTTCGCCGCATTCGCCGTCTGAAATGCAACAGTACACGCGGTAGTCGGCGCCCTGCAGGCGGGCGCCCAGGCTCAGACCGAGCGCGGCCGATAGGCCCTGCCCCAGCGATCCGCTGCTGTTTTCAACCCCCGGCAGCCATTTCGTGGCCGGATGGCCCTGCAATTTTGAACCCAGCCTCCGGAACGTATCCAGATCGTCCACGGGGAAATAGCCCGCCAGGGCCATGCTGGCGTAACGCACGGCACAGACGTGTCCGTTGGAAATCAGGAGCCGATCCCGCTCCTCCCAATCCGGCCTGGCCGGGTCGTGTCGCAAAATATCGAAAAATAAAACCGAAAAGATATCCGCCAGGCCAAGGGGTCCGCCGGGATGCCCGCAGGCGGCGGCGTGAACCGCCCTCACAATCAGTCGCCGGATTTCCCGGGCCCGGGCCCCCAGTTCAGCGACAGGAAGCCCTTCCGGAATCAATGTGGAACTCTGGGTCATAACAACAATCACCTGTCCTGGCCGGCCGCCATTCGGAAAACACCTTTTCCGTCAGACGGGGCCGTTTGTAAATATCAATAAGCCGGAAATATACACGATAAGATAGAGGGGAATCAGCACCTTCTGGATGCGCAAATGCCAGGTTCGTTTGCGGAGGATGCCCGTGGCGGCCTGGGCCAGCATCAGGACGGCGGCCAGGCTGGCCACCAGGCGATGGGTCAGCACCGCCCAGGGGGGAACCAGGGGGAAAAAACCGGCGGCGATCATGTCCCCCCCGTGGAACGCGTGAATGGAAATCACCAGGGCGGCGGCTGAAAGTAAATTCACACTGACACCCAGGCTCATCCACACCCGGTGGCGGGCGACATTTTTGCGAAAATAATACCCGGTTGCGAAAGCCACCACGCTCAGGGTCATCCCAAAATTCACCAGCAAGTACGTCATGTTCCCGGACACAAACCGTGGCCCTCGCTCCGGGGATAGATTTTTTCCACTCCGGACGAAAGCGCAAAATCAGGCGAAATCAACCGGCCGCCGTCAGATTCGCGCGCGCGGCGAAGACGGAGGCCCTTTAATATTGTGAAAAAATACAGACACGCTTTTCAGCATATTATGGTTTTTTAAAATACTTACCGAATTCCTAAAAATCGTGCATAAACTGCTAAATTTTTGTTTAGTTAATTGTTTACAAAAAATCCTCTCTCGCGTAGCCTGTCCGCATGCTTCCACAGCATGAAGAGATACTTCAAACCATCGGCGAAAAATTGCGCGAGCTTCGTCAATCGCGCGGACTCAGTATGAACATCGCGCGCGATATTCGCGCTCGCTACGGAGTGAAGATCGATTCAAGTTATCTTTCGCGTATCGAACGCGGAAAAACGGAAATTCCGCTGCGCACGCTTTTCGCGCTTTCTGATTATTTCGAAGTGCATCCATCGTATCTTCTGGAGAACGTTTCCGCGTTCAAAAAAACCAACAACATCGATTTTATCACGATGGACGCGAATCTCGTAGCGGATTTGAAGGCGTTCAAAGACACCGTGGGTGAAAAGAAAGCCCGCCAGCACTTACGCGAACACATGACCAGCGTTTTGACCATGGTGCGCGAAATTTCGCCCGGCGGTCTGGAACTCAGAGCCGCCCGGCCCGGCCTGGACGAAGAACATCCGGAGAAGGTTTAATACTACAACGATACAGTACAGGGAATACTTACCACGGGGACACAGGGATCACGGCGGGTGAATACTCCGTTTCCGATTCCAGAACGTTCCGGAACGCTGAAATTCGCTGAATGAATGG
>CAZVZS010000121.1:0-4345 GCA_964631535.1 uncultured Leptospiraceae bacterium
CGTCCTCCTTGAGCACGAGGCCGTCCACGGGAAACCCCACCTCGTCGCGGCGCGCGGCGAATTCGGTCAGTACGCCGGGCAGCTCTTCGGGCAGACAGAAGCGCGCGTCCGCGAAGGTCGGCAGGCCCGCGTCCGCCATGAGGCGCGCGGTGGCCTCGTCCGTTTTCAGCGCGCGGTCCGGGAAATTGCCATCGAAGGCCATGTACCGCAGCGGACGGCGCGCGGTTTCGGCGGGGGTTTTGTGTTTGAGCGAGCCCGCCGAAAGATTGCGCGGATTCGCGTAGATGCTGCCGACTTCGTCGTTGAATTTCTGAAAATCGCGAAAGGTCATGTGCACTTCTCCACGCACGGCTCCAGTCAGGGGCAATTTCAGGCGCGCGGGAATGTTCGCGATTGTGCGCGCGTTGCGCGTGACGTCGTCGCCCATCTGGCCGGTGCCACGTGTGACCGCGCGTTCGAGCTGACCTTTATTATAGTAGAGCACGAGGGTGGCACCGTCGATTTTCCACTGCACCAGAATTTTGTTCCGCGCTTTGCCCGCGGCGGGCGCGGGAATTTTGCGCGCCCATTCGAGGGCCTCTGCTTCGGAGTAGCTGTTGGATAATGAGAGCACCGGAATCGTATGACGAAAGCGCGGAAAGGTTTCGGCCTCCTCGGCCGCCGCCGCGTCATCGGCGGACGCCGTTCGTTTCGATTTGCCTCTGGATTTTGCTGGCGATTTTTCGGGCGATTTTCGCGGCGACCTACGGGGCGTTTCCGCGAGATCAGAGCCGACCTGCCGCGTGGGCGAATCCGCGCGCGCGAGTTCGGGGTGGGCGGCCTCCAGGGCCTCCAGCTCCGTGAAGAGACGATCGAACTCCCGGTCGGAGATAATCGGCGCGACGTCCTGGTAATACAGACGACGGTGAAGTTCGACTTCGCGTTCCAGGAAGCGCATGCGTTCGGCCGGGCTTTCTCTGGCGGGCACGGGAACGGGCTTGCCCCTGCCTTTTTTGCTCGCGGACGCGGAGGACCGCGCGGCGTTTCTGGCAGATGCCCTGGCCTTCGCGGTTGTTTTAGCCGGCACCGCGGTCTTCGCTTTCGCCCTGACCTTCGCTTTCGCCTGGGTCCGGGCTCGGGCGGGGGCCTTCGCGGCGATTTTGCCGGCGGCTTTTTTCGCGGGGGCGGGGGCCGCGCTTTTTTTCGCCCCGCCGGCTGCCTTTTTTTTCGCGGACGGAGCCATCAACGTGTCAGGTGGATTTCGTCCTGGCCTTCTTTGCGGCGATCGCACCTGCCGTTCTGGAGCTGGATACAGCGGCCGTACAGATTCAAGGAATGATCCTGGAGGGCGAATCCGTATTTCCCGGCGATTTCATCCTGCAATTCCTCGATGCGGTTGTTCACGAACTCCTCAATCCGGCCGCAGTCCATGCAGACCAGGTGGTCGTGGTGTTCGGTTTCCTTGTTGTGTTCGTAATACTTTACGTTCTGGCCGAAGTTATGCTCGATCAGCTGCCCCGAATCGACCATGAGCGAAACGATCCGATAAATCGTAGCGCGGGAGATTTCGTTTTTATGGTCTTTGAGGCCGTCCGTCAGCGAGTCGACCGTGAAGTGTTGCGTGCTCCGGAATATTTTCTCAGCCACGAGCAGGCGCTGGTTGGTGATTTTGTAACCCTCTTTCTTCAAGAAATTGGAGAAACGGGTCAATTCCTTGTGTACGTCCGTTTTTAGATGACTTTTTTCAACCACGCGCAATTATTATTTGATTTCCACCTGAACGCAATCAATTTTAGACATAAAGCCAGACCAAATCCCATGAGTTACGATCGTCGAAAATACCCCCGCGCGGACCTGGTTTTTACCGTAACCTACCGGGAAGAGGATCGGGCGGTGGACACGCTTTCACGGGACCTCAGCGCCGGGGGGATTTCCTTCGTCACCGAACACCCGTTCGAAGCGGACCGGACCCTCGCGCTGGCCTTCACCCTGGAAGGCCTGCCCGGCACGATTGAGGCGCGCTGCCAGGTGGTGCGCTCCTGGGAGGAAGGCGGGCGGATTTACACGGCGGTCCTCTTTACCGAAATCGACGACATGGATCTCATGACCGTTACCGATTACTCGCTCGCCATGAGCGACGAGATCCGCCCCGCCGGGGAAAGCTGACTGCCCGCGAACGCTTTCCAGCGCGAGTCTTTGATCGATGAATTCTGGCGCCTTTTTGAAAGTTCGTTTTCCGCTCCTCCTGTTCGCCGTCGGCCTCGCGCTGTTTGGACTGCACCTGTACCGACTGGGTGACCTGCCCTGCGGGCTGCACTGGGACGAGGCGGCCATCGGGTACGCGGCGCATTTAATCCGCACCACGCTCCGGGACGAACATGGCGTGTTCCTGCCGCTTTATTTTCGTTCTCTGGGCGACTTCAAAAGTCCGCTGTACATTTACGCGACGGTGCCCGTCCTCGCGGTTCTGCCGCTTTCGCCATTTTCGGTGCGACTCACGGCCGCATTTTGCCACGGCGGCCTGTTGCTGGTCCTGGTACTCGCCCTTCGCCGCCTGTTTCGCCATAGCGCGCCCGGGCCGCGACGCTGGGCGACGATGATCGCGCTGGTTGCCGCCGGGACCCTGCCCTGGCACTTCGTGGTTTCGCGGCTGGCCTAC
The DNA here is from genome assembly GCA_964631535.1 of uncultured Leptospiraceae bacterium. Lineage (GTDB taxonomy): Bacteria > Spirochaetota > Leptospiria > Leptospirales > Leptonemataceae > CAZVZS01. The sequence continues at coordinate 2,639 of CAZVZS010000121.1, forward strand.
GAAACGGTGACCCAGCCCGTTCTGTTCCTGTTCACGATTTATCTGGTGCACCGGGCTTTTGAACCTGAGTCGGGGGCGGGCTCGCGCTCCGTGTTGCTGCGCGCGGCGCTGGCCGGGCTGGTGGCCGGGCTCTGTCTGTACACCTACGCCACCGGGCGCCTGCTGGCGTTTCTCACGCCGATGGTCGTGCTTTGCCTGTACGCGCGCCGGGCGACCTGGCGTCCCGGGCTGGCTTTCGTCGCGGGTTTCGCCGGGTCGGTAGCGCCGTTTTTTAGCGCCGGCTTGCGTCAGGGGCGATTCATGATGGACCGGGCCGCTGCGATGTCGTACGTATTCCGGGCCGACATGGAATGGGGCGAAAAGCTGTTTCGTTTCGCGCGCGGTTATACGAGTTACTTCACGCCGAAGTATCTGTTCTGGTTCGGGGATACGCATATGCGCCACGGGATCGGCGACGCGGGCCAGATGTATTACGTCGTGGCCCTGCTGGGCCTGGTAGGCGTTGTGGCGGCGGCCCGGTTGCTGCCACGGCGATTTTTCCTGCTCCTCTTGTGCCTGTTGTTCGCCGCGCCGCTTGGCGGCGCGCTGACGTACGGACTCCACCAGACTCTGCGCGGAATTTTATTTCCCACCTTCTTGCTGGTGTTCGTCGCCGCCGGCGTGATCGGTCTGTACGAACGGGCGCCCGCGCGCTTGCGCCAGGCGGCGATGATTTTGATCATGTGCGCGCTCGTCTTCGAGGCGAATCGTTTTTTTAATAAATATTTTTCGATCTATCCGGCCCGCAGTGCCTTCGCCATGGAAAGCTGGGGCCTCGAACCCCTGTTCGCGCGGGCCCTGGAGCAAGGGCCCGGAGCGATTTATATCGTCACCGACGGCCCGGAGTACAGCTTCGCCCCGCACGCGTCCTATCTGCGCGCGCGTTACGGTGTCGATTTGCCCGTCCGCGTGATCGCCGTCTCGCGCGGGGAGCCGGGCTCCTGCGAATTAAAATTCCAGTCGAGCGCGAATCGTCTGGCGCGCGTGATGATCAACCCGGAGGGATGTTCGCCCGCGAATTACCAGCTGGATCTCGCGTGTTTTCCGGCGCGAATCCCCGGGCCTCAGCCGGAAAAATGATCGAAACTCGCCGCGGTCAACTCCGCCGATAGATCGACCGGCAGGCCTTCGCGCAGGTAACGAACCGATTCGCCCCCGGACGCGGATCCTTCGGCCCGGCCGATAGGCCGGCAGGGAAACGCGAAGTGTAAACCCGGTTCGCCCAGAAATAAAAGTTCGAATTCCTCACCGCTGAGCAGGCACTCTTCCAGACTGAGCCATTCCTGCGCCAGGATTCCTGCTTCCACCGGCAGACCGTACAGTTCGATCGCGAGGGACAGTCCGGAGGCCCGGGCAAGGCGCGGCGCGTCGCGGAAAAGTCCGTCGCTGATATCCATGGCCGCGTGCACTCCGGGGTGCGCGGCGATTTCCCGGGCCCACGATGCCCGGGCGCGCGGGCGCAAATGCCGTTCGAGCGCGCGCTGCGCCAGCGATTGATTTTCACTTTCGTCAAAGAAACCTGATAAAAGGCGAAATCCGGCCAGGGACAGGCCGATGGTGCCGCTCAGGTACAGAAAGTCCCCCGGCCTGGCGCCGTCGCGGCTCAGGACGCGCGTGGCCGGTCCGCCGAGCGTCAGGCTCAGAAACAGTTCGGGCGCGCGAAACGTA
>CAZVZS010000121.1:4355-6826 GCA_964631535.1 uncultured Leptospiraceae bacterium
CCGCCGATGAGATCGCAGCCCGTGTCCCGGAATCCCGCGAGCAGGCCCGCCGCGAACCGGCGCAGAAAGGCGTCATCGTGTTCGCGGGGCAGGCCCAGGTTGAGCAGGCCCCAGGCCGGGGCCCCGCCGCTCACGCAGAGATCCGAAAGGTTACTCTGAAACAGTTTGATCGCCAGATCTTCCGGGGAACTCCACTCACGGCGAAAATGGGTGCCCTCCACGAGCGCGTCGGTCGTCACGAGCATGCGTTCGTCGGCGCGGATGGCCGGCAGGGCGGCCGTATCCGCGAGCGTTGTCGAGCGCGGTCCCTGGAAGAGCTGGATGATTTCGGTTTCAGTCATGGGACTGTAATTGGCTGGCGATGCGCGGGGCACGCTGGAAAAAGATGGCCGGTTTATGACGGCCGATCCGTCTTCACGCACATGATACTACCGCGCCAGTTGAGAACCATCTTATTTTTTTGCCTGTGCCTTCCGGCGGCCGCCACGTGCGCGTTCTGGGAGTCGGCAGATCTTCCGCAACCAGACGCGATCAGCGGCCGGGAATTGAAAGCGGATCTTTCGCGGGCTTTCACCCGTGGCTACATCCTTGGAATCGCCGTATTCGGCGGGGTCCCCCCGGAATTGCAAGACGAACTGCTGGCGAACGCGCTGGCTGGCGGTCCGGTGGCCGCCTATCTCACGGGGATACCCGACGAAATCGAGTACACCGAACGCAGCGCCCGCGCCTGCATTGACACTATGGAAACGGTGGGCACGGCCTGGGTCGTATTTGAGATCCAGCACCAGTGCGAAAAAAGCGCGGGGCGCTGCGTCGTGACCGCCGGGGCCCTCGATCTCACCGTGAAGGATTCGCTGGGGCCGGCCACCCTGACCCGGGGCCTGTGCGCGCTCAAGCCGACCGGCGATTGGATTCACGTCGGTCCGCTCAATCTTTGAGTAAAAGTCCGGTCCCGGCCGGGGCCGTTGAGTACAACCAGCGGAAAAGCTGGGCCCGGCGGTGAAGTTCGTCGGCTCTCGCGGGCAGAGGAAATTCGTTTACGGGCGCGACCTGATCGCCGAGGAGCAGATCCCGCAAATCGCGCGGCGTGAAGGGCGGGCGGTGCGCGGGCGCGGCGTACGCCGAATACAACAAACCTTCCAGCAGCGCGAACACGGCTTCCTCCGGCGTGAACACGCGGCGGGCCAGGGGGCGAATGTGCGCGGCCAGGAGGTTGAGGTCCGTGCCCGTGTGTCGAAAGTCTTTCGTGATCAGAACGCGACAATCACGCCGCCGCCCGGGATGATCCTCGAAAAATCGACGTAACGCGGGAAAAAACGCGCGCGCGTCCAGGCGCCGCGAATCGAGATCGATGATCAACAATGCCGGAAAACCTTCGCGACCTGCCGCGGCCGCGGCCGCGCCCGGGTCCGCGCCGTCGCCTTCGTCCAGACGCGCGAGCAGAGCGAGCATGTCCGCACTGCTTTGAAAATCGATGCGCACGTCATAGCCGCAAAAAAAAAGCAACTGGCGATACAGACGCCGGCGTTGCTGACGATCATCGAGCAGAAAAGCCAGCGCGCGGACCGGGTAGGTGAGGGGCGGCGTGGCGAAAAGTTCGCCCGGCGCCGGCAACTGCCAGAGCGCGGCGGCCCCGGACTGACGCAAGTCCTCACGCACGGGCGCGTCCGCCGTCGTCGCGTGACCGAGCACGGTCAACAGCGGCACGTTCCATTCGAGCAGCTCGCGCAGATTTTCCAGCGTGGCCGCCGCCAGAAACATCAGCCCCCCGCGCCCGCGTAAAATTTCCTGCTGCGTCACGCGCCGACACGGCGGATCATGCCCGTCGAGCCAGTATGCCATCAGATGCTGCTCGGCCTCGTCCAGTTCGAACCCGGCGACGACGGGGTGGGTGAACATGGCGCATGGAACGCGGTGCGCGGCGCGCGGTCAACGGGGATTTGGGGGCGTGGGTGTGGGGCGGCGGTTTGCTTTCGCAAATGCCTGTTCGTGCGCCCGCGACGCCCTGTCTCTTATACACATCTGACGCAAATGCCTGTTCGTGCGCCCGCGACGCCTCCCGACCGGGTAAAATGAGCATCCCCGGAAAAATTCGCCTGTTTTTCGCGATAGTACCTCCCGGCGTTGTTACCATCCAGGTTCTTCACGAAAAAGTCTATTCCCCGTTTTCGCGGACACTCTATTTCAACCCGGAGCGGTATCGTGTCAGAACCGCCCGGGGTCGAACATGTCTGAGACAAAGAACACAAATAACAACGCAAACCAGGGTGATTCCAGCGACACAAGCCTCAACAACGGCCGGCTGTATCAACGACGCATCCGGACGTTTGAACAGCCGCAGGAGCGACGACCAGGCGCGGAAAGCGGTGCGCGGAACGAAGGTGAACGCGCTCCTTCCCGCTTTCCCGAGTTCAAGAAACACCGCTTCCCTATCACCGATGGAAGTTATGAACCGACCCCGATACACCGCC
>CAZVZS010000122.1:0-6510 GCA_964631535.1 uncultured Leptospiraceae bacterium
CGCGTCAACGGTCAGTTCGCCAGGGGCGAAGAGCGGTTCCGCCAGAGTGCGCACGCGCGCGCCCAGGCCGGTCGCGTACCTGGCCGCCGCCTCACCGCCGGGAGCGCCGGTATAAACAATAATTTCGCCGCCGTCCCGGGCGGTCATATCGAACAGGCGCATCTTGGCCGCGAAGTATTCGTCCATGGTCCGGTGTACGTTCAGGTGTTCGGGGGTCAGGTTCGTGAAAACCGCGCGCGCGAAGCGAGTGCCTTCCAGTCGCCCCAGCACGAGCGCTTCAGAGGAAACTTCCATGGCCACGCGGCTGACACCGTCGGCGCGCATGCGGCCCAGCAATTCCTGGAGTTGACCCGCGCGCGGGGTCGTATACCCGGTCTGGAGTTCGATCGCCCTGCCCGCGCGGTCGGTCCAGCGTACACCCAGAGTACCAATCAGACCCGCCTGAATACCAGCCTGGGTCCAGAGAAAATGTAAGATCCAGGCGGTGGAGGTTTTGCCGTTGGTTCCCGTGATGCCCACGAGTTCCAGCTCCGCGGACGGATGCCCGTGTAGCGTGGCGGCCAGGCGACCCTGGGCCCGGTGCAGATCCTCCGCCAGCAAAACCGTCGTTTGCGGAGCCAGGCGGTCACGCGCCCCCAGAGCGACCCGGGCCTGATCCCCACCGCGCGCGACGAGCAGGACCGCCGGGCCGCGGCCCAGGGCGTCTTCCAGATAGGGTCCGCCCTCGCCCGTCAGTGCGAAAATGGCGGTCGCGTCCACGGCGCGCGAATCATCAGTAATCGTTCGTAGATCGACGGTGGACGCCCCGGGCGCGGGGGCCGGTGATACTTCCATTTCCCCGGGGGAAAAGGAACAGGCCGTGAGTATTTTTTGAATGTCCAAAGGAACGGAAGCCGGGTCAAAGTTCCGGACATTTTCCCCGCCCGCTCCTCCGCGAAAACCAATTTTCAGCCGCCGCCGGGCGCGGGAGCCTACTCCTCGCCTTCGCTGCCGGGCAATTTGAGCCGGACGACACGATTGCGGGCGAAATTCGGGGCCGAGCCGTAGCGGTCCCGGTACAGTTTTTCAATGCGCACTTCACGGGTGATGCTGGTGATGGCGCCTTTGAGGGCCCCGTTTTTTTTCAACAATTCCTGCTGCTCGATGGTGATCTGGCGAATCTTGCGCTTCACCAGTGAGGTTTCCACGACCAGTTTGAAATAGAGCAGTATTAGAAACGTGGGCACCAGAAACAGGGCCGTGAGCACGGTCATGACCGCGACTTCCTGCTGGAGTTGTCGAAACCAGGGCATACCTTACCTATCGGCTTTTTTCTGGATTACTCTGAGCCTGGCCGAACGCGCCGCGGGGTTGGCCAGGGTTTCGGCTTCCGAGGGGCGCAGCGGGCGATCGGTCAGGATTCGAAAGGGTCGCCCCGCGCCGACGGCCCGGCTCCGTCTGGCCGATTTCGGGATCTTATCGCCAATCGCCCGAAAGGCCTGTTTGACGGGCCGATCCTCGCCCGAATGGAAGGCGATGATCGCCAGGATGCCGCCGGGAGCCAGGTGGCCCGGGAGTTCGCGGAGCGCGCGTTCCAGCTCCAGGTGTTCCTCGTTGACGGCGATGCGCAGGGCCTGGAACACCCGCGTGGCCGGGTGCACCCGCCGCTCGCCGCGCCCCGCGCCGGGTACGCTGCGGGCAATGAGTTCGGCCAGGGCACGGGCGGTCGGAATCGGCCGCGCACGCGCGATCGCCCCGGCAATGCGTCGGGCGAAACGTTCCTCGCCGTAAGTCACGAACAAATCGGCCAGTTCCTTTTCGGGCAGGTGATTGACCAGATCGGCGGCGGTCCGTTCCAACTGCGGGTCCAGACGCATGTCGAGGCTTTCGTCCGCGTAGGAAAACCCCCTGGCGGCGCCCGCGAAATGAAACATGGAAACGCCGAGATCGAGCAGGATGAGATCGGGCCGCCCGCCCGCGGCCTCCAGCAGAGCGCCGAGCAAACTGAAACGCGCGTTGTAGACGATGAGTTCGCCCGGACCCGGGAGGTCCGGGGGCGCGGAATTGTCCGAACCTGTTTCAAATCGGCCACCGCTCCGGGCCGGAATTCCAGCCGCTTCAAGTCGCCGCAGCGCGCGTTCGATCATCCAGGGGTCACGATCAAGGGCGAGGATGCCGGCGCGGGGAAACCGTTCGTGGAGCGCCATGGTATGGCCCGCTTCTCCCAACGTACCGTCCACGAGGAGCCCGGGCGAACGCCCCGCGAATACTTCGGCCGTACACTGGAGCAGAGTATCTTTCAGTACCGGGACGTGAACGAAATTTTCTTTTGACACCGCGCGGCTGTAACTCTTCTTTAGGCCCTGGTCGGAACCGGAAGACGGAAGGGCTTTGCGCTTCCGGGAATCGCGACAGTCCCGGAACTACATGGAAGTAGTTCCGGGACCGGCTTTAAAATTCAATTCAGAAATCACAACACCGGGAAAAAACATGGCAGGCAAAGTACAGGGAATTCTGGTATTCAATCCAGGCAGTGGCAAAGGCAAGGCGGGCCAGCGCGCGCTTGATTTCGCGGATGCCTGGAAAAACAAATTCGATACCGAACTGACCCTGCGCCCCACGCGTTCGCGTGAGGATATTCGCGTCGCGGCGAAAGAAACGCGAACGCCCGGTCGGATTCAGATCTTTATGGGCGGGGACGGCACGCTTTCGGAGTCCATCCAGGGCCTGGCCGAAGACGCCGGCTTCAAACCGCTCACGGATCCGATCGGCCTCTTACCGGGCGGTACAGGCAACAGTTTCCTGCGCGATTTCGGCATCACCGATTACGAATCGGCGAAGGTCGCGCTGCTGGAGGCCGTGGAACGACGCGGCGTGATCAACGTGGACGCGGGCATCATTTCCTATCTGGAATGCACCCGCGAAAAACCCGAACGCGGCCGGCCCACGCGGCGGATCATGTTCAATATCTGGGGCATCGGCCTCATTTCCAACATTACCGTGCTCGCGGTCAAGATGCGTTTTCTGGGTTCGCTCAATTATACGATCGCCGCGCTGGCCAAGATATTCACTCACCGGCCCGATACCCTCAAAGTCAAAATCGACGGGCACGCGGAGGAACTGGTCTGCAATCTGATTACGGTTTCCAATTCGCGATACACCGGCGGGGCCATGGAGATCGCGCCGGAGATTCGGGTCAACGACGGTAAACTTTTTCTGGTCTGTCCCCAGATATCCAGCCGCATCCAGCTTTTACAGACGTTTCCCAATATCTTCAAAGGCGGGCACGTCAACAACCCGTCGATTCGCACGCAGTTTATCAAGGAATTCGCCGTAACGCGCGAGGATCCGTTTATCATGAACGTGGATGGGGAGGTTGAACTGGGGTACGACCCCACGCTCAAGATTCATCCGGGGTATTTCAGAGTGTTCATGCCGCCGGAACGATTGTCGACGTAAATTCGCTTAAACCGTTAATTTTCAACTATTCGGTCCGGTGAGACTTTTCGCTTATTCGTGGTAAATATCACGAATGCGGATCCTGGAAGTCACCTTGCCTTCGCCACGGTCGTCGGACGCCAGTGCAGGTCCAGCTTCTTGCCCCGGGCCGCGCAGTCGGCCAGATACAGATTTATGAGATTCTGGTACGGTATGCCCGTGTCTTCCGCCATTTCTTTGAAGTAAGTCACTGTGGTCACGTCCAATCGGATCGTGACCGGTTTTCTCAACCTCTTTGCGTATGGGTTCTTTGTTGATTTGCTGAAGTCGTATTCTTTTCTCATAAAAACTCCTCGTACTGCTGGCTTTCGTGTTTTGTCGCTTTTCGTGCGGATATTATTCGGATCGCCTCATCGCGATCCCGGTAGCAGTGGACGAACCGCCAGCAACCGCCCACCATGAGACAAACCAAGCAGTACAAACCTGTCCTCACGTTCCGAATGATCTGGATCACCTATCAGCCGCGCGCTCGGATCGAAAAACACCGTCTGGCCTTCTTCAAATGCCACGCCATGCTTCCGGATATTTTCCCGGTTCTTTTTCTCATCCCATTCAAACCGGATATCCATATTTACATGAGCAATATAACATACATACAATTTTCGTCAAACTCTATCCCCAGACGCTCAGATTTAAATGGGTAGACCCCGGACCGCAACACCCGGTGCGGACGAAGGCACGTATGAAAAAAGCAACAGAACGAGCGGCATGTGCCACCCGGGAGCAATGCCTTAATGAATTTCCGCCCCCCCCCCCTCCGGAAAAACGCGAGCGAAACGGCCTGTAGCCCGTGCGGGCTCGCTCCCGCGTCCGCGATCTGGATAAAATTTTTAGGATCCAGTTCCAGTTGAATGGGCGAACGTTCCGGTAAGAACTCAAGCCCGCCGTTGGAAGCGATGATGTCACGTAAGGTTTCCATACTCAGGCCGCCTCCGTGTCCGGTTGGAAGGTAGGATCAAACATGATGTTGACCTTAAAGAAAGCTTCTCCCTCCGGGACCGCGCGGGCGAAACCTTCCAGTTCAAAGGTCCGGTCCAGGAGTACGAACATGCGCGCCCCTTCCAGGCGTAACAGTTCCTCCGGGCCATCTTTTTCTGGCTCGTTCTTATCAAGCCAGGCCAGGTCTTCATCCCCGACGAAGGTAAGCTTGACGTTTTCAAAAGTTTCCGCCGCTGGGGGACGGTGCGAAATGTGCAATGCGCGTTTCCGATCATTGGCGCGCTTCCTTAAAGTTTATTTAGCATCAGAAAGGGCGCGCAAGCGTGAGACAAGCGAAAAAATCGGGAACATGAAAAAATACAATTCCCGCGCGAAGACATGAATTAAGACTGCGCAGGTATACTATTTATTAATTTTCATGCGAATATTTGGGTTTTCATAATCGAAAAGCAGTCGACGGATGTGAGCGATTGCGAAAATGATTGGTCTTCGCAGGGATCACGCGGAACGATTGGATGATAGTTTTCACCCTCACCTAACCACTTCCTTTGCTGATCGTGCCCGTTTGTCGGTTTTTCTGCGAAAAATTTTTGATCGCGCATAGAAAATATTGTAGATGTTTCATGGAAGGGTCCAATTTTATTGTAGTTCTTACGCATTGCGACTGCCGGGTTGCCGTACGGGCGAAAGGGACCAAAACGACACGGCTTAAAGGCCTATTCTGGTAAAGGGATTCGTCGCATACCCATTTGTGTATCCGGAATGGGTCCGGCGAATCGGGGTCCTGGGACTCACCTGGCGAAGCTGTGTACACCCGCTGTGTCAGCGGGCTCCAACACCGGTTCTCGCGAAAAAAGCGGAACGAAGCCGATTTTTCGCACCTTTCTCCGGAATGGAGAACGAATATTTCAGGGCGGCCTTCACGCCTGACGGCGCATATCTACAAATACGATTGCCATACGACTCCGCTTTACTCAACAAAATTCGCACGATTCCGGGGCGCCGTTGGGACCCGACGACAAAGACCTGGCTGATTCCGGCCTTAAAGGAGAATTATGTCCTCGTTCGCGAACTATTCGGGGAAGGAGTGATTTTCGATTTCAAAAATCAATTCGCTCCGCTCCAGCGAGAAATATCAATCCGCGGCTACAGCGGCAAAACGCGGCGTGCTTACCTGGCCTTCAACGTCCGATTGCTTGAATTCGCCGGGAAACCGGCGATCAGGGTTGAAAACGACGATATCAAACTTTTCCTCGAAGGCATGGCCAATTCCGGTTGTGCTCCGGCGACTCTGAATCTCGCCATTAGCGCCCTGAAATTTTTTTACGGAGCGATTCTACGAAAAGCCTTCGTATACGATATCCAACGACCCCGAAAGCACCGGCGCCTGCCGGGTATCCTGAACAGGACGGAGGTGAAAAATATTCTGGCGGCTCCCGAAAATATTAAGCACAGGGTTATGCTCCTGATCGTGTATTCGGCCGGACTGCGAGTCAGCGAGGTCGTGTCCCTGAAACTCTCCGATATCGACCGCGAACGAAAAACCATTCATCTCAGGGGAGCGAAGGGTAAAAAAGACCGCTTCAGCCTGCTTTCCGATCGGGCAACTGAAATTCTGGAGAAATATCTGGATCGGTATCGTCCGGCATGCTGGTTATTCCCGGGGCAGGACCCGGAAAAACACATTTCGATTCGTACGGCGGAAAAAATTTTTCGGGCCGCCCGGGAGAAGGCCGGGGTCAAAAAAGACGTATCCATTCATGATCTCAGACACGCCTTCGCCACACATCTGCTCGAAGCTGGAACCGACCTGGCGCACATTCAGAAATTGCTCGGACACAGCAACATTAAAACGACAATGATCTACATTCACGTGAGACAGGATGACCTGATTCGGATTCGGAGCCCTCTGGATGATCTGTAGGTGACCTGATTCGGGCTTTGGGCTCTGGGAGCACATTATGCGCACAGGGTCGGAAATTGGGCTCCTGAAGAATGATAGACGACGTGCGGGAATTCGGAGCAAGTGGCATTTTAGACGACGTTCGGCTTATATAATTAGTTAAACGAAAAATGCCGGCCGGCGCTATACGC
>CAZVZS010000123.1:0-6387 GCA_964631535.1 uncultured Leptospiraceae bacterium
TTCCCGCATTGTCCAGAGGTAAACGAACTATTCCGTCCTGTCACGCAGATATTTGGAATTGAAATTTTGGACGAATCGAAGCGCCTACCGTTTCAGGAGAATGATCTCTCCCTTCTTGCGCTTCTTCGGATACACCACAAATACGGCATATGCCGTCAATAACATACCGGACGTTTTCCAGCTTGTCCCGTGAATGCAACAGATGCATCCCCTCAAACAGAAAGCAACCCGGCCGATTGTCCATCACAATTCGCCGCCCGCCCCCGCGCGCACCTTCGCGGCCCGCTCGGGCAGTCCGCTCTTTTCATAAATCTCCGCCAGGCCCTCCCGGGCTTCGTCGAGTTTTTCCCCGTTGCGCAGCGCCAGCCGGTACGCGGCGATGGCGTCCGGGACGCGGTCGAGGTCGGCGTACACCTGCCCCAGGAGCGCCCAGGATTGCACGCCGGTCGTGTCGAGCGCGGTGAGCCGTTCGAGGTCCGCGAGCGCGAGCGCGAAGCGGCCTGTCTGGCGGCGCACGCGCGCGCGCCAGAGCAGCGCCTCCAGGCGCGCGGGGTTGCTCTCGATGGCGGTGGATAAAACTTCTTCGGCCTGTTCGTAACGTTCCTTATAATAATGAATGCGCCCGATCATGATGCCCGCCCCGGTCAGCGCGGGGTCCGCGGCGTCCACTTCCTGGAACAACACCAGGGCCGTTTCCAGTTCGCCGCGGTTGTATTCGTCCACCGCGCGCGCGAATTTCTGCTGGAGCGCGGAGCGGTCGGTACAGGCCGTCAGAAAACAAAGAAAATTTAGTATTACGAAAATTAGCGGTTGCAATTCCCTGGCGGCGGGCTGGAACTTTAACATTAAGAACACGGGTGCCCCGTCTCCCGCGAAGTTTCAAACCAATTTTTTTTCATGTTGCGCGAAAAGCTCGCAGTTTCAGTCCCATTCTTACGCTCCCTGGCCAGGTCGCGCCTTTTCTGGTTCGGTCTCGCGGCGGGCGTCCTCATCTGCGGCGCCGTCCTCGCCTGGCGCTTCTGGAACGGCCCGCGCTGCGTGCGGGGGGACTGCGCGGACGGTCGTGGCATTTTACTCTTCCGTGACGGCAGCATGTACAGCGGCGATTTTCACGCCTCCGAATTCCACGGCCAGGGCGAATTTCGAACCCCCGACGGTGAACACTACCGGGGAGAATGGCTGAACGGAAAACGTCATGGTTTCGGAGCGACCGTTTTCGCCGACGGCGGCCAGTTCACCGGACAATTTCGCGCGAACGAACGCCACGGCCGCGGTACGTACATCTGGCCCGACGGTGTTACCTATTCGGGCGGCTGGCGCGATGGGGCGCCCCACGGCCGCGGAGTTCTGGAACTGACCGACCGGCGCGCCTTCGCGGGTGAGTACCGCGATGGTGTCATCTACGAAGGCGCGGGCATGTTCGTGTACGACGACGGCACCCGTTACATCGGCGCCTGGCGCGCGGGCCGGCGTCATGGTACCGGTGAGTTGCGCGATGAATCCGGTCGCCAGATCCAGGCGGGAACCTGGGTTGATGATGAATTCAAATCCGCCGAACCGGCGCGTGTACCGTAAACCGCGTATTTCGTTAATCGCGTATTTCGTAAACTATGAGGTGAATTGTGAACGCCATCAAAAATAATTTTTTCGCGAGCCTTGCCGGATACCTTTCCGTCGTCGTTTTTCCCCGGTCGTATTTCGAGAATACGGAGCGACCCATCCTGCGCCGCAACGCCCTGTACGGCGCGGGCGTACTGCTGGTGCTGCTCTCCCTGCTCGTGTTTTTGAGCGCGCTCCTAAATATGGAAGGGCTCCGTCAGGTTCAGCAAGAATTCCTGCGCGCGATGAAAATCGATCCCGATCTCTTGCCCGCTTCCTCCCTGCCCTTTTCGTCCCTCGCCTTCGGTCTGTACTGGGCGCTCCTGCTCGCGCTGCTGGGGCCGGTGCGCCATTTGATGCTGCGCGTCCTGGGCGAGGCGGAGCGATCGCTCGCGCTCGCGTACTGGATTTCCATCCACGGCGCCGTCCCCATGATGCTCGCGGGCGCGCTCATCACGATGTTTAACAATCTCCTGCCGCCCGCCCTTTCCGGACCCGCGAGCGCCGGCGGCGGCGCGCGCCTGGTGCTGACCTCGCTGTTCGCGATCCTGTCGTTCGGGTACGAGCTGTTGCTTTCGACGACCGGTTTTCGCCGGCATTACCATCAGAACGTCGGGCGCGCCGCGCTCACGGCGCTTGCGCCCTGGATTCTAATCGCGTTTCTTTTGCTTTTATTTCCCAGGCCGTCCTGATGGTTCGGGAGACACGCCGATCGCGGCCAGCCGCCGGCGCGCGTCGGCGATTTCGGTTTCCATCCCCGCCGGCGCGCGCAGTATAAATTTTTTGAGACTCGCCGCGGCCGCCGGGTCTTCGCCCGTCGCCGCCTGCACGATCGCCAGATTGTACAGGGCCCGGTATTCACCCGGATTCAGAGCGACGGCCCGCGCGTAATAAAATTTCGCGCGTTCCAGGTTTTTTGTTTTTTGATACAACAGCCCCAGATTGTAAAACGTCGTCGCGCTCCCGGGACCCGGCGCGAGCGCGCGCTGTAAGAATGATTCCGCTTTTTCCAGTTGCGACTGCGCCAGGTAATGGGCCCCCAGGCGTGTCGCCACCGCGGCGTCCGCTTTGATCGCAAGGGCCCTCTGCCAGTGTTCCTCCGCCCGTGCCCCCTGTCCGAGCGCGTGCGCCGCGTCCCCGGCGCCCACCAGCGCCTCGCGGTAATCCGTCTGGCGGGCGATTGCCTTTTCGAACGCGACCAGGGCGCGCTGCGGGTCGCCCGCGCCGGCCCGCGCCAGTCCCAGATTGTAATGATACAGCGCCAGATCAGGGTTGATGCGCAGCGCCGCGCGAAAATTGTCGGCGGCGTCCTCCGGCTGATCAAGGCGCAGATACGCCATGCCCGCGTTGTTCCGGTACTCCGCGTTCGCCGGATCGAACCCGGCGGCCCGTTCGAATTCCTTCAGGGCGGTGCGGAAATTGCCCTGGAAAAATTCTTTCAGTCCTTCGCGATTTCGTTCGCTCGCCGCCGCCGGGTTCGTTTGACCGCCGCAACCAAACGTAAAACACAACGCGAGCAGGACTGTGCCGGATTTCAACATGCGCTGGAAGTTTGCCGCGCGCCCGAACCGGTGTCAATTACTTCGCCGCGGGCTTGACAGTGGACCGGCGCGCGCGAAAAACACACCGTGTCCGCTTCAGCCGATCCTTCGATTCGTTCCGCCCTGAGCGGACTGCTGGCCGGTCATTTCCTGGCGCATTTAGAAGCCGAATCGCGCAAGGAAAGGGGCCTCCTGGATCACATTACCACGGAGGGCGTCCCGTATCGCCAGATCGTGAACACCACGGTCGAACGCGTGCGGCGCGAATTCCCCGCCGCTCCGGTCGCCCCGTACAATTTGTTCGAACGCTGGGTGGCCGCGCGCGACGTGCCCTCGTACGCGGCCACGACCTTTAAATTGTACAACTATTCGTTCCTGGATCGTCTGCTGGATCTGCGCGACGGCTCAACTGAGAGTGAAGCGCAATTGCGCCGGCGCATCGCCACGATGCTCGCCACCGGGAAGTTTTACGGTCGCGGGTTCACGTTCAAACGCTTTTTCCAGGCGGAGAATTACATGCGCGAGGAACTCGGCCGCGCTCTCGCCCACACGCCGGAAATTCCGTACGACGTGGCGTACGGTCTGATTCTGGCACAGAGCGAAGTCTGGGCCGAAGCCGGTTACGATTATTACGATCGCGTTCTGCGCGGGGCCCTGGGCCAGTCCAATCGCCTGTTGCGCAACATCCTGCCCCGGCGCGTGGCGGGCGACCTGATCACGAACGGAAAAACCGAACCCGCGTATTTCGAAAGCGTCGCGGTCCTGTTTACGGATTTCGTCGGCTTCACCAGAAGCGCGCAGGATCTGAGCGCGGCCGAACTCGTGCGCGAGCTGGACGATTGTTTCACGCGTTTCGATCAGATCGCCGCGCGCTTTCGCCTTGAAAAAATCAAAACGATCGGCGACGCGTACATGGCCGCGGGCGGACTGCCGCGCGCGAACCGCACCCACGCGGTGGACGCGGTGCTCGCCGCGCTGGCGATCCAGGCCAGTATGCGCGCGCCGGATTCTTCCGGCAACGCGAACAGCCGGGCCTGGCGGATTCGCGTCGGCATTCACTGCGGGCCGGTGGTGGCGGGCGTCATCGGACGGCGCAAATTCGCCTACGACATCTGGGGCGATACGGTCAACACCGCCTCGCGCATGGAGTCGGCGGGAGAGCCCGGCCGGATCAATATCTCCGCCGAAATGGCCGCGCGCGTGCGCGATTTTTTCGAACTCGAAGAGCGCGGTCCGGTCGAGGTGCGCGGCAAAGGCGCGCTGCCGATGTATTTCGTGCGCGGCCTGCGACCGGAACTCGCCCTGGACGGCGCGCCCGGCCCGGCCTTTCGCGCGCTGTACCGGGCGCTGTAAATTAATTCTTGCCAGAGGGCGGCCGTTCGCCAGAACTTCCGCATGGACCGAAACGCCATGCTGGCGAGGATCGTGGAACTCGGACGCGATATCTTTGACGAAGAAGACCTGGACTTCCAGGCCGAAACACCCTTCCGCGAGATCAAGGAATGGGATTCGCTCAATCACATGCGCATGGTCGTGGCCATGGAGGAAGCGTTTTCGATTCGCTTCGACATGGCCGAGCTACAATCGCTCACGCGCGTGTCCGATCTATTGAACATCATCGAAAAACACCGCGCCACGTCGGCCCGGTGACTTGCGGTAGAAATTTTTTTACCACGGGGACACAGGGGACACGGGGAATACCCAAAAAAATAAAAAAAACGTCCCGGAACGAAATCTCCCCCGTTATACGCCCCGTGTTCCCCGTGTCCCCGTGGTAAAAATTCCAGGTCCCCTCAGGGCCCCTGCTCCACCACCGGCTCGCTCAAGATTATATCGCGGAGCTTCGCGCGGTCGATTTTGCCGTTCGCGTTGAGCGGCAGTTCTTCCACGAAATAGAATTTTCGCGGAACCATGTAGGCGGGTAATTTTTCGCGCAGTCGGTCCCGGATGATTTTTTTGCGGTCCTGGACCGCGGCCGGTAGAACGGCGAAAATTTCGGCCACCCCGTCCCGCTCCCGCACGTCGGCCACGGCCTGGGGAGCGCCCGAACTTTCGAGCAGCACATGTTCGATTTCGCCCAGTTCGATCCGGTAGCCCATGATCTTCACCTGAAAATCCTCGCGGCCCACGTATTGCAAGAGCCCGTCCGCCTGGCGGTACACCAGGTCGCCTGTATTGTACCAGAGTCCGTCCGCGCGCGCGACGAACCGTTCCGCGGTGAGTTCCGGTTCGCCTTCGTACCCGGCTGACAGTTGCGATCCGCCGAGCCAGAGCACGCCGGTTTCGTTCGCGTCGCACTCAGCGCCGTCCGCGCGGCGGATGCTGAACTTCTGATTGGCGAAGACCCGCCCGATCGGCAGACAGCCGTTATGGCAATCGGATTCTTTCGTTTCCGGGCCGACGGCGAAATGCGCGATGATCACGGTGCCCTCGGTGGGGCCGTACAGATTCACCGTGCGCGAGTTGGGGGCGATTTTTTTCCAGATCTGCAGCGTGTTCCAGTTCAATTTTTCGCCGCAGAAAAAACTGTTCGTGACCAGCGGCAGCGCGTTCGCCTCCGCCTGACGACTGCCTTCAAGGTACGCGACGAGCGAAGGCACCGAATACCAGACCGTGATGCGCTGTTCTTTCGCGTACGCCAGGGGCGCCATCATCACTTCCTGGGGGAACGGGACGATGGTCGCGCCGCTGGCCCAGGTGACGAATTGATCGTGGATGCTCAGATCGAAGGTGAGATCGAAGGTCGAACTCAGGCGACTGGACGCGTCCAGAGGGTAGTGCCGCAGAAAATTCGTCATGTATTCGCGAAAACTGCCGTGCCGTACGCGCACGCCCTTGGGCTGGCCGGTGCTGCCGGAGGTGAAGATGATGTAGGCCGTGTCGTCCCGGACGGGGGCGCGCGGCGGCGGGGAAATCGTCGATTCGCTCGCTCTCAAAAAAGTAAGCCGATTGGCGAATTTTTCCCGGAGTTCCGCGAAACGTTCCAGCGGCTCCGTGACGACAAGGCTCAGGACCAGGTCCGGATTGTCCGCCAGCAACTCCGCGAGGGGCCCCGTCCAGTCAGAACTCAGGACGGCGACGCGTACGCCGGCCTTATTCAAAATGAACGCGTTGCGTTTGGGCGGAAATTTCGCGTTGAGCGCGACGAAGGCCCTGCCCTCCGCCAGAATCGCCTGGATGCCCGCGTAGGCCACCAGCCCCCGGTGCGCGCAGACGGCCACGCGCTCGCCCGGGACCGAGGCCAGGG
>CAZVZS010000124.1:0-6245 GCA_964631535.1 uncultured Leptospiraceae bacterium
CCGTTCGATGACCGTGGCCACGCCCATGCCGCCGCCGATGCAGAGCGTTACAAGCGCGTAACGGGCCTGGCGACGTTCCAGTTCGTCGATGGCCGTGCCGAGCAGAATCGCGCCGGTTCCTCCCAGAGGATGGCCAAGAGCGATGGCCCCGCCGTTCACGTTGATTTTTTCGGACGGGATGCGTAGTTCTTTTTGAACGTAGAGCACCACCGCCGCGAAGGCCTCGTTGATTTCCCACAGATCAATATCGTCCGCTTTCAGGCCGGCTTTTTCCAGCGCCTTTTGCGAAGCCGAGACCGGGCCCGTCAGCATGATGGTCGGTTCCGATCCGGTGGACGCGATCGATACGATGCGCGCGCGCGGTTTCAGATTAAACTTTTTTTTGGCGACATCGTTGCCCACCAGCACCGCGGCCGCTCCGTCCACGACGCCGGAAGAATTGCCGAGCGTGTGCACGTGATTGATCTTGCCGACATCGCGATAGGTTTTGAGCGCGATGGCGTCCAGTTGCGTTTCGCCGATGGTTTTGAACACGGGCGCCAATTTGGAAAGAAACTCGTAGTTCGATTCGATGCGCGGGTGTTCGTCGAGCGTGACGACCGTCCCGTCCATGTCCTTGACGGCGACGATGCTTTTTTTGAAATACCCGTTCGCGATCGCGTGGTGCGCTTTTTCCTGGGAGGCGACCGCGAAACGGTCCACGTCTTCGCGCGAAATGTTTTCGCGGGTGGCGATCAGGTCCGCGGAAATGCCCTGGGGCACCAGGTTGTAATGGTCTTTGATGAAAGGATTGCCGATGTTGAAGTCCATCGGGTCTTCAATGTCCGACCCCATCTTGACGCGGCTCATCGACTCAACGCCGCCGCCGACCACCAGGTCCTGCATCCCGGAAGCAACGGCCGTAACGGCGTTGTTCACCGCCTGGAGTCCTGATCCGCAAAAGCGGTTCACGGTATAACCGGGCACACCCTCGGGCCACTCGGCGGCCATGACCGCGTACCGCGCCACACAGGCGCCCTGATCGCCCACCTGGGAAACGCAACCCATGACCACGTCTTCCACACCGGCCGGATCCAGTTTATTACGTTCCTGCAGCGCGCGCAGGGTATCACCAGCGAGGTTCTGGGGATGGATGTTCGCCATGGTCCCGCGTTTTTTGCCCTTGCCGCGCGGGGTTCGCACCGCGTCAAAAATATATACATTTTCCATACTTATGTCTCCGTTAAATAAGCCAGGTCAATTCATTGACTCGCGAGTCAATCTTGAGCCCGCGAAGGCGGAGGTCAATTCTTTTCCGGCGTGGCCTGTCCGTTCGCGAAAAACTTCGTGAGCAGGACCCCGTTGCCTTTTTTGTTATATGTCACTTCGTCGAAAATTTCTTCCGTCATCATGATACCCCGTCCGTGTTGCAGGGCCTCCGCGTTGACCTGGGCGGCTTTTCTGGCGCGCACCTTTTCCACATCGAACCCGTCGCCTTCGTCTTCGATTTTATACACCACCTTCTCGGCGTTCAGTAAATACTCGACGCGCACGCGACGCGTCGCGTAGCGCGGGTCGGCCTGGCGTTCGCGCAAGAACTCGCGGTAGCGGTCCTCCAGTTGCGAGCTTGTTTTTTCGTCGTACGTGACGGCCAGGTTGCCGTGTTCGATCGCGTTGATGATGATCTCGCGCAGGCAAACGCGAATCCCGGCCACCTCCGCGGGGTCCAGGTATTTCGCGAGATTGCGGATTAATTGCCGGGTGATGTCCTCCCCCGCCAGCAGGTAATTCCCGATTTCGAATTTCTGACGCTCCGATACGAAATACTTGAGCAGTGAATCCTCCAGAATACTCTGCGCGTGGCCGATGATTTCCTGGCGCGAGACGGTATCCAGATACTCCAGGCGGATCTGGAATTCTTTGGGCTCGTCGTTGAAGGTCGATTTTAGATTCAACTTGAAGCTGATCGGTTTTTTTTCGGCCAGGAAGCGGCTCAGCTTTTCCCGGAGCAATTCCTGTTCGCCCTCAGGGTCGAGCGGACCCCACCAGACCAGTTCGGAAAATTTCATCCCGATGGCGCGTTCCGGCTTCAGCCCGAGCTGTTTTTGCACGCCTTTGTTGATCCGTAGAACTTTGCCGTCCAGATCCATCGCGAAAATGATATCGAGCGTACCGTCCACGAGCAGGCGATAGGCCTCCTCGGAGCGACCGATTTCGTTGTTGGCCGCGCCCAGTTCCTCCACGCGGCGCTCCAGGCTGAGGTTGAGCGTCTCGATTTTTTTCTGAATCGAAATAAACCTGTTCGCGAGGACGAGCGTGGTCCCCGAGACGAAGAAAAAGAAACCGTATTTGACGAGCGACGCGCCCGAATGCCAGTACAGATTGTCGAGGATATCGGCCGTGGCGCAAACGGCCAGGATGACCGCGCCCACGAAGAGATTGCCGGGCACGCTGCCGGCCAGAGCGCCGAACGCCGAACGCGCGCCGCCGGGCGAGAAGAATGAACCCGTCACCCCGTCGCGCAGCATGAATTTTCGTATTTCACTGAAATATTTAGAAACAGTGCGAATAAAATAAAACGGCAGGGTGACCAGCAGCGTCACCAGCAACCAGACGTCCAGTACGTCCTCCACGAAGGGCATGGGCGCCGCAACGATGGCCGCGACGCAGAGGCCCGTGTACCCCAGCGAAAACAGGGTGAATTTCCCGATGGAATCTTTGAGGATCGTATTCAAAAACGCGCCGCACAGCGGGGCCAGCAGGAAAAACGACGAAATCTCCACGCGATGGATCCAGAACGTGTCGTCGATCCAGGCGTTGGCCAGGTCCCCCCGTAAAAAATTAAACGCGAACAGAAAAATCGAAAACAGGCCGAACCAGAGATTGTGCCGGTCCGAAGGCAGGCGCAGGAAAAGCACCAGGTGAAACACGCCCACGAAAAAATACAAAAAGATGAGCACGGCCGTCGAAAGGTCGGTCTGAAACTCTTTGAGCGCCTCGAATCGATCAATCCGGTACGGTCCCGTTCGAAATAGACCCGTGTTGATATCGGACGGATCCCCAACGATGTGCAGGCCCAGTATGTTCGGACCGGGCCGCAAGAGACGCTGGTCCAGGGCCACGAGCACCGATCGCTGGTTGCGTTCGCGCGTAATGTTTCCGTTCGTGTCGCGGTGAATTTCGGAGCGCATCAGCTTCCCGTTGAGGTAGACTTCCCAGTTGACGCCGATGATCGCGAAGTACACCCCGATCGGTTCGGACCGCGCCAGATCGTCCGCGCTGATTTCGAACGGCAGCAAAATGGTAAACGAACGCGGCGGATGGGTCCGCCAGGAAAACCGTTCGTGTTTCGGCAGGCCCTGGATCAACTCGAACACACGCAGCGGACGTTGTCCATTTCGGCCAGGCGCCACCTTCGTCCACGCGGGGTCGGCGGGAATTTCCGCCACGGCGGCCCAGGCCGGCTCGAACCCCTCGCGCACGGCGGCCGGGGTGGTCGTCAGATCCACCGGGAGGGCCGCAAGCGAACTGCCGAAACATAAACTGAACACCAGCAAAACAAACGGCCGAAACAGTACGCGAAACATAAAATAAATCCCCGGGTCGATCATACCCGGACCCCCGGTGGATTTCAAGAAAAAGGCTGAGTATTTCAAAAAACCCTGCCGCCCGACCCGCGACCGGCCGGGGGCACCGCAAAGACTGGACAGGGAAGCGCGGATGGATCGAATGCGGCATGGCCGGGACGAAACGTTGCGAGTGGTGCGGAACGGATCCGCTGTACGTCGCCTACCACGATCAGGAATGGGGAGTGCCGGTGCGGGACGACCGGCGTCTGTTCGAGTTTCTCATCCTGGAGGGCGCCCAGGCGGGCCTCAGCTGGATCACGATTCTCCGCAAACGCGAAAATTATCGCCAGGCATTCGCGCAGTTCGATCCCGAAAAAGTCGCCCGGTTTTCCGAAAAAAAAATCGCCACGCTTTTACAGAACCCGGGTATCATCCGCAACCAGGCGAAGGTGCGCGCGGCCGTTCACAACGCCGGATTGTTTCTGGATCTCGTGGAAGAATGCGGATCGTTTTATGAATACAGTATGCGCTACCTGGACGGCAAACACCGCATCAATCGTTTTCAGAGTCCGCAAGAAATCCCCGCGACCACGGCGGAGTCCGACGCGTTCAGCAAGGACCTGAAAAAACGCGGCTTCAAATTCGTGGGATCGACCGTGCTGTACGCCCACATGCAGGCCGCCGGCATGGTCAACGATCACGTCGTGGACTGCTTTCGCTATAAAGAAGTCAGCGCGCTGATGAAGCGAAATTAGAATCAGACCGGTGGCTGGATCTGAGCGAGCGCGGCCACCAGTTCGGCCTGGATGCGCCCGTTGGTGGCCACGATAATCGGGTGATACATTTCGAACGGTTCGCCGCGCAGTCCGGTAACCGCACCGCCCGCTTCGCGCAGCATGACCAGACCCGCGCAGGTATCCCAGGGATTGAGCGTCAATTCGTAGAAGGCGTCGAACCGGCCCATGGCCAGCCAGCATAAATCCATGGCGGCCGATCCGGTGCGCCGCAGGCCCTGGCCGCGCATTAGAATCACTTCGACTCCCTGTAAAAGCGTCGTGATGTATTTTTCGCGCTCATACGGAAAGCCCGTGACGATCATCGCGCCTGACAGACGCTCCACGTTCGAGACGCGGACCTGCTTTTCATTCAGGTAAGCTCCCTGGCCGACGATCGCGCGAAAAAAATCGCCGAGGGCCGGCGCGAGCACCAGACCCCCCACGGGTTCACCCTGGAAGGTCAGGCCCACCGAAATGCAAAACAGCGGAATCCCGTGCGAATAGTTCACCGTCCCGTCCAGGGGATCGATGACCCAGCAATAATCCGCGCGCGCCACGGTTTCGCGCCAGTGACCGGCGTTGCCTTCTTCCGCGAGAATGGCGTCGCCCGGAAACCGCTCATGAATAAAATCAACGAGCGCGTTCTGGCTGGCGATATCGGCCGCGGTGACCAGATCTCGCGGGGAGTTTTTGGAAGAGATGGAAAGTTCGCCATTCTGCATGGCGCAGAGCGTGCGGCCGATAGCCGGCATCTGAGCGGCGATTGCATCCACCCGCCGCCGGATTTCTTCCAGGACGGCGGTTGATGGGGCAATGGCGGCTGTCATGAAAGCGGGATCGTTCAGTTCTGGGGAAAGCAACCGCAACCAGGCCCGCAGGCCGCGCCCTTCCCGGGCATATCACCGGCCGCAAACGGCGATCCGGAACTGGCTCCCGCCCCGGTAAAAGCGAGGGTCCGGAAGACCTGTTCTGTTTTCACCGACCCACAGGAAGGACAGGCTACCGCGAGGCCGGCCGCCTTTTCCGAAATGGAGGCTTTCACTTCAATGGTTGTATTACATTCCTGGCATTCGTAATCGTAAAATGGCATGGCCCGCTCCGTTGAATCGGAAGATAACAAATCGATTGCACCGGAGGCCCCTGTCCCCGATACAGTACCAGGGAAACGAGAATTTACCGGCGCGACAATTCATTTTTTCCTCCTGTAGAATTCGCATGCGGACTTTTCACGAAATCATTCTCATCAGACACGGCGAAACCATTTCCAATGCCGAGGGCCGGTTTCAGGGATCCCACGACTCACCCCTTTCGGAGCGGGGCCGCGCGGACGTGGTTCGCCTGGGGCGATTCTTTCGGGAGCGACTGCCCGGGGTGGATTACTGGTTCGTTTCCCCCCAGGGACGCGCGCGCGATACTTCGCGCCTGATCCGCGAGGAACTCGCTCCGCGGGGATTGCCCGCCGAGGAAGTCCAGGACGAACTGCGCGAAATCAATTGCGGCGACTTCGAAACCAGGCTGCACACCGAAGTCGATCAGGAGATCCTCGCGCGGATTCGCGCTGAGCCCGCGTACCGGTATCCCGGCGGCGAATCGCGCGTGGACGTGGCCGCGCGAGCGCTGGCCTTCCTGGACCGTTTCCGCGCGCGCGTGCAGGGCGAGTCGCGGCCAGAGCCCGTGCGTGCGGTGATCATCGCTCATGGAAACTTGAACCAGTGCCTGGGCGGAGTCCTGATGGACGTAGACCCCCTGCTCTCCGCGCGTTCGATCATCGTCAATACCGGCATCTGTCGCTTTTTCGCGCGCGAACTGGACGGCCCCTTCCTCCTGCGCGCCTGGGGCGAGACTCCCCACCTGAACGAATGGCCGTAACCCGGATTATGCATGAAACGAAACTATGATGCGCCCCACAGGCATACGCAGG
>CAZVZS010000125.1:0-5856 GCA_964631535.1 uncultured Leptospiraceae bacterium
CAAAACACCGGAACCGAACCCGACTCCCCTCGCCGATTCAGGATACGTCGCCCGCATGCCGGGATCGAACGGAACGCGGCGGGTCCACGGGAAAGTCATCAGCGACCGCCAGCAGAATCTGATCCAGTTGCCGACGGGAACGGACGGGATTCAACGCGTCCTGAGCCGCGACGCGCGCGGAATTAAAATCGTCGAACGCCATCCGCCGGGAAAGAACGGGGTTGCGCGGCAGAAGGTGTATCGCATGACGGTGGCGGAAGCGGCCAGAGCGGGCGCGCTGGCGCAAAGCGAACAACCGCTGCAACGCACAAACGACGGGGAGTTGAAAACGTCCGGCGATACGGCGACGCGGATTGAAGCGCGCAGAGGTCGCGGCGAAACACTCGGAACGAATGAACGCGAATTTTTCGAAACACGCATGGACGCCGACTTCGCGAACGTGCGCATTCATCGTGACGCGGAAGCGGCCAGTCTCGTGCAAGATGTGAACGCGAAAGCATTCACGATCGGCGGTGATGTGTTCTTCGGCGCGGGGCAGTATCAACCGGGATCGAGCGCGGGGAAGAAACTCATCGCGCATGAATTGACGCATACGGTGCAGCAGGGGGCGGCGGAGCGGATCGCGCGCGAGCCGGAGGGAGAGAGCAAGCATGGGGAGTCGATCGAAAACAGGGGAAACGGGAGTGAAAGTATTGACTCCGCCGCAACGTCCATGCTTGCCGGTCAATCCCCGGGCCTGAAAATCTTGCTCGAAAAATACCGCGCCCTGGAAGAACTGCGCCAAAAACAAACTTTCGAAGCCCTGGCCTACCGGCCCTACACTGCCGCGCAGAATATTCCTGATTTTGAAACAATGCTTGAAAAAAGTTTTCCCCCCAATCAGCTTGAAATGCTACGTGCGGGCAGGGACGCGGTGTCAGCTCATGAGGGGATTCTGGAGGGCATCGCCGACGCCTTTCAAGGCGACGTGCATCTTGCCGGAATCATCGGCAGCTTCTTTCAGCGAATGCTGACTTCGGGGAAACACGCCGCCGAAGATTTTTCCCGGGATCTGGCGCAAAAACAGGAAGAAGAACTTCGACGTCAGGTCGAACAGGCCGCCCCCGTGGTTTTATTTTTGAAGGATAAGGATCCGGCTTATCAAGTCGGATATCTTACAAAAATGGGTGACCTAAAAAGTATGGGCGGAATGATCGTCCTTATTACGGAAATGCTAATCCTCCCGCCAGTACTATCCGGCGGCGGGAAAGGGTTGCGAATTGGAAGGCTGGTCTTCCGGAACGCGGAGAGTTTTAATCGGGCCGTTTCTATTTCGCGAAAATTGAATAGTCTGGCGAAGGTTCGCGCCTCCGCCCGAATTATGGTCGGGTTGTCACTTGCCGATGAGGTTGGTATTCTGCGTTCGGCCGCCCAGGGAAAGGGAAACTTTGGTCTCGGTGCCGGAAGAGCAATTGATGCAGATCGGTTAGGAAAAGCATGGGTTGGCTCTGGGTACAAGGTGGCCAGCGATGGAATTACCCTTATAAGCAAAGATGGCCTGCGGGTGTATCGACCTCCGGCTTATAAAGCAAAACTTGGCAGAATTCAGGCGAATTTTGAGCAAAAGGTAAGAGCCGGGGGACAACCAATCAGTAATGGGCATTTGGATATTGTACAATGAAAGCCGAAGTTAAAAAATTGTTCAGCCTTGAAATTGATGATTTGGCGAACTATGTTCCTTCGGACCCGGATTGCTTTCAGGTCTCGCTTCGTTTGATCGCCGGGCCAGAAGGCCAGCCGGGAGAGGAATCTTTTGATTTTCAAGTTTGTAGTCCGGCTTGGCTTCTGCAGTCCCTTGGCGATGAGGAAGTATTATTGCTAAGGCACCAATTATTAGTTCGGAAATTCAACTTTCAGAAAATTTCTGAGTTCATATTAAAATTTGTCAGTTCATGCCATGGAAAAAACTGGGAGGAAGTTGCATTAATGCTTTCAAGGTTGGGGGTATGGGAGTTTGAAGACTATTCTGAATATTTGGATTAAAAATAAAAATTTTAGCGGACGTTTCGGGACGACGATTGTCACAACTTCCGCTGACACCGTGGGCGGACGTTTGAACACCCGGAGGAGCGACAGGCAGAAATCAACCAACCTGCGGGCAGTTGACGATCTTACCTGGAGTTCCCTCAGCCAAATCCCTTCCTCTCCAGCAGGCCGAATCCATTCCTGTCCAGAAGGCAGCCCGGTCCAGAGGCTCAACTGCCGATAGACCGCCAGCCGCTCCCGGAGTATCAAGCAGGGAGCGATCGAATTCCGCGCCGAATACGAACGGTTTCCGAAGATGAGGAGCTTCAGCGCGAAGCAATGCCCGAAGACGAAGAAATCGCGCGACAACCGACCCCGCCCGCACTCCGAGGATACCGATTCTTTTACGGCTCATCCTGACCTTGTTGAAAATATTCTGAATCATTACGAGTGGTCAAATAGCCGAGGTTCTTTTCAACCATTATGTTGCGAGCTGGTAGGGCCGCTTTCTGGACAACGGCTTTCGTTTTTCTTTGAAAATCGATCCCGAGAGCTTTTGCCTGTGACCTGTAGTATGCGCTGGCTTCTTCCAGTTCGCGGCTGGCCGCGTCGTGGAATTTAATCTTCATTCACGATACGTTCGAGACGGGCGAACACCTCATCGCCGTCATACAGTATGGCAGTGCCGGCATCGATTTCGGCCAGACGCCTTTCGGCCTCGGAAATACCGGCGGCTTCATCCTGCTCGTCCCAATCCTTC
The DNA here is from genome assembly GCA_964631535.1 of uncultured Leptospiraceae bacterium. Taxonomy (GTDB): domain Bacteria; phylum Spirochaetota; class Leptospiria; order Leptospirales; family Leptonemataceae; genus CAZVZS01. The sequence continues at coordinate 2,765 of CAZVZS010000125.1, forward strand.
AGGCTGGCAACCAGGCGTTCTGCCAGAAAAGCGCGGGATTTTTCCGGCAGCTTGAGTGCTTCCGCTTCCAGATCTTTTAGGGTTGTCATGGCCATGCTCTCAAGGAGACGGCAACACTGCGCCGCGTCCATCAAAATTCATTGGCCGGTGCCGGGGAAAGCTGCGGGCCGCGCTGGACGGGGCAGTGTTGCCTGAGTACGGTCCCGGGTGCGGGCCCAAATTTCGTTTGACCGGTCGCGCTGGCGGCCGCATAAAAAGCCACCATGAATAAATCAAAATTCACACTGCCTGGCCTGTTGGTTTTCTTGCTCGTGCTGGCCTGTACGGCCGCGGGGGCTCAGACGATCGTCGCTCCTGGCGCGGATCCGGCCGCTTATAAAAACCAGACCGTGGTGATTGAGGCGGCCCTGAGCCGTGAGATCAGCGCGCACATGATGATGGCGCCACCGGACCGTCCGGCCGTGAACTATATCGTGTTCGGGCAGCGCCAGCTTGTCGCCTATTCGCGCGCGGAAATCAATTGCAAGGATCGTGTGCGTTTGACCGGTCGCTTTTTCGAGGTGCGCGGTTCGGGTGATCCGCGCACCAAAGGCGGGGGCTATCACGCCTGGCATTTCATCGTGGACGATGCCCGTTGTTTGTAAGGTCACCCGGGCGCCTGCTACCGCGCCAGCGATAGAGGGAGCGTCCCGCGACCGATAGCGCGGTCCGCCGCGCGAACGCGGGACGGCCCCCGCGCGGCGGAGGCGCTGAGGGAGGTTCGGCTGGCGACATTCTTCCATAATAAGGCGGAAATGCGGCGTAGTTAGAATATTGACGCCCTTCACTTTGCGGGAATTCTGGCAATATGGGCGAGCGGGACAGAAATCCGGCGGTTCTGGTGCTGGAGAACGGGGCGGTTTTTCGGGGTGCGAGTTTCGGCGCCCCACTCGATCTGATCGGGGAGGTCTGTTTTAACACCTCCATGTCCGGGTACCAGGAAATCCTGACCGATCCTTCGTACGCCGGACAGATCATCACCATGACCTACCCGATGATCGGCAACTACGGGATCAACGAAGAACAGAACGAATCCGCGCGCATCCACGCCCTGGGCCTGGTGGTCCGCGAATACGTGCCGCACCCCAGCAATTTTTCGTCGCAGATGAGCCTCGGCGATTTTTTACGCAGGCATGATCGTCCCGGTCTTGAGCGCGTGGATACCCGTCGCCTGGTCCTGCTTCTACGGAGCCAGGGAGCCATGCGCGGCGGTATCTTCATGGGCGAGTATTCCCCGGAGCTGCTGGAGCGCGTGCGGGCTTCCCCGCGCATGGAAGGCGCCGACTGGGCCAGCCAGGTGAGCACGAAGTCGGTGTACGCGTACGGCACGCACGCGGGCAAAAAATACCGGATCGCCTGCCTGGACTTCGGCATCAAAACGAGCATCCTGCGCCTGCTGGACCGGGCCGGTTTCGCGGTGGATGTGCTCCCCGCGCGCACCACGGTCGCTGAATTAAATAATCGCGACTATCATTGTTATTTTCTCTCCAACGGACCGGGCGATCCGGAGCCGCTGGATTACGCGACCGCGACCATCCAGGGCCTGCTTGCCGGCGGCAAACCGATCTTCGGCATCTGTCTGGGCCACCAGTTGATCGGCCGGGCCCTGGGTCGTTCCACGTACAAATTGAAATTCGGTCACCGCGGCGGGAATCAGCCGGTGAAAAATTTCGCCACCGGGCGGGTGGAGATCACCGCGCAGAACCACGGGTTCGCCGTGAGCGGAGACCAGGACGCGGGAAACGTTTCGCACATCAATCTCAACGACCGGACCATCGAAGGGTTCGCGGATCTGAAACACAATTTGCTTTCGGTGCAGTACCATCCCGAGGCCAGTCCCGGCCCGCACGACTCGGCCTATCTCTTCGGGGATTTTTATCGGATGGTGGATCAATTTTACGGGGGCGACCGGCGCGCGCTTTGAAACCGGCGTCGGCGGCAGCATGAAGCCCACCGTTCAGCTTCCCTTTGATGGCGTGGTGTTTCCCGCGCCCATGGCCGGCGTATCGGACGGGCCGTTTCGTAGAATTTGCCGGCGCATGGGCGCCGGTTGCGCGTATACCGAATTCGTGAGCGCGGATCTGCTCGCGCGGCGCGACCGGCGCGCGCTGGGTCTCTTTCGTTTCGAGCCGGAAGAACGCCCGATTATTTTCCAGATCTTCGGCGGCGATGTCGATACGGTCGCCCGGGCCGGGCGCGTGGCCGAGGAACTGGGGCCCGACGTGCTCGATTTGAACATGGGCTGTTCGGTGAGGCATATTTCGCAAAAAGGCTGCGGGGCCGGACTCTTGCGAAATCCGCGCCTGGCCGGTGAAATGATCGCGGAACTCCGGAAGGTGTCGCGCGTTCCCGTAACGGCGAAGATGCGCCTCGGCTGGGATGAATCCGCGCGAAATTATCTGGAAGTGGCCCGCATCCTGGAGGACAGCGGGGCGGCCATGCTTTCCGTGCACGGCCGCACGAAAGCCCAGGCGTACAGCGGAGAGGCCGACTGGAACGCGATCGGCGAAATCAAGGCGCGCGCGGGCATTCCCGTGCTCGGCAACGGCGATGTTCAATCGTACCGCGCGGCGCTCGAAAAAATCCGCCTGTACGGCGTGGACGGAGTCCTGGTCGGCCGCGGGGCCATGGGCAATCCCTGGCTTTTCGCCGGCCGCGACCGCGCCACGGTCAGCCCGTCCGAAGTGATCGGGGTACTCCTGAAACATTTTGACGATATGCTCGACTGGTTCGAACCCGGGCACGGTCTGGTGATGTTTCGCAAACACGCGCGGGCCTATCTGGCGCCGTTCGCGCTGGAAGCGCAAACCCTGCGGCGTGTTCTGACGACGAACGATCCGGTCGAATTTCGCGACCTGGTGGCCGGTCTGCGCCTGGAAAACGGGGACAACGCGGAGGGCGGATTTCGCGCGGCCTGAAGGGCGCCGGTTCTACATGAAACGATCGCTGACATCGATTTTCGCGGCTCTGTTCCTGGCCCTGCTGGCCTGTTCGTCCACACCCGAACAGAAGCCGCCGGAAGGCGCCCTGGACGGAACGGAACAGACCGGGAC
>CAZVZS010000126.1:0-5254 GCA_964631535.1 uncultured Leptospiraceae bacterium
TATGGTATAGATAACGAAACGGGTCCAGTCCGTTCGCCTTCGCGTTTTCGATCAGGGTAAATAAAGCGGCACTCGCGCGTGCTCCCTTGACGGCGACGCTGAACAACCAGTTTTTGCGCCCGATCACGAACGGCCGGATCGCGTTTTCGACGAGGTTGTTGTCGATCGGGATATTCCCGTCGTCAAGGTATTTCACCAGCTTCGGCCACTGCGCGAGGGCGTAGAAGACGGGTTTGCCGAGGGGGCCCGCAGGCGGGGTGGACGGCGCCGTGCGATCCAGCCACTGCTTGAGCTCGTCGATCACCGGCCGGGCGTGCTCCTGGCGCAGGGCGCGCAGACCCTCCGCGTCCAGACCGCGTTTTCGCCCGGTACGTTCGATCTGATAGAGCAGGCGAATCTGGCCCAGAGCATACCGCGCCGCCGCGCTGTCGGGAGCCTGACGATACAGATCGAAGAACGGTCGGCGGACATGCGCCCAGCAACCCGCGTGAGTGATCCGGGGTGGTAGCCCGGGATGCTTGAAGACGGAATCATAGGCCGGATACCCGTCCGTCAGCACCGGACCGCGGTAGCGACGCAGAAACTCCCCGAGAAACACCGGGCTGCGCGTCTGACGATACGCATACCAGAGCACCGGCCGCGCACCTCCGCCGCGAAAGGCCCACATGTACGCGTTCTGGCGCTGTGCGTGCAGCACCTTGAGTCGCGTCTCGTCCACCCCCAGCCAGGGACCCCGCGTGAGCTCACGGCGCAGCAGCGCGAGCAGCCGCAAAAAGTTGCGATTGTCCAGCAGCCGCATGGCGTAGCCCGCCAGTGTCGCCCGCGAAACCCGGATGCCGTAGCGTCCCAGAATCCCTTCCTGACGATAGAACGGCACCGCGTCCAAAAATTTCGAAATGATACAGTATGTGATAGCCCGTACGCTCAACAGGCTCTTCGACCAGAGCGAAGGCGCCGGCGGCGCGATGCGTACGACCGGATGATCCTCGTCGCCCGCGCCTTCGCAAACGCGACAGGCATACTTCGGACGCACATGCAACTCGACGCGCAGCCGCGGTGGAATGATGTCAACCTTCTCGCTTTCTTCGGCGCCGATCCGGACCAGCTCCGCCCCGCAACCGCAACGTTTCGCGTGTTCGGGGATGTCATGCAGAATGATTTCGCGCGGTACTTCGGCCGGGGCCTTTTCGGCGGTCGCAACACCGCTCTGTTTTTTCTTCACGCCCTCGGCCACAGGCGCGACCGTCTCGCTCTCCGTAAAAAGTTCCGGACCCCTGGCAAGCTCGACCTCCAGTTCGTTGAACAGGCGCGACTGGAGCGCGTCTTCGGGATCAAATTTTTCAGAACGGCGCGCGAACAGCGCCGCGCGCAGCTGTTTGTTTTCGAATTGAAGCTGGACGACCAGACGCCGCAGCGCTTCGACATCGTTCGGCAGTTCGGTGGATACGGCGGCCACGTCTCCGGGTCAGCGGAGGCGACATAACCGGCAAGCCTTTTTCAGGTGAGCACGGAATATTTTCGCGTGCCGTGCGCTTTCGTGAAATCGATGCCGTTGAGCAGCCAGAGTAATTCCGCGCGTGTCACCTCGCGCGCCGCATCGGCGCTCGCCGGCCAGGGAAACCGATCGCGCTCCAATCGTTTCTGCCACATACAGAAACCATTGCGGTCCCAGTATACGATCCGGACCTGATCGCGCCGGCGATTGCAGAATACAAACAGGTTTCCCGAAAACGGATCCTCACGCAACGACTCCTGCGCCAGTGTGGCCAGCCCGTTGATCTGCTTGCGCATGTCGGTCACGCCCGGCCGCAGAAAAACGCGCACTTCGCGAAATTCGCCAAAAATCATTCCACGCTCCGTCTAAGTTCGATCAGAGCAAAGTCCAGGCGCAGGCTGGCCCGACCGTTCTCGTCCACCGTCAGTTCCAGCAGCGCGCGCCGGGTCGCAGGCGGCGTGAGTTCCACGAAGCCGTGCTCGTGCCCGGGATGCGACAGTTTCTTTTTCCAGCGACCCAGCGTCGCCGGATCAAGTTTTTCTCTCCGGCAGTATTCGGCCTGGCTCAGGCCGCTTCGCTCCCAGCCCTCAAGGTGCGCCGTCCACCGCGCACGTTCCGCCAGTCTCCCCGGACCCCTGCGTACCTGTTTTTTACTTTTCATACTGGCCTCCACCGATCATTAACCGGCCAGCATACCATTGTTTCAGATCAGGCGTAAGGTGGGGTTGCGTGAGTGCTTACCCTGGATATCAGATCGGATGAGACTGATTTTCCGTGAGGCGGCTGGCAATATCCGGGCGCTGGGAGAGTCGTCCGGGTGTTTCAGGTTTTGCATACGCGTGAAACCTGGTTTCTATGTTTCACGCGAAGTGGTCATGCGGCGTCGTCCGGCCGATCAAAGGGATACGGCGACTTTCATGAATTTTCTGTTCGGGATTTCGTGTGGGAAGCCTCCGGGGTGTGCGTTCTGATTAACGGACGCGTTTGTGTCATTTTTGTGTGGGGGATGCACGGGACCCTAACACGGGATGCACGGCGAAATCCTAAAGAAATTCAGGACAGCACTTCATTCGCAAACAACGTGATGTCGTCCTTTCTGGGGAAGAACCTCCTCGAAATCGCAGGCAGCTACGGTTCGCATGTCTTCATTCTTCAAAATATTGAAAACCGATTTCGCCGCATCAATAAAAGCTTCGATTGAAACAGATTCGTTTTCACATTCCAGCTCAACACAAAAAGGGAAGAAAAGGAATTCATTCGGGTCTTTTGCAAGCAAGTCCGGGTAATACTCGTCATTTTTGAAAACGTGCAGAGAAAAATCAGAGAAGTAAATATCGAAATTTCTTACTTCTCCTCCCAGCGCATCTACCAGGAGATCCTCAAATTCACTTTTTACCATTGTCGTATCAACATAAAACTTGCAATATTTATCAACATTCATTTTCCGATGCTCCTTGTTTTAAGGTAAAGGAATGTATGGTCCTCTATCAAAAGTGCCGCCGATCCGAATAACGGAGATGTCAACACCAATCCCCAGTAATGATTCCACTTTTTTGCGAAGAGTGGAAAGAGTTCCTCCTTCCAGCAGCTTCACCTCACCGGCCTGAATCTTTCCAGTTTCCAGAGCTCGCATCAAAGTTCTTTCCTTTGAAGAACCGGGGTTAGGACTTCCGAAACTCCGCTGGATAATTTCAAGAAACTTATTCTCCGGAACCCGTATCGCAATGTCAAGGTCGGAACCGAGATGAGCCGAATACGAAGCGCGGCTTCCGTGGACGGCAACATCCTCACCGAGGCTCTTTATTTGTGAACGGATCAGAGCCGAAATTTCACGGAATTTAGTCGGATCAACACCCTGGGGTATAAGCAAATTTTTCGCAACTTCTTTCTCTGTTTGTTTCGCGGTCTCTTTGCCGACAGCCCTCATCGCCTTGTTCCGGAGCCAGGCGAATATCCCCAGCAAAACGACCCCGCCAGTTTTTTTTCCGAATGCTTTGATGATACCGAAAAAACCCGCCAGATCCTCCGGGTTGGCCTCATTCATCCCCTGGTCCCAGATCCTCCAGATTTCCCTTCCGTTTGAATCATAAAGCAGTATCTTATCGCCTTCGAATTTCGCATGACTGAAATTTTCCGTGACACCGGGCATCAGGTTGTGGTACAGAAAATGTGCCAGTATTATCTTATTGTAGGTACCCTGTTTCACGCGAATGCCGTCCGGATATTCGCGGTGTTCCGTCTCTCGAATTCGGTCCAGAATGTCGGTAACCTCGCTGCCTGCCTTCAATTCCTCCGCGACAATCCTCGAAATGATTTCGTTGATCTCTGGCTCCTCATGCCATTTTACCCCTCCCGCATAATCATGGCCCACATTGGATTCTCCCGCCGGCCCCCCATGCTTGCTTGCTCCTTCCGCCTCCCGTGCGACCCGATCCGCCGCCCCCTGCTGCAACGTATGCGTCAACTCATGCGCGATGAGTCTTTTGCCAGCGCTCGATCCCGGCTGATATTGTCCTTCGCCGAAGAACACATCGCCCCCGATCGTGAACGCTTTTGCGTTCACGTCTTTCGCCAGACTGGCCGCCTCCGCGTCACGATGGATGCGCACGTTTGAAAAGTCGGCGTCCATGCGTGTTTCAAAAAATTCGCGTTCGTTCGTTCCGAGTGTTTCACCACGTCCCCGTTTGGATTCAATCCGCGCGGCCGTATCGCCGGACGTTGTTAATGCCCCGTCGTTCGCGCGTTGCAGCGGCTCCTCGCTCCCCAGCGCCCCCGCCCGTGCCGCCTCCGCGACCGTCATGCGATACACTTTCTGGCGCGCGACCCCGTCCAGCCCGGCCGGATGGCGTTCGACGATCTTGATCCCGCGCGCGTCGCGGCTCAGGACGCGTTGAATCCCGTCCGTTCCCGTCGGCAGCTTGATCAGATTCTGCTGGCGATCGCTGACGACTTTCCCCGGGACCTTTCCGTTCGGGCCTGGCTGCGTTGTCGCATTTTGTTCTGGCGTTTTGCTGAGTTCCGCGAGCGCGCGGTATAGCGCGGTTTCGGGGGTGTTGACCGATTGCGCCGGTTTTCGCGCGACTTTTTCTTCGTCCTCTTCGGGCATCGTTTCGCGTTGTAGTTCCTCTTCCTCCGGCACAGCCGCGCGCCGAAGCTCTTCGCCCTCCGGCATGGCCTCGCGTTGCAGTTTCTCCTCTTCCGGCAGCGCCTCCATCCGCAGCACCGTGTCCGCCATCCGGTCCACTTCTTTTTCCAGTGGATCGTCCGGCTCGCTCACCGTCAGTGGTTTCGCCTGGATCTGAGCTTTTGCATTTTTGCCGTATTTCTGTTCGTATTCGGCGCGGAACTCGATCGCTCCCTGTTTAATCCGTTCCTGTAATTCCTCGCGGCTGGGGAGACGGCGTATCGGGGGCTCTTCAGGCTCCGGATGGGGCTGACGAGGGAGGAAGGGATTTTGCTTACGGGAAATGAAGGGATTCTCCTTGCGGGAGAGGAAAGGATTCGGTCGCGAGTCAATGAAAGGATTCGGCCGGGAGTCAATGAAAGGAGACCCCGTGTTGAATTCAGAGGAATTGTTCGACCGATTTTCTGTTCCGTTTTGTGGTCGTCGCTCCTGCGGCTGTTCAAACGTTCGGATGCGTCGTTGATACAGTCGGCCGTTGTTGAGGCTTGTGTCGCTGTTTTCGTTAGATGCTGAATTGTTGCCCGTGCTGTTGTTCGTCGTCTCAGACATGTTCGGCCTCGGTTGCCGGATTCATG
>CAZVZS010000127.1:0-5194 GCA_964631535.1 uncultured Leptospiraceae bacterium
TGGCAGTAGAGTACGACCTCCTGGCGCGACACATCGACATGCTGCCCGGGAGTCCGTCCGGCGAGGGCGCGCAACATGCGCCAGAATTGACGGCGATCCTCGCACGCGGCGATGATCGGTTCGCCGACCATCAGGCGCGCGGGGCGCCCGGCGCGATCCGCGGCCCACACGAACGGGAGGCGGCCTTCGCGTTCTTCCGGCGCGAGTTCCAGGTATGCGGCCACGGTGATCATCTTCTCGTTCCAGGTATCGGGCGGTGCCGTGCGAAAGTGTTTGCGGAAGCGGCCTTCGGTAGCGGCAAAATCGGCGAACGTCATCGGCAACTCCATCTCCACCGGAACCCCGTCGTCCGTCGTACGCAGAGTGTACGTCGGCCAGTCGGCTTCGATTTCGGGATTGCCTTCCAGGTCGAAACATTCGGCCGGCGTATCGCCTTTCGCCGGATCGTACCGAAAATAAGGATAGGCGCGCGACTCCAGCGCGAGCCGGGCCTGGAGCGCGCCCGCGTCGTCGGCGATGCCGTGCTCCGGCTGGCAGGCGCAGTAAATATTGAAGACGGCCGGTCGCCGGGCGCGCAGTCCCGCGATAAAACCTTCCAGCATGTGCGCGGGCGAAGCGATGCTCGATTGCATCACGTACGTGTTGCGATGCGCCATGCCGATGAGCGCGATCTCCTTGCGGATTTCCTGCTTGCCCTGCGCCGCGCGGCCGTAGGCCGCCATGTCCGATATCTGGCCGAAAAAGCCGGAGGTGCAGGCCTGTCCGCCGGTGTTCGAATACACCTGCGTATCCATGATGACGACCTTGATCGGTTTGCCCGAGATCATCAAACGCGAAAGGTTTTGAAACCCGATATCGTACATGGCCCCGTCGCCGCCGAGGGCCACGACCGGCGGACACAGATGCCACTCGTCGTCGGTGAAGTCGCGCCAGGTGAAAAAACTCAGGCCTTCCTGCGCTTCTTTCGACAGCGGCTGCCCGGCCAGTTCGGCCTCGGCGCGCCGGACGAGCTTGAACCCGTCCGCCATCTTCGCCATGTGCCCTTCGAAAACACCCATGGCGAGCGAAGGCGCGTCCTGGAAGAGATGATTCGCCCAGGGGAAGGGATAGGGATTGTACGGAAAGGTACTGCCCCAGACGGAGGTGCAGCCCGTGGCGTTGAGCATACCCATCGAGGCGCGCCCGCGGCCGGTCGTACCGTTTTCGTATGAATTTTTTAATTCTTTTAACATGTGAATCAAGTGCGCGGTATCCCGGACCCAGCGCGGGTCCAGGGTCTCGGCGGCTCCCGTCTGTTCCAGTTGTTCGGCCAGGCCCGCGAGCGTAAGATCCGAACCGCGCAGCGCGTCCATCGCCCGCTGGATGCTCACTTCGTCCGAAACACGCAACTCGCCCGCGAGGCGCAGTTTCATGTGTTCTTCCAGCCGGGCGATCAGAGTTCCCAGATAGGCGCTGTGCGCCCGCGCGCGCGGTTGCATCAGGGCCTCCACGGCCGCGGCGAACAGACGCACCACGGTTTTTTCGGTGCAGCCCAGACAGGCCCCGTCACCGGAGACGACCGCGTGCGATACGGATTTTTTTAAGAGCAGGGTCTCCAGCGCTCCCACCCCGGCCTCCAGATCGTCCACGCGAATGAACCCGTCCGGCGTATCGGGCAGGTCCTTCCAGAAGTCGAAGTTATGCCGCAGGCGCGCGACGGATCGTTCGGTTTGGGGCACGCGGCGCAGCGCGTCGTCGCGACAGACCTGCACGCATTCCATACAACCTTTGCACGTGTTCGGATTCACCGCGATCGCGAGCAGGCCTCCGGAACCAGCGGCGCGATTTTCGGGCACGGTGAAAAATGGCCGGGTCAACGCGAGCGGCAGTTCGTGGAGTTCCGCCGCGAAACGTTCGAATTCCGCCTGGAGTACAGCCTGATCTTCCGTGCCGCCTTCGCTCAGGACCCCGTCGAGCACCGCGCGCACGGTTTCGCGGATGAGGGCGCGCACGGGCGTCCGGTCGCCCCGTTCGAGCGCGCGCCGGCGCAATTCGTTTTTAAAACGCGCGATGTGCCGGCGAACACCGACCGGAGCGGGCGCCTGGTTACTCTCCGCCAGGATTTCAAGGCGACGAATCGCGGTCGTACAGATTTGATCAAAGTCGTTCACGACGGCGGGGATGGCCGTATCCGGGCAGACCGACCAGCAATCGCCGCAACCCGTACAGTTTTCGGGAATCCACTCGGGGTGTTCAAAGCGAATGCCGGTCATGTCGCGAAACAGACCGGTCGTCGCGGGCAGTACGGAGAGGGCGATGAACGGGTCGGCCAGATTCTGGCCGCCCTGGCCGCTGGCGTAAAAATTGCCGGTCTGTTCCCAGAAGCGATGGATATCGGAAAGCGGCACCTTCGACACCGGCAGCGCGCGGACCGCCGCGGGCACCGGAGGTTCGGCCGCAGCCGGGGCGGGCGCCGTCACCCTCGCGATGATTTCAGGCGGAATTTCACGCACGTCCAGAAAGCCCCGGCGCACGGAGCGCAGATTGTCCTGCACGACCCGTTCGCCTTTCGTCCCGAATTTATGCCTGAGCTGGTCTTCGATCGCCTGGAAAAGACGCGCCTCGTCCAGGCCGCGTTCGACCAGGATGCCCGACGCGGCGAAGAAAGCGCCCTGGAAGACGTTGCCCTGCATGCGGTACTGGAGCTCCACGTCGGTGGCCTCGCGCCGGGCGATCTGAAACGCGTCGATAAAAAACACGCGGATCAAATGTTTCGCGATTTCGGCCCGGTAGCGCGCGGGAATGGCGGCCCAGACTTCGGCCGGGTCCTGTTTTTCGCTTTGAATAATGAATACTCCCTTCTCGCGTAACCCTGCCAGGGCGTTCGTGTGCGCGAATACGTTCGGGTCCGGCGAAAGCACGGCGTCCACGTAGATGTACTCGCAGTTGACGCGAATGGGCTCGGGGGCGGCGGCCAGGTAAAAGGTCGTGGGCTGGCCTTTTTTTTCGGAGCCGTAGCGCGGGTTGGCCTTGATGTGGTAACCCAACACGTGAAACAGCGTCAGGGCCAGGTTCTTCCCGGTGGTGATGGCCCCCCAGCCGCCCACCGAATGTAACCGTACGGTGACACTTCCCGGCGGCATCAGGTTCGGGTTTTCGCTGCCCTTCAGGGCCAGGTCGCGCAGGTGCGGATAGCCTTCCAGGAGGGCCTGCTGGTGGACTTCCTGTCCGGGCGTGAACGCCTTCGCATGAATGAAATCGATCGAAAGATAATACGAACGCCGGCCGCGTCCATCCGGGAGCATATTTTCCACCGCCGCGATGACGGCCTCCGGCTGCAGGTCGCGGGAACCCAGCCCGTACGAACCCGAGTACAGGGCCGGGGCGTCCGCGGGCGCGAACGCCGGGTATTCCGGGAACGGCAACCCGGCGCCCCCGGCATGCCGCCGCTCCCCATTCGCGGCGCGACCGTTTTCCAGACACTTCGATACTACGCCGCGAATTTCGCGCATGAGCGGCTGGTCCTCGGCCAGGGGCTGGTCGACGCGTTCGAGTACGGCCACGCCTTTTTTGCCGCGCAGGGCCCTGGCGATCAGATCGCCAGGAAACGGACGAAACATCACCAGATCGATCACACCCACGCGCAGGCCGCGGCTTTCGCGCAGATAATCGGCCACGGCCTCCGCGGACGGGATCAGGGAACCCTGACCGAGAATCAAATACTCGGCGTCGTCCGCGCGGTACTCCATGACGCGGCGGTAGGCGCGGCCGGTGAGTTCGTAAAACGCGCCCATGGCCTGATCGGTGAACGCGGCGATATGATCGAAAAAGAACGGACGCTGGGCCGCGACCGATTGCATATACGCGTCCTGGTTCTGGACCAGCCCGAACATCATCGGGTGATCGACGTCCCAGAGCGCGGGGATGCGCCGCCGTCGCGGACCGAAAAGCATCCGCTGCGCCGGGGTGGGACAATCGATTTCGTCGTCCGGTCGCCCTAAATATTCGGCGATCATTTCGCGTTCGGGCAGGAGCAACGATTCGATCAGGTGCGTCGTGAGGAATCCGTCCTGGGCCACGATGCCCGGATTCAGCGCCAGCTCGGCGATTTTATGGGCGATGATGTTTAAATCACAGACGGCCTGCGCGTTTTTCCCGAAGAGTTGAAAGAAGCCGGTATCGTCCACGCAGTGATAATCATCGTGGCCGGCGTGTACGTTCAGCGTGGACTTCGTCATCGCGCGGCAGCCCATATTGAGCACGTAGGTCAGGCGTTTGCCGACCGCCGCGTACAGCGATTCGTGCATATAAGCGATGCCCTGGCCGGAGGAAAAATTCGCCGAGCGCAGACCGGTCATGGACAGCCCGGCCGTCACCGCGGCGGCGGCGTGTTCGCCTTCCGGTTCGATAAAAATCAAAGGGCGATCCGAAATATTCAGATGCCCCGCGGCCGCGGCTTCGGCCCAGCCTTCCCCCATCTGCGTGGAGGGCGTGATCGGATAGGCCCCGGCCGCGTCGCTCGCCTCGATTTCGCAGGCGACCACGGCGGAGTTCCCGTCGAGGGCTTCGCGCGTACCGGGGAATTTAAATTCAAGGTGCGGAGGTCGTCTGTTCATTCTGTTTTTTCCGTTTCATTTTTCACCGATCGGCAGGGGACTGTGGCGGACGATCCGCACAGCCTCCGTCCCGCGTTCGAATTGACCATTGTCGTTCAGCCAGACGATCGCACCGGTGGGGCAGCGTTCGATCGCGCGGCGATGTTCGAGCGTTGAAACCTGGTCCGCCACGACGGCCAGGTTGCGGACCGCGTCCATGCGAACCACTCCGGGAAGATCGAACGCGCACTTTCCACAGGCGGTACACCCCACCGCGCACTCATCCAGCACGTCTTCGCCTGCCTGAAGATTTTTACAGTTCACGCGCAGTCGCCGGTCTTCGTACTCGAGCGTAAACAAATCCCTGGGACAGACGCTGACGCAATCGCCGCAGGCCACGCAGGCGGCGGCCGTAACTTCCGGGAGCCCCACCGCGTTCATGATGATCGCGTCAAAATCGCAGGCGCGTTCGCAGTCGCCGAACCCCAGGCAGCCCTGCTCGCAGCCCTTACCCGCCCCGGCCAGCACATGGGCCGCGCGACAGGACGCCAGGCCGCGGTAGGCCGCCCGCTGCCGGGCCACGTTGGCGCCTCCCGCGCACGCCAGCCAGGCCACCCGCC
>CAZVZS010000128.1:0-5005 GCA_964631535.1 uncultured Leptospiraceae bacterium
GAGCAAACCGTTGCCGACGTCCAGGGCAGCGCCATCCACGCCATTGAGCGCGAGGGAATCCCCGGCCGCGCAGCTCAGAGTAATCGGCGTTCCCGAGGGATCGGGGACAAAAATGCCGGGATAGGACGAATCGGTATAAAAATTCCAGGCCCCGCTCGCTCCGGCCTGAAACGTCAGGGAAGGCTCCTGGGCCGGATTGAACGACGGCGTCTGCGCGGTCAAATTCGCGCCCCAGACCACCAGACCAACAGCGCCGGAGGTGGAGCGCGCGGCGTACCCGGAAAACAACTCCAGCAGAAACTGACCGAGTGTATTCGGATTCGCCTGCGCGGCGGAAAGCGGAGTTCCAGTGAAAAATAAAACGAAACCGGCGCCGGCTCCCGCGGCCTGCAGGCCCGCCAGCAGATCCGCAAGGTTCTGCGAGGCGAAAGCGGGTAGCGCGGGACCCGGGGCGATCAGGGCGATATAGACCGTACTTTCGGGGGTCGTTTGATAAATGGCGATCGTGGAAGGACCGGAAGTCTCAGCTGCAAGTGTAACGCCGGGGAAATCCATTTGTAACGTTTCCAGTTTTAGCCGGGAAATCTGAAAAGAATTCAGAACAGGTCCGGCGCAACAGTTCGCGGGCGACAGAAAAGTATACCCGTGCGAAATTCTGGAAAGTCAATTTTTTTATTCGCGAAATATTTCCGCGCTTTTTCAACCTGTAATTTTCACCAGTTATCGCCAATAGAAATAAATTGAGAAAATTTGGCCACCCCTCAAACCCACTGCGCGAGCACGCCGCGTGGATCGAGCGACCACGTTTCCACCCGATCAGCCGCGTCGAAACAGCCCAGATCGTCCACCCCGCCGAACTGCGCGATCGTGCGGCGATTGTCGGGATTGTCCGCACCGCAGAAAACCACGCCCAGGGCGCGCGCGCCCGCACCGCGCAGGGCCTGGATCGTGAGCAGAGTGTGATTGATGGTTCCGAGAGCGGTGCGCGCGGCGATCACAACCGGCAGATTCGCTTCTATAATAAAAGCCAGCCAGGTTTCGCGCGGCACGCGCCGCAGCGGGACCAGGAGGCCGCCAGCGCCTTCCACCAGCAACGGTCCGGTCCGCGCGTATTCATTGAATCGCTCGTGAATACGCGCAACCGAAACCTCATCCGCGCGGCCTTCCAGTTCGGCGGCCAGGTGGGGGGCGAGCGGTGCGCGAAAGGACCAGCCGGTGGACAGGAAGCGGTCCGCCGACAGGCCGCTCAGGGCGCGCGCGGTCGCGCGGTCATCGTCGGGGCCGGTCTGCACCGGTTTCCAGTAGCGCAACCCCGGATAGCGCAGCAGCAGGGCCGCGGCGGTGTGCGTTTTGCCAACGCCCGTATCGGTGCCTGTGAGAAAGATCGACATGCGGAGCAAGAAGGGAAAGCCTGCGTGGCCGCCCGGCCGCGGGGCGTCCATTCAATTCGCGGCGCTGACAGCGCGTAGCGCCGATCGCAGGGCCCGGAGCGAAACGTGTTCGCCCGTGAAATGGGTACCTTTCAGGACGCGCCCGGCGCGATCACGCAGCACGATGGTGGGCGTGGCTTCAACGTCATATTCCTTCTTTATATAAGCATGCCAGCGTTCGAAATCGGTGACATCCATTTGTACGGCCAGAAAGGGCGCGGCTTCAGCGGCCACGCGCCCCAGGACATGGCGTTCAAATTCGGGACAGGTGGGACACCAGTCGGCGCGAAAGTAGTACAGGATGGGCAGATTCTGGCGCGCGGCGACCGCCCGCGAATTTCGATCCAGGGCCACGAGATCCGGTTCACGAGTCTGAAGCCAGGCGACGGAGCCTGGTTCGAACCGTTCGACCCGTGTGAACGCGAACAAAACCAGGGCGGCACTCATCCCGTACAGCACCGCACGCGCGGCAGGGCGCTCCCGACCCAGACCAAGTCGCGCCAGACCGAAAATCAGGAGGCCCAGCAGGCCCGCGCTGAAACTGTACGCGGAAGGCCATTCAAATTCGCGCAGATAGACGGGGGCGAATTTGAGCGGAAGGAAAGATTCCGCGTACGGCACCAGCGAAAACACGACGACCAGAGTGACGGCGAAAAATAAAAAACGCGAAAGACCCCGCCACATAAGAATTGGACGCGGCCGAACCCGCGTGGTTTCGAAAAATCAGGGCGCGAAGTACAGATACGTATCGAGTCGTTTGTACCAGCCGCGCAAATAGCGCGACTCGTAGCGCTCGGGCGGGGCGAAATCGACGCGGCGGCGCAGGACCAGGCGGGCCGAATGGACGAACTCCTCCACGGCCATGGGGCCGACCCCGGTGCCGCGCATGTTTTCCAGGACTTGCAGCAGGCCCCAGCCCGCCCCGCCGTACTGTTCGTGGCGACTGGTGCCCTCGCCCTTAAAATTCACGTAATCGATCAGCGCGTACGATCCTTGCGAATTACTGATCAGACGACCGAACTGTTGTTCCACGTGAACGCGCCGGTCCCCGGGCAGAGATCGTAACATTTCCGGCAGCGCGTATTCCAGCCGGGCGAGCGCGAAGCGCGTCTGTACATCCACCGTGCTGCGCAAGAAGTCGCGCAGTTCGTTCATGCGCGGGCTGTACAGATCGCGTTCGAATTCGGTTCGCGTGTGCCAGGGACAGTCGGGGTTTTCGAACGCGAGCCAGTGCGGCACGGGCACCCGGTTGCGTTTGGCGTAGCGCAAAAATTCGGGAAAACTTTCGCGGTAGGGCCCGCCAGGACCGACCGGATACCAGATAAAATGACCGATCCCGAGCGAGGCGAATTCTTCGCCCGCGTTCCAGTGCGTCAGACCGATGACCGAACCCTGGCTCTCGTTCTGCCAGATCTGCATTCCGATTCGGTACGCCTGGGCCTGGTTGAGCTGCAACATGCGCGCGGGCGCGGCCCCGGTCGCCGTCTGCACGCGCCAGTGCGCGTCGTCCGGATTCCGCGTGTCACCCCCCGCGCAACCGAGCGCTCCGGCCAGGATCAGGATAAAAAAATACATTGGTTTCGTTCGTTGCGACTGCATAAATTACGGCGCGGTTCGACGGTACAGGGGATACACCCGGTCCCGCATTTCATTTTCAAACAGGGTCAACTCCATTCCGGTCGCGCGGCGAAACGCGGTGGCGAAGATGGTATCTTCTTCATAGATGCGCAGCAGGCGCACGCCGACGAGCGGACCCGCTTTCTGAGTCAAATACAGATATGTAAGGACCGACTGGGCCTGGACCTGCGCGGGTCCGAGCAGGACCGCCCGCCGGTACGAATCGTCTTCGCCCAGATCACGGAGTTCCCGCGCGCGGTCCGCGTCGAAGTACCCCCGATAATAATTTTCGAGTTGCGACTCATACAGCCGCCGCAGCGTGTCCGCGTCCGTAATCAACGGGTTTTCGATTTCGGCGGCGACCTGCCAGCCCAGGTATGCCATCAGTCCGGCGTACAACCAGCCGACGCGGTGCGAGCGCGCGTACGGGGTCGTCGCGTCAATCAGCATGCCCGCATAGCGACTGAACAACAAACGCAACTGCCAGTCGAGCGGGGTCTCGGCGGGCGAACGCAGGACCACCTGGCGCTCGTCCTGGTAAATACCCATATGGATGATCTGTTCCAGTCGGTCGCGGTCTTTCGTCGCGCTGATGCCGACCGCCTCCGTGAGCACGGCGTGCATTTCTTCTTCGTCGGTGACCAGCCAGAACACACAACCGTCGGGGATGCCAGGACTGCCCACGAGCGTGGCCAGCCGCCGGAGGCCCTGGTTGAGGGCGGTTTTCATTTCCCGCGCGCGGCTCGAAAGATCGGGACTGAAACGCAGGCGGCAACCGTCGAGCTGGATATTGTACAATTTTACGCTCTGCGCTCCCAGGCCGACCGGAAAGAGACCGAAGGCAACCAGAAAAAGCGGCAGATTGTGGCGGAGCGGTGCGAACATGATCCTGATCGGTACGGCAAAAGCTTGCGCTACGGCGAATCGCCGCGTACTGTACAATTTTCGGTATGTCAGGACGATTCCTCCCCATTTTCCCGGCCAACCGGTCCGTGTTTTTCCCGGGCCTGGCGGCTGTTTTAACGCTCGCTGTCATCCTGGCCGGGCCCGGGGACGCGGAAACACGGATGGGCGCGGTGTTCAAGCCGCCGGTCATCAACCAGTGGGGCGAAACCGTCGGCCAGCGTACTGTCCGCCTGGCCGACCGGGTCGACCTGGTCCTGCCCTACGGCTGGGACCCCGCTCCGGTGGAGGAACGCCTCTGCCAGGGCCCTGACTTCCAGGCGTTTTTTTTCGCGCCCGCTTTCGCGCAGGGCAATGCCGCGTACGTCGAAATTCTGCCGCCCGAACCGCCGCCTCCGCAATCCGGCGCGGCAGCGCTCGAGAAAGAGGAAAACAATGAAGCCACGCCGGCGGTTCCGGATGTGCGCACAACGCGCATGTATTTCGACAGCCGGCCCGTGCCACTCGAAAGCCGGGCCTGGGGCCTGCGTGGATTTTTCGCGATCGGACCCAATATGCAACCGGGGGAGCGGACGGTTCTTTTCGTATCCGGGACCGGCACGACGGCGCGGCGCTGGAGCTGTCCGTTTCCGGTGGAAACGTCGCACTTCCCCGTCGAGGAATCGGAACTCATGCTGGGGCGTTATTCGGACCAGCAGCAGGCGGCGAACCCCCGCGTGGCCGAACTCATCGCGCGCAGCCTGCGCCGTAAAAATGAAATTTTCGCGCGGATCTCGCCGAATATGATTCGCGCGAGTATGGCCCACCCGCGCGACATGCACAAAATCACGAGCGCCTATCATACGCGCCGCGTGACCAACCGCTACACCTGGCAGAACGGCCAGAAGGTGTACCTTGCGCCCCTGGTCAATATCCACCGCGGCGTCGATCTGAAAGGCATGACCGGCGCGCCGATCTTCGCCCTGCTCGACGGCATCGTGGCCGCGGCCGAACCCATGTACTGGGAGGGCAACCATACCATCCTGGACCACGGCGAAGGCATCTTCAGCGTCTAC
>CAZVZS010000129.1:0-2950 GCA_964631535.1 uncultured Leptospiraceae bacterium
GCGTGAGTGCGTTCAGAATCGTCTGGCGGTCGGGCGCGAGTGTGTCCCGGTCGGCGCTCACCCGGGCCGCGTATTCGCCCGTATAGTCCGCGTACGCTCCCGCCGTTTCCAGCACCGCGCGGTCGAGCCTGGCCTGGCGCAGTCGGGCGGCGATTCTGAGCAGTTCGTCGATTTTTTCCTGCGCGGCCGGGTCCGTGATCCCGTCGGCTGCTCCCGCCGCGTCGTAGCCCGCGAAGAGTCGCAGTTTCGCGGCGTTAGCCGGGTCTTCTAAAATCGCGAGCGCCGCGTCCACCGGGTTCTGTTCGTTCTGCACGGCGCTTTCGATCGCGGCCTGTAAGTTCGACTCCAGTTCTGATAGTTGCGAAAGTTTATCAAGTCGGCCTTCGGCGCTCGCTTTCGCGGCGTTGGCTTCCGTTTTGATCTCGGCCGCGGTCTGGTAGCGGCGGTCGATGTATTCGCGCGCGGTGAGCACTCCGCGGATCGCGCCTTCCAGTCCCTGCACCGCCGCCAGCACTTCCGTCGAAAGAATTTTCGCGCGCGTTTCATCGGCGGCCGCCGCGCTCAGGCGTTCAGCCCAGCGCGTGAGTTCGTCCCCGCGTCGGTTGCCACTCAGTAGACCTGCCAGGTCCGCGGCCGGGTCGCTCATTCCCGCGTCTATAAATTCTTGCGACACGATCGGCGTGCCCGTTCCGTCGCGTCTGATCTCGCCCGTGCGGGTCGTTTCAAAGAAGCCGATGATCGCTTTCACCTGGTCGAGCGCCGTCGTTTCGGTCGCCGTGTCCGCGGCGATCATTTCCCCTTCCATGAACGCCAGCGCGGTTTCGCGCATCGCCACCCCGGCCGCGTTCAGGTACAATTCGCCCGCCGCCGCCTCAAACAGCGGCACCGATCCGCCCTGGCTCTGTGCCTCGCGGAGTAGCGCGGCCGTACGTCGTGCCTGGTCCTCCAGCGCTTGCACGCCCGGTTTTTGCGTGGCGATCTGCGCGTCCAGCGCGGCGATTCTATCGCCCAGGTCGGCGATCTGTTGCGCTTTCGTCGGATCATTCAGTCCGCTCAGATAGGTCCGGTACTGGTTGTGCTCCGCGCGTTCGGATTCGAGCGCGTCCAGGCGCCCGCCTTTTTCATCCAGTTCGACTTCGATTCCGGCCAGTTGTTTTTGATACGCGCGCTGTTGTTCTTGAAAGTAGTACGCTCTGTATTCCGTCGGCGCGGCTGCGGCTTCCAGACCAGCGTTCTGTCGTGCGACTTCCAGCGTCCCGCGCAACCGCCGCGCGTCGGCCGTGTTCGGCGCGCCCGCGTAGCCGTAGATTTTTTCTTTTTCGGCGTTGTTAAGTCCCGCGTACGCGGCGGCCAGGTCCGCGTCGCTCGCGCTGAGGACCGCGTCCAATTTTGTTTTGAGCGCCGCGCGTTCGCCGGTAAAATTCACGACCCACGCGTCGTTCGCGTTGTCCGGCACTCCGTCCGCGAATTCCTGGTACACCCCGCCGTCATCCGCCAGGCCCGTCGTGAGCCGTCGCACCTCGGTCCACTTTTCGCTGACGCCGCGTTGATCGAAGTCGCCCGCGTCCGGGATTTCGTTCGCCCAGTCGAAGAGACTCTGGTTCTGGATCACCCAGTCGCGAACCATGTTCCACTTCGCGCGTTCCAGGTCCGCCAGGCCCGTGCGTCCGCCGTAGCCGGCGTCCAGTCGCACTGTGCGTGGCAATGCCTCGATCCGTGCGTTCGCGAGTTCGACCAGTTCCGCGAATGATTTCCCGGCGTTCGCGGCGATGAACGCGTCCACCTCGCTGGCGGCCGCCGCGCTGAGCGCGAACGCTTCGTTGTATAAGGCCTCGGTCTCGGTGCCCGCCTCTTCGGCGATCTGCGCGGGATCAGCCTGGGTCGGATCGTCCAGATAATGATAGAGCGCGGAAAGCCGTGCTTTTTCTTCCCCGCGCACCGCCGCCACGAACAACTCGGCCGCGCGGTAGATCCCGTCGTGGGCCTTGTTTAAGTCCGCCCGCGCGAGCGCGATCTGGGTCACGTCCCCGTTCGCAGCCGCCGTATCCAGCGCGGTCTGGAGATCAGCGAGCCCGCTCTTATAAAATTCAATCGTACCCAGCGCGTCCGCCGCCGCCGCGACTGAGTTCAGATGCGCGGAGCCGTTGCCCTCCGTGAGCACCAGCGCCTTCGCGTTCACGAACAGATCCGCGAGCGCTTCGGGCCCGAGCGCCCCCAGATCGCCCGCCCCGGCGATGAGCGTTTCCAGCTCGCGTCCGCGGCGTTTCGATTCTTCCAGGCCCTGGACCAGGGTGTACGCGGTTTCGCTGTCGGTCAGGTCCTGGAGGGCGCTTTCGCGCTGGCTGATTTCGTTGAGATAACGGATGCGCTGTTCGGTCGCCTGGTCGTACGTCCCGTTAAATCCGTCGATGTCCTCGATCTTCGACATCCGGTGCGTCACCATGGCGAGCATCCCGGTCGTGTTCTGCAAATCCAGACGGATCAGGTCCTCGCTGTTGCCCGCGCGGATCACGTCGAAGTCGATTCTCGCCTGGCGATACGCCTCTTTCGCGAGATCCAGTTCTTCTTTCGCCTGCGCGAGCAGGACCGCGTTCGCTTCGATCTTTTCTTTAATGACTCCCAGGTCTTGCTGGATCATGCTCAGGTTTTCGTCGTCGATTTGATCCCGTAGCGTCGTGAGCCCGGCGCGCATTCCCGCGAAGTCGTAATCGTCCGCCAGGATTTGCAACTCACCGCGCAGCGCGCCCGCCCCGCCGGTGATGCTCGTCCAGCGATTGGTCAACTCATCCGCGCTCGCGCCCGCTTCCAGCCTGGCGCGGTATTCCAGCAGTTTCGTCCGCACGATGCCCGTCGGATGCCCCGCGCGCGCCGCTTCGTACCCGGCCTGAGAGTCCGGAAAACGCCCGGCCAGATACGCGTCGATCTGGCTGACGATGTCGGCCACGTCGGC
>CAZVZS010000129.1:2960-4569 GCA_964631535.1 uncultured Leptospiraceae bacterium
CGTGACGCTGTCCAGCAGGGCGCGTTCGGTCGTGAGCGTCGCCTCGCGCGCGGCGAGCCCGGCCCGGTCGATGCCGCGTTCGTTCAAGATCCGGTCCAGTTCCGCATCACGAACGGCCGGGTCCGTGAACGCGGCCGGGTTCAGACCGAGCGCCGGATCGCCTTTTATTAGAAGATAGCTGATTTCTTTTAAGTCGCGCTGCACCAGCGCCAGGTCCGCGCGTTCCTTCGTGACGGCCGCCATCTCAAGGCCCGCCTCGTTCTGGAAGGCCAGGTCGGCGTAACGTTTGACCTCTTCGGCCCGCCGCAGTTTTTTCATCAGATGATTCCGTTCGCGGCGCAGCAGTTCCCATTCGTATTCCGCGCGCGTCATCAGATACGGATCACCTTCGTTGCCGGTCAGGTAATACCCGCCCAGTCCGTCGTTGAAATACTTCGTCGTCTCCCGCTTGAGGCGTTGGTCGCTGTTCGTGGAAAGTTCGAGCCACGCGGCGATGTCCGCCTGCATGTCCGCCAGCCGCGCCGCGTCGTCCGCCAGCGCGCTACGGTCTTCGTTCAGGATTGTTTCGAGCTCGCCCCGGTGCGCGTCGTACTTGCGGTCGATCCCGGCAACCATCCCGGCCAGAGCGCTGATCGTCGCCGCGTCCTCAAACGCGAACTGCGTCGAATCTGCCAGGTCCTCCGCGCCCTTTACGAAGAGTGCGTTCGATTCCATGATGCGTTCGATGTCGCGCCGATAGAGCAGGAAGTCCTCCCCGCGCGATTGCATTTCGGCGCCCAGTGATTCCGCGAAATCGTCCTCGTCCAGCGCCGCCACGACCTCCGGCAGGTCCCCCGCGAAGAGGCGCACGTCGTTCAGTAATCCGGTGTGATCTTCGCCCGAATGCATATTCGCGGCGAGCACTCCCTCGGCCGTCGCGAGGATCCCCTGGAAGCGACCCACGGCCCCCGCCATATAGTCGCGTTGTTGTTGATAAAACTGATACACCTGCACGTCGCGCGGGTCCTGGCTCCCCGGCGGCCCGATCGCGGCCATGACTTCGTCATAGTAGCGGAACGCGTCCTTGGTCTCCAGCAGGGCCGCCCCGCCGCCGTTGACAATGTTCGCGAGTTCCTGGCTCGCCGCGTCCCAGCGTTCGCGTTCGGCCTGGATGTACTGCGCCAGCTCCGTTTCGCTTTGCGTGCGACTTTCTTCAAATTCGGTGAATTTCGCCTGCCACTGATCGCGGCCCGCCTGAATCTGTTGTTGCACGTCCTGGATCCAGCGGTCGCGCGCGGCGATCAGTTCGTCGTACTGTTGTTGCCAGATCTGGTTGCCTTCCTCCCGGCTTTTGTCGGTCGTCTGCTGCCAGGCAAGGCGCTTCGCGTACAGGTCCTCTTCGGCCTGCTGCCAGGCGCGCAGGCCCGCGTCGATCACGCCTTCCATGCGCGCTTCCCAGGCGGTGCCCGCCGCCTCGAAGTCGGCCGCCGCCGGGCCGTTGGCGAGTTCGTCCGCTTCCGCGAGGGCCGCCCCCAGCGCGTCCGAAGTCTCCGTCGCGAGCGACGCTTCCGTGGCCGCGATGAGGTTCTCCGTGACCGCCTCGGCGCTCGATTCGTCCGTGGCGAGCCTG
>CAZVZS010000130.1:0-4537 GCA_964631535.1 uncultured Leptospiraceae bacterium
GCCAGGGCTCAGAATCAGAATGCCCGGCAGCCGGCCCTGGTCGGTATCACGCCAGGCCATTTTCAGGGCCGCCGCGAAGGCCTGCGCCAGGTTCGTGTACTGAATATCGGCAGAAATCGCCCGGGCGATCAAACCGGCCGACTCTCCGAAGGGAAAAATCCGGGCCGGCAGGCGCGCCAGGGGCCCGAAATCGGCGCCCTTCTCGCGGCCACCGACTAACAAAAAAACCCGACCCCCGGTCTCGCCCGCCCCCAGGGAAGCGACCCCCGAGAGCACCGCGTGGACCGTGGTGGCCTTGCTGTCATTGATGAATTCCAGTCCGCCCGCCCGGCCGCAAATTTCCATGCGATGTTCCAGGCCCTGGAAATTCGCCAGAGCCTGCGCGAGTTTGCGGCGATCGATGTTCAATCCGAGCCGGCGGCCGAGGTCCTCCAGCGCCAGGAGCGCGAAGGTAATATTGCAGAAATTATGATTCCCGCGCAATTGGACCTCTGCCGCCGGAAGCAGGTCCTGGCCCGCGAAGGTGACGGTCGGACCGGGCACGCCACAGTCGACCGCTCGCGCGCGCACGTTCAACGCCGTACCGAACCGGCGTCGGGCCTGCGCGATGATCCTCGCGGGCGCGAGAAAATAATCCGCGTCCGTGCAATTGATCAAAAGATTCAGCTTCGCGTTCAGGTACGCGTCAAGGTCCGCATAACGGTCCAGATGATCCTCGGCCAGATTCAAAATCAGGGCGACATCGGGGTGAAAAAAAAGGGTCGGTTCCAGCTGGAACGAGGAACATTCGACCACGAGCACCGTGGGGCCCGTGCGGGCGTCCTCGTCCTCAAAAATCGCCGAAAGGGGTTTGCCGAAGTTGCCGCAGGGAATCGCGCGCACGCCCGTACTCGCCTGAATTAAATGGGCGAGCAGCGCGGTGGTCGTGGACTTGCCGTCCGTACCGGTGACGGCCACGGTGAACGGGGCGCGCGGCCAGCGCCGCCGCAAAAGTTCATACGCCAGGTCATTTTCGCCAAAAACAGGAATTCCCGAACTTTCGGCGCTTTTAAATAATTCATTCGTGAGCGGGACGCCCGGTGCGGTTACGACCAGGTCCGGCTTTACGTCGGCGATCAGGCCCGCGTCGTCGCGGGGGCGCAGATCGATGGCGTCCTGGCCCGTAAGTTCGGGCGGGTTGCGCGGTTCGGGGCTCCGGTCCGCGAGGACGACGCGCGCGCCCAGGCCGCCGAGCATGCGCGCGGCCGCCAGGCCGCTCAACCCCGAAGCGCCGACGATTAGAACTGTTTTGCCGGCAAGGTCCATGTCACTGAATCCGCAGGGTCGAAAGCGAAAGCAGGGAAAGCAGGATGCCCAGCAGCCAGAAACGAATCACGACGCGCGTTTCCGGCCAGCCGCCCAGTTCGAAGTGATGGTGCAGCGGGGCCATGCGAAAGACGCGTTTGCCGCCGCGCAGACGGAAGGAAAGCACCTGGAGAATCACCGAAAGCGCCTCCAGCACGAAAACCCCGCCCATGACCACGAGTAAAAATTCCTTTTTCAAGATGATGGCTGACATCCCCAGCGCCCCGCCGAGCGCGAGCGAACCGGTATCGCCCATGAAGACGAGAGCCGGCGCGGCGTTGTACCAGAGAAAACCGAGGCCCGCGCCGGTGAGCGCCGCCAGGAAAATGGCGATTTCGTGTCCTTCCAGAACGGCGGGTAAATTCAGGTAATTCGCAGCGCGCGGAGTTCCGGTGATATAAGCGAGAATACCCATAGTAACGGTCACGATGCAGACATTGCCCATGGCCAGGCCGTCGAGCCCGTCCGTCAGATTCACCGCGTGGGCGGAACCGACCAGGACGATCATCCAGAACGGCAACGCAACGAACGGCGTCATGTCGACGATCTGGCCCTTGACGAACGGCAGGAAGAGTCCGGTGTGATCGTACGGAATCGTACGAATATCACCCGGCCCGAACGGGACTTTCGCCGGTGTGAGCCAGTAGTACAGCGCGCAAAAAGCGAAGGCCACGAGCAGCGTCAGCGCCATCTTGAGTCGCGCCGACATGCCGCCCTTTTTTTTCAAGACGACCTTGGAATAATCGTCCATGAATCCAATGCCGCCGAGCGAGAGTGTACCGAGCAACAGGAGTACGAAATAATGATTGCGCAGGTTGCCGAACAAAAGACACGAAAGCGCCACGCTGCCGAGAATGATCACCCCGCCCATCGTCGGCGTTCCCGCTTTCGTCTGGTGCGACTGCGGCCCGTCCGAACGAATCGTCTCGCGAAACTTCAACGCGCGCAAACGTTCGATGATCGGCCCGCCGAACACCAGGCAAAAACCCCCTGAAAAGAGCGCGGCCAGCAGCGCGCGGAAACTGACGTAGCTGAACAGGCGAAAAAAGCCCGGAACTTCGAACTGCGAATAAATTAACTCAAACATGGTACTGATTGTCTCAACTGTAAGTTATTATGACCGGAAGAGGCCGGATTATACGAACCCACCCGCGCGCAGGGCCTGGCAGATCTGATCCATCCGCGCCGAACGCGATCCTTTCACCAGCAGGCCGTCCAGTTTCTGTCCGTTCAGGATTTCACCCAGACGGCTCACCATCGTCGTTACATCCGCGCAATGCCAGCCGCGACCGGAACGATTCCCTTTCTGAAAAGCCGTCAGCATTTCGCCCGCGAGTTCCCCCCCGCTCACGGCGAAAAGCGCGTACCCCTGCGCGGCCGCGAAAGCGCCCACCGCGCGGTGGCCTTTCAGGGCCTCAGCGCCGAGTTCGGCCATTTCACCGGCCAGGACGCCGAGCGTCCCCGCCGGGCGGAGCTCGCGCAGGGCGCGCAACGCGGCCATAAACGAATCGGGGTTGGCATTGTACGAATCGTCGACGAGCAGAGCTACCGCGCCCGAGCCGCCGGGAATCAACTGAAAGCGGCCGGGCGTGAGCGGGCGGGCCGCGCACGCGGCCGAGCGTAATTGATCGGGGAAAAAGCGACCCGTCGCCTCCAGCAGGGTCAGGGCACCCAGCAGGTTTTCGGCCATTTCAAACGAAAAATAATTCGCGCAGCTCACCTGCCCGCCCTGCCAGACAAAGGCGATGCCGGCGCTCCCGATCTGGACGCGTTCCATCATGGACAGGCGATCGTCCCAGAGCAGACCGTCCAGCGATTCGTACACGAAGGGCCAGGGTTTGATCGAGCCGCCCCTGTCGTCGGGCCAGCCGCCGAAAAACACGACCCGACAAACGTTGTCCCGCGCGCTGGCGATGCGTTTGCGAACAAGGTCGAGCGCCAGATCGCCGCCGGGGCTGTACAGATGAAACACCAGGGTCCCATTTTTTTCGAGCCCTTCCAGGATTTCGAGTTTCGCGCGCGCGATGTCTTCCACGGCAGCGAAATAGGCCTGGTGCGCGCCACTCACACTCGTAATGAGGGCGTGGTGGGGGCGCGCGATTCGCGTGAGCGTTTCGATTTCGCCAGGATGATTCATGCCCAGTTCCAGGATGGCGATTTCGCACGATTCGTCGATCGCGAGCACCGACAGCGGCAGGCCGATGTGGTTGTTTAGATTGCCCTGGGTAGCGAAAACTTTTTCCGGTCCCACCAGGGCGCCCGCCATTCCGAACAACATTTCTTTCGTGGAGGTTTTGCCGTTGCTGCCGGTTACGCCGAGGATGGTCGTGCCGGTCAAGCGACCGCGGTGAAAGCGCGCCAGGTTTTGCAGCGCGGTGAGTCCGTCCTCCACAGCGATTATGCCGCGATCCCCGCACAGGGCGGTGTCCACCCCGGCACCGCGCTCCACAATAATAGCGGAAGCCCCCGCCTGGACGGCGGCGGCGATGTACTGATGCCCATCGGTCCGGTCCCCGCGCAGACAGAGAAAGGCCTGGCCCGCCCGCATCGTCCGGCTATCGATCGCGATTCCGACGATCGGGCGTTCAGTCGCGGCCGGGCGCAGAATTTCGCCCCCGCTTCCGGTCTTTAACTCTTCCAGCGTCCAGTGGCTCACGGGCCAACCCCCGCCGGTCTGGAACGCGTGGCCCGTTCCAGGCATTCGGCCAGCACATCCTGATCGGAAAACGGCTCGCGCCGATCGGCGAAGATCTGGGTGTTTTCGTGGCCCTTGCCCGCCACCAGTACCACGGCCGGCGTTTCGCGCGCGGCGTACACCCGGTCGACCCCGGCCTGGATCGCCTGGCGTCGACTTCCAATTTCGCTTATTTCAATTTTTTTAACTTCCGGGTGCAAATGCGACTCGTCCGTAATCCCCGCCCGGATCTGGGCGCGAATGGCGGCGGGGTCCTCCGAGCGCGGGTTATCGTCGGTGACGATGACAACGTCCGCGAAACGCGCCGCAACGGCGCCCATGAGCGGGCGTTTGGTGGGGTCGCGGTCGCCCCCGCAACCGAATACGCAGACCAGAGTTCGCGCGCCCCCGGCCCGGCAGGCCCGCAGCACATTCTCCAGCCCATCGGGCGAATGGGCGTAATCGACGATGCCGTAGCGATTCGGCTCGCCGCCCGGAGCGCGCAGAACCGTGTAACGC
>CAZVZS010000131.1:0-4220 GCA_964631535.1 uncultured Leptospiraceae bacterium
CTCTGGATGACGAGTTTCTGGGTGTAAAAGAACGCTTCGACTTCGACGGTGCTGCGATTCTTGAGGAAATTTACCATTTCCCCGCCCTTGAGGGACTTTGGATCTCCGGCGATCTCGTGTTCGGGTTTGATGGCCGCGCCGCTCTCCTTGAGCAGATTGTCGACCGCCGCGTCCACATCGAACCACTTATACGCGTGGACCACGCCGATGGCGCTGGAGGCCCCGCCCTGTTTGATGTAAACATCACCCTGGCGCACATAACCGGCCGAGAGTGCGGCCTGCATGGTCTGGTTTTCCACCTGTTCGTTCTGAACCGTGATCTGGGCCTTGAAGTTATCGAGCATCTTGCGATATTCTTCGTAGATCCGGATGTTGTTCAGGATCGTCATGTGCTCTTTCTGTTCGGCCATGGCCTCCCGGAACTCTGCGGCCACGCTGTCGACGCCGCGTGAAAAATCGCCGCCGATGGAACCGGCGATCGAAACGTTCGTGTTGAATTTTTCGATGTTCGCGGTGATCTTTTTGAGCATGGCTCCGCCTGAAGGCATGCTGTTCTGGATGTCGGCCACGGCCTGGTTGATCGCGGCGATTTTATCCTGGCGTTCCAGTTTCAGGCCGAGGTTCTGCTCGGCGGTGGCGATCTGCGCGTTGAGCCCGTCCAGCGCTGCGGACAATTCCCGGGCCACGGTGAATTTGGAAGCG
Organism: uncultured Leptospiraceae bacterium; assembly: GCA_964631535.1. Lineage (GTDB taxonomy): Bacteria > Spirochaetota > Leptospiria > Leptospirales > Leptonemataceae > CAZVZS01. The sequence continues at coordinate 703 of CAZVZS010000131.1, forward strand.
TTGGCCCGTGTTTCGTTTTCCCATTTTTCTTTTTTGGCGAAATGTTCTTTTACACGTTCGTCCCAGGCTTTTTTGCCTTCGGCCACGTCCTGATCGTAGTCGCGTTCCCACTTACGCCACTCCTGTAAAAAACGATCCTCGCTGCCCGACCAGGATTTGCGGCCGCGTTCCATGATCGTGGCGATGCGTTTTTCCCAGGCATCGTAGCGGTCCTGCATTTCCTGACGACGCAGGTCCCACTCCTTCTGCTGGAGCGTTTGCATCTGATCCATGCGTGAACTCGCCACTTTCTGCGCGTTGGCGTTGTAGTCCTCATAGGTCATCGCATAACCGGTGAATTCGCGGCCACCGGCCACGTGACCCGCCGCCTGGCCGAAGAGATTCTCGAAGTTCTGATCGCGCTCGTTCATGATGAACGTGGCGTCGGCCGCCGCGTCACCGGCCGCCAGGTACGCGTCGCGGCGCGCGTCGCGCAGGACCTGACCGTGGGCCACGGTTTTTTCGAACACATTGCCCATGTCGTAGGCGCGGTCGGTGGCAGTGCCGGTTTTTTTCGGAGCGTAGGCGTACTGCGTTTCGTCGCCATGTCCGGCCGTTTTGAAGCGGACATACTGTACGCCGGGCGCGTCATTGAAATAAAAGTACCCGCCTTCCGCATTGTTCGGTCCGTCCGTTCGTTGTCGCGTGGGATCGTACTGGGTGCCGAAGGAATCGCGATATTCCACCACGCGTTTGCTGGCGGTCAGGTCGAGCGATTCGTTGCGTTCCGCGTCGCTCAGAGTGCGCGCGGCGCCGTTCGCATCGAGGTACACCGCGTCCGCACCATTCGGTCGATCGAACAGATAACGCAGATCGTCGTCGGTGAGTTGATACAGATCGGGCCGGTTCGGATCGCCCGCGTGATCGTTGGGATCATCTTTATGATGCGCGCCGTACTGGATCATGCGCTCCTTCATGGTTTTCATGTCAGGAACTTTCGTGAAGTAGTCCAGCCTGGCCTGCGCGTCCATGTACTCTTTGTGTTTGGCCCAGACTTCGGCGGTGGATTTCGTGCCGGAGACGGCCAGGGCGTTGGCCTGCAACACCCACATGAAGAGCTGGTTCATCAAAAACTTCGCCTGGGCTTTGGCGATTTCGCGCATGCCCATCTGCACCATCGACGCGCCCGCGGCGATGGCAGCGGCTCCAATCGGTGCCATTGGCATGCCGACGGGGATCGTGAAGATCGCCGCGATCAGAGTCATTGCCATGCCGTATACGCCCGTGCCCATGGCCATCATGACGGTACCCGTGGCGATGACGGGCATCATCGCGACCGTCGTGATCTGTAATTCGAGTTGCGCGAGATCGCGCTGGGCGATCTGATTCAGTAAGGAATAGTACACGCCCTTGAACATGCCGAACTCGGCCAGTTGACCGCCGTAGAGGCCCAGAAATTTGGCCACGGCCTCGCGGTCCCCGCCGGGTAACATGGCCGCCCCGATCGTGCCGGTCAGACCTTCGATGATCTGGCCCTGGGTGATTTGCGGCAGTTGAAAGTTGCCGGACATCGCGGCGCCCTGCGCGGTGCCGGCCACATCCTGGGCCCAGCCGCCGAAGCCCCAGTACCAGGATTTGTATTCGTTGTAAAAGTTGAACGTGCCCGCTTCCACCTGCAATGCGAGGCGTTTGTAGACCGCGTTGCGCGCGTTCTTCGCGTCGTCGGTCTGCGCGTTGATCGAAAAATTGCGCGCGAGAATTTCCTCGAACGCTCGTTTTTTCTCGTCGGCGACGATACGGCGCCGCTGGATTTCCGCGTTCACCAGTTCGCTCGCTTTGTGGATACGGACCATGCGCATCGTGTGGGCGATGTGATCGGCCCGGGTGCGAATCAGTTCGCCGTATTTTTCGTTCAGATCGCGCCGGAAGAGTTCGGAGAGCCGCGTTTCCTCGGCCGCCGAAAGCGTCTCGAAGGCGCGGTATTTGCGATCCTGTAAAGTGAGCAGTTCGGCCCGTTCGGCCGCTTCGAGCGGCGCGAAGGCCTGCCCGGCGGCAAGGCCGGTGACGATTTCGTTAAAGTCGGCCAGATTGTCCTGGGTCTGCACCTGAAAGGAGGCTTCGTTCAGTTCTTCCTGCTTGGCGTTGAACGCGGCCAGGGCCAGTTCGTATTCCTCTTTCGCGTCACCACGATATTCTTCCAGAACGGACGAATTTTCGTCCGACGCGGAATCGCCCGTCGCGGCGAAAAGATACGGCGTCTCGGCGTATTCCTGCACGGCCAGGCGCGTTTCCAGTTCGTCGTTGCGGAACGTAAACTCGCGCCAGGTCTCCGCCATGAGATTCATACGATCGACATGCGTGCGCTGGAGTCCCGACATTTCGCCCCGGAGGATGGTGGCCTGATCCGAAAGCGCGGTGACCTGCGCTTCGGCGGCGTAAAAATCGGCGCTGGCGGCTTCGAACACGGTCTTGAGAAAATCGACCTGTTGCATCGTCGAAACCTGACGGCGCCTGCCGGCCCCGGCGAAATCGCGCGCCGCGTCGTTAAATCCGCTCTGGATGCCGAGGATAGCGCCCTGCAGGTTTGAGATCTTCGTTTCGCTGTGATCGGCCAGGCGCGCGTCCGCGTCGAGTTTCAGGTCGCGCACCACGTTCAGGTTGTTCGCGCCGGCCCCCGCCGCGGGATTGTACGCGGCCTTCACCTTCGCGGCGATATCGGCGGCGGTGGTCTTCGCGTTTTCGCGCCGGTCGGCCAGATCCGCCGCCTGCAACACCGCGTTCAGCGAACCGTTCAGGCGGCTGACGGCCTCCAGATAATTGTTGGCCAGGTTTTCAAAGTATGTGTGCCGCAGTTCGGCGTCATCACCCGCGATCCCGTTGCGCACGCCGAGCGATGAAACGCTGTTCACCGCCCGCAGCTCCATGGTCCGGTCGTCGAGGGTTTCGGTCGTCGCCGTCCCGAGCGTGACACTGCCGGCGCTGGCCGTGCCGTCCGATACGAGCGCGTTTTCCCAGTTGCCGTTCAACAACGCTTCGGGCGAATCCTGGCCGAGCGAAACGCTGCGCAGCACCATCCCGTTGAGGTATTCCTCCTTGCTCTGCAGGGGGTCAGCCGGATCGCGGTCGGCCAGGTACGCGTCGTAATCCTTCGCCTGGTACGGTTTTTCGACGTCGATGTAGGTGCGGTAGCTCGAGAAACGGCTCGCTTTGAAATCGGGCGCGTCCCCGCGCAGGGCGGCGAATTCGGCCAGTTTGCCGGCCACGTGCAGGTCCTGGCCGTATTTCGTCTCAAGGTTCGTAAGATAACGTTCATGCGCATCGGCCAGTTTGACCACCGCCCGCGCCAGTTCTCCGTGGCGTTCGTTTTCGAACGCCGCCGCTTTCCCCGCCGCGTAGTCCAGCGACAATGCCGCGTCGGGATCGAGCCGGGCCGGATCCGTGAACAGCGCGCGCAATTCGCGACGTTCGCTGTCCGCTTCCGCAAAGAGACTCAGGAACCGTTCCACCAGCACGCGTTCATCCCGCAGAGTGTCGCGCAG
>CAZVZS010000132.1:0-3598 GCA_964631535.1 uncultured Leptospiraceae bacterium
TGTGAGCAAGTTGAAATCGTCGGACTGCTGCTCGAAGCCGGCGCCGATCCCAATCGCCAGGACCGCGAAAGCCGAAACACCCCGTTGATTCACGCGGTGAAAACGGATGGCGATGATCCCGTCCTCGTGCGCGTCCTGCTGACTTCCGGCGCGAAGGCGGACCTGGTCGACGCGCGCGGCCAATCTGCTCTGCACCACGCGGTGCTGGAGGGGAAACTGGAAACGTTGCGTGTTCTGCTCGCGCACGGTGCGGGTCCCAATCTGCGCGACGCGGATGGCGTCACCTGTTTGAATCTCACGAATTCGATGCACGGCATGGGCGCTTTCAAGGACATCCTGCTCGCTGCCGGCGCCGACCCCACCATCGTCGACAAGCTTGGCAAGACCTATCAGATGTAGGCGCTTCGCGCTCATCCGGATCAGCCGACTCGCGCCATCATGGCGCGGATCGGCTGACCGCTCGCGGTTCATATTGTCAGGCTCCACCGGAGCCTGGTCGGGTTGACATTTCTCGCTTCGCTCGCAATGTGTCTGCTCGCTCCGGGTGAGGCTCAGCGCCATTTCAGTTGCTGAATGGAGTATGCCCGCACTGCCTTGCAGCCAGGTGCAATCCAGCGCGTCGACGAAAAAGTTCCAGGAGGGGTGCCTGGCAAATTATGATCGCCAGCTTCGTCCGGGCCGCGCGGACTGTCGAACATGGCAGCACCGATCGAACGTGCCGCCCTGATCGCCGCGCTGGAAGCGGCCGGGCAGGCGCACCACGAATACGAGCAGAATATCCTCAACGGCGTTCATGACGACGCCTGGCCAGGCTGGTACGCGGCGTACGTGCTGGGCCGGCTGGGGGATTTCACGAGTCCGTCGCGGCTGAGTCGCTTGCTGAAGGCCGCTCCGTCTGACGGCAACTGGTACGCGAACGCGGCCGAGCATGTGTTAAAAAATGTCTGAGAACAATCCTCTGGTAGCGAACGACCACAACCGGTCCGCCGTTTCTTCGGATGCGAAATCGATCGTCGTTTATTTCGCCCTCGTGCTCGTCCTTTCGCTGCCGTTCTGGGTGCTGGGCGCCTACGCCGGTAATCTGGCCCGCGCGATTCCGATCGCATTGCCCGTGAGCGCTTTGATGTTGTTCTGTCCCCTGCTCGCGGCGGTCACGCTTACAATGCGCGCGCGAGGCCGCGCCGGTGTAAAACAATTGTTCGCGCGCGTCCTCGATGCGCGACGGGCCGAACACCCATTCTGGCTGGTCGCAGCCGCGCTTGTGCCGCCGGTCATTCTCCTGGCTTCGTACGCGATCATGCGGGCCGCGGGTCAATCCCTGCCCGAACCGTCCATCACCGTGTTCTCGGTCCTGATCATGTTCGTTGTCTTTTTTTTCGCCGCGATCTGCGAAGAACTCGGCTGGACGGCGACCCTCCTGGACCCGAGCCAGGAGTGTTTCGGATTTTTGCCGGCCGCTTTCGGCATCGGGGCGTTCTGGGCGTTCTGGCATATTGTGCCCTATCTTCAGGGCGATCGATCGCCGACCTGGATCGTCTGGCAATGTGTCTTTACGATCGCCTCGCGCGTCGTGATGGTCGCCATATACAATCGAGCGGGAGGGAGTGTATTTTCGAGTATTCTTTTCCACGCCATGATCAACGTGGCCGTGTTTTCGTTTCCCGCGAACGGATCCCACTACGATCCGAGGATCGCGGGAATTCTATTTTCAGTCGTCGCTCTGGCAGCGGCGATGATTGGTCGCCCGCGAAATTTGTAAGTGCGCCGCATGACTGCCGCGTATCCAATAAACAGGGCGGCCCGGCGCTGCGCGCCGTCGCGCTCTCGCGCCCGGGGGCGGTCGCTCGATCGCTGCCGCGGGCGTATGCGAGAGGGGTGAAATTTTGGTGGGGCTCTTGATTTTTAAATGCTCACCTGTATCTTTCTTTTTGTCGGATTTTTGGCGAAAATAGAAAAAATTTTGGCGAATGCGAAAAGGTAAAGAACCGTGCTCCAACCAGAATCATCGGACCTCGCTTTGGCTACGGTTTTTTGTCCATATTCGCTTTGAACGCCCTCCTGGTATGGAATCATTTCACAGATTTGAAGGGAATCAGCTCCGTTTTGCCGGCTGCATTTGAAGGGTTTGCATGCGGCGTTTCTTCAGGATCTGGAGGCCAACTTGCTTGCGCGGCTGTGGTTTCATTCTAAACAGGTTGCTGAAAAAGTCGCAAAACCGGTGCTTCAAACTGTTTCACGAAACACCGGTTCTGGCGAAACCTGAGTGCAGGAGCCAATTTACGGTGCGGGGTTCCACTGGGTGATTGGTGATTTCTTCTGTTCACGCAAACCCCGGTTGATCAATATCACTCCCCGACTTTGACTAAAGTCATAAGCCGATTCCCCTATCCAGGCCAGTATAAGTGGGTATGGCCGGTCGAATACCCTCAGCTTCCACAGTACAGAGCCAGCCGGATCCAGAGCGAGAAACGGCGCGGGCCGGGACGGTCATTCTCAACGAACGAATCACGCCCGCTGCTTCCCCCGAGGACGTGCGCCACATCGAGCTGGAGGTCGCGGAGTGTCCTGTCTTTCTGCCCGGCCAGAGTCTGGAAGTGCTCGTGCCCGGACCGCACGAATTCGGCAATGAACACCACCGGCGCCTGTACACCCTGTCCGGGGCCGAGCCTGTGGCGGACACGAACCTGACCCATCTGCATCTGTGCGTACGTCGCTGCCGTTACATCGACGAATACAGCGGCGAGGCCTACCAGGCAGTCGCGTCGAATTATCTCTGCGACCGTGTGCCAGGGGACCGGGTGCAACTGCGCGGGCCGTACGGGACTCCGTTCGAGCTACCCACCTCTCCGTCGGCCGGTCTGTTGTTGATCGGCCTGGGAACCGGCATCGCGCCATTCCGCCATTTCGTGCGCCACGTCTACAGTACGACCCGCGGCTGGAAAGGCCCGGTGCGCCTGTTCTTCGGGGCCCGCAGCGGTCAGGAACTCCTTTACATGAACGAACACCGCGACGATTTCGCGCGGTACAGCGAAGAAGAGACATTTCGCGCAATTGAGAGTCTGTCGCCGCGGCCGCACCTGGACCATCCGCCGGCCCTGAGCGAATCTTTGCTGGCCCACCAGACGGAAATTCTGGCGATGCTGGACGATCCGGACACGCGCGTCTACGTGGCAGGGCTCGCCTCGATACACGGCGAACTGGACGAGGCCTTCATTCGCATGCTCGGCTCGGAGACCCGCTGGGGACGGCGACTCGCCGAGCTCAAAGCCGGAGGCCGCTGGGTCGAACTGTTGTATTGAGAATGTATGGAATTGATCGTACATCCTCTGACTCTGGCTGCTCTGACGATACTGCTCGGCGCAATGCTCGCGTTCGCGGCGAGTCGTCTACGCGTGGACGAAGACCCGCGCATCGATCAGGTGGACGCGATGTTACCCCACGTGAACTGCGGGGCCTGCGGTTCGCCTGGATGCCGCGCCTTCGCGGAGCGACTGGTGGCGGGAGCGGCCGCGCCGATTTCGTGTACAGTGAGTACGGCCGCGGATCAGGCGAAAATCGCCGCCTTCCTGGGGGTGGCGGTGGGCGCGGCGCGCAGGCG
>CAZVZS010000133.1:0-3504 GCA_964631535.1 uncultured Leptospiraceae bacterium
TTCGGCCACGGAGGGCCGTACAGCCGGCCTGCGTATGCCTGTGGGGCGCATCATAATGTCGTTTCATGCATAATCCGGGCTAACGACAATCGCGATCGTTGATTTCGCCGCCGGGCATGCGTGTGGAACAGAACCGGACGCCTTCCAGTTTTACGTCGCTGAGATCGGCATGGCGAAAATCCGCGCCCGAACAATTGGCGTTGTTCAAAAACGCGCCCTGTAAAATCGCCTTAAACAACGAGGCGCGGTCCAGGTCCGCTTCGCGCAGATTGGCCCCGGTGAGCCGGGCGGAGCGCAGATTGGCTTCCACCAGCGACGCGCGCGTGAGATCGACGTTGCTGAGGTCCGCGCGTAAATAGGTCTTATACAGATTCGCGCCGCGCATGTCCGCCCCGGTCAGGTCCGCGCCGTTGAGATTGGCCTCCGAAAGATTGGCTCCGCGCAGAATCGCCTGGCGCAGATTCACGCCGATCAAATCCTGGCCCGAAAGATCCGCTCCGGCCAGATTACATTTTTCACAACTGCGCGTGGCCTTCAGTTTTTCAATCGGCGACTGACAGGCGATCAAAAGCAGGATACAAACAGGAAGTGTAAAACGAGGACGACAAACAAACATCGCGAAGCTCCCAATAAAAATCCCGGCGGCCGGGCCCGACGGCGCGCCTGCTTCGGCGGATAAAGGTTGCCGAACCGGGGAGGCCGGGAATCTTTTCCATATACTATGTGGATGTCGCCTACCAGAGGTCAAGTGAAAAGATTATGTCTACAAAACCGGGCGCGGCCGTGAAACGCGGCATCTGGTCCCGGCTGTTCGGCGGGCGTCGTGGGAAAACCGCGGTCTGCCTCAATTCCTCGTTTTTCGGGTTTTTCGCTCACGCGGGCTTTCTGGCGGGCCTGGAAGAAATCGGCCAGAACCCCGACTGCCTGTCCGGCGCTTCGGCCGGGGCGCTCGTCGCCGGCCTGTACGGGGCCGGGCTTTCACCGCGCGAAATGTCGGGTTTGTTTTTACAACCGGAGCTGGCCACTGTGTTTCGCGAATGGAACGCTCCGCTGCGTCTGCTGCGCCTGCTCTTCGGACGGGGGGGCGCCACTGGCGCGCTCTCCGGTGAAAAAGCCCTCCTGCTTCTGAAACGATACGTCGGCGAAAAACGTCTGGAGGACCTTTCCCTGCCCGTGGCGATCAGCGTGGCGAACATCAGTCGCAACCGGTCGGAAGTAAAAACCGCCGGGCCCCTGGCCGAGTACATGCTGGCCAGTTGCGCGGTGCCCGGCATGTTCCAGGCGCAGAAAGTGGAAGACCATCATTTCTGGGACGGCGGCATCGCCGATCCGGTGCCGATCGATCCCTGGCTCAAGGCGCGCGACGTGCGCCGCATCATCGTGCACCTCGTCGATTCAAGCGCAACGCCGGACGAATTTAGCGATGAGCCGCGATTTTTTCGCGCCCTCGGGCGATCACACGAACTCATCAGTCAGGAAATCCTGCGCCTGAAAACCGAACTGGCCCACCACCACGGCAAAGAATTGATCACGGTCGTGACGCGCACACCGCGCCTCGGTCCGTTCAAACTCAAAGGCGGCGCCACCAACATTCGCCTCGGCCGCGACACCGCGCTGGCGCTGGCGGTGGATTGAGACGCCCGCGGTCCGCGCAGGTCCCCCTCAAGGTTTAGCGTAGCAGGCGCCGAAACCGTTCCGATTCGACGTCCTCGTTCCCGCCGAGGATGATCCAGTCAAGATCGGGGATTTCCTGCTCGATCAAACGGCGAATGCGATCGTCGCTCTGTACGCCGGTGATGGTTTCGCCGCGAATGAACGCGATCAACTCCGCGATGGTCGTTCCGTCGCGGGGCGGGAAATATAAAACGCCGGAGGGCCGGTGGACGAACCAGAGAATTTCGAGCAGTCCGATAAAATCGAACGGGGCGACGCCGGTTAAGAGGCGTGCCAGGCGCGCACCGCCGGCCCAGTGATTGAGCTTCTGAAAATAACGATCCAGGTAATTGCGTCCGAATTCAACGCGCACGAGACCGAGGCGCGTTGAGAACAAGTTGTTGCCCGGCGTGAACGGCGGATACAGGTCGCGCTGGATTTCGCCCACCGCCGCGCCCAGTTCCATCAACTCGGCCACCGAATAACCGCGTGCGCGTTCCCATGAAAGCCGCGATCGTTCGGTGAACAGAATCGGCAGACGATCTTCCACCACATCCGCGATATTGTCGTGGTGGCGCACGAAATCGAACGGCACGCAGGTTTTCCCCGCGATGCCCAGCGCCGTCAGGGCGAAGCAGAGGGCCGGGCCCGCCTCCACGAACAGACCGATCGTCGTCGCGTCGCCGAAGCCAATCGAGATCCCGCGCGCCAGGGCGAGCGCCTGGTCCTTATACTGGCGCCTGGTGATAACGGCCTCGCCCGCGATGATCAACGGCGTGTCTGAAAGCGGGGACTCCCCCGCGGTGTCGAGGTAATACACGATAGGGTTCCGTCGCCGTTTCAGAGTACGGTAACGCTGAGGTCTTTTTCGTCCTGGACCGCGAATCGCTGTCGGATCAGGGCCAGCAATTGTTTTTCGAGTCCGAAGGGAATCGGCGCGAGCAACACGCCCACCCGGGCATCTGGCGCCGTCGTCTCCGGCACATCGGCCGGGGAGCCAATGCCGACGAATTTCGCTCCCGATTCTTCAATTTCTTTTTTTAGCGAAATAACCGATCGGTTGCCCGAATTGCTGGCGATGACCCAGACTTCGTTCAGGCCGCGCTTCCTGACGATCCCCGCCAGTTCCTCGAAGAGTCCGGAGCGCGTCACCCAGCCGCAAATACCCTTCGTATGAAAAATATGCTCCGGATGCGGGAAGCGGGCGTTGATCCAGTCGATTACGGCCTGCGCATCTTTTGTACGGAAGGTGGAATACGCCGTGAAATGTACCGGTCGCCCGGGCGCGAGTTCCTGGAGTCGCGTTTCATAGTCGCGGTCGTCCACGACGATCGTTTCCGGCGGAAACAGCGCGCGGTAGTTTTCGTACACCATGTGGTTGCGATCGAGCATCAACACGCAGCGGTGCGTGGCGGCCACTTTCGACAGTTCGCGCTTCAGCACGACCATCCAGGGACAGACGTCGTTCATGATCGGCACACCGCGTTCGCGTAGAGCATCGATCGCGCGTACATCCCCGTCGTACGCGGTGACGTAAAGGCCCCCGCCCGCCGGCAGATCGGCGATTGTCTCCACATACGGGATGCCGTTTTTTTCCAGAAAGCCCCGGTCCGCGCCCTTGCCCGCGAAACTGCTCCACTCCATGTTCAGGTAATACGTCGGGCCCGCGCCGCGTTCCGGGCCGAAGTAGGTCCGGAAGTTACGCTGGATCGTGCGCCGGATCACGTCGCAACGTCCGTCTTTTTCGAAAAAATAAAATTCGGCCATAATGCTTCCTCGCGACTGCTCATACTAATAGTTCATCTCAAAACTGCCTCCATGCAGTTTTGAGATTGTCGCGGTTTTCGGCAC
>CAZVZS010000134.1:0-2402 GCA_964631535.1 uncultured Leptospiraceae bacterium
TGCTCGTAGGGCGCGCTGGCGTGGGCGATGGGGACCCGGAGGAGGCCGGTGGGCCCCGGCGCCCCGGCGCGCTGGAACTCGCGGGGGTGCTGGGCGCCACGACCGTTTTGATCTCATTCGCGACGGCGGATGAATACTGGGCGAATTTCGCCAATATCAGTCGTTTTTTTATTCCAGGTTTCCTGCCGCTCGCGTTCCTGCCGGCACTGCCGCGTTCGGGGCCGGGGGATCGGTGGCCCGACCGTTTCGGAATGCTGCTCTTGCTGTTTCTGCTGGGATTCGCTCTGAGCCTGGTCCTCGCGGAGTGGCGCGCGGTGCCGCTGCCGTACACGGTCTACGGCGATTTTAACGCGGCCCCGGACGTCCCCTTCCGAAAATAAACTATGGCCCGACCGCTCCGCTTCCGGCTTGGCGACCAGGATTTCGCTGCCGAGCCCGTACGCATCGACCGTTCGAAATTGTACGGACGCGTGGAGGCCGTGGCTGTGGACAAATACGGCGATCCCCTCGAAAAAGCCGTGCTGGACGAAGATGGGGCCACCATCGTGCGCGCGACCGGCACCGGCTACCTGGGCGCGGAGGGCCGCTGGTCCGCGCGTGGCGATCTTCTGGCGGTGGACGAACACGGCCGGCCGCGGCCCCTCCTGCCTTCCAGCTTTGACGAAACAATCGAACTCTGGCCGGAGGGGAGCGTCGACCTCGACGAATATTTTTTACACGAAATCGATCATCTCTACGTCCTGGAAGGACTGGACTCCGGTCCGGTGGCCGCGCTGCTGGAGGCGGAAGGCCGCCTGTTCAGCTTCCCGTTTTTGTTCCGGGCCGGATACGAAAGTTACCGGGCCTTCCTGGTCCCGAAGGGCGAACGCGTGTTCCTGGCGGTGGGCCGCCGGGCCGTGGTCGATTTTATCGGCAAACAGAACAGTTCGGTTATCGATGAGGTTCTGGACGAGGAAACCGCGGACGACGAAAACGAGGAGCTGGATTTTTCCATGCGGTATTGAGATGAACTCTGCTGCGCCTGCCAGTTTTATTTTGACCACGGGGGCACGGGGAACACGGGGAGAATCCGTTGTTGGGTTGATCCGTCAGCGTTCCGGATCGATTATTTTTTTCCGACCGAATCAAATGCCCCGTGCCCCCCGTGTCCCCGTGGTGTCATTTCAGTACCGGGACGAAGGACAACGATGAAGTCGATCAATATCGCCGATGAAGAAAAACGCGACGCCATTGTGGGCGTCGACCGCCTTTCGCCCGTGGCCCCCGTCATCTACGTGGAAGCCACCGGGCGACCGATTCGCCCGGTACGTTTTATTAAAAGTACACGCGAAACCGCCTGGCGGGCCCTGCGCGAAAAAAAACCAGACCCGGCGGCCATGGCCCGGTGGCTCGCGGCCGAGGACCCGGAAATCGACTACACCCTCACCGGCAAACGACTCGAACAGACGCGCCGCGTTTTTCTGAAACCGGACGGATCGGTTGCGTACACGCTCAAGTGGCAGGAAATCCTGTACGATCCGGAGGGCCGCGAGACCGGGCGGCGCGAGTACATCGACCGCGAGGCCAATATCAGCGGGGAAATTCCCCTGCGCTGGACGGGCAGGTTTATCACGAAGCGCGAGGGTACGCGCGCCTTCGTCACGCGACGCGTGTATCAATTAAAACACGTCAACGGTCTAACCTACGATTTTTTGTATCGCATGGCCGAACGGCTCCAGCGCAAAAACGCCCTGCTGGTTCTGGGCGCGGGACGCGACGGCACTGAACCCCTCGTGCTGGTGCGCGGCGGTCTGTACTACCGCGCCTTCCTGGAAGGCCGGGTGCGCGGGGCGGACTATATGCTGCTCCTGCGTCTATCCAACCTGGAGCTCAAAGAGGCCCCATGAAAATCGATCTGACCGCCGCGCGCCGCGTCCTCGGCGATTTTCGGATCGCGCCGCCGGCCGCTCTGGACCCGGAAGTGTACCGGCGCGTGCGCGAGTACAAAGAAAAAATCGCCGCGCGGTACATCCCGATCGGTGAACAGGACGTGGAACGCCTGCCCGGCAGTAAATTTTATATTTCGCGCAAAATGGACGGCGAACACAATCATCTTTACTATGAGGACGGGCAGGCGGCCCTGATCAAACCCGGCGGGGCCACTCTGCACGGACTGCCGGTGCTGGACGAGGCCGCCCGGGTCCTCGGCGCGGCGGGCGTACGGAGTTGCATCATCCCGGGCGAGCTCATCGTCGAAAAACCGGACGGTTCGCGCACGCGCATCTACGACGTCATCAATTTACTCACGCATCCCGGTTCACAGGCGGACCTGGCCAGGTTCAATTTCGCTCCGTTCGACATTCTTGAGATCGATGGCGAAAAGCCGGACGACTATGACGAGGCCCACGCGCGCCTGAACCGGC
>CAZVZS010000134.1:2412-3461 GCA_964631535.1 uncultured Leptospiraceae bacterium
TCGCCGGGTCGCGCATCCGTCCGGTGGAGACGATCGTCTCGGGGGACCGCGACGTCATCCTGCGCACGTACGAAACCTGGGTCAAACGCGAGGGCGACGAGGGTCTCATGATCCGCAGCGATCTACCGTTCCGCTACAAGTTCAAGGCCGCGCACCGTTTCGACGCGGTCGTGGTCGGGTACCGTGAATACCAGGGCGCGGTGAGCGGGCTGCTCCTCGCGCTGGTGGACCCGGCCGGTTTTTTTCAGATTCTCGGTACGGTGAACGAGGGCATCGAAAATCAGGAAGCGGTCCAGGACGAACTTTCGCGGCGTCTGGCCGGGCTCGCAATCAATTCGGAATACATCCACGTCGATCAATACCAGGTTTCGTACCGCATGGTGCGCCCGCTGGTCGTGGTGGAAATCAACAGCGACGATATCCTGACCCGGCACGTGGACGGGCGGCCGTATCGCAAGATGTTGCTCGAATACGTGGATGAGGAATACCGGACCTATCGCCCGCTGCGCAGCGTACCGTTCGTGGGCCTCCAGCGTAATTCGTTCGTGCGCTTCCGCGACGATAAAAGTGTGAACCCCACCGACCTGCGCGTGTCCCAGGTGTCAGACCTGGTGGTGATCGAAAGCGAAAAGACGGTGGACTTTCGTCGTTCCACTCTGCCGCCCGCCCGGGTGCTTCTGCGCGAAGTGTATACGCGCGACGACGCGAAAGGCGGCGGGCCGGCCGTGCGCAAGATCGTCGCCTTTAAGACCAATAAAGAGACGGCCGATCCGGCGTACAGCGCGTACGTCGTGCATTACACGGATTATTCGCCGGCGCGCGCGGAGCCGCTCCAGACTGAACTGGGTCTCACGGACGATCCGGCCCAGGTGGCCGAACTCGCCGCCGCGTTTCGAGAGCGGTGCACGCTCAAAGGCTGGCAATTGATCTCCGCGAGCCTGCCCGCGTCGGCGCCGGCCGGCACGGAAGGCGCGCGTACGCCGGGGCGAACGCAGGCGCGGGGCGCGAAATCGTCGCAAAAGAAAAAAAGCACCGCCGCGCCCCAGAAG
>CAZVZS010000135.1:0-3280 GCA_964631535.1 uncultured Leptospiraceae bacterium
TCGGGCGCTGAGGCGCTCTGATCTCGGACGGCCCCGCGCGGTGGGGCGCTGGCCTGACCTGTCGCGCGCCACTCTTCCTGGATGGCTTCCAGCGAAATCGAAAGAATGCGCGCGCCGTCCGCCAGGAAAAACTCACGCGCTGCCGGGCGACTGAGTTCGGCCAGGAAACTGAACAGTTTCCGGAGAGCCGCTTTTTTGCGATCGGCATCGATCGGATACAGGTCGGCGCGTTCTCCGGCGTAAAACACTCGCTGGCGTTCGACCGCGAACGCCAGGGTTTCCATCGGCCCGTCGGCCGTGGTCCGTTCCGGATGGGCCTGGTTCCATTCAATAAAGTAGTTAGGGTACAGGGTTTCCACCAGCAGGAAACGTTCGGCCGAAACCCGGGCCGCGAGGACGCGCTCAAGCTGACCGGGGGTCGCGGAACGGGCGAGGTCAAAGGGGTCGAGGCCGTTTGAGAGCAAAATCAAATCGGCCTCCATATCTCCATGATCGACAATCAGACGGGCGGATTTTAACGCCGCGGCACGCCCGGCCGCGTCCCCGTCCAGGAGCAAAATTACGCGCGGAGAATACCGACGTAATAATTTCAAATGTTCGGCCGTCAGCGCGGTGCCCATGGGCGCGACCACGTTTTTCACCCCGCACTGGTAGAGGCCGACGACATCCAGGTAACCCTCGACCAGGTAACATTCCTGGCGCGAACGGATTTCAGCGAGTCCGGTATACAGACCGTACAGGACCGAACTTTTATGGAAAACAGGCGAATCCGTGGAATTGAGGTATTTGGCGGGGTGATCCGTTCCCGGGAGTGTCCGCCCCCCGAAGGCCACGACCGCCCCGCGAACGTCCCGGATGGGGAAGATGACGCGGTCGCGAAAAAACTCGTACTGGCGACCGTCCTCAGAACGCCGCAGTAAACCCAGCTCGTGCAGCTCGTTGACCCGGTCAGCCAGTCGCGCGGCCAGGAAATCGCGATCGCCAGGTGCGAAGCCGACGCCAAACGTCTCGATGCTCTGTGCGCTCAGTCCCCGGTCCGCGAGATACCGACGGGCTGCGGCTCCCCCGCTCCCGTTCAGGGCCTCGCGAAAGGCCTGCAACGCGGCGGTGTTAATTTCGAGCAGCTTCTCCTTGCGGTCCTGGCCGGGCCCGGAGCGCCCGCGCGGCTTTTCGATCCCGGCGAATCGCGCAAGTACATCCAGCGCGTCCGGGAAACCCACGTTTTCGTAATCCATTACGAAACGGAAAAGGTCTCCGCCGCGTCCGCAGCCGAAACAATGATACAGGCCTTTGTCGGGGTTAACGGTGAAGGAAGGCGTTTTTTCTTTGTGAAAGGGGCAGAGTCCCGAAAGAGTTCGGCCCTTCTTTTTCAGGGTTGTGACGCGGCCGATGTACGCTTCGATCGGAACGGCGGCAA
This sequence comes from uncultured Leptospiraceae bacterium, assembly GCA_964631535.1. Taxonomy (GTDB): domain Bacteria; phylum Spirochaetota; class Leptospiria; order Leptospirales; family Leptonemataceae; genus CAZVZS01. The sequence goes on from CAZVZS010000135.1 coordinate 1,418, forward strand.
GAACCTGTTCTTTAAAATCGCCACTCACCCTTCGAGTCGTTCGCGAACCAATTTGTTGACGAGATTTCCGTCGATGTTCTGGCCCTTGAAGCGGGCCATGACCTGGCCCATGACTTTGCCGATGTCTTTCGGGCCGGCGGGTTTTACTTTTTCGAAAGTTTCGTCGATGGCTTTTTTGATTTCAGCCGCGCTCACGGCCGCCGGCAGGTAACGCTCCAGAATGGCCAGTTCCTGTTTTTCGAGCTCCGCTTTTTCGGCCCGCCCGGCTTTTTCGTATTCGGCGATGGCGTCCTTGCGCTTTTTTACGGCGGTTTTGATGACCGCATGAACCGCTTCGTCGGCCATCTCGCTCGCCCCGGTTTTGGTCATTTCGTACTGTAAATCGCTTTTCAGCAGGCGCAGCGTGCCGAGCTCAACTTCCGCCCGGTTTTTCAGGGCGTTCTTTAAATCGTTCTGAATTTTTTCTTGAAGACCGGCCATATCAAATAAACACGGGACGGGGGGTATCGGCCAGGGCCGAATCGATCAGGTATATTTCCGCCGCGCGGCGACGGATTGCCCGGGACGCAGGGCTTAACTTTTTTCTTTGCGGGCCAGCAGCATCTTTTTCTTTTCCCGCTTACGAATGGCCGCTTCGATCTTACGCTTCTTGCGCAGGGACGGTTTTTCGTAAAATTCCCGGCGTTTGATTTCTGACTGGATCCCGGCATTTACGCATTCACGCTTAAATCGTTTCAACGCCGATTCAATGGACTCTCCGTCCTTTACGATAATTCCGACCATGTTACGCTTTCTGTCCTGTTTCCTGTGTTACAGCCCATTTGCGGGGGCTGTTTTCCCCATCCGGAGTGCCCATGAAATTTTCCCCTGGTCGCGGGTCAATCTTTTTCTCCAATATATGGGAATTGAAAAAGGCCGGCGGACCGGTCGCGCCCCGGGCCCGAAATTCCCACTTGACATGGAGTGGGCGCGATTCCGCGTTCGAACACGCAAGAAACGCTTTACGGTCGGCGCTGTTCGTTGAAAATCCGCTGGAGATTTCCGTATTCGAAGAAGCCGCCGATTTATATCGCCTGGCCGAAAAATAGGACTCACAGTACGCTCCGGAACGGATTGTTTAATCGCGGCCTGCGCCTGCGTAAATTAAGAGCAGGTCCCGGTACAGGCTCTAAAATAGAGGTTCCCAATGCACCATACCGAAGCCACCGCTCAGGCCCTGGCGATTCTCAGAAACGGGCAAAATTTTCAATGGTACGTCGTGCCGATTCTGGCCTTCGTCTGTTACGCATATTTCGTGGAGATCAAACACCGCAACTGGAACGCGGTCGTCGCGGGACTCGGACTCTACCTGGTCCACTGGTTCTTCGAGATCCTGAACGCGATCATCCAGCACGTTGCCGGGCATGCGCTCTGGACCGTCCCGACCGGCACCTCATACCTGATTTTCGTGGGCGTCGGCATCGAAATTTCACTCATGTTCGCGCTCTCGGGCATCGCGATCAGCAAACTCCTCCCCGACCGACCCGACGAAAAACTTTTCGGCGTCAACGCGCGCTGGTTGCACATCCTGAGTTTCTCCGCTCTGTACTCGATCATCGAAGTATTTCTGGTGTATGAAACACCGGTCTTCGTCTGGATCTACGACTGGTGGGGCGCCATCCCTGTGGCGATCACAGTGTACATTCCATTCTTCATGGCGGCGGCCTATCCGTATTACTGGGATCGCAAGCGACAGATTACGTTTCTCGGTATCGTGGCGGGCGTGGTCGCCGTCGAAATCCTCGTGTTCGGCGTGATCCTGGGCTGGATTTAGCCCGGATTATGCATGAAACGAAAATATGATGCGCCCCACAGGCATACGCA
>CAZVZS010000136.1:0-2970 GCA_964631535.1 uncultured Leptospiraceae bacterium
CAACGGACTGCGTTATACGTACTCGGAACTGTTCACAGAAGCACCCGCGGTGAAAAAAGCGGGCAAGGGAGTGGCGGATTTTTCGTTTCATAATCCCGAACTGGGCGCAGTGGCACAGGTCCGGATCATCCGGGACCCAGGTATCACAGTTGGCCCCGGAGCATCAGAACCGACGTTTCGTCCGGTTGTTTTCATTCCCCTGGTATTTGCGGACGGGACCAGGCTGGTATTTCAAGAACGAACGGTTAAACCCGATGTTCCCATCGATCTGGCCAAGACCGACTACGCGGCTCAGGCGAGTCTGATTCTGGACGCGCTGACCGGTATCACAACCGATGCCGACTCGGAACGGATCATGGCCGTTTTCAGATCATCCGACGCGGCGACGATCCGTACCCTGCTCCACCGCTTGAAGCTACGGGGCCCCGAACAGGGCAAATCGCCGGAAGCGATGATCGCCTGGCTGTTCGAGGACCTGAGTGCCAATCACCGCGAAGAATTAAAAGATATCCTGATACGCGAAAACGTCGTCGAGGACCTGGTTCCGGTTGTCGCGCGAGATTTACTGGCCAGCGCGGACGGCGAGGAAATTTACACGTGGACCACGCGGTTCCACGGCCCGGCCCTTGACCGGTTGCTCGGGGAGTTGCAAAACCAGAGCGGGAAGTCGCGGACCGAAATCGCGCTCTGGCTGTTCGACCCGATGGAAACACTGGCACGCGAGAAAGTGCGCGCGCACTTCCTGGTGTCCGGCCCGGTGGCGCGCGACTGCGCCCTCCAGTGGACGGCGCAGCGTATCAACGATCTGCTCGAAGGCCATACGGGCATCCTCGACTCCGGTTCGATCGTCTGGAACTTTCGCCAGCTACCGGATGCTGAAACGCGAATTGCGGTGCTGGCGCGACTGATTACCGGCGACGCGGGCGACATCCAGCGCCACTTGATGAAAAAACTGCAACCGGACGACTACGCGAAACTACAAAACCTCGGTCTGCCACTGCGGGCGAACGAAGGACTCCGCGACGGACTGGATACGGCCCTTGAGGCAGCGGAATGGGCAAGCATCGCCGGGGAGTCGCTGGCCGGCGGACTGGTCGGGATCGTCAGCGGGGCGGTTGAATTCGGCGCCGAAACCGCCCTGTTCTTCATCGACCTGCCGCAGGCGAATTATCATTTATTCATGACATTGCTGTTCTTCGCCTCGCGCGGCGTGATCGGCAGCGAGTCGGTTCTCAAAGTTGAAGAATTCCTTCAGGGCATTGAAGGCCTGGTTATGGATCCCCGCGCCGTGCTGGAACAGGCGTACGCGGATACGATGACAGAGTCCGGAGCGCTGGAAGGCCCGGTCGAGTCTTTCAAGCGCGCCGAGTTCTGGGCGCGCAAGGTTACGAAATTCATTCTGAACGTGATCTTCATTGTGAAAGCGGGGCGCGCACTCGGGAAGCGCGTGGTGCCGGAGGGGAAAGCTCCGAAAAGTGGCCACCTGCCGGAGAAAACGCGGGCCCCGCGCGAGAAGGAAATTGACGGGGAAAGGGAGAAATTTCCTGATGAAGGCTATAACCTTCTCAGGGATCCTGGGGATGAGTTAATAAAAGACTTTGACAACCTAAAAAAAACCGGTAGACTTTCGCAGAAAAATATCGATCATTTATTACGTTTTGGGAGAAAAACCCTGCAGGTAAAGGAATGGCCTACCTCTCAAAAACTCTGGGAACTGGCCAAAGGCACTGATGAAGAGTGGGTAATGTTTGACAGGGGAGGAAAAACCTACATTCGAGCCGGTCAATCGGAAATTAAAATCCAAAATTCGGGGCCGGACGCAGGAAAAAAAATTAAGTCCCGGTCTGTAAAAAGTCCGGATGCGGATTCTTCAACAACCAGGATTGAACATACCCATTTCAATCTTCACTATCCTTCACACGACGATTGGTTCCATTGGCGAATTTCACGCGCACATGGTGCCGATATCCCGACCCTGGATATTAATTTTAGGGGGAAGTTGATCCGCTGGACCGATAAAATGATCGCTGACGCGCGCAATACAGGAGAAATTCCATGGTAGAAAATGAATATCTGACTGATGATGAATATATTGAGAAATACATGCGCGATGAGGATGGGAATTTCTTAAAGCTTGTCGTTTCACCCCTTGTGAACGAAAGTGATTTCCCGGCGTTCCCAGATTTTCCGAATGCCTCAAAATACGTGCTCCAGAACGGGGAGGGAGATTATATATATTTCAACGTTGATACAGTAGACCCGGACGATAAACTCGATCCGCACGAGGGGATTCGTATAAGGGAAAGCATCATAATAGCCCTAAAAAAGATTTATGGGATCACGGACCCATGGGACAATGACCCTGACTATTTTAAATCCCATAAGCCTATAGACGCAGTTTAGAGTTTAATACTACAACGGTACATCCCCTTTCGCGCGACGTCTAAGCGGCTGGTAATTTAAAAAAACACCCGGACGATTCTCCCAACGCCCGGGCAGCTCAAACAACCTCACGGCCAGCCTTCACCATCCGAACTCCTGATATCCATGTAATCCAGAATGGCCAGATAGCCATCAAACGACACATCTTCTTTAAGACACCACTCGGCGCAACTCAAGCGATCGGCGAGCAGTTCACAGACATCAAAGGGACGCTTGAACCAGTCCTCCCGGTCATAGACATGGGATTCTTTTTCAACCTTGTGAATGGTACTGTTAATCAACGCGACCGATCCTGCGACGACCTGATCGACCAGATCGTCATCTGGATCCTGAATTTCCCTTCTGCTCATACTCTACCTCCGGAAAATTTACGCAGATCCCTTACACGAAACCCGTCCGCATCAGCCAGATCAAGAAACTCCTCAAAACAACCATGCTCTCTGAGCACCAGTTCCGCGGCGGCCAGCCGCCATGCCAGATGGTTGACCATCGGCCTGGGGATGGTGGCGAGCGGAGTGCCGGTGACGA
>CAZVZS010000137.1:0-2895 GCA_964631535.1 uncultured Leptospiraceae bacterium
ATTCTCCGTGAATTTTTGTGCTCAAGGAAAACCGCCTTTCAAGGCGGTTTTCTTCGTTCCTCAGTGGCACCGGATTTATTGCATGAAACAGTGTGTTGCCCCCACAGGCATACGCTGCCGCGAAGCCACGGAAGGCGAAGCGCCGGCTGTTCGGCCACGGAAGGCCGTACAGCCGGCCTGCGTATGCCTGTGGGGCGCATCATATTTTAGTTTCATGCATAATCCGGGTCAGCGAATTCGAAACGAACTCCAGCGCAGTTTCACCAGCCAGAGCCAGAACGCGAGGCGGGGGCCGATCGTATCGAATTCGATGCCGAAACCTTTTTGTTTGCCCCACAGGGCGTCGGAGTTCGTCCAGCGCACGTGGCCGGTGCCGCTGATGTGTCCCGCGCGGTGTTCAACCGCGAAGTGGATGCGGTCACCCGCCAGGGGGAGATGATCGGTGGTTTGAATGTAGGCGCCGCCGGATGAGATGTTAAACAGCTGCGCCTGGTTCGCCTCGGGCGCGTCGGTGGGACCCCAGCGTAACGCGTTCGTGGCCCGGTAACGCGGCGCGAACCGTTCGGCCAGGAAGGCGCGCAATTTGCGACGGGCCGCGCGGTCGGCCGCGGTGAAAAGAAAAAGAATGCCCGCTCCGCCGGGCGCGTCGGGTTCGTCCTTTGGCGGCGGCAGGATGCGGATGACCTCGCCGCGTACGTCGATGATCGCGGGCGATTGGTCGTAATTCAGGATGAGTTGCAGCGTGAGCAGTTCGCCCGCCGCGAGCGGGGTGGTCGGTCCGACCGGGATCAGGCAACCGGTTGTGGAAATATTTTCCGTGATCGTTTCGCCGTTGTGGGCGCCGCTCGCGGTTTCCCAGCGCACGGGCATGGGCAGAGTTTCACGCATGTGCCGCCGGAAGCCGCGCGGGATCAGCGAGAGATACGGAGCCGAAATCTCTTTCTGTAAGAAGTAAAAAATGGCCGCGCTGCAGGCCAGGATCAGAACGGAGTTGGTCAGGATCTCCGGCAGGGTCAGTGTCCGTCCGCCGGGGCCGCGTCCCGGGGAACCGCTCAGGACCAGGAAACTCTGGTACAGGTTATAACTGATCAAGAGGCCCACGAACACGAAAAACAGATAGTAGGCCCATTTTTTGATGCGCAGCAGGCCGAAGGCGATCAGGAACGAACACAGGAAGACCGCGTAGTTGTAGAGCGAAAATTTACGCAGAACCGCTTCCAGGCGCCAGAGCGGGAGATGCCCCGCCGAAGCGGTGGCGAGGTAGCCGCCGAAGGGCAACAGTAAAAATATCGCCGCCATGATGAGCACGGGTAAAGGCAGGTAACGTAATCGAGAAGCCACAGGGAACCTGTACCCGGGGTGAGGGCCTCTGTCAATGAAATCAGGCCCGGGTCGGAAAATCCGTAGACTTCGCCGGGCGTCGGGAGCTTTTGTTCCAGGAAGTTCGGTGCTCGCGTACATGAAGGTCGTATTCGGTTGGTTGCCCCCGCTGGTTGTGCTGGCCCTGACGGGCGCGTGTATGGCGCTTTCGCTGGACCCCCAGGTCCGCCGGGAGTATCGCCTGCGCTCCGAGGTGGAAACCAACCTGGAGCGCATCCTGGGGGCCGACACGCGTTTTTATTCCATCAGCCTGCGCGACCGGGTCTCCGGGTTTCGCATGGACATCAACGAGAATCGCAAGTATCCTTCCGCGAGCACGATGAAAATCGCCGTGATGATGGTGGTCTACCGCCTGGCCCAGAAAGGCGAACTTTCGCTGGAAGAGCGCGTGCCGGTGCGCAACGCGTTCACGAGCGTGGTCGATGGCTCCGAATACCAGGTGCCGCCCGAGACCCTGCGCAGTTGCCCGTACCGTACTTTCAAACGACTGGGCCAGGCCATGTCGCTGCGCGAACTCTGCGCGGACATGATCGAGTCCAGCAGCAACCTGGCCACCAACCTGATCCTCCAGCATGTCGGCGTGGACCGCATCCAGCGCGAACTGGACGATCTTGAGATCAGCGGCACGCGCATCATTCGCGGTCTGTACGACGAACGCGCCTTCGACCGCAACTGGCACAACCAGCTGACCGCGCGCGGGGTGGAGGAAACCCTGGAGGCTCTGCTGCGTTCGGACAATTTTCGCAAAGACTTGCGCATGGAAATGCTCAGCGTCATGGCGAGTACCTGCGCCCACCACCGTGAGCGCATCCCGGCCTATCTACCCGCCGACGTGGTCGTCGCGCAAAAGGGTGGCACGACCGAGGACGTTTTGCACGACGCCGGTATCATCTACCCGCGCGGCCAGGCACCCTTCATCCTGGTGATTCTCACGGAAGGTTATATCAGTCGCGCGCGCGTCGACGACCGCATGGCTTTCGTCGCCCGTTATCTCTATGACACGGTCATGAATCTGCGCCGCGAACAGGCCGAGCGTGAGGCCCAGGCGGCCGCGGTCGGCGCGGGGCGGTAAACTTTTCCAGGCTGAACGACCAATCATGGGCGTCCCGGTCCGGCCGGGGCCAGGCGCTGAACGCCGGACCGTCGCGCTTTCGCGGCCGGAAACCGGCCGCTCTATCGCTGACGCATGTTGCAAATTCGAAAAGTGCAACCTGCTGACCCGGATAATGCACGAAATTCGCCATGTTTTTTACTCAACGAAAACCGCCTGTCAAGGCGGTTTGCTTCATTTCTCAGTAGCACCGGATTTTTTGCATGAAACAGTGTGTTGCCCCCACAGGTATACGCTGCCGCGAAGCCAGGGATGGCGAAGCGCCGGCTGTTCGGCCACGGATGGCCGTACAGCCGGCCTGCGTATGCCTGTGGGGCGCATCATATTTTCGTTTCATGCATAATCCGGGCTCCGGGAATATACGCCCTTGAAACCGGCCGCCAAGGGCTCGGTGCTGTCAAGCT
>CAZVZS010000138.1:0-2825 GCA_964631535.1 uncultured Leptospiraceae bacterium
TCAGAAAACGAGCGGAAATTGCAAGTTGCTTGACATAGTGGGTGTGGCGCACTCCAGGATACAGAAGTTTCAACGATTGTTGCTTTGGATGTTCTGGGCATTTTTGGCCCTTACTATCCTCCTCAAAAAAACCGGGACTCATCATAAGCGGTGCCAGGGATGGACCGCTGTCCGTTCGTTCGGCCATGGAGGGCCGGGCGAACGGACTGATGAGTCCCGGTTTTGGCATTTTCTTCTTGTCGAATTCGACCTTGCGAGTTATGCTTGAACCCGCTCAATGTTTGAACTCCTGATCGCGATCCTGATCGTATTATCCGCTTCGGCCCTGTGTTCGGGTTCGGAGGCCGCGCTGTTGTCGGTGCCACTGAACCGTGTGCGCCAGCTCGCCGAAGGCGGGAAAGGTGCCGCTGTGACCCTGCTGCACATGCGCCAGAACATGGGCCGGCCGATCGCGGGCATCGTGATTCTGAATAATATCGCCAATATCGTGGGCAGTATGACCGTCGCGGGGATCGCCGCGGGTGTGCTCGGTGACGCCTGGCTGGCGCTCTTTTCCGGGGTCCTGACCTTTCTCGTCATCGTCGTCGCGGAAATCATTCCCAAGACCATCGGCGAACGCCACGCCGAACCGATCGCTCTGTTCTGCGCGGGTCCGGTGCGTTTGATTGCGCGCCTGCTCACCCCGCTCATCTGGCTGGTCGAACGGGTCACCGCGCCGTTCACGCGCGGCCGGGTCTCGGCCACGACCGACGAGTCGGAAATCAAACTCCTGGCGCGGATCGGTCACGCGGCGGGCGTGATCGAAGCGGACGAATCGGAAATGATTCAGCGGGTTTTTCGTCTGAACGACGTCACCGCCGCCGATCTCATGACGCCGCGGGTGTCCATGACCAGCCTGCGCGGTGCGCAAACTCTGGCCGACGCGCAGGCGGCGATCATCGCCTCCGCGCATTCGCGCATCGTCATCGTCGGCGAAACGCGCGACGAAGTGCTCGGCATCGGCCTCAAAAGCGAGCTCCTGACCGCTTTGCTCGAAGGGCAGGGCGCGCGTCCCCTGCGCGAACTGGCGCGCCCCGCACGCCATGTGCCGGAGGGCGTTCGCGCGGATCGTCTGCTGGAAGATTTTCGCAAACACCGCAGCCATCTGTTCGTCGTCTCGGACGAGGGGGGCGGCGTATCCGGCGTCGTGACCCTGGAGGACGTACTCGAAACCGTCACCGGCGAAATCGTCGACGAGACCGACCGGCATGTTAATATGCGCCGCTCCGGTTCGCGGGGTCAGCCGGGTTGAAGTGGTATTCCGGTTGACAGGGCCCGGCCGGGTGTCTTAATTCAGGGGGAATCTATGTCCCTTGCTATTCTCGAAATCGAAGCGGTACGTCGGCGGGTGTTGCCGGTATCCCTGGCAACGTACCACGCGATGGCTGCGGCGGGAGAGATTTCGGAAAAATCCGAACTCCTGGCTGGAGTCGTGGTGGAGAAAATGCCGAAAGATCCGATTCACGCGGGACTCCTCGGGAGCCTGTTTCTTCTGCTGCAGGGAGTTCTGAAAGATCGATTCATAATTCGCAAGGAGGACCCGCTCACCCTGGGTGATTCCGAGCCTGAACCCGATCTGGCGATTGTGGACCAGGAACCCCGGCGTTATCTCGATCACCATCCACGCTCCGCCCATCTCGTGGTGGAGGTGGCCAATACCAGCCTGGCTCTTGACCGGGCGAAGGCCGAAATATACGCTCGGGCTGGCATTCGCGAATACTGGTTGATCGACCTCAATGCGTGCGAGACCGTCGTCTACACCGAACCGGCGGGATCAGGGTACCGGCTGGTTCGTACCATCGCGGCCCCGGAACCACTTTCTCCCGGATGCGCGCCGGATTTTCAGGTTCGCCTGGCCGATCTGCTGAGCCCGTGAGCCCGGGACGGTCGCCTGTCGGCCGATTCTATGACCCATCAAGAAATCTTGAAAACCGTGCCGTGGCGCGATCTGCGCAAAGCCAGCCGCGGCGAAACGGCGATCGAGCTGGGCCTGACCCTGCCCTGGCTCGCGCTTGCCCTCGGCCTGGCCTGGTGCGGGCTCTACTGGCTGGCCCTGCCGTTTTCGGGATTTTTTTTTCTGACCGGCCTGCGCCAGAGCCACAACGGGTTTCACAACGCGCTCGGCGTCGGTAAACGTTTTACCTGGTTTGTTCTCTATTTTAACAGCCTGCTCATGATGGTGTCGATCCACGCGGTGAAGTTCAACCACCTGCGCCATCACAGTTTTTGCCTGGCTGACGAAGACTACGAAGGCAAAGCCGCGGCGATGAGCTGGTACGGGGCGATTTTGTACGGGCCCGTGCATACCTTTTTGATCCACCGCGTCGCGCTGCGGGCCGGCGGGCGTTCCCTGCGCCGCGCGGTGGTCTTCGAACTCGGTTCGATCGCCGTTTGTGTCGCGTTCGTTTTATTTTTTCAGATTCACTTTTTAATGTATCACATGGCTGTGATGATTTTCGGCGAATTTCTGATGGCTTTTTTCGCGGTCTGGATGGTACACCAGGACACCCACGACCGTCCCGTCTTCGCGCGCACCCAGCGCGCTCGCTGGAAAAACGCGCTGACCTACAATATGTTTTTTCACCTGGAGCACCATCTTTTCCCGGCCGTGCCCACCATCAAACTGCCCGAGGTCGCCCGTCGCCTCGATCTGGCCCTGCCCGCGCTCGAGAAGCGGATTACCTTTTAGCGCTTCGTGTCACCTGGGTGAGCCCATTTTCGCCATCCTGGCTCTGATGGGCTCACCGTGCGCCCTCCGTGGCGCACTCCAGGGGACACGCGCGCAA
>CAZVZS010000139.1:0-220 GCA_964631535.1 uncultured Leptospiraceae bacterium
TTAGCGGTCCGACCTTCGCGCCATCCATGGCGCTCAAATCACCGTGTCCACTGCACGCATGGGGAATCCCGCAGTGGGTGTTATGGGAGTGAATGTATTGTAGGGGGCCATTTCGCCCATTGATTGACTGCGTCCCCGAATTTGCGTAGACGCGGGGGTCGTGAAGAACATCCGCGAGGCGTTGCTCATAATCTTATCAAAACCGGGAAGCGTTCCGGAG
>CAZVZS010000139.1:230-2695 GCA_964631535.1 uncultured Leptospiraceae bacterium
CCTCCCATTCTGATATACACGATTTTATTTAACTTCTTTTTAGTGCGAACCTGGATCAAGAAAACTTGATAGCCAGAATTTTGTAAGCGCTCAATTGTGGTCCTCCTCAGCAAAAAACGCGCGCACGTCGGCTGGACTGACAAGGTGCGGCAGCAGATCGCATTTTTGCTCATCGTCTTCGGCCCGGGGATAGAGTGTGAAGAAAAAGCGCAAGAACCAGTATGGATCATGGCCGTTGGCGCGGGCGGTCTGCATGAACGAGTAATGGAACGCGCTGGCCCAGGCTCCGCGCGGTGTGTCGTTGAACAGCCAGTTCTTGCGCCCAACCACGAACGGGCGGATGTCGTTTTCAACCAGGTTGTTGTCGAGCGGGATTGCGCCGTCGCGTAAAAAGTGCAGCAGTTTCCGCCAGCGTTTGATCGTATAGTGAATCGCCTTGCCGAGTTCGCTCTTCGGCAGAACCGCGTGACGGTGCGCCTTGAGCCACCGGCGAATTTCACGGATCACCGGCCGGGACTTTTCCCATCGTAGTTCACGCAACTGCCCGGGCGCCAGTTCGGCCCTGCGCGCTTCCTCCTCGAACGCATACAGGCTTCCGATGAGTTCGAGCATGCTGCCGGCCAGCGGCGAACCCTCCGCGACCTTTTGCGCGTCGAAAAATTTGCGTCGCGCATGCGCCCAGCAACTGACGTGGGTGATGGCCGGCATTTTTCGAAACACGCGTTCGTAGCCCGGAAAGCCGTCGGTCATGACGATGCCCCGGTAGTTTTTCAGCCGTTCTCTCAGAAAATCAGCGCTGCGACTCTCCCGATATTCATACAGGATGATCGGCCCGTCGCGCGTCCCGCCGCGAAACACCCACATATACGACTGCGTCGTCGCCGGGCGCCCCGGTTCTTTCAGGACCTGCAGCGTCGTCTCATCGATGTACAGCACCGGTCCTTTGAGAAGTTCGGCCCACAGCAAATCCAGCGCCGGCCGGCATTCGCGGGCGGCCTGGAGCGCCAGATTGCACATCGTCGCGCGTCCCACCCGAATCCGGTACCGACCGAGAATGCCTTCCAGACGGTAGAAGGGGAGCGCGTCGCAGAATTTGGCGGTCAAGAGCCAGGCGACGAAGCCGGCCGAAAACAGGCTCTTTTTGAAAAGCAGATACGCGCGAGCCACGCGCACCGCCGGGCGACTCTCGTCGCCCGTACCCTCGCAGACACGGCACGCGTATTTCAGACGAATATGGCGTTCGATCTGGAACCGCGGCGGAATGATGTCCAGCCGCTCGCTCGCCTTTGCGCCAATGCGCACGAGCGGCGCGCCGCAACCGCAAATTTTTTCGGACGCGTCCAGATCATGTATGACCTCGACCCGCGGCAACTCCGCCGGAAACGGCTTTCTCCCCGGCTTCCGGCGTGTGTGCGTTTTCACGGTCGTCGCCACAGCGTCCATCTCCGCGTTCGCGTCAGACTCCTCCGCGGGGGCGGCGCAGTGCTCGGCTTCGTTGAACAGGCGCGCCTGGATCGTATCGGCGGACTTCAGCTTTTCCGAGCGCGAACCGTACAGCTCGTGGCGCAACAGGCGATTGTGTTCGGTGAGCCGAATGATTTCGTTATTCTGATCCGCGATGACTCGGCGCAGTCCTTCGACATCAACAGGCAACTGTTCGAGTTCAACGCGCACGCTTCGCGGTCGTACGCGGCCCTCACGATCGCAAGCATTTTTCAACCGACGTGCGAAAAATGCAACTGTCGATGTTCGCGCCGAAAATCGATGCCCCCCAGCAACCAGCGCAGTCGTTCCGCGGTCAATTCCTGCGCCGCCGATTCGCTGTCCGGATAGGGAAACCGGTCGCGCTCCAGACGCTTGTGCCAGATGCAGAAACCGTTCCGCTCCCAGAACAGTATCTTCATAATGTCACGGCGCCGGTTGCAGAATACGAACAGCGCCTCGTCCTGCGTCCCGAGTCGCATGCTGCGTTCGACGAGCGCCGCCAGGCCGTTGATCGATTTGCGCATGTCGGTGTGCCCGGGCCGCAGCCAGATGCGCGCGTTCGCTGTCGGGCCGGGCAGCATCAGAACAACACCCCCGACCAGCTCAGTCGCAGGTTGATTTTCAATTCGATGCGCAGTCCGTCCAGGACGCGCAGCTCCACCAGCGGCGCAGCTGGCAGCGGAGCGAGCGGCACGAATATCGACGCGTCTTCTTCCGGCCTCCCCGTTAGCCGCTTTTTCCAGTACGTAAAATTATACGGCTTCAGGTCGTTGCGCCGGCAGTACTCCGACTGCGTCAGGCCGCTCGCCTGCCAGTTGTTGACGTGCGTCGGCCAGTCCGTTTGGGTTTGCTGTTCAGTATCCATGCGGGTCTCCTTTCCCGAGACTTTAACACGGTTCCCGATTTATGGAAAGATGCCCACGATTGAGCGCTTACGAATAACCGGCTTCTTTCAGCTGCCGCAATTCACGCCTAAATAC
>CAZVZS010000140.1:0-2554 GCA_964631535.1 uncultured Leptospiraceae bacterium
GCCTTGAAAGGCGGTTTTCCTTGAGCACAAAAATTCACGGAGAATTTCGTGCATATTCCGGGCTAAGAGTTCATCAAATCTAATAGCGGGGCGCAAGCGAATCGCACGGGCCCCGCTGCGAACGCGCGGCGGTCCACGGCCCACGCGAGAAAAGCTTGCGATCAAGGATTTCCGGACTCTACTGGCCTTATGGTGTCCCGTTTTCGAACGATTGGTAACTGGATCAGGCTGACGGAAGTCACCCGGGAACTTGGCGAGCCTGAGGCGCGCACGGTTCGAACCACCGGATCGACTCAAATCATAATGTTCATGCTCCCAACGCTGCTGGTGTTCGCTGTCTTTTTTACCGAGCCACCCGAAACCCATCTGTACTCGTTGACTCACTATTTTCTCTTGATCATTCCTCTCGGCATCGCGCGCCTGTTGCTTATCAGACGAAGGTTTACGGCCGCGGCGGTGCTGACCCTGCTTGCGGTGAATTACCATCTCAGCGCCCTCACGCTCGCGCAGGCGGACGACCCTGCCCCCCTGGGTTTCCTGATCACGGCGATATTACCATTTTTAATAATTTCGCGCCACCATGGTAAAACGCGCTGGTTCCTGGTTATTGTTCCCATGGTCCTGTTTCTGGCCGCCCAGTACTACTACCGTGTAATCGGAGGAAGCGCGATTTTCGGTCCGCCCGTATGGATCGTACCCGCGGATTATCTCATGCCACCACTTTTTCTCCTGTCCACATTTCTGATTCTGATTATTTATCAGTTCGTCAAAGCGGTCAACGTCGCGGAGGACAAATTGTCAGCGGAGCACGCTCAGACGGAGAAACTGCTGTTAAACATATTACCCGGAGAAGTAGCGGAGGAATTGAAGCGGGAAGGAGTGAGCAAACCGCGCCATTACGCTTCGACCACGGTTTGTTTCACGGATTTCGAAGGTTTTACGAAAATCGCCGAAACGCTGGGACCAGGAGAACTGGTGGCGGAGCTGGATCGCTGCTTCTCCTATTTCGACAGCCTGATGGATCGATACAACCTCGAGAAGCTCAAGACAATTGGCGACAGTTACATGTTCGCGGGGGGGATTCCAGAGAACAACCGCACGCACGCCGTGGACTGCGTGATGGCCGCCCTCGAAATTCAAGCGTTCATGAATCAGATGAAGGCAATCAAAGCCTCTCAGAATCTGCCGTACTGGGAGCTTCGGCTGGGAATTCATTCTGGCGATCTGGTGGCGGGCGTCATCGGTCAGAAGAAATTCGCGTATGATGTCTGGAGCGATACCGTAAACATCGCGAGCCGATGTGAAGCCTCCGGTGTAACCGGCAAAATTAACGTCTCAGGCTCCACACGTGATCTCATCAAAAATTTTTTCGTTTGCGAGTACCGTGGCCCCATCCCCGCGAAGCACAAAGGAAATATCGAAATGTATTTCGTCCATGGACTTTTACCGGACCTGCGGCGGAAGGATGAGCCGCGTGTGCCCAATGGCGAATTCGAAAGGCGCTACGCCGCGTTGCGCACGCAGGATGGGGACCGGTTGCGCGTCGAGCCTTCGCGGTATTAATCCGGCAGGCCAGCCGCATATTCGCGCCACTGCGGATACCCGACGTTCAACCGAAAAGCGCGCAAACCGCGCGCGCGCAACATTCGCACCGCTTCTACCGCCAGCACGCAGTACGGCCCCCGGCAGTACGCGACAATCTCCTTATCCGCCGGGAGTTCCCGCATGATCCGCGCAAGTTCATCAAGCGGAACGGCGAGCGCCGCCGGAATATGACCCGAATCGAATTCATCTCGCGGGCGAACGTCAATGAGAACCGTATCGCCCTTTCGCACCGAAGTCAGGATTTCGGGCAGGGAATGCTGGCTGAGTTCGTCTTTCGCGTCGAAGTACGTCCGCACCACCTCCCGCGCCGAGGGCAGGGCCTGGACGGCCGTCGCGCTCACGTTTTCCAGGAGCCGGTAAACCTCGGGCGTATTATTGTATTCGATAAAATTCCCCCGCCGGACTTTCTCCACCAGGCCGGACTGGTACAGAATTCCGAGATGCCGTGAAACATTTGCCACACTCTGGTGGCTCTTCCGCGCCAGCACCTCCACCGTGCGCCCGCCCTGGTCCAGCAAATCCAGTAATTCCAGCCGAACCGGGTGCCCGACCGCCCTCCCGATCAGGGCCATATCCTCCCGCAGTTTTTTTTTGATTGACTTTCCGCTCGCCGGCTTCATATTGACAACTAATCAACAATTCAATTGAATAGTTGTCAACCGATTTTCAGTGCGAACCCCGACATCGGGAGCACAAGGATGCGCGAGTCGTGACGCCATATAGAAAATACGGCACGCGCGATGCAAATCGCGCGGCGGGCTCAGCCCGCCCGGAACGCGTAGCGGACCGGTGCCGTGGGTTACCAACCCGCAGCGAGGACAGGAAGTCCGAGCGTCCCGATTTCTAAGGAGACGGCGACATGGGGAGCGCAGGGATGCGCGAGTCGTGACGCCATATAGAAAATACGGCACGCGCGATGCAAATCGCGCGGCGGGCTCAGCCCGCCCGG
>CAZVZS010000141.1:0-2477 GCA_964631535.1 uncultured Leptospiraceae bacterium
ACCCATCCCTCTTTCAGGGGGATGGTGAAATTTGTTTTCAGTAAAACATCCGGTAATTAAAAAATTACGAATTAATAATTCCTTTTTTCTGTCCAGCCCCTTTTTCGCTTGTCGATTTTCCTTATGGTATCTTATGTTTGCTTAACGGAAAACGGGAGGCAAAGCTATGAAAACCATCATCCATCTTTTCGATCGTCTCGGACACGCAAAATTCTTTCGCGGAACTCTTCGCTATCAACTGGACGAAAACTGTTCGGTGGCCTTTCGAGTCACGGGTTTTTCACCTCGCGGTGAAACAGCCGTCGCGGTGCTCATGCGTGATCGCCGCGTTACGAAAGGCATGACGGCCGCACTCTTCTGTGAATGGAGCAAAGATGATCTCTTTTCACCATTCGCTTTCATTCTTCCTCAGCAGGGCGTTAACATGAATCTGTACCGGACGGACCGCCGGGGCCGGGCGGTCGGCCTGCGCCCGGAGTTTCGGTCCCGGCTGGAGGAAATGGCCGCGAACTGGGACAACGAGATCATGGACGCAATCATGCTCCGGCGTTGTGAAAGCAAACCATTGCGGGAGATCGTTCCGCTTTGAAATACTGAAACCGCTCCTGGCGTCTTCCGGTTGCTCATTCCGGAAGCGGCAGGAGCGGTTTTCGATTTCTTGATACCGGGGGAATCATGAAGGGCTATGCACACTATATCCTGATGACCATTCCGCCGACGACCCGGCGTTACGAAAACGTCAGGCTGACCTACATCGGCAGCGAGGGCCAGGCCAGCCTTTCCCGGGAAGACGGGGACGAGCCCGAGGAACTGATCTGTCTGGAATCCGTGCAGGTGGATATTCTAACGGATTACTCGCTCGATCTGGAGGGCTTCGTCTGCGACCGGGACGGCAGCACGTATCACAAATGCGCGTTGTATTTCGTGCCCGACCGTTGATGAAAGAGAGCACCAAGAAAAACGCGATTAATCAGGGCGGCCCGGCGCGCGCCGTCGGGCTCTCCCGGGCGGAGGGCCGTCCGGTCGATCCCTGCCGCATCAAGGACGCAGCATGAGACGCACCAAGACGAACAGGAAGGCAAACGCAAGATCCGGCAGGACCGTACGGATGCTCACTCAGAAAGACGACAATTTCGTCCTGGTCGAGCAGCGGGGGCCACAGCACGGCCGCGCGCTCTCCCGACTGGAAAAGAAATTCGGTCCGGCATGTTTCAGTCAGGAAGACGCCAGGCGAGCCGGCGTGGACCGCCATCTTTTAAAAAATCTTGTACAGTTCAATCAGGTCCAGAAGCGCGATGGGGACCGCTACGTCATCAATCGCCAGGTCTCATCCCACGCCGCCGAAATCGAAATACCAATCCACCATCTTCGCGCGGAATCCGCGCTGTATGCAAATCTTCCACCCGATTCGTCACTGTTCAAAAAGAAAGCCGAAATAACGGCGCACAGGCCCCCGCCGGAGGAAGAACCGCTCGCCATGGTTCCACGGGATGTCGTCAAACGCTTTCGTTTGCCCTACAGTCTGTATCTCGCAATCCGGCCCGAAGTCGAGAATTTCAGCGCCTACGTCCGCTATCTGATCTTCACCGATCGCGGCATGGAGCAGGAAGCGCAACTTGAAAAAGAACAAATCGGATATTCAACACGAGCCGATTGAATTTTCTCCCTGATCCGTACTATGACCCTTCCGTCCGGAATGCTGCTGCGGCGCTCTTTCCGCCAGAGCAGCAGACCGGACGGACGCATATTCAGGGCGTCCCGGTCCGGCGCGGCATCGCTTCGATGCGCCGGACCGTCGCGCTTTCGCGGCCCCCGGGCTGGCCGCTCAATCGCTAACGCGCGTTGCTCTCCAGAAAGTTGCGATTACTTCCGAACTGAAAAAGTCTTTGCGTACGCCCGGGTTCGTCGTCCCTGATTGAAATGGGCAAGGACACCACCTTCAAATTCCGGATCGCCGGCGATCTACTCGACCGCCTCAAACAACGCACCGAAAACGCTTCAGGTTATATTCGCGAACTCATCCTGGCCGACCTGGGCGATCACCCCGAAGAACTGCGACACCTGGCAAAGACGCCCTACACCTATCACGCGCAGCTCATCGAAGTCATCGACGGCGACACGCTCTGGCTGGACATCGACCTCGGCTTTCAAATGTTCACGAAGCAGAAAATCAGGCTGGCCCGCATCAACTCACCCGAGATCGACACCGCGGCGGGCAAAAAAACAAAGCAGTATATCCAGAAGAAATTATCCGGGGCCCATCTCGTGATCGAGACACGCAAACGCGAAAAGTACGGCAGGTATCTCGCGCTCGTCTACTATCACCCTTCGCATTCCGACTACAACGAAATCCTCAACTTCGGGACACTCCTCAACGACGAGCTGGTCGACCGGGGCCTCGCTGTTCGTTATGACATCTGATCTCGTTCACTCTCCGTTCTCTTCCGCCTCTGTGGGGTCGCAGCCCTCGCATTTGT
>CAZVZS010000142.1:0-2397 GCA_964631535.1 uncultured Leptospiraceae bacterium
TACAGCCGGCCTGCGTATACCTGTGGGGCGCATCATATTTTCGTTTCATGCATAATCCGGGATAAAGGCGGTTGCGCCAAAATTAGAACGCGTCAGCGATTGAGCGAAGCGTCCTCGCGAGCGAAAGCGCGACGGTCCGGCCCATCGCGGATGGCCCCGCCGGACCGGGACGCCCAGGACCAGGTGACCCACGTCGGGAATTGTTAAGATTTCATAAATAAACCGCCGTAGCTTTTATGCTGGACAGACACTCTGAAACCGGTTACACTTCGTACAGTTGAACCGGACGGTCGGGTCTTATTAAGGGGGTCAGGACCGTCGATATTCTGTACACACGCGCCTTCGCCGGGGCTTTGAAAATTGACGCAAATGTTCGGTCGGTATTTTATTTTTTCCATTGGGTTCAGCGCCGCGCTGGTTGCCTGCGCCAGAATGGACTCTGAAGGGGGGCCCGCCGGTTTCCTGCTGCTCGGCGGGGGTTCCTCCGGCGGAGGGTCGGCCAGGGCCAGCGGCGCCAACTGGTGGAGCACGGACTACGGTTGCCGTCAGCAGGCCACGGTCAGCGCCACGTCAGCCATCGTCGCGGGTTCGCTGGTATCGTTATCATTCGATCACGCGGCCCTGGTAAGCGCCGCTAAATCCCTCGCCAGCGGCGATGACGTGCGGGTTTCGTATCTGAGCGGGGACACCACGACCGAACTGGAACGAACGCTTGCCAGCGGTTCCGCCTGGAATAACGCGGCCACCCGCGTCCTGGTCAAGGCGCAGGCGGACATCGCCGCGGGGGCGACGGATACGGGGTACTATCTGTACTATTGTAACCCGTCAGCCTCCGCACCCACGTCCTCTATTCCAGCCACCCCCGCCGCCACCACGGAAAGTCTGGCGACACAGACCGTTTCGATGAACACGACCTACAACAATATGGCCTCCGCCACATTTACGCCGACGGCGACGACCGAAAACTGGCTCTGGTTCGTGACCTTCGCGATTCGCAGCAACGTGGCCCAGAGCACGAACGATACGACGTTCCTGGGACGGGTCACGGTGAACGGTGTGGCCGATACCGAAATCGAACAACAATCGAACGAGGGCAACCGCTGGAAGATGATGATCGTGGCCGGTCGCGTCACGGGCACGACCGCCACGCAGACGATCGGCCTCGACCTGAAAAGCGCGCAGGTCACGACGGACACGGAAGTCAAAAACGTTCGTATCGTTTCGGTGCTGCTGCCACCCGACACTGACTTCCAGTACGCGGCCTCCGAGGCGGTGACCCAGACCACCGGAACCTGGACGAACGCCGGAAGCGCGCTTACGTTTACTCCGTCGAGCGCGGGCGATTATCTCATCATGGCCGCCGGCCAGCACCATGAAAACCCGTCCACAGAAGCATCCGAAATGCGCTTCGTCAGCGACGACGGCACGTTCTGGCCGCCGCTCGACAACGGGTTTTACTCCGGCAATAATCGCGGCTCCTGGGACACGTTTTTTGTGATGCGCAAATTAACACTCAGCGCGAGCGCGAAAACCTTCCGTTTTCAATTCCAGTCCTCCGGTTCCGGCACGAATCCCTCCGAATATAAGGGCCTGCGTCTTTTCGCCTTTCGCGCTGACGCGTTCGAAGCAAGCGAAAGCCAGGAGGACACGGCCGCTTCCAGCACCACGTCGACATCCGGGGCGCCGGCCGTGAAGTCCACGCTCACCACCGCCGTGCCGACGGCCGCGCGCGATTTTCTCATCGTCCAGTCCATGTTCGTGTACGATACGGATTTGACCACCACCCACCAGGAAGGCGCCGATTTTCGCGTGGACGGGACGGTGTTGAACGACCAGGACCACGTGCTCAATCGCGACGCGGACTACTCCCTGGCGTCGGGCTGCGTGAGCACGTCACGGTCGGCGGCCGCGCAGACGATCCAGAATCGTTACTGGACGAATAACGCGACGGCCACTTTCGCGAAAGAATCGGTCATCCACGTCCTGCGCTTCAAAGAACCCGGCGTCACGTACGGCAGCGAAGAAACGAATTAGCCCGGTTTATGCATGAAACGAAAATATGATGCGCCCCACAGGTATACGCAGGCCGGCTGTACGGCCCTCCGTGGCCGAACAGCCGGCGCTTCGCCTTCCCTGGCTTCGCGGCAGCGTATACCTGTGGGGGCAACACACTTTTTCATGCAAAAAATCCGGAGCCAATGAGGAATGAAGAAAACCGCCCGACAAGCCCCAAAAGGCCAAATTTTTGTCGCGATATTCGCACCCCGGATGGGGAAAGGTGTTTCCGAATTTTGTTCATATCCATTCCCGGAACGATTTATTCCTTCAACCCTCCGGAACCAGGCGTTGGGGGTCGATTCAGGGCGCATCCGCTTACGCGGACCGGGCTCTCCGGCC
>CAZVZS010000143.1:0-2224 GCA_964631535.1 uncultured Leptospiraceae bacterium
AGGCCACCCGAGACGATGAACAGAATTAGTACGAGTTTGCGAAGGAAGCGGGAATGATTACGCAGGGCGCTTCGCGCACATCCGGGTGAGCCGACTCGCAACATCCTGTTGCGGATCGGCTCACCGCGCGCCCTCCTGGCGCGCTCCGGATGGCGCTCGCTGCTCATGCTGTTGCCTCAGGCGGTACGGTTTCGTATTTCGTTGGGCGTCGCGGGCCCGTGGTGTTACTCCTGCGCATGGCGGGCCCGCCGCGCTTTCGCTCGCCTGCTCGCTCAATCGCTGACGCGGCGTTGCTCTCCGCTTCGCAGCTTTCACGCGTCGCGCTGCGCGCGGATTTCGTCGCAAAAGTTGTACACGATTTTATTTTGGATGTTTCATGCTTTTTCTTGACCGATTTAAAAGCCCGTACTGCCGTACCGCATGATTCGTTTGTGGAGGTTCGTATGAATGATGATCGTGAGTATGATTCGTGTATCGCGGATCTGGAAGCGCAACTTAGACTGAAACGCGCCAGTGATCCGGCTGTCGTACTGGAGTCGCTTGCGCGGGAGATTGTGCGGGAGTGTGCCGTCGTAACGGGAACGCCGCTCAGTACAATTCCAAGACCAATGGTCAACCATCTGGCATGGCGGCTCGCGGCCGCGGAGCTGGTGCTCCGGGAGCACGGCTGCTTTGAAGAGTTTCTCGCGCTCGCGGATGCGGACGGGTTTCGCGTGCGTGATCTGCGCAAGTTTTCGGGAGGTAGGAGATGAGTAAACGAAAGAGAAGAGATATTCCGGAAATAAACGATGATCTGTACGACAAGGCCGTCGCGGGTTCGGTCGCCCTGGTTGACAGTGCCATTCGCCAGGTTAAAAAAGATACCCCCGTTCAGGACCGGGAGGACTGGTTTCGGCGTCCCTTTGATGTCTGTGAACTCCTGGCCGATCGGTTGTCTTGCGCTGAGTGGTGTTTGAAGGAGGAGATTTCCTTTGAAAGTTATCTGGCCATCCTGGACTTCATGGATCTCAGGGGCCCGGATGACAGTGACTTTCCGTGAGTCTGTTTGAGATACCCGGGCGTTGGGAGAGTCGTCCGGGTGTTTCGTTTCCTGAATTTTGCAGGTCCCCTGCAAAATTGGGTCTCCGGCCGGCGCGCTGTTCCGGTTCGGTTTTTCGCGCGCTGACATGGCTTTACGTGTTCCGCCTTTCGCGGCGGATCAATTCCGCGTTCAGGTGTTTGCCGCCTTTGAGGATGCGGGCCGGATCGTTCGTGATTTCGGAGTAGAGGACATCGGCCACGTAGCGGCCGTAGCGGTCCATGCCTCTGGTCTTGATCAGAATCCCTTTCGTCTGTTTCAGTTTGTTGGAAAGAAGGACGGTCGTTTTCGCTTCTTCGGCCGTGCCGCGTTCCGGGACTTCCACCCCTGCCAGTCGCAGTCTGGCCCGGATATGCTGCCCGTATGGCAGTTCTATCAGGGCTATCAGGGTATCCGCGTCCACAATCCGTTCTATGCGCGCTTTATACAGCCACAGATCACCTGGGCGCGCCGGGCTCAGGGTCGTCCTGTTGCCTTTCGTTTCCAGCGTGTAGATCGTATGCTCTTTTCCGGGTACTTTATCCGGTACCTCCGCGTATACGCCGAAGCCCAGGTCCAGGTATTGTTCCTTTTTCCCGTTGTGCATCGTGCGGGTCGTGATGCGGAAGGTGTTCAGAATTCCATTGGGACGGCTGCGGTCCTTCATACGTCCACGCTCCACCCGGATCAGTCGCCGCAGGCGTTCGTAGCTGAGTTGTTCGCGGATCGCGCGGCGTTCCAGTTCCCGGCGCAGGCCCGGTTCCGGGATCGCGAACAGGGTACAGTACTGGCTGTATGAGAGTCCGGTATTCAGTTTGTTCCGTTCGTATTCGCGGGCCAGCGTGATCATGTAGCTCAGGTTGCGTTCGGAGAAGCCACGGCCATATTGTTTGCTCAGGTCGGCGGAGAGTTTCTGGATCAACGCGTCCCCGTATTCCGCCCGGCCGTTTTCGTTCAGTTCCGCTTTGATGATCTTCGCGCCAATGTCCCAGCAGGCCAGGGTCTGGGCGTGGTTGCCGGTTCGGCGGGATTCCTCGCGCCCGTGTTCAAATAGCTGGCCGATGGTCTGCATGAGGGCGCGGTACGGGGTGATGGCGGGTGCTTTCTTTTTTGCCATGGCCGGGGTTCTACAGTGAAGAAACTATCCGTTACGGTGGTCATTTTTCA
>CAZVZS010000144.1:0-2196 GCA_964631535.1 uncultured Leptospiraceae bacterium
GCGCTTCTGCATCCCGGCCGCCAGACTCGGCATCGGCTATGGCACTGAAAACGTACGCCACATCGTCCACACCCTCGGCGCGGCTCTGGCCCGGGAAATGCTGCTGACCGCGCGGGTGTACGCCGCCGACGAAGCCCTGCGCCTGGGCATCGTTCACCGCGTTGTGACGGCCGGGGCTATTGAAGGCGCTATTTCCCTGGAGGACTTCACCGCCGACTACGCGGACCGGTTGACCGAACTCGCCCCGCTCTCCCAGAGCGCGATCAAACTCGCGGTCAACGCCACCGCGGGAGACGACCTTGCGCACGCGGCGGCCGAAGCTGCCATGCGCGCCTGCTTTGACAGCGCCGATTACCAGGAAGGCACCCGGGCGTTTCTCGAAAAACGTCCCGCGCGTTTTACGGGACGCTGACCCGGATGCGCGCGCAAACGCCCGGAACCCGGCCCAAATCGCACTTGCCCCCGGTGACTCGTCCGGTTCGATGGTCCCCATGTTCCGGGATCATAACGAACTGGTAAAATCCGTCATCCGCACCATTCCGGACTGGCCCGAGCCGGGCATCATGTTCCGCGACATCACGCCCGTGTTTCAAAATCCGCGGGCGTTGCGCGCCACGATGGACGCTTTCGTGCATCGTTATATGCTGATGGACGTGGACGTCGTGGCCGGGATCGACGCGCGCGGTTTTTTGCTGGGCGTGACGCTCGCCTATGAACTGAAAATTTCCTTCGTACCCATTCGTAAAAAAGGCAAACTGCCGTATAAAACGATTTCCGAATCCTATTCGCTCGAATACGGCCAGGCCACGATTGAGTTGCACGAGGACGCCTGCAAGGCCGGGGACCGCGTGGTCATCATCGACGATCTGATCGCGACCGGTGGGACGATGCTGGCCGGCATGTCGCTCATCAAGCGCCTCGGCGGGGAAGTGATCGAGACCTGCGCCATCGTCGATCTCCCGGACCTGGGTGGATCGAAAAAAATCGAGGCCACCGGTACGCCGGTTTATTCCATCTGCGAATTCGAGGGCGAATGATCCCGTCCGGCCGGGCGCGCGTTTTCCGCGCGGTCGGGCTCTGCCTGCTCTGCCTGCCCGCCGCTCTCGCCGCGCGGCCTTCCTATGATGATTTGACGCGGCTTCTGCCCGCGCTCTGGAAAAAAAAATACCCGATCGTCGCCGAACGATTTATTCCGAACCCGGAGGGCCGCGGCGTGCTCGCGGCGATTCATGACGGACGCCAGGTTTTTTATTACCATTATCATGCCATTCTGCCGCGGCCCCGGCGCGGCCAGGGCGAAAGCCTGGAGGTGGTCGGGTCACGCAAGATCGAAGTCTGGGTCCGCTACCGGCCCGGCCTCGGGGATCCGTACGATTTTACTTTCGCCCGCCGCGACCGCTTGCCCGGCGTATCGCAAACCTGGGTGCGGTAATGCTTGACAGCGGGACCCGGGGCGTACCCGCTCCGGCATGCTCATCGCGGTTTCATCGGATGAACACACGGGCCTGGTCGATTTTCTTCTGGGGGACCTCGCGCGTCGCGGCTACGAAACCCGCTACTTCGGACCCGCAGCGGGTGAACCGTCCGCGGACTGGCCGCGGGTGACCCTTCAGGCGGCGGAAGCGGTGCGCTCCGGCCAGGCGGGCCAGGCCATCGTTCTGTGCTGGACGGGCACGGGCGCGAGTATCGCGGCCAACAAAATCCCCGGCATCCGCGCCGCGCTCTGCGCCGACGCCGAAACCGCGCGCGGGGCCCGGCTCTGGAACGACGCCAATGTCCTGGCCCTTTCGCTGCGGGCCACCACGCCCGGAGTCGCCCACGAAATCCTGGACCGCTGGTTTGAAACCGCGCCCGGGCCGGACGAATGGAACCAGACCCAGATCGCCCGCATCGCCGAGCTCGATCGGGACCGAACGTGAACAATTCCGGGCACTCTGAATGTGCCGAAAACCGGGCAGGAATGGGAAAACCCTTGTGGAATTGAACTCCCATTTGCGAATTATAGCGAGCGAATGCCTTAATTCCTGGCCTTCCAGGTCCGTCGTCGGAAATTCTTTCAAGGACCGCACTCTGCAAATCTTATTCACAGGAAAAACCTCACCGAAACGTTACTTCCTTTCAACGAAAGAGAACGAGCGTTCGGGGTCCGGGGGGACCGCAACCCCCCGGCGAGGGGGAGTTTGAGGGGGACCGCGC
>CAZVZS010000145.1:0-2178 GCA_964631535.1 uncultured Leptospiraceae bacterium
GACCGGAGCGTGCTTTCCTGCTCTCCGGAATTGTTTCTAAAGAAGGAAACAACCCTGGACGGGGGTGCCCTGCTGGAGACCCGTCCCATCAAGGGCACGGCCGGACGCGGCGCGAACGCGGTGGACGACGCGGAGCGCATTCAGGCTCTGCGCGGCGATCCGAAAAATCGCGCCGAAAACGCCATGATCGTCGATCTTTTGCGCAACGATCTGGGCATCCACGCGCGCGCGGGTTCCGTGCGCGTGGAAAACCTGTTCGCCGTCGAGACGCTGCCGACTCTGCACCAGCTTTATTCGGTGGTCACCGCGCGTATTTCACCTGAAAAGAAAAATAAATTTTTTAGCGAAATTATCCCCGCTCTGTTTCCCTGCGGTTCAATTACCGGGGCGCCCAAACTCGCGGCCAGGTTGTTTTTGAACGAGCTGGAACACGGGCCGCGGGGGGTGTATACGGGCTCGATCGGATACTGCGGACCGGGCGGGGGGGAGTTCAACGTGGCGATTCGTACGTTCGAGATCGCCGGGGCGACCGCGTTTTTCGGCAGCGGCTGCGGCATCGTCTGGGATTCGCGCGCGGCGGACGAGTGGGGCGAGTCGCAATTGAAACGCGCGTTTCTGGCGCCCGCCCTGGACGACTTCACCGTGTTTACCACGATGCGCCAGGAAGAAGGGCGATTCCTGTTCGGGCGCGACCACCTGCGGCGTCTGCGCGCGGCCGCCCGGCAGTTCGACCTGCCCTGGTCACGCGCGGCTTTGCGCGCGGCTCTGCGGGAACCCGGACCGGCCGGCACGAACGGGCGTTCGCCAATTCCGCACCCAATGTTCCCGCCCGACGGTCGCGTGCGCGTCCGCGTGTCCCTGGATCGCCGCGGTCAATTTCACGTGGTTCGGGCCCCGCTTGAATCACCCCTGCGGCGTGGCTTCGTCCGTGTGCGGATCGCGCGGGCCAGCGAACGCGTGGACGCGGGGGACCCCTATCGCCGCTGGAAAACCAGTGAACGCGAACTGTACGATCGAATGTTAGGCGAGGCCCGGGAGCGCGGGCTCGAAGAGTACTATTTTCTGAACGAAGCGGGCGCGGTCGTGGAAACCTGCACTGGCAATCTTCTGGTCCTCACGCGCGACGGGCGCTGGCTGACGCCCGCTCCGGCCTGTGGCGCTCTGCCCGGCATCTATCTGCGGCGACTCATGCGCGCGACGGGCCGGATCGCGTACGCGACGCTTATGCCCGAAGAGATTGCCGGCGCGCGCGCGGTGTTCGTTTGCAACGCGCTACGCGGCCTGCGTCGCGCTATCCCGGTCGCGGACTGAAAATGGTCCGCGGCCGCCGGGTTCTTCTTGACGGGGGCTGAGTGGCGGCGAACCGTACCGGTCGGCATGACTCCCGAGGAATTACTGGCAGCGCGGGCAGCGGCGGCGGAAGAAGAGGGATTTTTTCCGGCGGACGCGGCGCCCGCTGAAAGTGAGGCGGGGCGGGCCGCGGCCGCTCCGGTTCCGCCGCGGACGACGCGGGACTATCTGCGCATGCAGGTGCCTTCGCATCCGCGATTTATGGCGCTCGTGCGGGATCTGCTGTACCGCTTCTGTCTCGGGTTCGGCTTTTCGCGGCAGGGCGCGTTCGACATGAAACTCGTCTGCGGCGAAGCCCTGGCCAATATCATCCAGCACGCGTACCGGGGCCAGGACGATCGTCCGATTTTCGTGGAATTTTTTATGTACTCGGATTACCTGGAACTGCGCCTGCGCGATATGGGCGTACAACAACCCGTTCCGCCCGGTTCCGCCCAGGACCTGTCCGATTACCGTGAACGCGGACTGGGATTGTTCCTGATCAGCCGCCTCAGCGACTTTCACTACTTCGATCAATCATTCAAAGTCGGCACCCAACTCGTGGTCAAAAAACGGGTCGTGTAGGCGACGCGTTCGCGCGCAGTGCGTATGCATTTCGATTGGTACGACACGACCTGGCGCAATCCGTACCTGAACCTCGCCCTCGACGAAGCGCTCTGTCTGTACGGCGCGGCGCGGCCCGGGTTTCGAGCGGGCGTGCGCCTCTGGGCGAACCCCCCCGCGGTCGTGCTCGGCCGCACGGATCGTCCGGAACTCAACCTGGCCGACGGGCGACTCGCGGGCCTGGTGATCGGCCGGCGCGGCCGGCCCCGTCCCGATCAGGTGTTC
>CAZVZS010000146.1:0-2171 GCA_964631535.1 uncultured Leptospiraceae bacterium
CGGCCTGCGTATGCCTGTGGGGCGCATCATAGTTTCGTTTCATGCATAATCCGGGTTAGATCCGGCGACAGAATTCTTTCATGGCGGCCGTCACCTGCCGCAGTTCGCTTTCCTCTATAATATATGCCGGCATCGTATACAGGTAACGGTCGAAGGGGCGCAGCCAGACGCCGCGTTCAGCCGCGAAGGTTCGCGCGCCCCTTAAGCTGGCGGCCGATTTCATTTCGATCACGCCGGTGGCCCCCAGCACGCGCGTCCCCTGGATGGCCGGGTGTTCGAATCCGAGCAGTTCTTCCTGTAGAATCGTCTCGATCCGGGCGATTTTCGCCAGATAGTTTTCGGTTTCGAACAGACGGGCGCTGGCCAGCATCAGGGCGCAGGCGATCGGATTGGCCATGAACGTCGGTCCGTGCATGAACGCGCGCGCGGTGTCGTCGCCGAAAAATTGTTCAAAAACACGCGACGTCGCCACGGTGGCCGCGTGTCCGGAGTAACCGCCGGTGAGGGCCTTGCCGAGCACCATGATATCGGGGGTCACGTCCGCCCGGTTCGCGGCGAACAAAGTCCCGGTTCGGCCAAAGCCCGTGGCCACCTCGTCGAAAATAAAAAGCACGTCGAAGCGATCACAGAGATCGCGCGCTCCGGTCAGGAAGGCTTCCGAATAAAAAACAAACCCCCCCGCCATCTGCGCCAGCGGCTCGAGGATGAACGCGGCGATTTCATGCCCGTGTTCGCGCAGCACCGATTCCACGCGCGCCAGATCCTGGTCGAGCGTCGCCGTGGCGATTTCGCCGGGACGCGCGCGCGGGGGATCGATAAAAATTTGAGGGGGCAGAACGGAGCGAAACAGCGCGTGCATACCATCGTCGGGATCGCAAACTGACATCGCGCCGATCGTATCGCCGTGATACGCTTTGCGCAGCGCCAGGAAGCGAGATTTTTCCGGGCGACCGGCGTTCCGCCAGAATTGGAGCGCCATCTTGAGCGCGATTTCGACGCCGACCGATCCGCTGTCCGCGAAAAAAACGTGGTTGAGTCCTTCCGGTGTAATTCGCACCAGAAGTTCCGCCGCCGCGCGCGCCGGAGCGTGCACGAGCCCGCCGAGCATGACGTGGGCCACCTGTTCGAGTTGCGCGGTCACGGCCGCGTTCAGCACCGGGTGATTGTAACCGTGGATGACACACCACCAGGAGGAGATGGCGTCGATAAGTCTCCGCCCGTCCGTGAGTTCCAGAACCGCGCCCCGCGCGCGGGCGACTTCCAGGGGTTCCGGCAGGTCGCGCATCTGCGCGTACGGAAACCAGAGGGATTGGCCGGAATGCGCAGCGGTCATGGAGCCAGGTTCCGGGACCGGCTCTTATTCTTTTTTTTCTTCGCCGTCGTCGTCGCCGCCGTCATCGTCGAAGATTTTGTCCGTGCGGCCGAGGTAAATCAGCGGGCCGGGTTCTTCCAGGATTTCGCGACAGTTTTCCGCGGCGATAATGGCCGCGATCGGTCCGGCCAGTTCCAGGCCAAAGCGGATACTTTCATCCGCGATGTTTCCGGCCGTGTCTTTGACCAGGTTATTCGTGGCCAGGACGTTGGCCGTCAGGAAAATCCCCGTGCCGACTTTTGAAACACATTCCTCGGCCGACTGGCCGGTGTAAATTGAATCGTTTTCGATTCGTTCGATTTCGGCCACTTTATACGGTGCCAGGTAACTGGAAAGCGCCGCGCCGTTCTGGATTTCCTTGCCGGCCGCTTCGCGACAGACCTGCGAATTGGAAAATTGTTCGCAGAACGCGTACGCGCCCAGATAAAAATTCAGGAAGCCCCGTTCTCCAAGGGCCTGTTTCACTTCCAGGCCGGTATAACTCCCCGGCGGCGGAAAGCCGATCGCGTTGGTGATAAAACAACCGGAAAGTAATAAAGGCCCCCCGGCGAGCGTGATCAAACGAAGGCGGAATTGTTTCATTGTTTTGCCTGGTACCAGCCGGTGCATCCTTCCCGCCGCGAATTCCTTCGTCAAGACAAAGAGGCCGGCCCGGAAACAGCTTTCACTCGGATTATGCACGAAATTCTCCGCGAATTTTTGTGCTCAAGGAAAACCGCCTTTCAAGGCGGTTTTCTTCATTTCTCAGTGGCACCGGAGTTTTTGCATGAAACAGTGTGTTGCCCCCACAGGCATACGC
>CAZVZS010000147.1:0-2006 GCA_964631535.1 uncultured Leptospiraceae bacterium
AGCGGAGTCGCGGTCTGTTCGGGTGTTTTGCTCAACTCCGCGAGCGCACGGTATAACGCGGTTTCGGTGGTGTTGATCTGTGGTGCTGGCCGGGGTGCGGGCGGGGCCGGTTTTCGAGTGATTTCTTCTTCGTCTTCGGGAATGGCCTCACGTTGCAGCTCGTCCTCCTCCGGCATCGCTTCGCGCTGAAGCTCTTCATCCTCTTCGGGCATCGTTTCGCGTTGCAACTCCTCATCCTCTTCGGGCATCGCCTCGCGCTGAACTTTCTCTTCCTCGGGCATTGCTTCCCGTTGAAGTTCTTCCTCCTCCGGCATGTCCTCCATCCGCAGCACCGTGTCCGCCATCCGGTCCGCTTCTTTTTCCAGTGGATCGTCAGGCTGGCTCACCGTCAGCGGTTTCGCCTGGACCTGAGGTTTTGCCTTTTTGCCGTATTTCCGTTCGTATTCGGCGCGGAATTCGATCGCTCCCTGCCTGACACTGGCCTGGATCTCCTCGCGGCTCGGGAGCGGCTGGCGGCGAATCGGGGCCGGTTCATAACTTCCATCGGTGATAGGGAAGCGGTGTTTCTTGAATTGCGGGAATACCGAATGTTTCTTGAACGCGGGAAAGCGCGAGGGCGCGCGTTCACGTTCGTTCGGCGCGTCCCCTCCCGCTCCCGGTCTTCGCTCCTCCGGGTGCTCAAACGTCCGGATGCGTCGCTGATACACCCGGCCGTTGTTGAGGCTTGTATCGCTGTTTTCTTTGGGTGCTGAATTGTTGCCCGTGTTGTTGTTCGTTGTCTCAGACATGTTCGGCCTCGCTGGCATACGGCGCGAAGTCCACTGCCATATAGATCTGGTTGTCTTTCTTGTATTCGCGTTTCACCGCTCTAATCAGGTGTTTCATCCCGATCGTTTCGCGTGCGGTGCTGGCATAGAACGCGGCGTTGATCACGATGTTTTTCAGTCCGCCGCCCGTCATTTTGATTCGTTTCGCGAGAAAATCGAAATCGACTGCTGGATCCACGGGAGCTTCGGGTGGAATGAAGCTGGCCCAGAGTTTGCGGCGGTGCGTTTCATCCGGAAACGGGAAATCCACCACGAACTGCATTCTCCTGAGAAATGCCTTATCCATGTTGTCGTGGAGATTGCTCGCCAGGATCGTGATGCCGGGGTATCGTTCGATTTCCTGGAGCAGGTAGCTCGTCTCGATATTCGCGTAGCGGTCGTGGGCGTCCTTGACCTCCGTGCGTTTGCCGAACAGTGCGTCGGCCTCATCGAAAAACAGGATCGCGTTGGTGCTCGCGGCTTCGGAAAAGATTTTCGCCAGATTTTTTTCCGTCTCGCCGATGTATTTGCTGACCACGCTTGATAGATCAATCCGGTACAGGTCCAGGTGCAATTCTTGCGCGATGATCCCGGCCGCCATTGTTTTACCCGTTCCGCTCGGGCCGTAGAATACGGCGTGCGTTCCGCGGCCGTACGGCAACTTCGCTCCGAAGCCCCAGTTGTCGAAGACAGCCTTCTTTTCTCTGTGTCGCGCGCAGAGTTCGTGTAAATGGCGGGTTTGTTCTTCCGGGAGAATCAAATCGTCCCAGCCGAAGTTCGTTGTTTCCTTGCGCGCCAGTTCGCCGAATCGCGTTTTCATCGGCCGGCTGGCGGGTGGCTCGCCCGCGACCAGCACGGGGCGCCGTGCCGTACGCAGGATCCGAATCAAGGCGGCGTACGCATCTGGTTCTTGCGCGACGCCGCTCACGTACAGCCAGGCGCCCAGCAGCGAACTCTCATGGACGGCGCCTGTCACGACCTCATTTTGGTCCACAAGTTCCACTTCGTTCAGGTCGAGTCGCAAGAGTCTGTGACCCGCGCTCTGTGCCAGGGCGCCGGCAAGGCCCTGGGACGCGTCCGGCAGGTTCAGGATGCGCGGGCCGGTGCCCTTCGCGTACGCGGCGGCGACTTCGCGTGCTGCGGGCGGCAGGGTTTGGTCCGCGTCGTCCTCGGCCCAGGTCAGCGCGGGCGCGAGCGCGC
>CAZVZS010000148.1:0-1956 GCA_964631535.1 uncultured Leptospiraceae bacterium
GCGCGCGGGTCCTGAACGATCTCGTGGCCACGCTTTCGGAAGCGGACGCGGCCCTGGCCCGCCTGCTGGACCAGATCGACGAATTTGGCACCGAGATTCTGCTCACAGTCCGGCGCATCCAGGGTTTCGACGAGACGATCATGTCCGGCCTGTACGACGCGACCACGCATTTTCGCGGACACGTCCAGGAAATCGTGTACCTTACCCGTTTCTTGCGCAAAGGCGATTATAAATTTTTCTGGGTGCCAGGCTCACCCGAACAGGGCGGCGATTGACAGCGCGTTGGGCGGGATTCGCGGCCCCGGCCCGCCCCGGGATTCTCGGCGGCGGCCAGCTCGGACGCATGCTCATCCAGGCCGGCATCGATTTCGACTGCGTCTTTCGCGTACTGGACGCGGACTCCGACGCGCCCTGCCGGCCCTTCGCGCGCGAATTTGTCACGGGCGATCCCACGGACTTTGAAACGGTCCTCGCCTTCGGGCGCGAGTGCGACGCTCTGACCATCGAAATCGAAAACGTCAACGCGGACGCGCTGGAGGCTCTGCGGGATTACGGCACGCGCGTGCTTCCGTCTCCGGAAGTTTTGCGCGTATTCCAGGATAAAATCAAACAAAAGGAATATTACCGCGGCGCGGGCATCCCCACTGCGGAGTTTATTGTCTTGCATGGCCGGCCCGACCCGGCCGCCCACGCGGCGTTTTTGCCGGCCGTGCAGAAACTGGCGCGCAGCGGGTACGACGGTCGGGGGGTGGCACGGCTGCGAAGCGTCGCGGACTTCGACGCGAAGGCTTTCGACGCGCCGTCCGTGCTCGAGCGCGAGGTCGACATGGTCAAGGAAATCGCGGTCCTCGCCGCCCGCAGCGCGGCCGGCGCGGTCATCGCGTACGATCCGGTCGAGATGGTGTTCGATCCAGAGTACAATCTGGTGGATTTTCTCCTGGCCCCCGCCGACCTGGAACCGGGGATTGCCGCGCGGGCCATGGAAATCGCCGAAGCGCTCGTGGTCGGGCTGGGTCTTGTGGGCCTGCTCGCGGTCGAAATGTTTCTCACGAGCGACGGCCGCCTGCTGGTGAACGAAGCCGCGCCGCGCGCGCACAACAGCGCCCACCATACGATGCGCGCCTGCCCGGCCTCGCAGTTCGAACAACAAATCCGCATCCTCTGCGGTCTGCCCTTCGGGTCGACGGCTCTGCGCGGACCGGCGGCCATGCTCAATCTCCTGGGCGCGCCGGGATTCGCGGGGCCCGCGCGCTTCGCGGGCGCTGAAAAAGTACTGGCGACGCCGGACGTCTCCCTGCATCTGTACGGGAAAAAAGAAACCCGGCCCTTCCGCAAAATGGGCCACGTCATCCTCCTGGGCGGCGACCACGCGGAGCTCACGCGCCGGGTACGGACAGTCAAACAGATCCTGAGTGTACAAACATGAAAGCGCGCGTTGGAATCATCATGGGCAGCCGTTCGGATCTGCCGACCATGCGCGCGGCGGCCGACGCGCTGCGCGAACTCGGCATTCCCTCCGAGGTCAGCATCGTATCCGCGCACCGCACGCCCGAGCGGATGGTCGCGTACGCTTCCACGGCGCGCTCGCGCGGGCTCGCGGTACTGATCGCCGGCGCGGGCGGCGCGGCCCACCTGCCGGGTATGGTCGCCGCGCTCACGACCCTGCCCGTGATCGGGGTGCCGATTCTTTCGAGCAATTCGCTCGACGGCTGGGATTCGATTCTTTCGATTTTACAGATGCCGGCCGGGATTCCCGTGGCCACCGTGGCCCTGGGTGGCGCGCGCAACGCGGGCCTGCTGGCCGCGCGGATTCTCGGGGCGTTCGACGAAACCGTGGCCGCCGCCCTCGATGCCCACCGCGACTCGCTGCGAACGAAAGTGGAAGCGGACGCGCGGGAAATAGAGGCCGAAGGAATTGGCGATCTTTGAGGGGGACCTGCGCGGTCCCCCTCAATC
>CAZVZS010000149.1:0-1882 GCA_964631535.1 uncultured Leptospiraceae bacterium
TGCGCCCAGCAGGACAAAAGTCGAACCCGGAGGAGTTGTCGGTCGTGGAACAGGTGATTCTTGACTTCAAGCTCTGGATGGTGTCCGGGGAGGCGCTTTGAGTGATTGGGTAATTATGTCCCGCGTGGCAACCTGCGTCAGCGATGCGAAGGGGCGCGCAGCGATCCCGAGTGGAGCGAGGGACGAGGGCGAATGCCCGAGCCCGGAGCCAGCGCGACGGTCCGGCGCTTCGAAGCGCGGCCCTGCGCCGGACCGGGACGCCCTGACGAATCGCCCGGCCGGTCTGCTGCTCTGGCGGATGGGGCGCCGCCGCAGCATCCCGGCCGGAACGACAATCAGTCCAATTTTAGGATCAGTTCTCCGGTGTTCCTTCTCCCATACGTGCTTTCTCCATGGCCGCTTCGGTTTCCATGCCCTGGTCCTTGTAAATCAGGTAGCGAACATAGGCGCTCAGATTGTCCATGCGCGGGCGCAGGGACAGGTACAGTTCATAGGGCATGCGGAATCGTTTCGTTACGTGCATCACTTGCCAGTGATCGGCTTTTCGCTTTTTCTCCAATTCTGATTCGGTTTCGCGACAGGCCCGGCTGATGCGCGCCAGTTCTTCCGGATCCGGCTCGAATTTGCCGGCGAACATCGCATAGGTCGCCTGCAGA
Source organism: uncultured Leptospiraceae bacterium (assembly GCA_964631535.1). Lineage (GTDB taxonomy): Bacteria > Spirochaetota > Leptospiria > Leptospirales > Leptonemataceae > CAZVZS01. The sequence continues at coordinate 657 of CAZVZS010000149.1, forward strand.
AAGGACACCTCGGATTCGAAGGGTTCGGGATGGGCGAGCATGTCCCGGTTGAGGGAGTAATGGCCCCCGGAAAAGATTACGTATTTCAGTTGCACCAGTTCCCGTAACAGCGATGAATCAATTCCGATCCGGGTGGCGGCGGGAGCGGAGAAATTTTCCGGACCGAATTTTTTTTCGAGCTTTATTACAGCGTGTCGGTGGTGTGCCTGGCGTTCGCGAATGAAAACGTAGCGGTCTTCTCTTTGCGCGAGAAAGGTGGGGCGGCGTTTGGCCGTGTTTGTTTTTTCTGCTCGTTTGCGCTTCATGGTTTCTGGTCGCCTTTGGTCGGGAGCCGGTACGCGTGGCACCGGCGCCCGACCAAAAGTAAGCGGAACACCCGCCGCGCCCACCCGCCCGGGAGAGTGGACGGGAGGGCGCGGCGGGCGCTATGTCAGCGTGATCTGTCCGGAGGGCAGGAGCGTCGATAGTTCTTCGTCCCAGCGGGCCGCGATCATGACCAGGTCACGGCGCACGGCCCGCCGGGTCTGTTTGATCCGGCCGCGCCGGTCCAGCCGGTACGCTTCCAGAGCCAGTTGGTCACGCTTGCTCACCAGCGAGAAGGGCAGCCAGCCCAGGTCCGTGATTTCGAACAGCATCCGACGGTGCCAGTCCTCCCCGTGGTCACGCTTAAAAAATGAGAGCGCGACCACGGGGAGGCCGTGGGGGCTTGTTCCACCGTCTTCGATGGTCAGGTGATTGTCCGGGTCGATCTGGACCAGCAGCGGTGAACGCGCGGGCAGAAATTCCGTGCCGCCGCAACGTGCGAGAATGTCGCGAATGGCTTCCATATTAAGCGACCTCCTTTTTTTTGAAATCAGCGGGCCAGAAGACGACCGAACAGCGCGTGTACGGTCCGGCGTCCACGTTCGTGCGCGTGAAGCCTTCCAGTTCCACCAGTTCGTCCGAAAGTACGTTCATTCGGGCGCATTCCAGGAAGAGCAGTTCCCTTGGATTTTCATCGTTCACGGTGGCAAGGATGGCGTGTCCTGTGTCCCCGATGAAGGTAAGTTTGCACCGCTTGAATATCCGCGCTTCGGGCGGAACAGTCTGGAGAATGCAGCTTGCTTTGCCTTTCACAAGAAATACCCCGTCTTTTGATAAGTATCAGCAAAAAAGATAAATTCTTTCAAGGCAAGAAAAAAAGAAATTTTTGCGAAAAAAATGGATTTTACTTTCGCGTGGAGGGA
>CAZVZS010000150.1:0-1724 GCA_964631535.1 uncultured Leptospiraceae bacterium
ATATCGTGCATAATCCGGGTTAAGGGTCCCGCGCCAGGGGGCGACGCCCGTCCCACCGGGCGGAGCACCCGCCGGGCCCGCCGAACGAAGCAAGAACCGCGGGACCGGGGCGCCCAACGAATTTCGAAACCCGTACGGAAGATGCAACGAAACGAGCGGCAAGCGCCATCCGGAGCGAGCAGGATTGCGAGCGGTCAGCCGATCCGCAACAGGATGTTGCGAGTCGGCTGATCCGGATGTGCGCGAAGCGCCCGGAAGTCAGGGGTGCTCCGCAAAACGCGAAACGTTGAGGATGAGGCCGCAGAACACCAGGGTAACGATGAGCGAAGAGCCACCGTAGCTCAGGAAAGGCAGCGAAATCCCCGTCGTGGGCAAAAGGCCGGTGACGACGCACATATTCACGAGCGACTGCAAGATCAGCATCACGAGGGCGCTCGCGCCGAGCATGAACGGAAACGGCGATTCGACCCGACGTAACATCGCGTACGCGCGCCACAGGAACAGGATGTACAGGGCCATCAAAACCAGCACGCCGACGTAACCGAAGTCTTCCGCCAGCAGGGCCATGATAAAGTCAGTGTGACCGAACGGCAGGTAACGGTGCCCGAACCCGGCGGCGAGTTCCTCTCCTAAGACTCCGCCTTCCCGAAAGGCGCGCCAGGCGGTGACCAGCTGGTAGCCGCCCAGAGCGCGAAACTCGTATGGGTTCAGCCAGACCTTGAAACGATCCAGGCGATAATCCCAGTAGTAGATCAGTAAATACAACAGCGGCAGCGACGCGACGGCCACGACCATGAGTCGCAGCATCGGGAAACCAGAGACGTAAATCAAAAGCGCGATGACCCCCAGCATACATACGGTGGTCCCGTACTGCGGTTCGAGGATGATCGCTCCCAGCACGACGGTCGTCAGTGCGATCGGCGGGGCGAGTTTGCGGACGTCATATTCCACCCGGAGCACGGCCTCGCGGGAGAGGATTGTCGCCAGATAGACCATCACGGCGATTTTGGCGAATTCGGACGGTTGAAAACGAAAGGGGCCCAGTTGCAACCAGCGATTGAAACTTTCGCGCGAAGACGAAACGCTGTGGCCCAGGCCGGGCACGAAGACCAGCAGCAAAAGCAGGAGGCTCAGGACCATCCCGGGCAGAGCCAGTTTGCGCAGTGTTTCCAGCGGCACGCTCGCCGCGATGAACAGGCCGAACATCCCGATGAGTAGCCAGGTCAGTTGCTTTTTGAGATAATATTCGGGATCGCCCAGTTCACGCGCGGAGTTGACGGAGGAAGCCGGATACAGAACCAGCAATCCGCCGAGCGCCAGGGCCAGGACGATCATGAACAACACCATGTCGCGTCCGGCCAGATCGCGCGCTTTGAAATTCCAGATCGATTTCCACTTAAGAGCAGCCAACCCTAAAACCTCATTTTCAAGGAAAACCTGGAATTTTCCCGGCCATCCAGAAGGCCACCGAAGGCCAGGATTTCTTCATTCTTTCCAGCCGATCCTGAGAGTTCATCTCAAAACTGCCTCCATGCAGTTTTGAGATTGTCGCGGTTTTCGGCACATGTCCGAAAACCGCTCGCAATCGGCTCCGCTCCGCTGGTGCTCGCCGATTGGGGCTACCTCCTGTAGCCCCGAGCCCATCTCAAAACAAGTTTTGAGATGGGCTCTAAAACCCCCGGAGCGATTTTGCTTTCGCGAACGGGGGTTTTAGGATCGGCTCT
>CAZVZS010000151.1:0-1657 GCA_964631535.1 uncultured Leptospiraceae bacterium
TCGTCACCGGCACTCCGCTCGCCACCATCCCCAGGCCGATGGTCAACCATCTGGCGTGGAGGCTGGCTGCCGCGGAGCTGGTGCTCAGAGAGCATGGTTGCTTTGCGGAGTTTCTTGAACTCGCGGATGCGGACGGTTTTCGCGTGCGGGATTTGCGTAAATTTTCTTGAGGTCGGGTATGAGCAGACGGAAACGCAGAGACATCCCGGAGATAAACGACGACCTGGTTGACAGGGTGCTCGCGGATACAGTCGCCCTGGTTGACAGCGCCATTCGCAAGGTTAAAAAGGATACGCCCGTTCAGGACCGGGAGGACTGGTTTAAGCGGCCCTTTGATGTCTGTGAATTGCTGGCCGATCGCCTCAGTACGGCGGAGTGGTGCTTGAAAGAGGAGGTTTCCTTTGAAAGTTATATCGCCATCCTGGATTACATGAATCTCAGGGAGACGGATGACCGTGGCCGGTCGTGAGGGGGTTTGAGATGCCCGGGCGTTGGGAGAGTCGTCCGGGTGTTTCGTTTCCTGAATTTTGCAGGCCCCCTGCAGAATTGGGAATCTGCCTCGTGCGCTGTTCCGGTTCGGATTTTCGCGCGCTCTGTTCATGGCTTTACGTGTTCCGCCTTTCGCGGCGGATCAATTCCGCGTTCAGGTGTTTGCCGCCTTTGAGGATGCGCCGGGGGTCGTTCGTGATTTCGGAGTAGAGTACATCGGCCACGTAGCGGCCGTAGCGGTCCATGCCTCTGGTTTTGATCAGAATCCCTTTCGTCTGTTTCAGTTTGTTGGAAAGGAGGACCGTTGTTTTCGCTTCTTCGGCCGTGCCGCGTTCCGGGACTTCAACGCCCGCCAGTCGCAGTCTCGCGCGGATATGCTGGCCGTATGGCAGTTCAATCAGGGCTATCAAAGTATCCGCGTCCACAATCCGTTCTATGCGCGCTTTATACAGCCACAGATCACCGGGGCGCGCCGGGCTCAGGGTCGTCCTGCTGCCGCTCGTTTCCAGCGTGTAGATCGTATGTTCTTTACCGGGTACTTTATCCGGCACCTCCGCGTACACGCCAAAGCCCAGGTCCAGGTATTGTTCCTTTTTCCCGTTGTGCATCGTGCGGGTCGTGATGCGGAAGGTGTTCAGAATTCCATTGGGACGGCTGCGGTCCTTCATACGTCCACGCTCCACCCGGATCAGTCGCCGCAGGCGTTCGTAGCTGAGTTGTTCGCGGATCGCGCGGCGTTCCAGTTCCCGGCGCAGGCCCGGTTCCGGGATCGCGAACAGGGTACAGTACTGGCTGTATGAGAGTCCGGTATTCAGTTTGTTCCGTTCGTATTCACGGGCCAGCGTGATCATGTAGCTCAGGTTGCGTTCGGAGAAGCCACGGCCGTATTGTTTGCTCAGGTCGGCGGACAATTTCTGGATCAACGCGTCGCCGTATTCCGCCCGGCCGTTTTCGTTCAGTTCCGCTTTGATGATTTTCGCCCCAATGTCCCAGCAGGCCAGGGTCTGGGCGTGGTTGCCGGTACGGCGGGATTCCTCGCGCCCGTGTTCAAATAGCTGGCCGATGGTCCGCATGAGGGCGTGGTACGGGGTGATGGCGGGTGCTTTCTTTTTAGCCATGGCCGGGGTTCTACAGTGAAGAAACTATCCGTTACGGTGGTCATTTTTCA
>CAZVZS010000152.1:0-1506 GCA_964631535.1 uncultured Leptospiraceae bacterium
CGCGCTCCCCGCGGGCCTCGTCGTCGGCTTCGGACCGTACGGTTACGTGCTCGGACTTTCCGGCCTTGTTCAGCGACTGATCGAACGTGAAGAGACGCGTTAGACAATATGGTGTGACCTCCGTGGTTGCAAAAATCGCGGATTGGGTACCGCATGCAACAAATGCACGGAGGTCACGAGATGAAAAAACTTTACATTGGGATGGATGTCCATAAAGAATCGGTGGAAATTGCGGGTCTAACCGAAGGAATGAGGAGTCCCGAATTCCAGAAATCCCTGCCGTATTCTGAAAAAAAGATCGGAGAGTATCTAAAAAAGCTCGGTAGCGACCATGCGGTTGTCGCCTGCTATGAAGCCGGGTGCATGGGATTTTCGCTGAAACGGTATCTGGAAAAAAAGGGCATTGAATGCCATGTGGTGGCCCCGGGGCTGATTCCGAGGAAACCATCGGAGAGGGTCAAGACGGATCGGCGGGATGCGCTGAAACTGGCTGCGGGTCTCAGATCGGGCGACCTGGAACCGATTTTTGTTCCGACTCCTGAATACGAAGCGATCCGGGATTTTCTGCGCGCCCGGGAGGATTTGCGGCTGGACATTATCCGCGAAAAGCATCGCCTGTCGAAATTTCTGCTCAGGCACAATTTCATTTATTCTGGAAAGCAATGGACGCTTGCTCACGGAAAATGGTTGAAGGAATTGCAGTTTCAATATCCGTCCCATCGGGCCGTGTTCGCGATGCATTACTATCGCATTCAGGAAAGTCAGGAACGGCTGGTCCAGATGGACCGCCAGATCGAGGAAATCGCCGCATGCGAACCGTTCGTCGCACCGGTGGCCAGACTGCGCTGCTTTCGCGGAATTGATACGCTCACGGCACTCAATTTCGTCGTTGAGATCGGTGATTTTCGCCGATTCCCGACGGCCGGCAACTTCATGGCTTTCCTGGGAATGGTACCGTCCGAGCATTCCAGCGGAAACAGAGTCGTCCGGGGCTCGATCACAAAAAGCGGGAACACCCATTTACGCCGGCTGTTGATCGAGGCCGCATGGCATTACCGACATCAACCGACAGTGGGTCGCAGGCTTTCCGAAAGAAGGACCGGTCAACCGGTGGAAATTATCGCCTTCGCGGATAAAGCCATGCGTCGCCTGAATCAGAAATACAAAAAGATGCTCGGCCGAAATAAGCCAGCCTCCACGACAGCAACCGCCGTTGGCCGCGAACTGGCAGGTTTCATCTGGGGAACGATGGTCGGAAAGGTGGCCTGAACCTATCCAAATTTCGGGTGTCAGAATGGGCGAAGAAGTAAAGTTAAAGGAGAACCCCCGTACCTGCTATGTGGCGCCCTCCACGGCGATCCACGATTTTAGACCGGGGCAGCTCCCGACGAATCAAATGTCATGCGGTATCCAATCCGCGCATATCAGTCTGATTCATCGTCGCCCGCAACTTCTTCGTCCTTTCTGGCGCCCGAAAGCTAGCGGGAAAATTGTAGTTGTCACACC